>NZ_JBIWLV010000009.1:0-337279 GCF_044766345.1 Streptomyces sp. NPDC102278 | reverse complement strand
GGGGGGGGGGGGCGGGGGGGCGGGGGGCCCCCCCCCCCCCCCCGCCCCCCCCCCCCCGGGGGGGGGGGCCCCCCCGGGGTCCGGGGCGGTGCCCCAGGTAACCCCGGCTCCGCCGGGCACCGGGCTCCGCCCGGACCCGCGCCTCAAGTGCCGGCGAGGCTGGAGGTGGGCCCGCGCCTCGAACGCCGGCGAGGCTGGAGGTGGGCCCGCGCCTCGAACGCCGGCGAGGCTGGAGGTGGGCGACGGAGCCGGAGGCTAGAAGGCCGGGCGTTCCGGGTCGAGGGTGGCGCGGCCCTCGGTGGGGGAGGAGGCCTCGGCGAAGCGCCGCTGGGGGATGCGTCCCGCGCGACGGGCGAGCCGCCCCGCCGAGACGGCGTCCCGCATCGCCGCCGCCATCAGCGCGGGCGACTGCGCCCGGGTGACGGCCGACGCCAGCATGACGGCGGCGCACCCCAGCTCCATGGCCAGCGCCGCGTCCGAGGCCGTGCCGGCGCCCGCGTCCAGGATCACCGGAACCCCGGCCCGTTCCACGATCAGCTCGAAGTTGTGCGGGTTGCGGATGCCCATGCCGGAGCCGATGGGGGAGCCCAGCGGCATGATCGCCGCGCAGCCCACGTCCTCCAGCTTCCGCGCCAGCACCGGGTCGTCGTTGGTGTACGGGAGCACGGTGAAGCCCTCGTCCACCAGGGTCTCGGCGGCGTCGAGCAGTTCGACCCCGTCCGGGAGCAGGGTGCGCTCGTCGGCGACGACTTCGAGCTTGACCCAGTCCGTGCCGAGCGCCTCGCGGGCCAGCCGGGCGGTCAGCACGGCCTCGCCGGCCGTGAAGCAGCCCGCGGTGTTCGGCAGGACCGCGATGCCCAGCCGGGAGAGCACGGACAGGACCGAGCCCTGCACGGTCGGGTCCAGGCGGCGCATGGCCACGGTGGTCAGTTCCGTGCCGGAGGCGACCAGGGCGCGCTCCAGGACGTCCAGGCTGGGGGCGCCGCCCGTGCCCATGATCAGGCGGGAGGTGAAGGTCCGGCCGCCGAGGGTGAAGAGGTCGTCCGCCATCGCCGTCAGCCTCCCTGGACCGCGGTGAGGACCTCGACCCGGTCGCCTTCGCCGATCTCGGTGTGCGGCCACCGGCCGCGCGGCACCACGGTCTCGTTGAGCGCCGCCGCGACCCCCTTGTGGGCCCGGGTCAGGGTGGCGACCACCGCGTCGAGGGTGGTTCCGGCCGCGACCTCGCGCGGTTCGCCGTTGACGGAGATGGTCATGCGTACGACTCCTGACGTGCCTGGGTGAATCGGCGCGGGGTGAAGGGGCGGGCGACCTCCGGCATGGTGCCGGTGGCCAGCAGTTCCGCCATCACGTCCCCGGTGAGCGGGGTCAGCAGCACCCCGTTGCGGTAGTGCCCGGTGGCCAGGTGCAGGCCGGGCAGCTCGGTGGGCCCGAGCAGCGGGGCGTTGTCGGGGGAGGCCGGTCGCAGGCCGGCCCGGGTCTCGGTCAGCGGGAGTTCGGTGATGCCGGGCACGAGCTCGTGGGCGTCGCGCAGCAGCTCGTAGACCCCGCCGGCGGTGACGGTGGTGTCCCAGCCGAGTTCCTCGCTGGTGGCCCCGACGACGAGTTCGCCGTTCTCGCGCGGCACCAGGTAGACGTGGCTGCCTCGGACGACGGCCCGTACGGTCCGGGAGAGGAACGGCGCGTACGAGGCCGGCACCGTCAGTCGCAGCACCTGGCCCTTCACCGGCCGTACCGGGACCCGCACCTGCGGTGGCACGCCCGCCAAACGGCCGCTGAGCGAGCCCGCCGCGAGCACCACCTGGTCGGCGCGCAGCTCCGTACCGTCGTCGAGCACGGCCCCCGCGGCCCGGTCGTGCAGCACGGTCAACCGGTCGGCGTTGGCCCGGTGGACGCCCACCCCGGCCCGTTCGCAGGCGGCCAGCAGCGCGGCGGCGAGCCGGCGCGGGTCCACCTGGTGGTCCCCGTCGACGCGCAGGCCGCCCCGTACGCCCGGGGCCAGCATCGGTTCCAGGCGCCGGCACTCGCGGCCGGTCAACCACTGTGACTCCAGCCCGCAGCGACGCTGGAGCGCGTGCAGCTCGCGCAGGTGCAGGCGGTCGTCGGAGTCCAGGGCCACGGCGAGGGTGCCGCAGGCGCGGTAGCCGATCTCCAGCCCGCCGGCGGCCTCGGTGAGTTCGGCGGCGAACTCCGGATAGCGGGCGGCGGAGGCCACGTTGAGCCCGAGCAGGGTCTCCTCGCCGTAGTGCAGCTCGGTGACGGCGGCGAGCATCCCGGCCGCGACCTGGGCCGCGCCCCCGCCGGGGTTCGGATCGGCCAGTACGGTGCGCAGCCCGCGCCGGGCCGCCCGCCACGCGACGACCAGGCCGATGACGCCGCCGCCGATGACGAGGACGTCGTGGACGTCGTGACCCGCTTGTCGTGACGAGTGCGATGAACGTGCGGAGTGCGATGAACGCGATGAGTGCATGGGTGTCCAGCCCCTCCCTTCGCCGGCATGACCCGGATCAGGTTCGTACGGTCGGAGGCCGGTCAGCCTCCCTCTCAGCCCGGTGCGCCCGGACTCCCGCGATAGGTACGGTGGCCAGACTAACCCCGGGGCCGGTGCCGGGTAAGGCTGCCTCCCCGCCCGCCATTCCTGACGGAGCGTCAGAAGATTAGGGTGGGTGACGTGAGCGAGCAGACGGAACACACTCAGAGCGGCGTCGTCATCGTGGGCGCCGGAATGGCCGGCGTGCAGACCGCGGTGGCCCTGCGCGAACAGGGCTTCACCGGCCCCCTGACCCTGTTGGGCGCCGAACCCCACCAGCCCTACGACCGGCCCCCGCTCTCCAAGGCGGTCCTGCTGGGCAAGGCCGAGGACTCCGCGTTCGACGTGGACTTCGAGGGGCTCGACATCCGCCTTCGACTGGGGACCGAGGTCACCGGCCTGCGCGCGGGAGCGCGCGAACTCGACACGGAGGCCGGCCCGGTCCCCTACGAGGCCCTGGTCCTGGCGACCGGCGCCGAACCGCTGACCCTGCCCGGCTCCGAGGGAGTCCGGGGCGTCCACCTGCTGCGTACCCTCGACGACGCCGCGCGACTGCGCCCGGTCCTCGCCGCCGCGCCGGCCGTGGTCGTGGTCGGGGCCGGCTGGATCGGCGCGGAGTTCACCACCGCCGCCCGGGAGGCGGGCTGCGCCGTCACCGTCGTCGAGGCGGCGGACCGGGTCCTGGCGGGCGCCCTGCCCGAGGCGGTCGGGGAGGCGATGGGCCGCTGGTACGCGGAGGCGGGCGCGACCCTGCTGACCGGCGCGCGGGTGGCCTCGGTGGAGCCCGGCCGGGTCCTGCTGGCCGACGGCCGGGAACTGGCGGCGGGCGCGGTGATCGTGGGCATCGGGGCCCGCCCCGCCACCGCGTGGCTGGCGGACTCGGGGATCGACCTGGGACCCGACGGCTCGGTCACGGCGGACGCCTGGCTGCGGACCTCGCTGGAGGACGTGTACGCCGTGGGGGACTGCGCCTCGTTCCCCTCGGCCCGCTACGGGGCCAGGCTGCTGGTCCACCACTGGGACAACGCCCTCCAGGGCCCCAGGGTGGTCGCGGCCGACATCCTGAGCGGCGGAACGGACCGCGCCTACGATCCGGTGCCGTACTTCTGGTCGGAGCAGTTCGGGCGCTTCGTGCAGTACGCCGGGCACCACGACGCGGCGGACGAGACGGTGTGGCGGGGCGATCCGAGCGACCCGGCGTGGTCCGTCTGCTGGCTCCGCGACGGGATCCTGGTCGCCGTCCTTGCCGTGGGCCGTCCCCGCGACCTCGCCCAGGGCCGCCGCCTGATCGAATCCGGCGCGCCCCTGGATCCGACCAAGGTCGCCGACCCCGGCACCCCCCTGAAGTCCGCCGCGGCCTGAACCGGAGACGGACACGAGGCGCCGCCGATCCGAGCCGGGGCCGGGCGGCGCCTGCCCCGGCGCCCGGACGGACGGCCCGGGTACCGGCGGCCGGCCCGAGATGGCAGGCTTGTCCCCGTGACCGAGATTGACGCAAAGATCGATGCCCTTGTTCCCGCCTGGCTCTACCTCCCCGACATCGCGGAGATGCTCGACATCGAAGTGACCCGGGTCCGCCAGCTGGTCAAGGAAGGTCAGCTGCTCGCCGTGCGCCGCGGCGAGAACCGCTCCCTCCAGGTACCCGCCCCCTTCATCGACGGCGACAAGGTGGTCAAGGGCCTGGTCGGCCTGCTGACGGTGCTCCGCGACGACGGCTTCTCCGACGCGGAGATCCTGGAGTGGATGTTCACCCCGGACCCCACCCTGCCCGGCACCCCCGCGCAGGCGCTGAGCGAGAATCGCGGCACGGAGGTGAAGCGCCGCGCTCAGGCGCTCGCCCTCTGACCGGCTGATTCGCCGAACCAACCGGTGTACGGGCCGAGCGCGCGGGCCCGTACACCGCCACGACCACGGGGGGTACACCCATGCAGCAGCTGTCCGACGCCCGGCTCTACCTGTGCACGGACGCCCGCAAGCGACAGGGTGACCTCCCCGAGTTCCTCGACGCCGTCCTGGCCGGCGGGGTGGACATCGTCCAGCTCCGCGACAAGGGCATGGAGGCGGGGGAGGAACTGGAGCACCTCCAGGTCTTCGCCGAGGCTGCCCGCCGCCACGGCAGGCTGCTGGCGGTCAACGACCGCGCCGACGTCGCGCACGCCATCGGCTCCGACGTCCTACACCTCGGCCAGGGGGACATCCCCGTTCCCGCCGCCCGCGCGATCCTCGGCCCCGACGTCCTGATCGGCCGCTCCTGCCACTTTGAGTCGGAGGTCGACGCGGCCGTCGCCGAGCCCGGCGTGGACTACTTCTGCACCGGCCCCTGCTGGCCCACCCCCACCAAGCCCGGCCGGCACGCCCCCGGCCTCGACCTCGTGCGCCACGCCGCCTCCCTCACGCAGGACCGGCCCTGGTTCGCCATCGGCGGCATAGACGCCGGCAACCTGGACGAGGTCCTCGACGCCGGGGCCACCCGAGTCGTGGTCGTACGCGCCCTCACCGAGGCGTCCGATCCGGGGGCGGCCGCCGCCGAACTGGCCAAGCGGGTCCGCGCCCGTCTCGTGTAGCCGGGTGTCCAAAAACGTGTCCAATGGGCGGACAGCGCTTCGGCGTCCGCCGGCACGCGTCTAACCTGCCGGTATGGCCCTTGGCACCGCTTCCACCTGGTCGGACCGCGCACACACGGTCCGCGACCTCATCGCGTCCGGGCGCTCGTACTCCTTCGAGTTCTGGGCGCCCAAGACCGAGAAGGGCGAACGCAACCTCTGGAACGCGCTCCGCCGCATCGAGGCGGTGGGCCCCAGCTTCGTGTCCGTCACCTACGGGGCCGGCGGCTCCACGCGCGGAGGCACCGTACGGGCCACCGAGGCGATCGCCGCGAACACCACCCTCACCCCCGTCGCGCACCTCACCGCCGTGGACCAGTCCGTCGCGGAGCTGCGTCACGTCATCGGCCAGTTCGCCGACGCCGGCATCCGCAACATGCTCGCTTTGCGCGGGGACCCGCCGGGCGATCCCATGGCCGACTGGGTCAAGCACCCCGACGGCGTGGACTACGCGGCCGACCTGGTCCGGCTGCTCAAGGAGTCCGGCGACTTCTGCGTCGGCGTCGCGGCCTTCCCCGAGATGCACCCGCGTTCGGACGACTGGGACACGGACATCCGGCACTTCGTGGACAAGTGCCGCGCGGGCGCCGACTATGCGATCACCCAGATGTTCTTCGATCCGGAGAATTATCTGAGGCTCCGCGACAGCGTCGCGAAGGCGGGTTGTGAGACCCCGATCATCCCCGAGGTCATGCCTGTTGTGGGCATCAAGCAGTTGGACCGGCTGCCCCAGCTCAGTACCGCGGTCTTCCCCTCGGCGGTAAAAGACCGCATGCTCGCCGTCAAGGACGATCCGGCCGCTGTACGCTCCATTGGCATCGAGTTCGCCACGGAGTTCTGCGCGCGGCTGCTGTCCGAGGGTGTTCCGGGGCTGCACTTCATCACGCTGAACAACTCCACGGCGACTCTCGAAATCTACGAGAACCTGGGCCTGCACCAGCGGGCCTGAGCGGCCGTCCCCCGTTCCCGCGCCGGCGGCCGCACCGAGAGGGGCCACGCATGGGAATGACGGTCCTCTACACCGCGTTCGGTTTCGTCGCGTTGTGGCTGCTTGCCGAGGTCCTGATGCAGTACAAGGCCCGGCTCCGCTGGCGCCTGCTCGCCTTCGCCGGTTTCGCCGGCGTGGTCGCCGGGGTGGTGCTGCCGTCGGTGCTCGTCATCGCCGTCGGCGCGACCGCGTTCGCGATCGGCCAGACCCTGGTGACGCTCTCCTTCCGCAAGGGCTTCGTGGCCGGTTGGGCGCTGCGCCGGGCCGGAGAACCCGTACGGAAGCAGAGCGGCCGGCGCCGGGGCGCGGGCGGTGCGCGCCCCGAACGCCCGGCGCCCACGCTGGAGGTGACGGGGCTGGAGTACGACGACCGGACGGCCGCCGCCGGCCGCCGCGACGGCGCGGACGCCCCCGACGACTTCGACGACGCGGAAACGAACGTCTTCACCCCGCAGCCGGTCCCCGAGGACACCGGCTCGTACGGTATACAGAGCTTCGCCCCCCAGTACGGCGACCAGCGCGGGTACGCGGACCAGTCGGGGTACGCGGGCCAGTCGGGCCAGGCGGCCGAAACGGCCGCGTTCGCCTCGCCGTTCACCAACGGCGGGCAGGACGGCACGTACGCCCCGCAGTACGACGCGCAGCCCCAGGGCGGCTACGACTACTCCACCGGCTACCCGACGGGTGAGCAGCAGGTCTACGCGGCCTACTCGGACCCGTACATCGGCACCGGCGGCGGCGTCACCCCGTCCCAGACGCAGGACTACGCGCCCTACGCGGACTACAGCGGGCAGCAGTACTCGATGGACACCCCGCCCGGTGGGGTCTGGGTACCGCAGCAGCGGTCCACCGACGAGTACGCCCAGCAGCCCTACCCGACGGACGAGCAGTACCAGCAACAGCAGCAACAGCAGCAGCAGTACCCGTACCAGGGCGGCAGCGGCGAGTACGAGCAGTACCGCTACTGACCGGCCCGGCGCCCGGCCCGGTCAGCGGGAGCCGCGGAAGTCCGCGCCCTCCACGATGAGTCCGGCCACCAGGGCGCCGGTCATGCCCGCGTGGGGGAGTCCGCCGCCGGGGTGGGCCCAGCCGCCGGCGAGGTACAGCCCGGGCAGACCCGTGGTGTTCGCGGGGTGGAGCAGCCGGCCGCCGACTCCCGCGAGCGCGGGCGGCGGCACGGCCCCGTCCAGGGCGCCCGTCGCCCCGGCGATGTCGGCCGGGGTGCGCAGCTCGTGCCACAGCAGCCGCTCCCGCAGACCCGGCACGGCCGGGGCCGCCGCGGCGAGCAGGTCCTGCGCCGAAGGCGTCGTGCCGGGTTCCACCACCGCCTGGACGGTGACGGCCTCGTGTCCGGCGTCGGGCAGGGCGGCGGGGTCGTCGGGCCGAAGCACGGTCAGGTCCGCTCCGACCAGCGTGCGGTGCACGGCGTCGGCGGGTCGGGGCCCGCCGAGGGCCAGGAACAGGGTGTACCGGCCGGGGAGACCCGCCGGCGGGGCGGGAGCCGGGCCGGGCGCCGGCGGGATCGCGAGCGCCCTCGGATCGACCCCGCAGACCACGGCGTCGGCCTCCACGGTGTCGGCGCCCACCGCGCTCGTGCCGGCCAACGAGAGGCCGGCGGCCCGGCCGTCCCGTTCCACGACCCCCCGCACGTCCGCGTCGAAGACGAAGGTCACCTTCCGCTCCAGGCAGCGTTCGTACACGGCCGTGGCCAGCTCCCGGAGGCCACCGCGCACGTACCAGCTGCCGAAGGTCTGCTCCATGTACGGGAGGACCGCCGCCGAGGCGGGCGCGTCCGTCGGACGCAGGCCGTACGCGCGCACCCGCGCGGTCAGCAGTTCCCCGAGCGGCCCGCCCAGTTCCCGTTCGGCCACCTCGGCGAGGGTCGGCGGGCGCCGCCGCAGCAGGCCGCTCTTGCGCACCGCCGGGTAGGGGTCCGCGCCCAGCACCTGCCAGTCGGGGCGCAGCGGCTCCTCCAGCAGCGGGCGGCGGGTGGCGTTCCAGGCGTCGCGGGCGCGCCCGAGCACCCCGTTCCAGCGGTCCCCGGCGCCCGCGCCGAAGGTCTCGTCGAGAACGGCGGCGGCGCCCCCGCGGGAGGCGTTGGGAAGGGTGAGCGAGGTGCCGTCGGGCAGCAGGTGCCGGACGGCGGGGTCCACCTGGACGAGCGCGACGCACTCCTCCAGCGGCTTCCTGCCCGTCTTCACGAACAGGTCGCGGTAGACGGCGGGCAGGTGCAACAGCCCCGGGCCGGTGTCGAAGGCGAAACCGTCGCGCTCGTACCGACCCACGGCGCCGCCGTACGTGGAGCCGCGCTCGTACACCGTCACCCAGTGGCCCGCCACGGCCAGCCGGGCCGCCGTCGCCATCGCGCCCATCCCGGCGCCGATCACCGCAATTCGTGCCATGCGGCTGAGCCTATCGAGCGAACCGGGGGTCCGGGTCGGGGAGGTCGTACGAGGTCAGGGCGGGCGGCGGAGTCCGGTCGGCGCCGGCGCCGGGCGGTCAGCGGGGTGGCGCGCCGGAGGTGTGACGCACCTCGGCGGCCATCCGTTTCTCCTCGCGGCGTTGGGCCCGCCGCCGGCGGTAGCGGCGGATCCGGCTCCAGAGGAAGAACAGCATCGTCAGGCCCGCCGCCAGCAGCACGGCCGCGATGATCGCGGCGGCCTGGGGGTTGAACATGGCGAAGGTGACGATGCCGGCCACCCCGAGGTCCTCGGCGGTGCTGACGGCGATGTTGGTGAACGGTTCCGGCGAGGCGTTGACCGCCATCCGGGTGCCGGCCTTGACGAAGTGGCTGGCCAGCGCGGTGGAACCGCCGACGGCGCCGGCGGCGAGGTCGGGGAGCGAGCCGCTCTGCCCGGCCAGCAGGGCCCCGACCACCGCGCCCGCCACGGGGCGGATCACGGTGTGGAGGGTGTCCCACACCGAGTCCACGTAGGGGATCTTGTCGGCGACCGCCTCGCAGAGGAACAGCACACCGGCGACGATCAGGACGTCGGGGCGTTGCAACGACGCCGGGACCTCGTCCGTGAGCCCGGTCGCGCCGAAGAGGCCGAGCAGGAGGACCACGGCGTAGGCGTTGATCCCGCTGGCCCAGCCGCTGGTGAAGACCAGGGGCAGCACAGTCATTCGGTCATCATGCCGCAGGACGGGTGATCCGTCAGGGAGAAAGGCGAGGGGACGGCCGCCCGTCGGCGGCCGTCCCCTCGCTCATGTCCTGGGGGGCTACTGCCCCTGTTCGTCACGGCGGCGCTGCCACCGTTCCTCGATGCGGGTCATCATCGACCGACGCTGCCGGTTCCGGCCACGGGCCGAACCGCCTGCACTGTCGGAGACGGGCTGCTCGCCGGGCTTGGGTGCCTTGCGCCAACCGGTGACCACGAGAACCGTACAACCCAGCATGACGAGGAAGCCCACCACGCTGATCCACAGCACGTTCGGCACGATCACACCGGTCATGAGGAGCGCGATGCCCACCACAATGCCCGCGACTGCCTGGTAGACCCGTCGCCGGGTGTACGTGCGCAGTCCGCTTCCCTCAAGCGCTGTCGCGAACTTGGGATCTTCGGCGTACAGCGCTCGCTCCATCTGCTCGAGCATTCGCTGCTCGTGCTCCGAGAGCGGCACGGGAGTCCTCCTCATCCGTCGGTCGCGAAGGGTAGCGACCAGGGGTCCCCTTCAGGATAGGCGGGGAATCGCCCCCGTGATACCCGCCCTCTACGCCACGTTCGAAAAAAGCCCTGCGTACAAACCGTACCGTCGCCCGGGCGGTCACTGAGGCGCTTATTCCCCAATGGTCCGTCCGCCATGCCGGCCGGTGTCCTCGATCATACGGGGCCGGCGGCCGGTTCACAGGGTGTCCGCGCATCCGCGTGCGCGGACGCGCCGCAGATCAGGCGCTCTTCTCGCCCAGGACGTGCAACTGCGTGGCGACCGCGTGGAAGGCCGGCAGCTCGGCGGCGGCCTCCTCCAGACGCATCAGCGCCTCCACCGCGCCGGGCTCGGTGTCGACCAGGACGCCGGGCACGAGGTCCGTGAAGATCCGTACACCGTGCACCGCTCCGACCTCCAGGCCGGCTCCACCCACCAGCTCGGTGAGCTGCTCGGCGGTGAACCGGCGCGGGACCGGGTCGCCCGATCCCCAGCGGCCCGCCGGGTCGGTGAGCGCGGTACGGGCCTCGGTGAAGTGCCCCGCCAGCGCGCGGGCCAGCACGGCTCCGCCGAGTCCGGCGCCGAGCAGGCTCAGGATCCCGCCGGGGCGCAGGGCCGCGACCGCGTTGGCCACGCCCTCGGCCGGGTCGTCCACGTACTCCAGCACGCCGTGACACAGCACCACGTCGTACGCGTCCCGGTCGACGACGTCCAGCAGACCCTGGGCGTCGCCCTGGACCCCGCGCACCAGGTCGGCGACTCCGGCCTCGGAGACCCGACGCTCCAGCCCGAACAGCGCGTTCGGGCTGGGGTCGACCACGGTGACCCGGTGGCCCAGCCGGGCCACCGGGACGGCGAACTTGCCGGTGCCGCCGCCGGTGTCCAGCACGTCCAACACGTCCCGCCCGGTCGCCTTCACCCGGCGGTCGAGGGCCTCCTTGAGGACCTCCCACACCACGGCGGTGCGGAGGGAGGCACGGGGGCGGGAAGTGTCCGACACGGCTGATGGCTCCTCGGCGCGGTAAGGGTGAGCGGGCGTGCCCCACCCTATTGCCTCAGGCCGCCGACCAGCTCATCCCGCGTGCGGACGCTCAGGTCGGGGCTGCGGCAGGCCCTGCGTCGGGGTCACCGGTCGCAGGGACAGCATCCGCTCGACCAGGCGCAGGAACATCCCCACCTCGCGGACCAGGTCGTCCGCCTCCCGGCCGGTCGCGGCGTCCGGTATCCCGGCCTCGGCCCGGGCCCGGCGGTCGGCACCGGCGGCGAACAGGGCGCTCCACTCCGTCAACTCCGGCGCTATCTCCGGCAGCACCTCCCACGCGCTGCGGATCCGGGGCCGTCGGCGCGGGTTGGCCGGCTCGGGCCGCCCGCGCGCGGCCAGTACGGCCGCGGCCGCGCGCAGCGCCGCGAGGTGGGCGGTGGCGTAGCGCTCATTGGGCCGGGACAGCCCGACCGCCTCGGTCAGGCCGCGGTGGGCCTTGGCGAGCAGATCGAGGGCGGCCGGCGGTGCCGACGACTTCCTCGGGACGGGGTGGACAGGGGACGGGGACGGTGTGGC
Source organism: Streptomyces sp. NPDC102278 (assembly GCF_044766345.1). Classification (NCBI taxonomy): domain Bacteria; kingdom Bacillati; phylum Actinomycetota; class Actinomycetes; order Kitasatosporales; family Streptomycetaceae; genus Streptomyces; species Streptomyces sp. NPDC102278. The sequence goes on along the minus strand of NZ_JBIWLV010000009.1, from coordinate 325,952 downwards.
CATGACGAACCTCCTGTCGATGCGTGCTGCTTCTGATGCCGGGTACTCGGTCACTGCCTTTCGGGTACTGCCTGTTCGGGTACCGCCGTCGGGTGGTGCTGCCGTGCCGCCGCGTTGTCGCGCTGCGTGAGTCCATCGTGACGCCCGCCACTGACAATCACGGTGACCTGCACTTTTACCCCCGGTTGGGGATCTTCATCCCCCTCTGTGCAACCGGATCCCGCGGAACCTGCTAGTTTTTTGAACTGACCGGTCAGTTCAAAAGAAGGGGGGCGGCGTGGAGAGCTCACACGGGGCGGCCGTCAAGGCCGAGGACTTCGGACTCAAGGGCCCGCGCGGCTGGGTCTTCCGGGGCGTGGGGATCGACGCCGCGCCCGGCTCGCTCATCGCACTCGAAGGCCCCTCCGGCAGCGGCCGGACCTGCCTGCTGCTCGCCCTCACGGGTCGGATGAAGCCCTCCGAGGGCCACGCCGAGATCGGCGGGCACCGACTGCCGAAGAAGATGACCGCGGTGCGGCGGATCGCCGCCCTCGGGCACGTGCCCGGGGTCAACGACCTCGACGAGGCGCTCACCGTCGCCGAGCAACTGCGCGAGGGAGCCATGCTCCAGCGCCGTTACGAGGGTCCCGTGCGGGCCCTGCTGCGCCCGCGCGCGGAGCGCCGCGCCACCACCGCGACCCTGATCGAGCAGGCCCTCGCGGCCGCCGGGCTCGACCCGGCGACCCTGCCCAAGGGACCGCGCACCTCCGTACGCGACCTGGAGCGCCTGGAGGCCGTCCGGCTGTCCGTGGCCATCGCCCTGCTGGGCGGACCCCGACTGCTGGCCCTCGACGACACCGACCTGAAGCTATCGACCGCCGAGCGCGCCGAACTGTGGGCGCTGCTCCGCTCGATCGCCGACCGGGGGATCACCGTCATCGCGGTGTGCGACGAGGCGCCTGAGGGGGTCCTGGTGCTGCGCACGGTCCAGGCCGCGACCGAGCCCCCCGCCGAACCCGACCCGGACCCCGAACCCGACCCGGACCCCGAACCCGACCCGGACCCCGAACCCGAGCCGGACCCCGAGGCCAAGCCCGAGCCCGAGGCAGAGGCCAAGCCCGAGTCCGAGGCCGAGGTCAAGCCCGACACCGACACCGGCGACACCGACACCGCCGACACCGCCGACACCGACGACGACACGAAGGGGGCGGACGATGCGCTCGCCGAAGCTCGCCGCGCTTGAGCTGAAGCGGTTCGGGCGGGGGAAGCTGCCCCGGGCCGCCCTCGTCGCGCTGCTCCTGCTGCCGCTGCTCTACGGGGCCCTGTACCTCTGGTCCTTCTGGAACCCCTACGGCAACCTGAACAAGGTTCCCGTGGCCCTCGTCAACTCCGACCGCGGCGCGACCGTGGACGGCAAGCGCCTCGCCGCGGGCGACGAGATCACCAGGAAGCTGCGCGACAGCAAGACCTTCGACTGGCGCGAGGTCGACGCCGACGAGGCGGCCGAGGGCCTGGAGGAGGGGAAGTACTACCTGTCCCTGACCATGCCCGCCGACTTCAGCGCGAAGATCGCCTCCAGTTCCGGCGCGGACCCCGCCACCGGGGCGCTCCAGGTCCGCACGAACGACGCGAACAACTACATCGTCGGCTCGATCTCCAAGACCGTCTTCTCCGAGGTCCGTTCCGCCGCGTCCTCCAACGCCTCCCGCGGCTTCCTCGACAAGATCTTCGTCAACTTCTCCGACCTGCACGACAAGACCGCCGAGGCCGCCGACGGCGCCGACAAGCTCAAGGACGGCGCCGGCAAGGCCAAGCAGGGCGCCAAGGACCTCGCCGACGGCCTCGACACGGCCAAGGAGAAGACGGGCGAGCTCAACGGCGGGCTGAGGAAGCTGAACACGGCCGCCGGGCAGTTGGAGACCGGGTCCAAGGACCTCGCCGCCGGCACCCAGACCCTCGCCGACAAGGTCAACGGGGCCGCCGCCAAGGCCAAGCCCTTCGTCAGCGACCCGAAGTCCCTGGCCGCCACCGCCGAACTCGTCGCGGACACCGCCCAGGTGGTCAACAAGCACCTGGACTCCTTCGCCAAGAACGCCCCGGCCGCCGCCGCCGTCACCCGGCGGGCCGCGACCGGTGCGGACAAGTACTACACCGCCCACTGCGTCACCCCGGGCGCCGAACCGCACCTGGCCTCCTGCCCGGACCTGAAGCGGGTCAAGGACGACATCGCCGAGGGCGCCGTGCTGGCCGGTGACGTCAACGACGTCGTCAAGGCCTCCGGCACCGACCTGGGCAAGCTCCGCGGTCAGCTGACCGACCTGGAGGACAAGGCCCGCGAGCTGGCCGACAAGGCCCCCGGCCTCTCCTCCGACCTCGACGCGGCCGTCGCCAAGGTCAACGCCCTGAACACCGGCGCCCAGAAGGTCGCCTCCGGCATGGCGCAGCTGCACACCGGCCTGGGCACCGCCTTCACCGGCTCCGGCGCCCTGACCGAGGGCGTGGGCAAGCTCGGGGACGGCGCGCACACCCTCGACAGCGGCATGTACAAGCTGGTCGACGGCAGCGGCGAGCTCGCCGGCGGCCTGCACGACGGCGCCGGCAAGATCCCGGACTACGACCAGCAGGCGCGCGACGCCCGCACCCAGGTCATGGCCGACCCCATCCGGCTCGCCAACCAGTCCCTGCACAAGGCGCCCAACTACGGCACCGGCTTCGCCCCGTACTTCATCCCGCTCTCCCTGTGGGTCGGCGCGATGGTCGCCTACATGCTGATCGCCCCGCTGAACCGGCGGGCCCTGGCCGCCGGCGCCTCGTCCTGGCGGGTCGCCCTCGCGGGCTGGCTGCCCGTGGCCGGCATCGGCTTCGCACAGGTCGCCCTGCTGATGTCGGTGCTCCACTGGGCCCCGGGCCTCGGCCTGGAGATGGCCCGGCCCGCGCTGACCATCGCCTTCCTGATGCTGGTCACCGGCTGCTTCGCGGCGATCGTCCAGTGGCTCAACGCCAAGTTCGGGGCGGCCGGACGCATCCTGGTCCTCGCCGTCCTGATGCTCCAGCTGACCTCGGCGGGCGGCACGTACCCCGTTCAGACCAGCCCGGCCTTCTTCAACTGGGTCCACCCGTACCTGCCCATGTCGTACGTCGTCGAGGGTCTGCGCCGCCTCATCACCGGCGGTGACCTCGCCCCGGTGTGGCGGGGTTCCCTGGTCCTGCTGGCCTTCACGATCGGAGCCCTGGCCCTGACGGCGCTCGCCGCCCGCGGCAAGCAGGTGTGGACGATGAGTCGACTGCACCCGGAACTGAGCCTGTAGAGAGCTGTTGACCTGTGAGAATCAGCGCCATGGAAAGCAGCAGCACCGGTACGGCCGCCGGCGGCGGTCGACGTCAGGCCACCCGGCAGAAGCTCTACGAGGCGGCCGTCACCCTCATCGCCGAACAGGGCTTCTCCGCGACCACGGTCGACGAGATCGCCGAACGGGCGGGCGTGGCCAAGGGCACCGTCTACTACAACTTCGCGAGCAAGAACGACCTCTTCGAGGAGCTGCTGCGGCACGGGGTGGGGCTGTTGACCGTCTCCCTGCGCACGGCGGCCGAGGAGACGGAGGCGCGGGGCGGCACCCGGATCGAGGCGCTCGACGCGATGATCCGCGCGGGCCTGGTCTTCATCGACCGGTACCCGGCCTTCACCCAGCTGTACGTCGCCGAGCTCTGGCGGACCAACCGCACCTGGCAGTCCACGCTGATGGTGGTCCGGCGCGAGGCGGTGGCGGTGGTCGAGGACGTGCTGCGGGAGGGGGTCGAGCGGGGCGAACTCAGCGCCGAGATCGACGTTCCGCTCACGGCGGCGGCGATGGTGGGCATGGTGCTGGTGGCCGCGCTGGACTGGCAGTCCTTCCAGAGCGAGCGGTCCCTGGACGACGTCCACTCGGCCCTGTCGCTGCTGCTGCGGGGCCGGGTGAGCGGCAGCCGCTGACCCCCGGTCGGCGGTGCCGCCCGGGAACGGACCCGGCGTAGAACTGAGTATCCGTACCCAGACCTCCGGATGAGTACGAGTACGGATGGGTTCCCGGCTGCGCGCACAGCAGACTGGGGGCACGGACCGGGCGCCCGGTCCCGCACCGCGGACACGGGGCCGCGGAGCGGGACCGGGCCCTCGTTCCGCGCCGGGAGGAGCACGGGGGACCCGGCGCGACACGAACGCCGGTGCGGCGGGGCTCGGGGGGAACGAGCCCCGCCGCACCGGCGTTCTCGCGTACCCGGGCCCGGAGCCGACCCCGAGGGGTCGGCGGCCGGGTCAGCCCCGGTCGCGCAGCGGGAGCCGGATCCGACCGGAGAGCGCGGCGCCCCGGGCGGTCACGCCCGACCAGCGGGTCGAGGCGGCCCAGGAGAGCCGGACCAGGGACCGGGGCAGCAGCAGGGCCCGTACGCGGGTGCTCCGCGAGACGCTCGCCAGCAGCGCCGAGTGCGCCAGGAGGACGTCGTCCGCCATGCCCTCGTACGCGGTGTCCGCGCCCGGCGGGGCGTACAGGGCCCGTTCCACCGCGCCCGCGACCCGGTGCACGGCCTGCGCCGGCGCGTCCTCCAGCCGACCCAGGACGACCACCCGCCCCGCCGCCCGGCGGGGGGACAGGGCCTCGTCCGGCGGGATGTTCACGTCCCAGGCCGCGTCGCCCAACTCGCGCCAGGCGAGCAGCACGTCGCCGGCCGCCAGCCGCCGCGCCCGGATCCCGCGCCGCCACAACAGGGGGAGCAGGGGCAGCCCCAGGACGAGGATCCCCGCGCCGGTCCAGCCCAGGACGGACAGGAGCGTCACGCCGTCGCCGGCGTCCCCGCCCGGCGCCGGCACGGGCCCGCCGCACTCGCCGAGCTTCTTCAGTTCCGGCGGGCAGTCCTGCGCCTTCGACGGGGCCGACGACGGGGCGGACGCGCCCGGCGAGGGCAGCGCCGCCGGGGCGGACGGCTGCGCGGTCGGCGTCGCGGCCCGGCTGTAGTCCGGTACCGAGATGCCGGACCGGGGGGTCGGCTCGAACCGGGTCCAGCCCACGCCCTCGAAGTACAGCTCGGGCCACGCGTGCGCGTCCCGCAGGGACACGTTCACGCTGCCGTCGGCCTGCCTGGTGCCGGGGGTGAACCCGACCGCCACCCGCGCCGGGATGTTCAGCGAGCGGGCCATCGCCGCCATCGAGAACGAGAAGTGGACGCAGAAGCCCTCCTTGTCGTTCAGGAACCGGGCGATGGCCTGCGAACCCGAACCGGAGCTGACCGTGGTGTCGTAGCGGAACCCGCCGTTCACCGCGAAGAAGTCCTGGAGCTTCACGGCCCGCGTGTAGTCGTCCGTCGCACCCCGGGTGACCCGCCGGGCCGTCTCGGCGACGACCGGCGGCAGGTTGTCCGGCAGCTTCGTGTACTCGGACCGGACCTCGGGGTCCGGCGCGGGGGCCTCGCGCAACCGCGAGGCCGTCGGCCGGAGCAGCAGGCTGCGCACCGTGTACTGGGCGCCCTGCACGTTCTGGAAGCGGTCCTTGCCCAACTGGTCCCCGACCAGGGTCCGGCCGGCCGGTTCGAACCGCCACTTCCCGCCGATGTCCACCCGCGTCGCCGGGTACGGCATCGGCAGGTAGCGCTGCGCGTACGTCTGGGCCGCCGAGACGGTCGTCCGGACCTCCGCCGCGTCCTGCTCCACCGGACCGCCGAGACCCTGCGGCGTCGGCAACCGCTCCGGCACGTCCGTCAGGGGGCGCCCGGAGGCCTCCCACTTGACCCCGTTGAACTCGTCGAGCGCCAGGATCCGCAGGTACTGCTCGGACTGCTGCGGGCTGTCCGTCCGGTACCGCAGCACCACCCGGTTGTCCTGCGCGTTCAGGCTGCCCTGCAGCGACACCAGCGGGTTGACCGCCGAGATCGTCCCGCCGCCCGCGCCGCTGCCCGCACCACCGTCGTCCCCGGCCCCGACCATGCCGCCGCCGAGCGACGGCAGCACCGCCGGCACGGCCAGTGCCAGACCCAGCGTGACCACACCGATCCGCCGGCCGGTGCGCACGGGGGCCACCGCCCGGGTGCCGTCCTTGCCGCCGCCGTAACCGGAAGCGGCCGAGACGCGCCCGTCCGGCGCCGCGCCGAAGACCCGACCCCACTGCGCGAGCCGGTCCCGGCCCTCGGTCAGCAGCAGCATCAGGAAGCCGCAGCCCGCCAGCAGGAAGGAGAACCAGGCGCCGCCCTGTCCGGCCGACAGCCCGGCGGCCACCGAGTACAGCGCCAGCAGCGGCAGCCCGGCCGCCGCGGCCGTCCGCATCGTGACGGCCAGCATGTCCACCAGCAGCCCGATCAGCAGCACCCCGGAGAGCAGCAGCAACCGGATGCCGTCCGTCAGCGGCGCCGGTATGGCGAACTCGCCGACGTCGCGCACGCCCTGCTGGAACAACGACCCGAAGTCCGTGACCAGGTAGCCCAGCAGCCCGCCTGAGGGGGTCTCGGCCTTCCCCGCGAAGAGGAACGCGAGCAGCAGCAGTGTCACCAGGAGCTGCGCCGCCACCGTCAGCGACCGCGCCAGCGGGATCCGCCGGGCCCCGGCCCCCACGGCGCTCTGCACGCCGAGCAGCACCGCGGCCTGCACCAGCCAGCCGGAGGACTCCACCAGCGGGGCCAGTGACCAGGAGGTCAGCAGTGTGGCCAGCATCGCGAAGAGCGTCAGTCGCGCGCGCCCGCTCATCCCCAACCTCCGGAAGTCGCCGTGCCGAGCGGGGCGTTGCCGGCCTGCCGCCACAGATCGCCGAAGGCCACCCCGGGTGGGGCGGCCAGTGCCGTCCAGCCCGCGTCGCGCAGCCGGCCCAGCCGTGTCTCCACCCGCGTGGGCCCGCCCGTCCAGGCCGCGGAGTCCAGTACGAACGCCACCGCGCCCCCGCTGCGCTGCCGCATCCTGCTCGCCATCTCGGTCTGTACGTCGTCCAGGTCGCCCAGGAAGGCGACGAGGAGCCCGTCGGAGCCACCGCCGCCGAAGCCGCCACCCGCCCCGCCGCCGCGGAGCGCGTCGTGGGCCTTGGACAGCCCGCTCTCGTCGGAGTGCCCGACGACCGCGAGGGTGTCCAGCATCAGCCCGGCCGCCTCGGCGGGATCGTGCCCGCCGGAGGAGAATCCGCCGCCGGCGTCACCGGGGACCGAGGTGCCGTTGTCGGTCAGCAGCCGTACCGAGAACCCCTGCTCCAGCAGGTGCACCAGGGTGGAGGCGGCCGCCGACACGGCCCACTCGAAGGCGGAGTCCGGGCCGGCGCCCCGATAGGCGTCCGCCCGGGTGTCCAGCAGGACGGTGGCCTTCGTGCGCTGGGGCTGCTCCTCGCGGCGCACCATCAGCTCGCCGTAGCGGGCGGTGGAGCGCCAGTGCACCCGACGCAGGTCGTCGCCGCGCCGGTACTCGCGCGGGATCACGTCGTCGTCCCCGGCCAGGGCCAGGGAACGCCGGCTGCCGTCACCGTGGCCGTTGGCCTCGCCGGTCAGTCGGACCGCGGGCAGGGCCTCGGTGCGCGGGATGACGGTGAGGGTGTCGTAGGTGCTGAAGGAACGGGTCAGCTCGACCATCCCGAAGGGGTCGGTCAGCCGGAGCTGGAGCGGACCCAGCGGGTAGCGGCCGCGCAGGTCGGAGCGGACCCGGTAGGACACCTCGCGGCGCCCGCCGGGCTCGACCCGGTCCAGTACGAAGCGGGGCCGCGGCCCCAGCACGTACGGAACCCGGTCCTGGAGCATCAGCAGCCCCGTGGGCATCCTGGAGGTGTTGTCCATGCGCAGCCGTACCCGGGCCTCACCGCCCGCGGGCACCCGGCCCGGGGTCAGCCGGCGGCTGCCGGAGACCCGGTGGCGGGTGCGGTGCAGGGCGAGGACGCAGATCAGGGGGAGCAGGGCCAGCAGCAGTCCCACCCGCAGCAGTTCGCCCTGCCCGAGTACGTACGCGCAGGCGGCGGCCGCGATCCCGGCGGCCAGGAACGAGCGGCCGCGCGTGGTCAGCCCCGACAGCGAGGCGCGCAGGCCCGCCCCGCCCCCTCCGGCGCCACCGGCGCCGTCCGGGGCACCGGTGCTCATCAGAAGCCCCGGATGCCCGCGCCGGGCGGCATCTCGCCGCGGGCGTGCGCGGCCGGCACGGGGGTGCGCTGCAGGATGTCGGCGACGACCTGCTCGGCGGTCCGCCGGCTCAGCTGGGCCTGCGCGGTCGGCAGCAGCCGGTGCGCGAGGACGGGGGCGGCCAGCGCCTGGACGTCGTCGGGCAGGACGTAGTCCCGGCCGGCCAGCGCGGCGGACGCCTTCACGGCGCGCAGCAGGTGCAGGGTGGCGCGGGGCGAGGCGCCCAGGCGCAGGTCCGGGTGGCTGCGGGTGGCGGAGACCAGGTCGACCACGTAGCGGCGCACGGGCTCGGCCACGTACACCTCGCGGACGGCCTCTATCAGCTTGACGATGTCGTGGGCGTGCGCGACGGCCTGGAGGTCGTCCAGCGGGGAGAGCCCGCCGTGCACGTCCAGCATCTGGAGCTCGGCCTCCGGGCTGGGATAGCCGACCGAGACGCGGGCCATGAAACGGTCGCGCTGGGCCTCGGGGAGGGGGTAGGTGCCCTCCATCTCCACCGGGTTCTGGGTGGCGACCACCATGAAGGGGCTCGGCAGCGTGTAGGTCGTGCCGTCGATGGTGACCTGGCGCTCCTCCATCGACTCCAGCAGCGCGGACTGGGTCTTGGGGGAGGCGCGGTTGATCTCGTCGCCGATGACGATCTGGGCGAAGATCGCGCCGGGCTTGAACTCGAACTCGCGGCGCTGCTGGTCGTAGATGCTGACACCGGTGATGTCGGACGGCAGCAGGTCCGGCGTGAACTGGATGCGCTGCACCGAGCAGTCGATGGACTTGGCGAGCGTCTTGGCCAGCATGGTCTTGCCGACGCCGGGCACGTCCTCGATCAGCAGGTGCCCCTCCGCGAGCAGGACGGTCAGCGCGAGGCGGACGACCTCTGGTTTGCCCTCGATCACGCTCTCGACCGAGTGGCGGACCCGCTCCGCAGTGCTGGTCAGATCCGCGAGGCTCGCTCGGTCGTCATACGTGGTCACCTGGTTCTCCTCGGCCCTTTCTCCGGGCCGATCACGCTCTTGACGCATGAACCGGCCCACCCCGACACCTCTGAATCGCGAGAGTGCGGACGCCGGCCCGGGAACACTCCCGGGTGGCGTCACCCCGCATTCTTGACGGCGTTAAGGCCTTGTGTCACTCAAGAGGCGGGATCGATCTCCCGCAGGAGCCCGGTGTGCACGTCGAAGACGAAGCCTCGCACATCGTCGCGGTAGGGCAGGAAGGGGTTCGTCCGTACCCGCTGCATCGACTGGCGCACGTCCTGGTCCACGTCCCGGAAGGCCTCCACGGCCCAGGCGGGGCGCTGGCCGACCTCGTCCTCCAGCTCGTGCCGGAAGTCCTCGGTGAGGCTTTCGAGGCCACAGCCGGTGTGGTGGATGAGTATCACCGCGCGGGTGCCGAGCGCCCGCTGGCTGATGGTGAGCGAACGGATCGTGTCGTCGGTGACCACACCACCCGCGTTGCGGATCGTGTGGCAGTCGCCCAGCTTCAGCCCGAGGGCGGCATGCAGGTCGAGGCGGGCGTCCATGCAGGCCACGACGGCGACCTGGAGCACCGGGCGGGCGTCCATGCCGGGGTCGCCGAACGCGGCGGCGTACCGCCGGTTCGCCTCGACCAACCGGTCGGTGACGGACCCACCGGCGGACGCCTGGGCTGCGGACTCTGCGGGAGATGCGGAAGTCGTCATGCATCCGACGTTAGTGGTCACCGCTGGGGGAGGCATGGAGTGAGGAGGGACAAAGAAGGTCAACCGGCCTTGTTGTGAGCTAACCCACAAGGGTGGGCGGGACGCGGCTGTTCGGGTGATTCGCGGCATTCGCGGGTTCCGTACGAGCGGAGCGGACGGCGCGCCGGGCGGTTCGTTGACCGCGGGGACCGTTGCACTAAAGTGACGCGAACCGGCCGGAGCCCGGCCCTCACCGGCCGCCCGGCCCCCTGGTAAAACTCCGCGTGCGCGGCGCGGCGTACGCCTGCCGCGCCGTTATCTGAGAGGGCGCTTTGACTAGCGAGTCCCGACACGTCCCGGTGATGCTCCAGCGGTGCCTGGACCTGTTGGCCCCGGCGCTGGAGAGGCCGGGGGCCGTCGTAGTCGACTGCACCCTCGGTCTCGGCGGCCACAGCGAGGCCCTGCTGACCCGGTTCCCCGAGGCACACCTGATCGGCCTCGACCGCGACAAGGAGGCCCTGCGGCTCTCCGGGGAGCGCCTGGCGCCCTTCGGCGACCGGGTCACCCTGGTCCACGCGATCTACGCCGACCTGGCCGAGGTGCTCGACGGCCTGCGCATCCCCACCGTCCAGGGCATCCTCTTCGACCTGGGCGTCTCCTCGATGCAGCTGGACGAGGCCGACCGCGGGTTCGCGTACGCCCAGGACGCCCCTCTGGACATGCGCATGGACCAGACGACCGGCATCAGCGCCGCAGAGGTCCTCAACACCTACGCCCCCGGCGAGCTGGTCCGCATCCTGCGCCAGTACGGCGAGGAGAAGCAGGCCAAACGGATCGTCTCGGCGGTGGTGCGGGAACGGGACAAGGAACCCTTCACCAACAGCGCCCGGCTGGTCGAGCTGATCCGCGACTCGCTGCCCCAGGCCGCGAAGCGGACCGGGGGCAACCCGGCCAAGCGCACCTTCCAGGCGCTGCGCATCGAGGTCAACGGCGAGCTGTCCGGCCTGGAGCGCGCCATCCCGGCCGCCGTGGACCGGATCGCCGTCGGCGGCCGGATCGCGGTGCTGTCGTACCACTCGCTGGAGGACCGCCTGGTCAAGCAGGTCTTCGCGGCGGGGGCCGCCTCCACGGCGCCGCCCGGACTGCCGGTGGTGCCGGAGAAGTACCAGCCCAAGCTCAAACTCCTCACGCGCGGCGCCGAACTCCCCACGGAGGAGGAGATCGCCGAGAACCGGCGGGCGGCCCCCGCCCGGTGCCGCGGAGTCGAACGGATCCGCGAGGCGCGACTGTGATCAAGCGCGGGGGACGGCTGCGGCCCGGCGTCGCGGCAGGCGGCGGAACCGGTCAGGCGGCCCGGATGCCGTTCGTGCTGTTGGTCGTCGCCCTGCTGGGCGGCGGCCTGATCAGCCTGCTGTTGCTGAACTCCGCGCTGAACCAGGGCTCCTTCCAGCTCACCCAGCTGAAGAAGGAGACCCTCGTCCTGACGGACGAGGAGCAGGCGCTCCAACGGGACGTGGACGGCTACTCGGCCCCCGACGCCCTCCAGCGGCGGGCGCACGAACTGGGCCTGGTGCCGGGCGGCAGCCCCGTCTTCATCGGCCCGGACGGGAAGGTCGCGGGCACCGCCTCGCAGGCGCAGGCGCCGCCCCCGCCGCCCCCCGCGCCGGTCGCGCAGCCGGCGGTGTCCGCAGCGCCCTCCGGCGCCCCGTCCGCCGCGGCGAGCGGCCCGGCCGCGCCGAACCCGGCCGCGTCGAGCGGGACCCCCCAGCCCAGCCAGACCCCTGGAAGGTGACGTCGTGACGCGGACCCCCGCGGGGCTTCTCCCCAGCCCGCCCCCGACTCGTCCGCCGGGCGGCGCCCCGGCCGGAGCCGTCGCGGCGACCGTGTCGGCGGTGGACGCGTGAGCCCCCAGGAGCCGCCCCGGCGGCGGGTACCGGGTCCCGGCCGGCCCCGGCCCACCGTTGGTGACCGGGCCAGGGCCACGGCGCGCCCCGCCTCCCGTCCCGTCACCCGCAGGCCGGCCCCGTCCCGCACGGCCCACACCATCCGGCTCGGGAACCCCAAACCCCGACTGCGCCTCGTCGGCGTCGGGCTGACCCTGGTCATGCTCGCGTTCGTCGTACGGCTGCTCCAGGTCCAGGCCGTCGACGCCTCCGCCTACTCCGCCAAGGCCTCCGAGAACCGCTTCACCAGCTACACCCTGGCCGCCGAACGCGGGGAGATCACCGACCGCAAGGGCGTGGCCCTCGCCACGAGCGTCGACGCGTACGACATCACCGCCGACCCGAAGATGTTCACCGCGCAGGAGAGCAAGGCCCCGGACGCCCCCGCGCAGGCCGCGGCCCTCCTCGCGCCGATCCTCGGCAAGGACGCCAAGGAACTCGCCAAGCTCCTGGAGACCAGGAACTCCCGCTACGTCATCCTCGCCCACCGCCAGACCCCCCAGGTCTGGAACCAGATCAAGGACCTCAAGAAGGTCTTCGCGGACAAGGCGGCCGCGGACAAGAGGAACAACGGCCCCGGCGCCAACGTCATCGCGGGGGTGTTCAAGGAGGACAGCAGCAAGCGCGTGTACCCGAACGGCGACCTCGCCGCCGGGATACTGGGTTACGTCAACGCCGAGGGCAAGGGCGGCGGCGGCCTGGAGTCCTCCCTGGACAAGAAGTTGTCCGGCAAGGACGGCAGCCTCACCTACGCCCAGTCCGGCGGTCGGCGCGTCCCCACCGCGGAGTCCAGCGAGAAGGCCGCCGTGCCCGGCGAGGACATCGAGCTGACCATCGACCGCGACATCCAGTGGGCCGCGCAGAGCGCGATCACCGAACAGGTCGAGAAGTCCGGCGCGGACCGCGGCTACGTCGTCGTCCAGGACACCCGCACCGGAGAGGTGTTGGCCATGGCCAACGCCCCCGGCTTCGACCCCAACGACCTCTCGAAGGCCCGCTCCACCGCCATGGGCAACGCCGCCCTCCAGGACGTCTACGAGCCCGGCTCCACCGCCAAGGTGATGTCGATGGCCGCCGTCCTGGAGGAGAAGAAGGCCACCCCGGCGACCCCCGTCGAGGTTCCCAACCGCCTCCACCGCGGCGACCGCCTCTTCAAGGACGACGTGGACCACCCCACCTGGTACCTGACCCTGAACGGGGTGCTCGCCAAGTCCTCCAACATCGGGACCATCCTGGCCACCGGCCGGCTCGGCGCCACCCAGCCCGAGGCCAACAAGGTCCTGTACGGATACCTGACCAAGTTCGGCATCGGGCAGCCCACCGGCCTGGACTACCCCGGCGAATCCCGGGGCATCCTCGCCAAGCCCGAGGCCTGGTCCACCTCCCAGCAGTACACGATCCCCTTCGGCCAGGGCCTGTCCCTCAACGCCGTCCAGGCGGCCTCCGTGTACTCCACCATCGCCAACGGCGGGGTCCGCATCGAGCCGACCCTGGTCCGTGGCAGCAGGGGACCCGACGGCCGCTTCACCCCGGCACCGGCCCCCGAGCAGACCCCCGTGATCAGCCAGGACACCGCCAAGACCCTCGCCGCGATGCTCGAATCCGTGGTCGACGACCAGGAGGGCACCGGCACCAAGGCGCGCATCCCCGGCTACCGCGTCGGCGGCAAGACCGGTACCTCCAACCGGGTCGACCCGGCGACCGGCCGCTACAAGGGGTACACCGCCTCGTTCGCCGGCTTCGCGCCCGCCGACAGCCCGCGCGTCACCGTGTACTGCGCCATCCAGAACCCCACCAAGGGCAGTTACTTCGGCGGACAGATCTGCGGACCCATCTACAAGAAGGTCATGGAGTTCGCCCTCAAGACCCTCCAGGTCGCCCCCACCGGCACCGCCCCCGCCGGACTGCCGGTCACCTTCGAACCGGGCCCGCAGCCCGCCCCGCAGCCGAGTACCCGGCCCGGCCCGCAGCCCGGCCAGTGAACCCGCCGCCCAGCCAGAAATGCGTGAGGCACCATCAGTGACAACGATCACCCCGAAACCCGGGAACCAGTCGGCCACCGGCCCCGCGGCCGGGACCTCGCTTCGCGACGGGGCCACCGCGCCCGGTACGCTCACCGCCGTGTCCCACGCTGATCAGCCCAGAACCACCCGGAAAGACGCCCCGGCAGTGCCGCCGGGAGCGCCCCGCCCCGTGTCCGTGTGCCCCACCCCGCTGCCCGAGCTCGCGGCCCTGGTGGACGTCGAAGCCACCGGCGAGCCGACGGGTCCGCGGATCACCGGCATCACGCACGATTCCCGTGCGGTGCGCCCCGGCGACCTGTACGCGGCCCTCCCCGGCGCCAAGGCGCACGGCGCGGACTTCGCCGCCCAGGCGGCCGCCCTCGGCGCCGCCGCCGTGCTGACCGACCCCGCCGGCGCCGAACGCGCCGCCGCGACCGGACTGCCGGTGCTCGCCGTCGCCGACCCGCGCGCCCGGATGGGCGAGCTGGCCGCCGCGATCTACGGCCGGCCGGGCGAGGCCCTCCTCCAACTCGGCATCACCGGGACCTCGGGCAAGACCACCACGGCGTACCTCGTCGAGGGCGGCCTGCGCGCCGCCGGCCGGGCCACCGGACTCGTCGGCACCGTCGAGATGCGCATCGGCGACGAACGCATCAAGTCCGAGCGCACCACCCCCGAGGCCACCGACCTCCAGGCCCTGTTCGCCGTCATGCGCGAACGCGGGGTCGAGGCCGTGGCCATGGAGGTCTCCAGCCACGCGCTCGTGCTGGGCCGGGTCGACGGCTGCGTCTTCGACGTCGCCGTCTTCAACAACCTGAGCCCGGAACACATGGAGTTCCACTCCGACATGGAGGACTACTTCCAGGCCAAGGCGCAGCTCTTCACCGAGCGCCGCGCCCGCCTCGGAGTGGTCAACGCCGACGACGAGTACGGCCGCCGCCTCGCCAAGGAGGCGACGATCCCGATCGTCACCTTCTCGGCCACCGGTGACCCGGCCGCCGACTGGCGCGCCGAGGACGTGGTGCTGGGCGCCGCCGACTCCACGCTGACCCTCGTCGGCCCGGACGGACAGCGCGTACGCGCCACCGCACCGCTGCCCGGCCCGTTCAACGTCGCCAACACCGTCGCCGCGATCGTCACCCTCGCCGCCGCCGGCCTCGACCCGCAGACCGCCGCCGACGGCGTCGCCGCGGTCCCCGGGGTGCCCGGCCGGCTGGAACGCGTCGACGCGGGGCAGCCGTTCCTCGCCGTCGTCGACTACGCGCACAAGACCGACGCCGTCGAATCGGTGCTGCGCGCCCTGCGCGAGGTCACCGAGGGCAGGCTGCACATCGTGCTCGGCTGCGGCGGCGACCGCGACACCACCAAGCGGGCCCCGATGGGCGCCGCCGCCGCGCGGTTCGCCGACGTCGCCGTGCTCACCTCCGACAACCCCCGCTCCGAGGACCCCCTCGCCATCCTGGCCGCGATGTTCGAAGGCGCCGTCTCCGTGCCGCCCGCCGAACGGGGCGCCGTCCTCGTGGACGCCGACCGCGCCGCGGCGATCGCCGCGGCCGTCGCGCGCGCCCGGCCCGGCGACACGCTGCTGGTCGCGGGCAAGGGCCACGAGCAGGGCCAGGACACCGCGGGCGTCGTACGCCCCTTCGACGACCGCGAGGTCCTCCGCGCGGCCATCGAGGCGCGCACCGCGGCCCCGCACCACGCAACCACGCAGGCCGAGGTGAACCAGTGATCGCCCTTTCCCTCGCCGAGATCGCCGACATCACCGGCGGGCGGCCCCACGACATACCGGATCCGTCGGTGCGGATCAGCGGGGCCGTGGTCATCGACTCCCGCCAGGTGGAGGCCGGCAGCCTGTTCGCCGCCTTCGAGGGCGAACACGTCGACGGCCACGACTACGCGGAGCGCGCGGTCGCGGCCGGCGCCGCCGCCGTCCTCGCCGCCCGGCCCGTCGGCGTACCCGCGATCGTCGTGCCCGACGTGGAGAAGGCGCTCGGTGCCCTCGCCCGGGCCGTCGTCGAACGCCTCGGCACCGACGTGGTGGCCCTGACCGGCTCGGCCGGCAAGACCTCCACCAAGGACCTCATCGCCCAGGTGCTCCAACAGCACGCCCCCACCGTGTGGACGCCCGGCTCCCTCAACAACGAGATCGGCCTGCCGCTCACCGCCCTGACGGCCACCGAGGACACCCGGCACCTGGTGCTGGAGATGGGTGCCCGCGGAATCGGCCACATCGCCTACCTCACCGGCCTGACCCCGCCGCGCATCGGCCTGGTGCTCAACGTCGGCACCGCCCACATCGGCGAGTTCGGCGGCCGCGAGCAGATCGCACAGGCCAAGGGCGAGCTGGTCGAGTCCCTGCCGTCCGAGGCCGACGGGGGCGTCGCCGTCCTGAACGCCGACGACCTGCTCGTACGCGCCATGTCCGCCCGCACGAAGGCCCGTACGGTCCTCTTCGGCGAGGCCGAGGACGCCGACGTCCGGGCCACGGACGTACGGATGACGGCCGGCGGAACGCCCGCCTTCACACTCCACACACCCTCCGGGTGCGGCGAAGTGACCTTGCGGCTGTACGGTGAGCACCACGTGTCGAACGCGCTCGCCGCGGCCGCCGTCGCCCATGTACTGGGCATGTCCACTCCAGAGATCGCCACCGCGCTCTCCGGGGCGGGCACGTTGTCCCGGTGGCGGATGGAGGTCACCGAGCGAGCGGACGGCGTGACGATCGTCAACGACGCCTACAACGCGAACCCCGAGTCCATGCGGGCCGCTCTGCGCGCGCTTGCCGCGATGGGCGGCCCCGCGCGGGCCGAGGGGGGACGCACGTGGGCGGTGCTCGGTCCCATGGCCGAGTTGGGTGACGCATCGCTGGCCGAGCACGACGCGGTGGGACGGCTCGCCGTCCGGCTCAACGTGAGCAGGCTCGTCGCAGTCGGGGGCAGGGAAGCGTCCTGGCTGCAACTGGGCGCATATAACGAGGGTTCGTGGGGTGAGGAGTCGGTGCTCGTGTCCGACGCGCAGGCGGCGGTCGACCTGTTGCGCAGTGAACTGCGCCCGGGTGACGTCGTGCTGGTGAAGGCTTCCAGGTCGATCGGCCTGGAGCGGGTCGCGCTTGCGTTGCTGGAGCGCGAGGGCGAGGTCGCCGACCGATGAGGCAGATTCTCTTCGCCGGTGTCATCGGTCTGTTCCTGACCCTCATCGGCACCCCTCTCCTGATCAAGCTGCTGGCCCGCAAGGGCTACGGCCAGTTCATCCGCGACGACGGCCCCCGCGGCCACGCCGGGAAGAAGGGCACACCCACCATGGGTGGCATCTCCTTCATCCTGGCGACGCTCATCGCGTACGCCCTGACGAAGGTCATCACCGGTGAGGCGGTGAGCTTCTCGGGCCTGCTCGTCCTCTTCCTGATGGCCGGCATGGGAGTCGTCGGCTACCTGGACGACTACATCAAGATCGTCAAGAGGCGCTCGCTCGGCCTGCGGGCCAAGGCCAAGATGTCCGGCCAGCTGATCGTCGGCATCGCCTTCGCGGTGCTCGCCCTCCAGTTCAAGGACTCGAAGGGGCTGACCCCGGCCTCGACGAAGCTGTCGTTCGTCACGGACTTCGGCTGGTCGATCGGGCCGGTGCTGTTCGTCGTCTGGGCCCTGTTCATGATCCTGGCGATGTCCAACGGCGTGAACCTGACCGACGGCCTGGACGGACTGGCCACCGGCGCCGCCGTGATGGTCTTCGGCGCCTACACCTTCATCGGCGTCTGGCAGTACCAGGAGTCCTGCGCCAACGCGCAGACCCTGACCAATCCGGCCGCCTGCTTCGAGGTGCGCGACCCGCTGGACCTCGCGGTCGTCGCCTCCGCCCTGATGGGCGCCTGCTTCGGCTTCCTGTGGTGGAACACCTCGCCCGCCAAGATCTTCATGGGCGACACCGGTTCGCTGGCCCTCGGCGGCGCGCTCGCCGGCCTCGCCATCTGCTCCCGCACGGAGTTCCTGATGGCGCTCCTCGGCGGCCTCTTCGTGCTCATCACGATGTCGGTCGTCATCCAGGTCGGCTCCTTCAAGCTGACCGGCAAGCGCGTCTTCCGGATGGCGCCACTCCAGCACCACTTCGAACTCAAGGGATGGTCCGAGGTCCTCGTGGTCGTCCGCTTCTGGATCATCCAGGGCATGTGCGTGATCGTGGGTCTCGGTCTCTTCTACGCGGGATGGGCAGCCGACAAGTGACCTCCTGGCACGGCAAGAACATCACCGTCGCCGGCCTCGGCGTGAGCGGCATCAGTGCCGCCCGCGCCCTGGCCGGCCTCGGCGCTTCGGTGACCGTCGTCGACGGCGGCGACAGCGAGGGCCACCGGGCCCGGGCGGCGGAGCTGGAGGCCGCGGGGATCTCCGTGCGCCTCGCGGACGCCACGACCCTGCCCGAGGGCACCGACCTGGTCGTCACCTCGCCCGGCTGGAAGCCCGACAGTCCGCTGTTCGCGGCGGCCGCCGAGGCCGGTGTCGAGGTCGTCGGGGACGTGGAGATCGCCTGGCTCCTGAGGGGCCCCGACGCGGCCCCCTGGCTCGCGATCACCGGTACGAACGGCAAGACCACGACCACCCAGATGCTCGCGTCGATCCTGCGGGCCGCGGGCCTGAAGACCGCGGCCGTCGGCAACATCGGCACCCCGATCATCGACGTGGTGACCGGCGGGGAGGCGTACGACGTCCTCGCCGTCGAGCTCTCCAGCTACCAGCTCCACTGGGCGCCCTCCGTGCGCGCCCACTCGGCGGTCGTCCTCAACCTGGCCCCCGACCACCTCGACTGGCACGGCTCGATGGAGGCGTACGCCGTCGACAAGGGCCGCATCTACGAGGGCAACACGGTGGCCTGCGTCTACAACGTCGCGGACCGGGCCACCGAGGACCTCGTCGTGGAAGCCGACGTCGAGGAGGGCTGCCGGGCGATCGGCTTCACCCTCGGCGCCCCCGGCCCCTCCATGCTGGGCGTGGTCGACGGGATCCTGGTGGACCGGGCCTTCGTGGAGAACCGGCAGAAGAACGCCCAGGAACTCGCGCAGGTCGAGGACGTCAACCCGCCCGCCCCGCACAACATCGCCAACGCGCTCGCCGCGGCGGCCCTGGCCCGCGCCTTCGGCGTCGAACCGCGCGCGGTCCGTGACGGTCTGCGCGACTTCCGGCCGGACGCCCACCGGGTCGCGCACGTGGACGAGGTGGACGGGGTGACGTACGTCGACGACTCCAAGGCCACCAACACCCACGCGGCGGAAGCCTCGCTGGCGGCCTTCGAGCCGGTCGTGTGGATCGCCGGCGGCCTCGCCAAGGGCGCGACCTTCGACGAGCTCGTGCGCAAGTCGGCCGAGCGGCTGCGGGCCGTCGTCCTGATGGGCGCAGACCGGGCCCTGATCGCGGACGCGCTGGCGCGACACGCGCCGCAGGTACCGGTCGTGGACCTCGACCGGACCGACACTGGGGCGATGCTCGCGGCGGTCCGGGAAGCGGCCCGTCTCGCCGAGCGCGGCGACACGGTCCTGTTGGCACCTGCCTGTGCCTCGATGGACATGTTCGCGAACTACAACGAGCGTGGGGACGCATTCGCCGACGCGGTGCGCGAACTGGCCGCCGAGAGCGCCTAGGTCGAACCAGGGCAGGTGTCCTTCCCGACCGGCTGCTCGCCTCGCACGAGTGGAGGGGAAGATCACAGATGCCGGCCAAGCAAGTGCTGCCGGGGCGGCGGCCGTCCGCCGCGAAGGCAGTCAAAGTCGTCAAGGCCGTCAAGGCGCAGGGGCGCAAGCGCCCGGTGATCGGTGGGAAGCGGCCCGGCGGGCGCGGGCCGCTCGCCGGGCTTCGGCGTACGCAACAGCAGTTGCGCAAAGCCTGGGACCGTCCACTCACGGCGTATTACCTGATCTTCGGCAGCTCGCTGCTGATCACCGTGCTCGGCCTCGTGATGGTCTACTCGGCTTCCATGATCAAGGCCCTCCAGCTCGGCCTGGGGGACGCGTACTTCTTCAAGAAGCAGTTCCTGGCCGCCCTCATCGGCGCCGTCCTGCTGCTGGCCGCCTCGCGGATGCCCGTCAAGCTGCACCGGGCGCTGTCCTACCCGGTGCTGGCCGGGACCCTCTTCCTGATGGCCCTGGTGCAGATCCCCGGGATAGGGGTGTCGATCAACGGCAACCGGAACTGGCTCTCCCTCGGCGGCCCGTTCATGCTCCAGCCCAGCGAGTTCGGCAAACTGGCGCTGATCCTGTGGGGGGCCGACCTGTTGGCCCGCAAGGGCGACAAGGGGCTGCTGAGCCAGTGGAAGCACCTGCTGGTGCCGCTGGTCCCCGTCGCCTTCCTGCTGCTCGGACTCATCATGATCGGCGGCGACATGGGCACCGCGATGATCCTGGGGGCCATCCTCTTCGGCCTGCTGTGGCTGGCGGGGGCGCCCACCCGGATGTTCGTCGGGGTTCTCGCGTTCGCGGGTGTGATCATCGCACTGCTGATCAAGACCAGCCCGCACCGCATGGACCGGCTCGCCTGCCTCGGTGCGACAGAACCGGGCAAGAACGACCTTTGCTGGCAGGCCGTCCACGGAACCTACGCCCTCGCGT
The DNA here is from genome assembly GCF_044766345.1 of Streptomyces sp. NPDC102278. NCBI lineage: Bacteria > Bacillati > Actinomycetota > Actinomycetes > Kitasatosporales > Streptomycetaceae > Streptomyces > Streptomyces sp. NPDC102278. The sequence continues at coordinate 305,672 of NZ_JBIWLV010000009.1, read as the reverse complement.
CCGGGGGATGGTTCGGTTCCGGGCTCGGTGCCAGTGTGGAAAAATGGGGGCAACTGCCGGAAGCCCACACCGACTTCATCTTCGCCATCACCGGTGAGGAACTGGGTCTGGCGGGGACGCTGTCGGTGCTCGCCCTGTTCGCGGCTCTAGGCTATGCGGGTATCCGCGTGGCCGGACGCACGGAGGACTCCTTCGTACGGTATGCCGCGGGAGGCGTGACCACATGGATCACGGCGCAGGCCGTGATCAATATCGGTGCGGTGCTCGGCCTGTTGCCGATCGCCGGGGTCCCGCTCCCGCTGTTCTCCTACGGAGGGTCGGCCCTGCTGCCGACCATGTTCGCGGTCGGACTGCTCATCGCCTTCGCGCGTGAGGAGCCGGCGGCGCGCGCGGCGCTCGCGATGCGGCAGCCGAAGACCGGCCGGCCGCGGACCGGGCTGAGATGGAAGTCGATGAGACGGCGCGTCAAGAAGCGTCCGTCCGGAGAGCGGTGAATTTCGGTGCATGTCGTACTCGCCGGTGGGGGGACCGCCGGCCACATCGAGCCGGCGCTCGCCCTCGCGGACGCCCTGCGCAGGCAGGACCCTTCAGTGGGCATCACCGCCCTCGGCACGGAGCGCGGACTGGAAACCCGCCTGGTGCCGGAACGCGGCTACGAGCTGGGTCTGATCCCCGCCGTACCGTTGCCCCGCAAGCCCACCCCTGAGCTGATCACCGTCCCCGGACGGCTGCGCGGCACCATCAAGGCGGCCGAGGAGATCCTCACGCGCACCAAGGCCGACTGTGTGGTCGGCTTCGGCGGCTACGTGGCGCTGCCCGGCTACCTGGCCGCCAAGCGGCTCGGGGTGCCGATCATCGTCCACGAGGCCAACGCCCGGCCGGGACTGGCCAACAAGATCGGCTCCCGGTACGCGCACGCCGTCGCCGTGTCCACCCCGGACAGCAAGCTGCGGGGGGCCCGCTACGTCGGCATCCCGCTGCGCCGGTCCATCTCCACCCTGAACCGGGCCGCCGTGCGCCCCGAGGCGCGCGCCGCGTTCGGCCTGGACCCCAACCTGCCGACGCTGCTGGTCTCCGGCGGCTCGCAGGGGGCCCGGCGCCTCAACGAGGTGATCCAGCAGGTCGCTCCGACCCTCCAGCGCTCCGGGATCCAGATCCTGCACGCGGTCGGGCCGAAGAACGAACTGCCGCGTGTCGACAACATGCCCGGGATGCCGCCTTATGTGCCGGTACCGTACGTGGACCGGATGGATCTCGCGTACGCCGCCGCCGACATGATGCTGTGCCGCGCGGGTGCGATGACCGTCGCCGAACTCTCCGCCGTCGGGCTGCCCGCCGCCTACGTACCGTTGCCGATCGGCAACGGCGAACAGCGGCTCAACGCCCAGCCGGTGGTCAAGGCCGGCGGCGGCCTGCTCGTGGACGACGCGGAGCTGACGCCCGAATGGGTGCTCAGCCAGGTCCTCCCGGTGCTCGCCGACCCGCACCGCCTCTACGAGATGTCCCGCGCCGCCGCCGAGTTCGGCCGCCGGGACGCCGACGACCTGCTCGTCGGTCTGGTCTACGAGGCGATCGCCGCACGCAGAGCCCGCTGAGGCGGGAGCACTGACCCAGGAGGCACAGGAGTGGCCGGAGCGACGACCGCACAGCGCGGGACACCCGGTTCCGACGGGGACGCCCGCAAGGGCAGGAACCCCGGCCCTCCCAAGCCGGGCAGGCGTCCCAAGTCGCCGAAGGGATCCGGCCCGCGGGGACCCGGCATCAGAAGGCGCCGGGTCCTCGTACTGGCCTCCCTGACCGCCGCGGTGCTCCTCGCCGCCGGCGGCACCTGGGTGCTCTACGGGTCCTCCTGGCTCCGCGTCGAGAGGGTCACCTCCGCCGGCACCGAGGTGCTCACGGCGCGGCAGGTGGTGTCGGCCGCGGCCGTCCCGGTCGGCGCGCCCCTCGTGAGCATCGACACGGACGAGATCGAGAGCCGGCTGCGAGAGCGGCTGCCCCGCATCGATTCGGTCGAAGTGACGCGGTCGTGGCCGCGTGGAATCAGCCTGAAAGTGACGGAACGCAAGCCCGTGCTGCTCATCAAGAAGGGCACGGACTTCGTCGAAGTGGACTCTTCGGGTGTGCGATTCGACACGGTGGCGAAAGCACCCGGAGGCGTTCCCGTCCTCGAATTGGCAGCGGAACGGTCACCCAGCGCCCGTCGTTTCGACGAGCAGCGGCTGCTGCGCGAGGCGGTGGACATCGCGGGCGGCCTCCCCGACGCCGTCGCGAAGGAGACCCTGCAGGTCAGGGTGGAGTCGTACGACTCGGTGGTGCTGGCGCTCACCAAGGGGCGAACCGTGGTCTGGGGAAGCGGCGAACTGGGTGAAGCGAAAGGCAGGGCGCTGACCGCCCTGCTGAAGGCCTCGCCCGGGGCTGACCACTTCGACGTGAGCGTCCCCACCGCACCGGCGGTGTCCGGGAGTTGACGTCGAGTCGAACAGCGACGCACCCTGGTTGGCCAGCGATACGGGTGATCACATAGGGTGAAAAGAAAAACGGGAGGTTCGGCGTGTTCGTTGAACACGCGCTACTTGTCGACTTAGTGTCCTGTTCGGAAGAGTCCAAGGAACAGACACACTCATAACCCTAAACTTCAGGGTTAGGGTTCGGGTCGGCATGTACGAACCGGCCCAATTTCGGCATCAGTCGTCGCAACGCAGGCCCGCGAGGCGGCGACACGTAACTCGAGGCGAGAGGCCTTCGACGTGGCAGCACCGCAGAACTACCTCGCAGTCATCAAGGTCATCGGTGTCGGCGGCGGTGGTGTCAATGCCATCAACCGAATGATCGAGGTCGGTCTCAAGGGCGTCGAGTTCATCGCCATCAACACGGACGCCCAAGCGCTGTTGATGAGCGACGCCGACGTCAAGCTCGACGTCGGCCGTGAACTCACCCGGGGCCTCGGCGCCGGCGCCAACCCGGCCGTCGGCCGGAAGGCGGCAGAGGACCACCGCGAGGAGATCGAGGAGGTCCTCAAGGGGGCCGACATGGTCTTCGTCACCGCCGGTGAAGGCGGCGGAACCGGCACGGGCGGCGCACCTGTCGTCGCCAACATCGCGCGCTCGCTCGGAGCCCTGACGATCGGTGTGGTCACCCGACCGTTCACCTTCGAGGGCCGGCGCCGCGCGAACCAGGCGGAGGACGGCATCGCCGAACTCCGCGAAGAGGTCGACACCCTCATCGTCATCCCCAACGACCGCCTGCTGTCCATCTCGGACCGCCAGGTCAGCGTGCTCGACGCCTTCAAGTCGGCCGACCAGGTCCTGCTGTCCGGCGTCCAGGGCATCACCGACCTCATCACCACCCCGGGCCTGATCAACCTCGACTTCGCGGACGTCAAGTCCGTGATGTCCGAGGCCGGCTCGGCCCTGATGGGCATCGGCTCGGCCCGCGGCGACGACCGCGCCGTGGCCGCCGCCGAGATGGCGATCTCCTCGCCCCTGCTGGAGGCGTCCATCGACGGCGCCCGCGGCGTGCTGCTCTCCATCTCCGGTGGCTCGGACCTCGGTCTCTTCGAGATCAACGAGGCCGCGCAGCTGGTCAGCGAGGCCGCGCACCCCGAGGCGAACATCATCTTCGGCGCCGTCATCGACGACGCGCTCGGCGACGAGGTGCGGGTCACCGTCATCGCCGCCGGCTTCGACGGAGGACAGCCCCCGGCCCGCCGGGACAACGTCATCGGCGCGGCCTCCACCAAGCGCGAGGAGCCCGCCCCGGCTCCGGTCCGCGCCGCCGAGCCGGCCCGCCCGGCCTTCGGCGGGCTCGGTTCGGTCACCCCGCGCGAGGAGCCCCCGGCTCCGGTCGAGCCGGAGCCGGCGAACGAGTTCCCGCCGCCGACCCACGTCCCGACGGCCCGTCCGTACCAGGACAGCCCGGCGGAAGAGCTGGATGTCCCGGACTTCTTGAAGTGATCCTGGGACAGCACGACGAGAACGGCGCGCACTTCGCCTTCACCGACAGGTGGGGCGGGGTGAGCGCCGTTCCGTACGAGGAGCTCAATCTCGGCGGCGCGGTCGGAGACGACCCGGCCGCCGTTCGCGCGAACCGGGCCGCCGCGGCGAAGTCCCTCGGCCTCGCTCCCGAGCTGGTGATCTGGATGAACCAGGTGCACGGCCGGGACGTGGCGGTCGTGGACGGCCCGTGGGACCCGGACCGGGAGCCGATCCCCGCGGTGGACGCGGTGGTGACCGCCCGTCGCGGACTGGCCCTGGCGGTGCTCACCGCCGACTGCGTGCCGGTCCTGCTGGCCGACCCGGTCGCCGGGATCGCGGGAGCGGCCCACGCGGGGCGACCCGGACTGGTCGCCGGGGTGGTGCCCGCCGCCGTCGAGGCGATGGTCGCCCTCGGTGCCGACCCCGGACGGATGGTCGCCCGTACGGGACCGGCGGTCTGCGGCCGTTGCTACGAAGTGCCGGCCGAGATGCGGGACGCGGTCGCCGAGGTGGCGCCGGCGGCGTGGGCCGAGACCAGCTGGGGGACACCGGCCGTGGACGTGGTCGCCGGCGTGCACGCACAGTTGGCGCGGGCGGGGGTGGCGCACACCGACCGCTCCCCGTTCTGCACACTGGAGTCACGGGACCACTTCTCGTACCGCCGTGACCGGGTGACCGGGCGGCTTGCCGGATATGTCTGGTTGGACTGAGGGATGACGGAACGCAAGGCCGAGCTCGCCGAGAACCTCGCGCGGGTCGAGGAGCGCATCGCGTCGGCGTGCGCGGCGGCGGGACGCGGGCGGGAGGAGGTGACCCTCATCGTGGTCACCAAGACCCATCCGGCGAGCGACGTACGACTGCTGGCGGACCTGGGTGTCCGTCATGTTGCGGAGAATCGCGACCAGGACGCCGCCCCCAAGGCCGCGGCCTGCGCGGACCTGGCGCTCGACTGGCACTTCGTGGGCCAGTTGCAGACGAACAAAGTCCGTTCCGTGGCGGGATACGCGCGGGTGGTGCAGTCGGTCGACCGGCCGAAACTGGTCACCGCGCTGTCGGCGGCCGCCTCGGCCGCCGGCCGGGAACTCGGCTGTCTCGTGCAGATCGCCCTCGACGCCGAGTCGGGGGAGCGGGGGGCCCGGGGAGGGGCCGCGCCGGACCTGCTCGCGGAGTTGGCGGACCTCGTCGCCGCGGCGCCGGGACTGCGGATCGACGGCCTCATGACCGTGGCCCCGCTCGCGGGGACGTACGCGGGCCGCGAACAGGCGGCCTTCGAGCGGCTGATGGAATTGTCATCCAGCCTGCGCGCCGACCATCCTGCTGCCACGATGGTGTCGGCGGGAATGAGCGCCGACCTGGAACAGGCCGTGCTGGCGGGTGCGACACATGTACGCGTCGGCACTGCGGTACTCGGCGCGAGACCCCGGCTCGGGTAACGTCGCGAAGAAAGTCGGACCACAGCAGAAAATATGGTCATTCCCGCAGATGAGCGGATAGACCACGTGGATCGCGGGCAGTTGGTGACTTTGGTGACACAGCGACTTTGGTGGCACGGCGACACCTGCGACAGGGCGATCCACCACAGAGCGGAGGACTCGGAGAATGGCCGGCGCGATGCGCAAGATGGCGGTCTACCTCGGCCTCGTGGAGGACGACCGGTACGACAACCCGGGGTACGACCCCGACGACGAGTTCGAACCCGAGCCGGAGCCGGAGCGGGATCGCCGGCGTCAGCAGCCCGCGCACCAACCGCCCGTAACGGACGAACCGGTACGAGCAGTACAGCCCCCGGCACAGCGGGAACCCCTCCCGATGCCGGTGGAAAGCGGACGTCCGGCGCGAATCGCACCCGTGGCGTCCATCACACCTGACCGCACCAACCTGGAGAAGAACGCACCCGTGATCATGCCCAAGGTCGTCTCCGAGCGGGAGCCGTACCGCATCACGACGCTGCACCCCCGGACCTACAACGAGGCCCGTACCATCGGGGAACACTTCCGTGAGGGCACTCCGGTGATCATGAACCTCACGGAGATGGACGACACCGACGCGAAGCGTCTGGTCGACTTCGCCGCCGGCCTCGTCTTCGGTCTGCACGGCAGCATTGAACGCGTGACGCAGAAGGTGTTCCTGCTGTCTCCTGCTAACGTCGATGTCACGGCGGAGGACAAGGCCCGCATCGCGGAGGGCGGGTTCTTCAACCAAAGCTAGACCGATCCGTCAGATACGGGGCCGGGGACACAGTGGGAGCAGGGGAGAGGGAAGCGCGGGATGGGCGTCGCACTGCAAGTGGTCTACATCGCTCTGATGTGCTTCCTCATCGTGCTGATCTTCCGACTGGTCATGGACTACGTGTTCCAGTTCGCACGTTCATGGACACCCGGCAAGGCGATGGTGGTCGTTCTGGAGGCCACCTACACTGTCACCGATCCACCGCTCAAGCTTCTTCGGCGTTTCATTCCGCCGTTGCGTCTCGGGGGCGTGGCACTCGACCTGTCCTTCTTCGTTCTGATGATCATCGTTTACATCCTCATCAGTTTCGTGAGCACCGCTGCGAGAAGCGTGTGAACGATGTGCTTCCCCGCGAATCCGGGGACAGTCCCGATACGGTCTTGCCGACTGCCGACGACTACGTAGAGGTGAAGAAGACATGCCGCTGACTCCCGAGGACGTGCGGAACAAGCAGTTCACGACCGTCCGCCTGCGAGAAGGCTATGACGAGGACGAGGTCGACGCCTTCCTCGACGAGGTCGAGTCCGAACTGACGCGCCTGCTGCGCGAGAACGAGGACCTGCGCGCCAAGCTGGCCGCCGCCACGCGCGCCGCCGCGCAGAACCAGCAGCAGCAGGGCATGCGCAAGCCCGAACCCCAGGACCAGCGTGGCCCCGGCGGCCCCGGCGCCCCCGTGCCCGCGGCCATATCCGGCCCGCCGCAGCAGCAGCAGCCGCAGATGGGCCCGCCCCAACTGCCCGGCGGTCAGCCGCAGCTGCCCCCCGGCCCCGGTGGACAGGGCCCGCAGGGTCCCGGCCCGATGGGCGGCCCCATGCAGCAGCACAACATGGGTGGCCAGCAGCAGATGGGCCAGCCGCAGCAGATGCAGCAGCCCCAGCAGATGCAGCAGATGCAGCAGCAGCAGTCCATGGGCGGCCAGAACCCGCTCGGCCAGCCGATGGGCCAGCAGATGCAGCCGATGGGGCAGCAGATGCAGCCCATGGGTCAGCAGATGCACCAGCAGCAGCACCAGCAGCTCCCGCAGCAGGGCCCCGGCGGCGACAGCGCCGCCCGTGTCCTGTCGCTCGCGCAGCAGACCGCCGACCAGGCGATCGCGGAGGCCCGCTCCGAGGCCAACAAGATCGTCGGCGAGGCCCGTTCGCGCGCCGAGGGCCTGGAGCGGGACGCCCGTGCCAAGGCCGACGCGCTGGAGCGGGACGCCCAGGAGAAGCACCGCGTCGCGATGGGCTCCCTGGAGTCCGCCCGCGCCACGCTGGAGCGCAAGGTCGAGGACCTGCGAGGCTTCGAGCGTGAGTACCGTACGCGCCTGAAGTCCTACCTGGAGTCCCAGCTGCGTCAGCTGGAGACCCAGGCCGACGACTCGCTGGCCCCGCCGCGCAACCCGGCCGGTCCCGCGCTGCCGCCGTCGCCGTCGCCGTCCATGGCTCCGGCCGGTGCGATGGGGCACTCGATGGGCGGCCCGTCCCCCATGGGCGGTCCCTCCCCGATGGGTGGCCCCTCCCCGATGAGCGGTCCGTCCTACGGTGGCCAGCAGCAGATGTCCCCGGCGATGACCCAGCCGATGGCTCCGGTGCGGCCGGCCGCTCCGCAGCCGATGCAGGCGCCGTCGCCGATGCGTGGCTTCCTGATCGACGAGGACGACAACTAGGCGCCGCCGCCGCGTCTGTCGGCAGTCTCTCGGGCCGGGCCCGGTTCCCCTCAGGGGGTACCGGGCCCGGCCCGTTTCCGTGCCCGGACCCGGACCCGTGCCCGGGGGTGCCGGGTGTCGGGGGCGGGGCGGGGGTGCCGTGCGGGACGGTGCCCCGGGGCTCCGCCCCGGACCCCGCGCCTCGAACGCGGGCGGGGCTGGAGGGCGGGGCTGGACGGTGCTCGGCGGGAACGCCGACGGCCCGCGGCTCCCGGGTGGGAGGCGCGGGCCGTCGGGGGCGGGGGTTACGCCTTGCGGAGGCGGAAGGTCAGGCCGAGGGGCTCGTCCGTGAACGGGTCGCCGTAGGACGCGTCGGCCTCGCCGGTGGCGAAGTCCGTCGCCAGGACCTCGTCCGCGATGAGTTCCGCGTGGTCCGTCAGGGCCGTCACGAGCTCCGGGTCCGCCGAGGACCACCGCAGGGCGATCCGGTCCGCAACGTCCAGGCCGGAGTTCTTCCGGGCCTCCTGGATCAGACGGATCGCGTCGCGGGCCAGACCCGCCAGCCGCAACTCCGGGGTGATCTCCAGGTCCAGGGCGACGGTCGCTCCGGAATCGGATGCCACCGACCAGCCCTCACGGGGGGTCTCGGTGATGATGACCTCCTCCGGGGTGAGGGTCACGCGCTCGCCGTTCACCTCGACCGAGGCCTCACCGGAGCGCAGGGCCAGCGAGAGTCCCGCCGCGTCCGCCGCGGCCACGGCCTTGGCCACGTCCTGCACGCCCTTGCCGAACCGCTTGCCCAGCGCGCGGAAGTTGGCCTTCGCCGTCGTGTCCACGAGGGAACCGCCGACCTCCGACAGCGAGGCGAGCGAGGAGACGTTCAGCTCCTCGGTGATCTGGGCCCGGAGCTCGGCCGTCAGGCCGTCGAAACCGACCGCGCCGACCAGGGCCCGGGACAGCGGCTGACGGGTCTTGACGCCCGACTCCGCGCGGGTCGCCCGGCCCAGTTCGACCAGGCGGCGCACCAGCAGCATCTGCCGGGACAGCTCCGGGTCGATCGCGGTGGTGTCCGCGACCGGCCACGTCGACAGGTGGACGGACTCCGGGGCGTCCGGAGTGACCGGGACGATCATGTCCTGCCAGACCCGCTCCGTGATGAAGGGGGTCAGCGGGGCCATCAGCCGGGTGACCGTCTCCACCACGTCGTGGAGGGTCCGCAGGGCCGCCTTGTCGCCCTGCCAGAAGCGGCGGCGCGAGCGGCGGACGTACCAGTTCGACAGGTCGTCCACGAAGGACGACAGCAGCTTGCCGGCGCGCTGGGTGTCGTAGGACTCCATCGCCTCCGTCACCTCGGAGGTGAGCGCGTGCAGCTCGGAGAGCAGCCAGCGGTCCAGGACCGTGCGGTCCGCGGGCGCCGGGTCGGCCGCCGACGGCGCCCAGTTCGAGGTACGGGCGTACAGGGCCTGGAAGGCCACGGTGTTCCAGTACGTGAGGAGCGTCTTGCGCACGACCTCCTGGATCGTGCCGTGGCCCACGCGCCGCGCCGCCCACGGGGAGCCGCCGGCCGCCATGAACCAGCGCACGGCGTCCGCGCCGTGCTGGTCCATCAGCTGGATCGGTTCGAGGGTGTTGCCCAGGTGCTTGGACATCTTGCGGCCGTCCTCGGCGAGGATGTGGCCCAGGCAGACCACGTTCTCGTAGGAGGACTTGTCGAAGACGAGGGTGCCGACCGCCATCAGCGTGTAGAACCACCCGCGCGTCTGGTCGATGGCCTCCGAGATGAACTGCGCCGGGTAGCGCTTCTCGAAGATCTCCTTGTTCTTGTGCGGGTAGCCCCACTGCGCGAACGGCATCGAACCCGAGTCGTACCAGGCGTCGATGACCTCCGGGACGCGCACGGCTTCGAGGGAGCAGCCCTCGTGCGTGCAGGTGAAGGTGATGTCGTCGATGTACGGGCGGTGCGGGTCCAGGGCCGACTGGTCCGTGCCGGACAGCTCGCCCAGCTCGGCGCGGGAACCGACGCAGGTGAGGTGGTTCTCCTCGCAGCGCCAGATCGGCAGCGGCGTGCCCCAGTAGCGGTTCCGGGAGAGCGCCCAGTCGATGTTGTTGTTCAGCCAGTCGCCGAAGCGGCCCTGCTTCACCGAGTCCGGGAACCAGTTCGTCTTCTCGTTCTCCCGCAGCATCGCGTCCTTGACGGCGGTGGTGCGGATGTACCAGGACGGCTGCGCGTAGTAGAGCAGCGCGGTGTGGCAGCGCCAGCAGTGCGGGTAGCTGTGCTCGTAGGCGATGTGCTTGAAGAGCAGGCCGCGCGCGTCGAGGTCGGCGGTCAGCTTCTCGTCGGCCTTCTTGAAGAAGACGCCGCCGACGAGCGGGACGTCCTCCTCGAAGGTGCCGTCGGGGCGGACCGGGTTCACGACCGGCAGGCCGTAGGCGCGGCAGACCGCGAGGTCGTCGGCGCCGAAGGCGGGGGACTGGTGGACCAGACCGGTGCCGTCCTCGGTCGTGACGTACTCGGCGTTCACGACGTAGTGCGCGGGCTCCGGGAACTCGACGAGGTCGAAGGGGCGCCGGTACGTCCAGCGCTCCATCTCCTTGCCCGTGAAGGACTCGCCGGTGGCCTCCCAGCCCTCGCCGAGGGACTTCTCCAGCAGCGGCTCGGCGACGACCAGCCGCTCCTCGCCGTTGGTGGCGACGACGTAGCGGACATCGGGGTGCGCCGCGACGGCCGTGTTGGACACCAGGGTCCACGGGGTCGTCGTCCACACCAGCAGCGCGGCGTCGCCCGCGAGGGGACCCGAGGTCAGCGGGAAGCGGACGTAGACCGAGGGGTCGACGACCGTCTCGTAGCCCTGGGCCAGCTCGTGGTCGGAGAGGCCGGTGCCGCAGCGCGGGCACCAGGGGGCGACGCGGTGGTCCTGGGTGAGCAGACCCTTGTTGAAGATCTCCTTCAGCGACCACCACACGGACTCCACGTACTCCGGGTCCATGGTCCGGTAGGCGTCGTCCAGGTCGACCCAGTAGCCCATGCGGGTCGTGAGCTCGGCGAACGCGTCGGTGTGCCGGGTCACCGACTCGCGGCACTTGGAGTTGAACTCGGCGATGCCGTACGCCTCGATGTCCTGCTTGCCGTTGAAGCCGAGTTCCTTCTCGACGGCCAGCTCGACGGGCAGGCCGTGGCAGTCCCAGCCGGCCTTGCGGGCCACGTGGTAGCCGCGCATGGTGCGGAAGCGGGGGAAGACGTCCTTGAAGACGCGGGCCTCGATGTGGTGCGCGCCGGGCATGCCGTTCGCGGTGGGCGGGCCCTCGTAGAAGACCCACTCGGGGCGGCCCTCGGACTGCTCCAGCGTCTTGTCGAAGGTCTTGCTCTCGCGCCAGAAGTCCAGGACGGCGTGTTCGAGGGCGGGCAGGTCGACCTGGGCGGGTACCGGGCGGTACTGCGGCGGTGTGGTCATGAGGCTGAACTCTTCCTCCGGCGGGATGTCACTTCCGTCCGGAGGGACGAGAGCCTTGTCGCGCTCCCGCGGTACCACCCTCCTTGGCCGTCGGACGGATCCGATGGCCCCCTCATTGGGGTGCGAAGCCGGTTCTACTTCCCGTACGGGGATCCGTGCGGGATCCGTGATCGTGACGGCTTTCTTCCGGCGGCTCCGGGGTGATCCTTCGCATCGCGCTCGCCCCCGGGCTCTCACCGTCCCCGGGTCGCTCCTGGCTGCGTCCGACGCTACTCGTCCCCATCCATGCCTCTCGCTGGGCCCAGTGTACGGGCCGGGGCGGTGCGGGACCGACCGAAATTCCGGGCGCGGCGCGGGGCCGCGCGGCGGGGGCCGCGGTGACCCGGATGGGCGGACGCCCCGGCCCCGGTTCCGGTGGGGCGGGAGGGGCGGATTACCGGGCTGTCGGCTGGGCACAACGGATGCAGGTTGACCTCGCGGGATGCGCGCCCCGTTGCCGCGCGGCCGGCGTCGATTTATCGTTCCGGCACGATTCGCGAGCAATGATCACAGTATGTGAAGGGGCCGCGGCCATGGTGGCGAAGAAGACCGCCGGGACTACCAAGAAGGCTGTCGGGAAGGCTGTCGGAGCCGAGGTCGGAACCGAGGTCGGGGCACCGGCGCCGGCTCCCGCCGACGGGGCGCCCGTGAAGACGGCCGCCGCGCGGAAGGCGCCCGCGAAAAAGGCACCCGAGAAGAAGTCGGCGTCCGCCGCCAAGGTGGCGGCCGCCGAGAAGTCGACGGCGAAGAAGGTCACGGCCAAACCGGCCGCGGCCGAGGGGGCGGCGCATGCCGCGTCAGAGACGGGAGCCCGGAAAGTGGTCGCCAAGAAGAGCACCGGCACGGCCAGGAAGACGGCCGCTGCCGCAACCAGCGGATTGCCCAAGGCGCGGGGCGGCGCGCCGGCCGCTCCCGAAGAGCTCCCCGTACGCCCGGGAGAGGACCCCTGGACGCCGGCGGAGGTCGCCGAGGCCCGGGCCGAACTGGAGAGCGAGGTGCTGCGCCTGAGGGCCGAACTCCAGGCCTCCGACGCGGCCATCTCGGGCCTCATGAGGGACTCGGGCGACGGCGCGGGGGACGATCAGGCGGACACCGGCACCAAGAACATCACCCGGGAGTCCGAACTGGCCCTCGCGGCGAACGCGAGCCTGATGCTGGAGCAGACGGAACGCGCGCTGGAACGGCTGGAGGCGGGCACCTACGGTCTCTGCGAGAACTGCGGCAAGCCCATCGGCAAGGCCCGGATGCAGGCGTTTCCCCGCGCCACGCTCTGCGTGGACTGCAAGCAGAAGCAGGAGCGGCGCCACTAGGGCGGGTCCTGGCCGGGCGGCGGGCGGGCGCCCTGACGTACCCTCGTGTCTCGTCAGGGTCCAGGAACCTGGCAGGGCGGTTTCGCCGGAACCTGGTTCGAGCTAGTTCGAGGGACTCACGTGGCAGAGGCGGAGCGCATCATCGGTACGCCGGAGGTCGGGGACGACACCGAGCCCGAGTCGACCGCGCCCAGGGGGCGCCGGCGGATCGTGGCACTGCTCGTGGTGGCGACGCTGGCGTACCTGATCGACCTCGGCAGCAAGATGCTGGTCGTCGCCAAACTGGAGCACGAGCAGCCCATCGAGGTCATCGGTGACCTGCTGAAGTTCTCGGCGATCCGCAACCCCGGGGCCGCCTTCGGCTTCGGCGAGGCCTTCACGATCATCTTCACCTGCATCGCCGCCACCGTGATCGTGGTGATCGTCCGACTGGCGCGCAAGCTCTACAGCCTGCCGTGGGCGATCGCGCTGGGCCTGCTGCTGGGCGGCGCGCTGGGCAACCTGACCGACCGGATCTTCCGTTCGCCGGGCGTCTTCCGGGGGGCGGTCGTCGACTTCATCGCTCCCGCCCACTTCGCCGTCTTCAACCTCGCGGACTCCGCGATCGTGTGCGGCGGGATCCTGATCGTCCTGCTCTCGTTCCGGGGTCTCGACCCGGACGGCACGGTCCACAAGGACTGATCGCGGGACTGCTCGCGGGAGGGCTCCCGCGTCGAGTCCTGCATACTCGACAGGTGAGTACGATTCCCGAGATCCGAACCCTGCCCGTTCCCGATGGCCTGGAGGGCGAGCGCGTCGACGCCGCCATCGCCCGTATGTTCGGGTTTTCCCGGACGAAGGCGGCCGATCTCGCGGCCGCGGGGAAGGTGTCGGTCGACGGCAGTGTCGTCGGGAAGTCCGAGCGCGTGCACGGTGGCGCCTGGCTCGAAGTCGAGATGCCCGCGCCGCCGCGGCCGATCGAGCTGGTGGCCGAGCCCGTTCCCGGCATGGAGATCGTCCACGACGACGACGACATCGTCGTCATCATGAAGCCGGTCGGCGTCGCCGCCCACCCGAGCCCCGGCTGGACCGGCACCACCGTCATCGGCGGCCTCGCCGCGGCCGGCTACCGGATCTCCACCTCCGGCGCCTCCGAGCGCCAGGGCATCGTGCACCGGCTCGACGTCGGCACGTCCGGCCTGATGGCCGTCGCGAAGTCGGAGCGGGCGTACACCTCCCTGAAGAACCAGTTCCGCGAGCGCGTGGTCGACAAGCGCTACCACGCGCTGGTGCAGGGCCACCCGGACCCGATGAGCGGCACGATCGACGCGCCCATCGGCCGCCACCCCACCGCCGACTACAAGTGGGCCGTGACCCAGGAGGGCAAGCCCTCGGTCACCCACTACGACCTGATCGAGGCCTTCCGCGCGGCATCCCTGCTGGACATCAAGCTGGAGACCGGCCGCACGCACCAGATCCGCGTGCACATGGCCGCGCACCGGCACCCCTGCGTCGGCGACCTGACGTACGGCGCCGACCCGACGGTCGCGAAGCGACTGGGGCTGACCCGGCAGTGGCTGCACGCGGTGCGCCTCGGCTTCGAGCACCCGTCGGACGGCCAGTGGGTCGAGTTCGAGAGCGGCTACCCGGCGGACCTCCAGCACGCCCTGGACGTGATCCGCGCGGAGAGCGAGTGACCTCGTACCAGGTGCGCGTGGCCTCCTGCGACGCCGACATGGCGGCCTGCTTCGCCGTGCGGACCGAGGTGTTCGTGGTCGAGCAGTCCGTGCCGGAGTCGATCGAGTACGACGCGTACGACGCGATCGCGCTGCACGTGCTGGCCGAGGGGCCGGACGGGGAGGCGCTGGGTACCGGGCGGTTGCTGTACGGGCCCGAGGCGCTGGGCAAGACGGGCGCCCCGGAGGTCGGATCCCTCGGGCGGCTGGCCGTCGCGAAGTCGGCGCGCGGACTGGGCGTCGGCGCGGCGCTGGTCCGGGCGATCGAGGCACAGGCCACGAGGCTGGGGTTGACCGCGGTCGACCTGGGCGCGCAGACGCACGCCCTCGCCTTCTACGAGCGGCTCGGATACGAGGCCTACGGGCCGGAGTTCCAGGACGCGGGCATCCCCCACCGCTCGATGCGGCGCCGCCTGCCCTAGGGCCGGTCTTTCGGATCACGCCGGGCTCGCGGGCCCTGGCCGGGCGTTGCGCCGGCGGGGCTGGCGGGGCTCGGCGGGCGGATGGGGCAGGCTGGGGTTGTGGATCAGCTTGCTCTGTTGTTCGTGTTGTTGCTCGGGGCCGTGGTGACCGTACCGCTCGGGGACCGGCTCGGGTTGCCCTCGCCCGTGCTGATGACCATCGGCGGGGTGGTGCTGGCCCTGGTGCCGGCCGTGCCGAACGTCGACATCCCGCCCGAGTACATCCTCCCGCTGGTGCTCCCGCCGCTGCTGTACGCCTCCGTGCAACGCACGTCCTGGCGGCAGTTCGCCGCCAACGTGCGGCCCATCCTCCTGCTGGCCGTGGCCCTGGTCTTCGTGACCACCGCCGCCGTGGCCGCCGTCGCGCACGCCGCCGTCCCCGGCCTGCCCCTCGCCGCGGCCGTCGCGCTCGGCGCGCTCGTCGCGCCGCCCGACCCCGTCGCGGCCACCGCCGTGGCCGGCGCGCTCGGGCTGCCGCGCCGCATGGTCTCCATCCTGGAGGGCGAGGGGCTCTTCAACGACGTCACCGCCATCGTGCTCTACCACGTGGCCGTCGCCGCCGCCGTCAGCGGCAGCTTCTCCTGGCCCGACGCGCTCGGGGAGTTCGTGCTCTCCGCCGTGGTCGCGGTGGCCGTGGGGCTCGGGCTCGGCTGGGCCACGAACCGGCTCATGGGCCGGCTCGGCGAGGTCACCCTGCAGATCGGGCTGACGCTGCTGGTGCCGTTCGTGGCGTACGTGGTCGCCGAGGAGCTCCAGGGCTCCGGGGTGCTCGCCGTGTTGACCACCGCGCTGTTCCTCGCCGAGTACGCGACCGACGCCGACGACGTGCTCGGCCGCCTCGCCGGGCACACGTTCTGGGAGATCGTGGACATGCTGGTCACCGGGGTCGCGTTCGGCCTGATCGGGCTCGAACTGCACCACGTGTTCGGCGTCGCCGGGGACCGGCTGTGGGAGATGGCCGGCTGGGCGGGGCTCGTGGTCGCCGTGGTGGTCGGTGTACGGCTGGCGTGGCTGCTGCCGGCGGGCTGGTTGGCGAAGAAACTGCACAACCGGCGCGACTACGACGAGGAGATCCCGCTGAGCTGGCGGGAGAGCGTGGTCATGTGGTGGGCCGGGATGCGCGGGGTGGCCTCGGTGGCGCTCGCGCTGGCCATCCCGCTGAAGGTGGACGGCGGGGACCCCTTCCCGGCGCGGGACCAGATCATCTTCATCGCCTTCGCCGTGATCATGGCGACGCTGGTCTGCCAGGGGCTGACCCTGCCCTGGCTGGTGCGCCGGCTGGGGGTGGAGGCCGACGAGGACGCGGAGAAGGAGACCGAGCGCCGGCTCGCGATCCGCGCCGCCAAGGCCGCCAAGCGGCGGCTGAAGGAGATCGAGGAGGCGGAGGACCTCCCCGAGGACCTGGTGGAGATCCTGTACCGGCGGGCCTATGACGTGGGGGCCAGGATCAGCCCCGACATGGTCGACGAGGAGCGGCGGGAGGCGTACGCGAAGCGGGTCGAGCGGATCCGGGACGTCCAGCGGATCCAGCGCGAGATGATGTCCGCCGCCCGGCACGAGGTGCTGTCCGCGCGCAGCGAGCCGGGGTCGGACCCGGAGATCGTGGACCGGGTGCTGCGCCACCTCGACGTCCGCAGCCTGCGCAGCCCCTGAGCCTGCCCGGCCCCTGAGCCTGCGCAGCCCTCAGAGGCCGGGGGGCTGGACCGCGTCGGCCGTGTTCACGTGCGGGAGGGCGTAGGGGTGGTGGTCCACCAGCCAGCCGATCAGGCGCTCGCGGACCACGCACCGCACGGTCCAGACGTCGTCGGCGTCCTTGGCGGTGACCGTGGCACGGACCTGGATGGTGTTCGGGGTGGAGTCGGTGACGACCAGACCGCTCCCGCGGCCGTCCCACTCCGGGGTCTCCTTGAGGATCTCCGACAACTGTTCGCGCAGCAGCGGGATCGGCGCCGAGTGGTCGAGGTGCAGGAAGACCGTGCCGGTCATCTGGGCCCCGCCGCGCGACCAGTTCTCGTACGGCTTGCCGGTGAAGTACGAGACCGGCATCGTGATCCGGCGCTCGTCCCAGGTGCGGACCACGAGGAAGGTGAGGGTGATCTCCTCGACCGTGCCCCATTCCTTGTCCACGACCACGGTGTCGCCGATGCGGACGGTGTCGCCGAAGGCGATCTGGAGGCCGGCGAAGAGGTTGCCCAGCGCGGACTGCGCGGCGATGCCGGCCACGATGCCGAGGACGCCCGCGGACGCGAGCATCGAGGCGCCGACCGTGCGCATCGCGGGGAAGGTCAGCAGCATGGCGGCGATCGCCACGACCACGACCACGGCGGTCACGACCCGCTGGATCAGCGTGACCTGGGTACGGACCCGGCGGACCCGGGCGGCGTCGCCGGCGCCGGCCGCGTAGCGCGTGTACGTGGAGTCGACGACGGCGGTGGCGATCCGGACCAGCAACCACGCGGTCGAGGCGATCAGCACCAGGGTCAGGGCCCGGCCCACGCCGTCCCGGTGATCGGTGAGGATCCTGGTCTGGGGGTAGGCGGCCCTCAGCAGGGCCGTGCACAGGACGATCCGGAAGGGCGGACCGCACCGGCGCAGCAGCCCCCACAGGGGCGTCTCGCCGTGGCGGGCGTCGGCCCGGCGCAGCAGCAGGTCGAGGAGCCATCCGGCGACGAGCGTGACGACCACCGCGCCGCCGATGACCACGACGGGACGCAGGACGTTCTCCATATCCATGCCCGTGAACCTAACCGGAAGGGGACCCGGGAAACTGGCACGATGGGGATATGAACATCATGCTCTTCCATTCGACGTACGGGCTGCGGCCCGCGGTGCACGCGGCGGCCGACCGGCTGCGCGCGGCGGGGCACGAGGTGCACGTGCCCGACCTGTTCGAGGGGCGCACGTTCGGGAACGTCGAGGAGGGCATGGCCCACCGGGACGAGATCGGCCGTGACGAACTGCTCAAGCGCGCGATCCTGGCCGCCGCCCCCTACTCGGACCGGGGCCTGGTCTACGCGGGTCTCTCCTTCGGCGCCTCCGTGGCGCAGCACCTGGCGCTGCACGACGAGAAGGCCCGCGGGCTGCTCCTCCTGCACGGCACGTCCGACCTGGACGACGGCGCCTCGGCGGACGACCTGCCGGTGCAACTGCACGTGGCCGACCCGGACCCCTTCGAGCCGCACGACTGGCTGACCGCCTGGTACCTGGGGATGCGCAGGGCCGGGGCGGACGTGGAGGTCCACGGCTACCCGGGCGCCGGGCACCTGTTCACCGATCCCGATCTCGACGACTACGACGCCGAGGCGGCCGAGCAGACCTGGAAGGTCGCGCTGTCCTTCCTCGACGGGCTGTAGGGGACGGGTGCGCGCGAAGGGGCCCGGCCGGGTGGACGTCCGGCCGGGCCCCCGTCACGTGCGTCAGGCCCGGTACGCCGTCCACATGCTCTTCATGCGCGACACCTGGCCGCTCGTGAACTGGTACATGCAGGAGTCGTACGTGTAGTCCATGAAGTTGTGGATCGGGTCCGCGCCGCTCGCGCCGCAGGTGTCGCGGCCGGTCGGGCACTCGAACGCGGCGCTCGCCTCGGCCGGGGTGTCCGAGACGGAGTCGCCGCTGCCCGAGCAGCCGCCCTGGAAGGTGTGGTAGAGGCCGAGCCAGTGGCCGACCTCGTGGGTGGCGGTGTCGCCCTGGTTGTAGTTGGCGGCGGAGCCGCCGGGGATCGAGCTGTTGAGGATGACCACGCCGTCCATCTTGGGCTGGGAGGCGTAGGAGCTCGGGAAGGTGGCCCAGCCGAGGAGCCCGCCGCCGAGGTTGGCGGTGTAGAGGTTCAGGGCGTTCTTGCCGCCCTTGCGCAGGGCGTTCTTCATGTTCTTCTCGGCGGTGGTGCCGTCCGAGACGTTGTACCAGGTCGCGTTGTCGGTGTAGTCGGTCCCGGCCAGTGAGAACTGGAAGCCCGAGTTCACGTTTCCGCTGCCCTGGCCGGCGTAGGCCGAGTTGAGGACGGCGAGCTGGCTGTTGATCTGCGCCGCGGTCAGCTTTCCGGTCGCACCGGAGTGGATGACGTGCACGTAGACCGGGATGGTCGTGGCGGCGGCGGCCCGGGCGCGCATGCCGTCCTGCTGCTGCGGGGTCGACTGGCCCAGTCTTCTCTTGAGGTCGGCGTCCATGGCCTTGACCTGGGCGTCCGTCACCTCGTTCGGGTCGGCCGCCTGGTGGTCGCGTGGGCGGGCGACCCGGGCGTCGGCGGCGGCGCCGGCGGCCTGGTCGAGACATGCCTGTGCCGGGGTCTTGGCGGCGGGCGCCGCGGCGACGGACGTGGGGGCCGTCAGCGGGGCGAACGCCAGGGTTCCGGCCAGAACGGCCGTGCCTGCGATGCGGCGGCGGAGAAGGGGGGATATGCGGGCGAGAGCGCGCACGTGTACTCCTCGCGAAGCGTGGGTGGGGGGTGAGGTACTTCCTCACGCCGGCGCGAGCTTACGTGGGCATGTCATAAGGATGGCAAGATCCCGGCGGTTAAAGATTTGTTGCGTGAGAGACGAAAGGGGCGCCTGGTGTGAACCAAGCGCCCCTCTGAGCAGCAAAATTGATGGAATGTCAGGAAACCGGGCGGTCGGCCCGCTCCACCTTCTGTGTCCCGTTCAGGGTGCGGTACGAGCGGGCCCACGTGGAGCGCGCGTCCTGCCTTCGCTTGTCCGAGATCACGAAGTAGTCCATCTGCGAGCGCTCACCCGTCACGTCCAGGACGCCGTACCCGTGAGCGTCCATGTCCAGCCACTTCACGTGTCGGTTGGCGGCCTTGACGGCGGTCTCGGCGACCAGCGAGGCGGTGTCCGCCGGCACGTGCAGGATGTCGTCGATGTTGTCGGAGGTCACCGACGTCACCACGAACTCGGTCGCCGCCGTGCCCGAGATCGGATACGTCGCCATGTTCACCGGGACGTCGTTCGCCCACGCCATGTGGATGTCACCGGTCAGGAAGACCGTGTTCTTGATCCCGCGGTCCTTCAGGTGGCCCAGGAGCTCCTTGCGGTCGTCCGTGTAGCCGTCCCACTGGTCCGTGCTGATCGCCAGTCCGCCCTCGGGCAGGCCCAACAGCTTCGCGAGGGGCTTCAGCAGGTGCGCGGGCAGCGAGCCGAACGCCACCGGCGAGATCATCACCGAGGTGCCGACCAGCTTCCAGGCGGCGTTCGAGTTCGCCAACCCCGACTTGAGCCAGTCCAACTGCGCCCGCCCGGTGATGGTGCGCTCCGGGTCGTCCACCGCGCCGCTGCCCACCTTGACCTGCTGCGAGCGGAAGGTCCGCAGGTCCAGCAGGTGCAGGTCGACGAGACTGCCGAAGCGCAGCCGGCGGTAGACGGTCCCGGCTATGGAGGCGCGGACCGGCATCCACTCGAAGTACGCCTGCTTCGCGGCGGCCGCGCGGGCCGCCCAGTCCCCCTCGGCGCCCGCGGTGTGGTTCTCCGCGCCGCCGGACCAGGCGTCGTTGGCGAACTCGTGGTCGTCCCAGATCGCGACGACGGGGTGCGCCGCGTGCAGCGCCTGGAGGTCCGCGTCGGTCTTGTACGTGCCGTGCCGGGTCCGGTAGTCGGCCAACGAGACGATCTCGTGCCGCGGCTGGTGCGGGCGCACGACGTACTTCGCCTCGGGGTAGGTCCCTGAGGCGTACTCGTAGACGTAGTCGCCCAGGTGCAGGACCGCGTCCAGGTCGGTGCGGGCGGCCAGGTGGCGGTACGCGGAGAAGTAGCCGGACTCCCAGTTCGCGCAGGACACCACGCCGAAGCGGATCCCCGGCGTGGCCGCGTCGACGGCCGGGGCGGTCAGGGTGCGCCCGATCGCGGAGACGGTCGCCCCCGCGGTGAAGCGGTACCAGTACGGGGTGTGCGGGCGCAGGCCGCGCACGTCCACCTTGACCGTGTGGTCGGTCGCGGCGGTCGCCGTGACGGAGCCGCTCGCCACGATCCGGGCGAAGTCGCGGTCCTCGGCCACCTCCCAGCCCACCGCGGTGTCAGGGCCGAGACCGGAGCCGGGGACGGCCTCGGGGGAGGGGGTGACACGGGTCCACAACAGGACCCCGTCGGGCAGCGGGTCGCCGGAGGCGACGCCGTGCGGGAAGGCGGGGGCGGTCTCGGCCGCGTGGGCGGGAGACAGGCCCAGCGTGGCGATCGGCGCGAGCGCCGCCGCGGCCGCGGCGCCCAGAACCACCGTACGGCGGCGCGGGTTTGTCGCGGCGGGGGAAGAGGAGAGATGACTGGTCACGGGCGGTCATATTACTGACCGGTATACCGTCGGTACAGACGTGGGAAAGCAACGGGCGGACGAACTCCAGGAGTTCGTCCGCCCATTGTCGGGGCCCGAGCCGGGGCCGGGGCCGGGGAGGGTCAGCCCGCGAGGGCCTTGTCGATCGCGGCGGTGTACGCCTCCACCGTCGAGGGGGTCTCGATCTTCTTGCCGTCCATCTTCAGGGTCGGCGTGCCCTTCACGTCGGACTTGTCGAAGACCTTCGACATCTCCAGCGCCCACCGGTCGTACGTGCCGTCCTCGACGGCCTTCTTGAACTCGGCGTTGCCCTTGAGCGCCGGGACCGTGTCCGCGACCTTGATCAGGTAGTCGTCCTCGGCGAAGCTGTCGACGGTTTCCTCGGGGTGCAGGTCCTTGGAGTAGAGCGCCCCCTTGTACGCCAGGAAGGCGTCCGGGCCGACGTTCAGCGCCGCGCCCAGCGCGCTCAGCGCGTTCTTCGAACCCTCGCCCTGGGCGGCGTTGTCGATGAAGGTCGCGCCGAAGTACCGGAGCTTGAACTTGCCCGCGTCCACGTCCTTCTTGATCTGCTCGCCGCCGGCCTGCTCGAAGGCGGCGCACGCCGGGCAGCGGGAGTCCTCGTACAGCTCCAGGGTCTTCTTCGCCTCGGGCTTGCCGATGACGACCGTGGTGCCGTTCTCGCCCGTGGTGTTCTTGGGCTTGACCAGCTCCGCCGAGGCCGCCTTCTCCCAGTGGTCGGGCTGGTTGGCCTGCACGACCGCGTAGCCGACGCCGCCGGCCAGCGCCAAGGTGGCCACCACCGCGCCCGCGACGACCAGTTGGCGGCGCGCCTTGGCCTTCTTGGCCTGCTTCTCGCGCTCGACGCGCAGTCGCTCGCGGGCCGCCGCCTTGTTCGCCTGGCTGTTGCGTGAACTCATCGTGATCTCCGTGGGGTGTGGAAGGGGGGAATGCCGTACGCCTGTCAGACGCTCGCGAGCGTCCCGCGCACGGGCGGTCCCCGCCGACCCACGGAATGTGCCGGGAACCGGGTGCGGGCCCCGGAGCCCGGCCGCGGCGGGCGTGCCCGCCGGCGCGCCGGCCCGGCGATCGCCGAGACCGAGGCCACCGCCAGCAGCAGCGGCCGGAAGGCGAAGGCGGCCACGGCCCGCAGCAGCCGGCCCAGTGCCCGCTCGCCGTAGCGCAGCCACGCGGCGGCCAGCATCCCGATCGCGACGTGCCCGCCCAGCAGCAGCCAGGGCGTCCAGGGCCCCGCCGCGGCCGACAGCGCGCCCGCGTCGCCCACGGGGCCGGGCACGCCGGCCAGCTGCCCGCCGACCGGGGTGCCCCCGCACAGCTCGTCCAGGCCCAGCGCCCGCAGCGGACCGGCGACCGGACCGCCCGCGGGGCCGTAACAGAGGTGCTGCCCGGCGGTGAAGACGGTGTCGGCCGCCAGCTCCAGCGGCACCAGCAACCCGGCGATCGGGCCGAAGCCCCGCTCCCGGCCGGCCAGCGCGAACGCCAGGGCGAACACCCCCGCGAACGAGCCGGCCACCAGCGCGGGAGGCAGCGGCACCCGGGACATGAGGACGTGCGAGCCCGCGGAGAGCAGCACGACGAACGCGCTGAACAGCGCGGCTCGCAGCCCCCGGAGTCCGGTCCCTGATATGTCCATCGCCGCGAGTCTGCCACGACTCCCTGTGAAGAGGAGGCCCCGGGCTCCCCACGCCCTCGCCGTTACGGCGTGATCCGGCCGTTGCGGAACAGGTCGACGAAGATCTGGTGGTCGGCGCGCGCCCGGGCCCCGTAGGCGTGGGCGAAGTCGACCAGCAGCTCCGGGAAGCCCACCTCGTCGGCGGCGATCGCCGCGTCGATGGCCCGTTCCGTGGAGAACGGCACCAGCGAGTGGCCGCTCTCGGCCGCGTCCGCCGCCGCGTGCATCGTCGCCGTGGCCCGACCCAGGTCGGCGACCACGGCCGCGATCTGCTCGGGGTCGTCCAGGTCCGACCAGTCCAGGTCGACCGCGTACGGGGAGACCTCGGCCACCAGCTGCCCGGAGCCGTCCAGCTCCGTCCAACCCAGCCACGGGTCGGCGTGCGCCTGCAGGGCGCGCTGCGAGATCACCGTGCGGTGCCCCTCGTGCCGGAAGTAGTCCCGCACCGACCGCTCGGTGATGTGCCGGGACACCGCCGGGGTCTGCGCCTGCTTGAGGTAGATCACGACGTCGTTCTCCAGGGCGTCGCTGTGTCCCTCCAGCAGGATGTTGTACGAGGGCAGGCCGGCCGACCCGATGCCGACGCCCCGCCGACCCACCACGTCCTTGACCCGGTAGGAGTCGGGGCGCACCAGGGACTCCTCCGGCAGGGTCTCCAGGTACCCGTCGAAGGCGGCCAGCACCTTGTACCGGGTGGCCGCGTCCAGCTCGATGGTGCCGGGGCCCGCCGTGAAGCGGCGCTCGTACTCCCGGATCTCCGTCATCGAGTCGAGCAGCGAGAAGCGGGTCCGCGAGCGGGCGGCGCGCAGGGCGCCCAGCAGCGGACCCTCGGCGGTGTCCAGCGTGAAGGAGGGGACCTCCTCGTGCTTGGCGCCGGTGGCCAGGGCGTGGATCCGCTCCCGGTAGGCGGCCGCGTAGATCCGCACGAGCCCGCTGATCTGCTCGTCGCTGAGCGCCTTGGTGTAGCCGATCAGGGCCACGGAGGCGGCGAAGCGCTTCAGGTCCCAGGTGAAGGGGCCGACGTAGGCCTCGTCGAAGTCGTTGACGTTGAAGACGAGGCGGCCGTTGGAATCCATGTACGTGCCGAAGTTCTCGGCGTGCAGATCACCGTGGATCCACACCCGGCCGGTCCGCTCGTCCAGGTACGGGCCGCCGTGCCGGTCGCGCTCCAGGTCGGCGTAGAACAGGCAGGCCGTCCCCCGGTAGAAGGCGAACGCGGAGGCCGCCATCTTGCGGAACTTCACCTGGAAGGCAGCGGGGTCGGCGGCGAGGAGCTCACCGAAGGCGGTGTCGAACACATCGAGTATCTGCTCGGCGCGCTGCTCGTTCGTCGTCTCGGGAACCGCCATGGCGGGTGCCTCCTGGTGGCGCTGGATCGATCGTGTGCGGATGGTGTGGGACGGGACACCGTCCCTGGGTGTGCAACGGATGACCGTACCCGTCGGTGCCCGTTTTCTGTCACTCGGGAGACGTAGACTTCGAGGCTGCCCCCCCTCACTCCCGCCCGGAGGACTCCACCGTGACCAAGGCGCCGTTCACGCACCTGCACGTCCACACCCAGTATTCGCTGCTGGACGGTGCCGCGCGGCTGAAGGACATGTTCAACGCGTGCAACGAGATGGGCATGTCGCACATCGCCATGTCCGATCACGGCAACCTGCACGGCGCCTATGACTTCTTCCACACCGCGAAGAAGGCCGGGGTCACCCCGATCATCGGCATCGAGGCGTACGTCGCGCCCGAGTCCCGCCGCAACAAGCGCAGGATCCAGTGGGGGCAACCGCACCAGAAGCGCGACGACGTGTCCGGTTCGGGCGGATACACCCACAAGACGATCTGGGCGGCGAACGCCACCGGCCTGAACAACCTCTTCCGGCTGTCCTCCGACGCGTACGCCGAGGGATGGCTCACGAAGTGGCCGCGCATGGACAAGGAGACGATCTCCAAGTGGTCCGAGGGCCTGATCGCCTCCACCGGCTGCCCCTCCGGTGAACTCCAGACCCGACTGCGCCTCGGTCAGTTCGACGAGGCCCTCAAGGCCGCCTCCGAGTACCAGGACATCTTCGGCAAGGGGCGGTACTTCCTGGAGCTGATGGACCACGGCATCGAGATCGAGCGCCGGGTCCGCGACGGACTGCTGGAGATCGGCAAGAAGCTCGGCATCCCGCCGCTGGTCACGAACGACTCGCACTACACCTACGCCAGCGAGGCCACCGCCCACGACGCCCTGCTGTGCATCCAGACCGGCAAGAACCTCTCCGACCCGGACCGCTTCCGCTTCGACGGCACCGGCTACTACCTGAAGTCCACGGAGGAGATGTACGCCATCGACTCCTCGGACGCCTGGCAGGAGGGCTGCGCCAACACCCGGCTGGTCGCGGAGCAGGTCGAGACCGAGGGCATGTTCCAGTTCCGGAACCTGATGCCGAAGTTCGACATCCCGGACGGCTACACCGAGGTCACCTGGTTCCGCGAGGAGACCATGCGCGGCATGAACCGCCGCTACCCGGGGGGCATTCCGGACGACCGGATGAAGCAGGCCGAGTACGAGATGGACACGATCATCTCGATGGGCTTCCCCGGCTACTTCCTCGTCGTCGCCGACTTCATCATGTGGGCCAAGAACCAGGGCATCGCGGTGGGCCCGGGCCGAGGCTCCGCGGCCGGCTCGATCGTCGCGTACGCCATGGGCATCACCGACCTCGACCCGCTCACCCACGGCCTGATCTTCGAGCGCTTCCTGAACCCCGAGCGCGTCTCCATGCCCGACGTCGACATCGACTTCGACGAGCGCAGGCGCGTCGAGGTGATCCGCTACGTGACGGAGAAGTACGGCGCCGACAAGGTCGCCATGATCGGCACCTACGGCACCATCAAGGCCAAGAACGCGATCAAGGACTCCGCCCGCGTCCTCGGCTACCCCTACGCCATGGGCGACCGGCTCACCAAGGCCATGCCCGCCGACGTCCTCGGCAAGGGCATCCCGCTCTCCGGCATCCTCGACCCGACGCACCCCCGCTACGGCGAGGCCGGCGAGATCCGCGGGATGTACGAGAACGAGCCCGACGTGAAGAAGGTCATCGACACCGCCATGGGCGTCGAGGGCCTGGTGCGGCAGATGGGCGTGCACGCCGCCGGCGTGATCATGTCCAGCGAGACGATCACCGACCACGTGCCCGTCTGGGTCCGGCACACCGACGGCGTCACCATCACCCAGTGGGACTACCCGAGCTGCGAGTCGCTCGGCCTGCTGAAGATGGACTTCCTCGGCCTGCGCAACCTCACGATCATGGACGACGCCGTCAAGATGGTGAAGGCCAACAAGGGGATCGACATCGATCTCCTCGGCCTCCCGCTCGACGACCCCAAGACCTTCGAACTGCTCGGCCGCGGTGACACCCTCGGCGTCTTCCAGTTCGACGGCGGCCCCATGCGCTCCCTGCTGCGCCTGATGAAGCCCGACAACTTCGAGGACATCTCCGCCGTCTCGGCCCTGTACCGGCCGGGCCCGATGGGCATGAACTCCCACACGAACTACGCCCTGCGCAAGAACAAGCAGCAGGAGATCACCCCGATCCACCCGGACCTGGAGAAGCCCCTCGAAGAGGTGCTCGCGGTCACCTACGGACTGATCGTCTACCAGGAGCAGGTGCAGAAGGCCGCGCAGATCATCGCCGGCTACTCGCTCGGCGAGGCCGACATCCTGCGCCGCGTGATGGGCAAGAAGAAGCCCGAGGAGCTGGCGAAGAACTTCACCATCTTCCAGGAGGGCGCCCGCAAGAACGGGTACAACGACAAGGCGATCCAGGCCCTGTGGGACGTCCTGGTCCCCTTCGCCGGCTACGCCTTCAACAAGGCGCACTCGGCCGCGTACGGGCTGGTCTCCTACTGGACCGCCTACCTCAAGGCGAACTTCCCCGCCGAGTACATGGCGGGCCTGCTCACCTCGGTCAAGGACGACAAGGACAAGTCCGCGATCTACCTGAACGAGTGCCGGCGCATGGGCATCAAGGTGCTGCCGCCGAACGTGAACGAGTCCGAGCCGAACTTCGCCGCCCAGGGCGACGACGTGATCCTCTTCGGCCTCACCGCCGTCCGCAACGTCGGCAACAACGTCGTCGACTCGATCATCAAGACGAGGAAGGCCAAGGGGAAGTACTCGACCTTCCCCGACTTCCTGGACAAGGTCGAGGCCGTCGTCTGCAACAAGCGGACGGTCGAGTCGCTGATCAAGGCCGGCGCCTTCGACGAGATGGGCCACACGCGCAAGGGCCTGGTCGCCCACCACGAACCGATGATCGACAACGTGGTCGCGGTCAAGCGCAAGGAGGCCGAGGGACAGTTCGACCTCTTCGGCGGCATGGGCGACGAGGGCGCGAGCGACGAGCCGGGCTTCGGACTCGACGTGGAGTTCTCCGACGTGGAGTGGGAGAAGGCCTACCTGCTCGCCCAGGAGCGCGAGATGCTCGGCCTCTACGTGTCCGACCACCCGCTCTTCGGCCTGGAACACGTCCTCTCCGACAAGACGGACGCCGGCATCTCCCAGCTCACCGGCGGCGAGCACGGCGACGGCGCCGTCGTCACCATCGGCGGCATCATCTCGGGCCTCCAGCGCAAGATGACCAAGCAGGGCAACGCCTGGGCCATCGCCACCGTCGAGGACCTGGCCGGCTCCATCGAGTGCATGTTCTTCCCGGCCACCTACCAGCTCGTCTCCACCCAGCTGGTCGAGGACACGGTCGTCTTCGTCAAGGGCCGCCTGGACAAGCGCGAGGACGTCCCGCGGCTCGTGGCGATGGAGATGATGGTGCCCGACCTCTCCTCGGCCGGCACCAACGCGCCCGTCGTCCTGACCATCCCGACGGTCAAGGTGACCCCGCCGATGGTGACCCGTCTGGGCGAGATCCTGCGCCACCACCAGGGCAACAGCGAGGTGCGGATCAAGCTCCAGGGGCCGCGCACCACCACCGTGCTCCGGCTCGACAAGCACCGGGTCAAGCCCGACCCGGCGCTGTTCGGCGACCTCAAGGTGCTGCTCGGCCCGTCCTGCCTGGCCGGCTAGCCGACCGGCGCCGCGGCGCCCACGACACGAGGAAGGGCGCGCCGGGGGGAACCGGGCGCGCCCTTCGTCCTGTCCGGCCGACGAGACGCGGGGGGCCGCGTCGGTCGGGTCGGCTCGGGTCGTTCGTGGCCGAATCAGTTGTGGCCGAACTTCTTTTCCTTGCGCTTGCCGGCCATGTGCATCGGGCTCGGCGCCGACGACGGCGAGGACTCGGGCGTGGATTCCATCGAGCTCTTGCCCGGATCCTGCGACGACGAGCGGTCCTCGGACTTGGCGGGCTGCTGGCGGTTCTTGTTCTTGGCCATGGGAAGCCTCCGTGGGGGGTGTAGGGGCCAGGGCCGCCTTCACACTCACACAGCAGCATAAACCTCGCATTTTGGATCATTACTGCGCGTAGCCGGTGCCCCGGCCCGCGGTCGCCCGGAGATACGCCACGCCGATGATCGAGTTCCGGCCGTCAACCTCCTTGCGGTCGGGCAGACTCGGGGAAAACCTATCGAGGACCCCCAGGGAAGAGGGTGGAACGCGTGGACCGCTGCGTCGTCCTGGTGGACGCCGGCTATCTGCTGGGCGCCGCCGCGAGCCTTCTCGCAGGGGAGCCCTCCCGCTCCCGCATCACCGTCGACCACGCCGCCCTCATCCAGGGCCTGCGCGAACGGGCGGAGGCGGACACCGAACAACCCCTGCTGCGGATCTACTGGTTCGACGGGGCGCCCGACCGCGTGCCCCAGCCCGAACACCGCCGGCTGCGCGTCATGCCCCGCGTCACCGTCCGGCTCGGTGCGCTGACCCGCAGCGACGGCCGCTGGGCCCAGAAGGGCGTGGACGCGGCCATGCACGCCGAGCTCACCGAGCTGGCCCGCAACCGCGCCTGTTCCGACGTGGTCCTGGTGACCGGCGACGGCGACCTGCTGCCCGGCCTGATGTCTGCCAAGGAACACGGCGTCGCCGTCCACCTGTGGGCCGTCCAGGCCGCCGACGGGGACTACAACCAGTCCGAGGACCTCGTCGCCGAGGCCGACGAACGCCGCGTCCTGGACCGCGCCTGGATCACCCGCGCCGTGCGCGCCAAGGACCTCGCCGGCCTGTGCTCCCCGGCCCCCGCGCCACGCCCGGAGATCGCCGCGATCCTCTCCGCGCCGCTGCCCGAGGCGGCCCTGGCCGAGGCCGCCCGCAACGGCGCCTCGGCCACCCCCGCGGACGCCGCCGAGCGCGGCGCGCCCGTACCGCCGCCCGTCGCCGAAGGCGTCCGGCCCGTCCCCACGCCCAAGGACCTGGCCGCACTGCGCGCCCCCGGCGCCGCCCCCGCCGTCCACAACGGCCAGTCGACCGCCCCCGCCGGGAGCGCCCTGCGCTGGTCCTCCGACAAGGGCTGGGTCGACCGGGCGGGGCCGCTCGGGGAACCCGCCGAGACCGCCTCGCTGCCCACCCTCGCCCAACTCACCTCCGCCGAGCAGCGCTGGGCCGACCGCGAGGAGGACATCACCACCGTGGGCGGCGACCCCTTCGAGGTCGGCCAGGTCTTCGCCCGGCGCTGGATGGAACGCCTCCCCGAGAGCGTCCACCTCCAGAAGCTGGCCACCATGTACCCCCGGATCCCGCACCGCATCGACGGGGAGCTGCTGCGCTACGCCGCCCGCTTCGGACTCCTCGCGCACAAGGACGACCAGATCGACGAGCACGACCGCTACGCCATCCGGGCCGGCTTCTGGCGGGAGATCGACGTCCGGGCGGCCGCCGAACACGTGGCCGGTCCGCCGCCCGCGGTGCCCGCGGCGCCCGGGACGCCGGCGCCCCCGGCGGCCGAGTGAGGGCGGAAGCCGCGTAGGCTGCTCCCTCGTGAGTACGGGCACAGCATCAGCGAGGCAGGGCACGGCAGCAGCCGCGGAAGCGGCCTCCGACGTGGTTTGCGCGGTGCGTGACCTGGTCAAGACGTACCCCGCCGTACGCGGCCGGCGCGGCGCGCCCGCCCTGCCCGAGACCCGCGCCACCGACGGGGTCTGCCTGGACGTGGGGCGCGGCGAGATCTTCGGACTCCTCGGACCGAACGGCGCCGGCAAGTCCACGCTCGTCCGCCAGTTGACCGGCCTCATGAAGCCCGACGCGGGCTCCGTCACCCTGCTCGGCCACGACCTCGTGCGCCACCCCGAGCGCGCCGCCCGACTGCTCGCCTACCTCGGGCAGGAAT
Organism: Streptomyces sp. NPDC102278; assembly: GCF_044766345.1. Classification (NCBI taxonomy): domain Bacteria; kingdom Bacillati; phylum Actinomycetota; class Actinomycetes; order Kitasatosporales; family Streptomycetaceae; genus Streptomyces; species Streptomyces sp. NPDC102278. Next base: position 275,670 of record NZ_JBIWLV010000009.1, on the reverse strand, counting down.
CCACCGCCCTGGACGAGCTCACGGTGTCCCTGGCCGTCGAGACCACGGGGCGGCTGCGCGGACTGGCCGCGCCGGCCGCGCGGGCCGCGCGCGACGAGGTCCTGGAGGAACTCGGCCTGACCGGGATCGCCGGCCGGCCCCTGAAGAAGCTCTCCGGCGGACAGCGCCGGCTGGCCTGCTTCGCCACCACCCTCGTCGGCGAACGGACCGTCCTGGTCCTCGACGAACCCACCACCGGCATGGACCCGGTCGCCCGGCGGGCCGTCTGGACCGCCGTGGACCGGCGCCGTGCCCAGCGCGGCGCCACCGTCCTGCTCGTCACCCACAACGTCATAGAGGCCGAGACCGTGCTGGACCGGGTCGCCGTCATCGACCAGGGCAAGGTCATCGCCTGCGACACCCCGGCCGGGCTCAAGGCCAAGGTCTCCGGCGAGGTCAGGCTGGAACTGGTGTGGCGGACCACCGCGCCGCTGGAGGTGCCGGAGGTCGCGGCGCTGGCCCCGCGGGCCGTCGAGTCGGGAAGGCGATGGGTGCTGAGGCTGGGACCCGACGAGGCGCGCGCCGCGGTCGCCGCCGTGACCGGCAGCCCGGCCTTCGCCGCGCTCGACGACTTCACTCTGGCCACGCCGAGCCTGGAGGACGTCTACCTGGCCCTGGGCGGGCGCGTATCGAAGGGGCTGGTCAAGTCGTGAGTGCCGCCGCTGTCGGAGTGCTGGCTCCCCGAGCCCGCTTCTTCCCGGCGCTGGCCGCCGTGTACCGGGCCCAGTTGTCCCGGGCGCGCGTGGCGCGGATCCCGCTGCTGTTCGTGGCCACCTTCCAGTCCGTCGGAATCATGATCCTGATGCGGGGCGTGGTCGACGGGGGCTCCGAGGCCCGCGCCGTCGTCGCGGGCTCGTCCGTCCTGGTCGTCGCCTTCGTCGCGCTGAACCTGCTCGCCCAGTACTTCGGGCAGCTCCGGGCCAGTGGCGGGCTCGACCACTACGCGACCCTGCCGGTGCCGCCCGCGTCCGTGGTGCTGGGCGCCGCCGCCGCGTACGCCTCCTTCACCCTGCCGGGGACCCTGGTCACCGCCCTCTTCGGCTGCGCGCTGTTCGGGCTGCCGATGGGCGGGCTGTGGATCCTGGCCGCCGTGGTGCCGCTCGCCGGCGCCGCGCTGGCCGGACTCGGTGCCGCGCTGGGGCTGCTGGCCCCCCGACAGGAACTGGCCACGCTGGCCGGACAGCTCGGCATGTCGGCCGCGCTGCTGCTGGGCGTCCTGCCGCCCGAGCGGATGCCGGAGGTCGTCGTGTGGGCGCGGGACCTGCTGCCGTCCACGTACGGCGTCGAGGCCTTCGCCCGTACCTTCGAGCCGCACCCCGACTGGGCGGCGGTCCTCCTCGACCTCGGGGTGTGCGCGGTGGTCGGCGCGCTGTCCCTCGCCGTCGCCACCTGGGCGTACCGCCGCGCGGCGGTCCGCTGAGGCCGGTGCCCGCCGCACCTGGCACGATGTGGGGGTGACCGAAGCCGTGACCCCGCCGCCGTCCCCGTTCGACCCGCCGGCGCCCCCGCCCGAGAAGCCGCGCGACGCCGCCGGGGGGATCACTCCCGCCGACATCCGCGACGGGGCCACTGTCGCCCTCGTGGTGGCGGTGGCGGGCGTACTGCTCGGGGTGTTGTGGGCCTGGCTCGCGCCCAGGGTCCAGTACGTCTCCAACGGGGAGGCGGTCTTCCTGCGGGACACCGAGAGCGAGGCCCGGATCGGGTCGGACGCCACCTTCCTGCTGATCGCCGCCGGATTCGGGCTGCTGAGCGGGGTGGGAACCTTCCTGTGGCGACGCCGGGGCGGTGTCCCGCTCGTCGTCGGACTCGCGATGGGATCCTGCTTCGCCGCGCTGGTGGGGTGGCGACTGGGCCTGTGGCTCGGCCCCACGTCCGACCTGCCGGCGGCCGCGCTGAAGGCGGGCAAGGGCGTGCCCTTCGACGCGCCGCTCCAGTTGCTGGCCCACGGGGTGCTGCTGGTGTGGCCGATGGTCGCGGTGGCCGCCCACCTGGCGCTGACGGCGGCGTTCTCGCCGAAGGACCCCGAGCCGGACCTGGAGTGGTACGGGGCGCCGTACCCGCCGGCGCACGCCCACGCCACCGACCCGTCGCCCGAGCCGCCCCGCCCCTGACCACACCGCCCCTGACACCGCGCCCGACCCCGCGGGGTCGGGCCGGGCGGGCTTACGGGCGGGAGATGGGGGCCAGGACGGCCCCCAGGAGCTGCGCCAACGTCGCCGGCGGGAGTTCGACCTCCAGGCCGCGGCGCCCCGCCGAGACGCAGATCGTGGGGTGGTCGGTCGCCGACGCGTCGAGCACCGTCCGCAGCCGCTTGCGCTGACCCAGCGGGGAGATGCCGCCCAGGACGTAGCCCGTGGTGCGCTCCGCCAGCGCCGGATCGGCCATCGAGGCCCGCTTGGCGCCCACGGCCGCCGCCAGGGCCTTCAGGTCCAGCGATCCCGACACCGGGACCACCGCCACCGTGAGCACCCCGTCCACGTCCGTGACGAGCGTCTTGAACACCTGCGTCGGGGACACCCCCATCGCCTCCGCGGCCTCCTGGCCGTACGAGGGGTGCGCGGGGTCGTGCTCGTAGGCGTGCACCGTGAACCGCGCCGCCGCCGCGGTGAGGGCCGCTATCGCCGGGGTCGCCGCCCCGGACTTCTTCTTCGCCATCAGTTCGGGCTCGTCGGCGCGCGCGTCAGGTCCACCGCGGGCAGCGACGGCAGGTGCCGGATCACGGCCGTCTCGGCGCGCAGCAGCTTCAGTTCCTCGGCGAGCCGCGTCGCCGTGTCCGGCGCCTGGAGCAGCCGCTGCTTCGCCGGGATGTCGAGCACCGCCGCCGCGGCGACCAGGTACGAGACCACCGACGGCTCGTCCGGCAGCTCGGCGCCCGTCAGCGACCGCTCACGGGCCCCCGCCAGCCGCTTCTGGTAGTTCCGAAACGCCCGCAGCACACCCTCGGCCAGCGCTCCCGCGCCCTCGCCCGAGTCCTCGGGGAGTTCCTCCAGCTCCGCGACCAGGAACGGCCCCGACGCGTCGACCGACAGCAACCGGACCCGGGAGGTCCCGGTGGCCAGCACCTCGAAACTGCCGTCCTCACGTTCCCGGATGGTCGCGGCGTCCGCGACGCAACCCACCCGGTGGAACGCCTGGATCGGGTCCGAGCCGAAACCGGCCGTCGGGCCCCGCTCGGGCAGCGCCGTCGGGTCGGGCAGACCGGGCGCGGTCGGCGCGACCTCCCGGCCGTCGCGGATCGCGACGACGGCGAAGCGCCGCGGCTCGTCCTCGCCCGTCTTCAGCAGTTCGCGCATCATGGCGCGATAGCGCTCCTCGAAGATGTTCAGCGGCAGCACGAGGCCGGGGAACAGCACCGAGTTCAGCGGGAAGAGTGGCAGGCGAACGGTGGTCACGAGGCACAGGGTAGTGGCCTCGGGGCCGCCGCGGTCACCCCCGCCGCAGGAGCCGCGAGGCGCCCGCCGCCACCGTCGTGGCCAGGATCCACCCCAGCACGACCAGGGCCGCCGCTCCCCACTGCCAACCACCCCGCAGATCCCACTGCCCCTCCTGGCCGAAATCGACGACCGGGAGCAGCAGGTCGAGCGCGTACAGGGCGGCGTTCCAGTGCGGATGCTCGTCCGTCTTGATCGCGGGCGGGTCGAGCCGGGAGAACAACAGCGAGCCCGCCGCCCACAGCACCGCCATCCACAGCGCCGCCCGGCCGGGACGGTAGCCGTACACCACCGTCCAGTCCTGGAGGTACCCCCAGGCCCTCGCCGCGGGCGGCAGCGTGGCCCGGCGCCGGCGCTGCTTGGCCAGCAGCACCATCCGGGCGTCCGCGTCCTCGCCGCTCGCCCGCAGGACCGCCGCGAGCCGCTCGTACGGCTCCGGCGAGTAGTCGGGCGTCGCGGCCTCCACCCAGGCCAGCCGGCGGGCCAGCGGGAAGTGACCCCGGGGCGCGAGCATCTCGTACGAGCAGCCCTCCATCGACAGCCGGCCCGGGCCCGGCCAGCTGGTCGACATGTCGACCAGCTTGACCACCTTGGCCCCGGACAGCACCACCCGCCCCCGCTCCGGCTGCTCGCCGACGAACCGCAGCTCCGGCGTCTGGATCCGCCGCAGGGAGAGCTCCTGCTCCTGGGACAGCAGGAACCGGGCCCCGTAGAAGTCGATCGCGTCGCCGAAGCGCCCGTCGTCCAGCCGCATCCCGCCCTCGCACTCGAAGGCCTGCGCCCGCCGGCCCCCGAGCGGGGTCTCGCCCAGCCCGTACGGGGGCGTGTGCGTCCCGGAGTCGCCGGGGGAGTGGTCCAGGGCGACCGAGGTCAGGTACAGGGTCCGCTCCACGGTCAGCTGCGGGGCGTTCAGCGCGCGCCGCCCCGACGGGTTGCGCAACCGGGCCCCGCGCAGGCTCATCGACACGCCGACCTTCGCGCCGCGCAGACTGACCTCCCCGTACGCCTCCAGCATCTCGCCCTGGAAGTCCTGCGCCACGGCCATCCCGTCCGCGGCGATCGCCCGCCCCTTGTTGTCGCGCTGCACCACCGCCTGGCTGATCAGCAGGTCGGTGCCGATCTGCGCGTCGGTGAGCCGGATCCCCCGCGCCACCCGGCACCGCGGCAGGTGCAGATCGCCCTCGGTGTGCAGCCGGGCCGCCTCCAGCCGCGGTATCGCGCAGTTGACCAGGCGCAACGTGCCGAACCGGGCCTCGGACAGCTGGATCTCGCTGTCGAAGCGGCAGGACTGGAACTCCACGTACGGCTCGACGGTCCCCCCGGACAGGTCCAGCCGCCCGCTGATCCGCACCCCGCGCAGCTTCAACGAGGCCACCCGGCCCGGCACCGGCGGCGGGCCGTGGAGCAGCAGCAGGGCGACCGTCCCGGCCCGCACGGTGCGCTCCGGACCCCAGACCCGGTCGGAATGCGGGTCGTCCCGGCCGGCGGCGCGCGCACTGAGGTCGCAGACACCGCCCGTCCGGTAGGCCCGCCACATCCGCCGTTCGGCGGCGGTCGCGTCGGCGGGTTCCCCGCCCGCGCGCACCTCGGTCATGGCGGTCCCCCTCCGCTCGTCCGTCACACCCAGGGGAACGCTAAGGGGCGCCGGTGACGTCCGGGGCGTGTATCAGCCAGTGATACGGGCGAACGATGCCCGGAGACGGTCTGAGAGAATTGGCAGGTGATCTCTCGTATCGACCTGCGCGGTGACACCCTCCCCGAGGGTGGAGCCCTGCGCGATCTGCTGCCCCGTGCCGAGTTCGACGTGGAAGCCGCCCTGGACAAGGTGCGGCCCATCTGCGAGGACGTCCATCATCGTGGCACGGCGGCGCTGATCGAGTACGCGCGGAAGTTCGACGGGGTCGAGCTCTCGCAGGTCCGGGTGCCCGCGCAGGCCGTCAAGGCCGCCCTGGAGCAGTTGGACCCGGCCGTGCGCGCCGCCCTGGAGGAGTCCATCCGGCGCGCCCGGATCGTGCACCGAAACCAGCGCCGCGACGAGCACACCACCCAGGTGGTGCCCGGTGGAACCGTGACCGAGAAGTGGGTTCCGGTCGAGCGGGTGGGCCTGTACGCGCCCGGCGGCCGTTCGGTGTACCCGTCCTCCGTCGTGATGAACGTGGTGCCGGCCCAGGAGGCGGGCGTCGAGTCCATCGCGCTCGCCTCCCCGCCGCAGAAGGAATTCGACGGTCTGCCGCACCCCACGATCCTCGCCGCCTGCGCCCTGCTCGGCGTGGACGAGGTGTACGCGGCCGGCGGCGCCCAGGCCGTCGCGATGTTCGCGTACGGCACGGACGAGTGCGCCCCGGCGAACATGGTGACCGGCCCCGGCAACATCTGGGTCGCCGCCGCCAAGCGCTACTTCACCGGGAAGATCGGCATCGACACCGAGGCCGGCCCCACCGAGATCGCCGTCCTCGCGGACTCCACCGCCGACCCGGTGCACGTCGCCGCCGACCTGATCAGCCAGGCCGAGCACGACCCGCTGGCCGCCGCCGTCCTCGTCACGGACTCCGTCGAGCTCGCGGACGCCGTGGAACGGGAGCTGGAGCCGCAGGTCGCCGCGACCAGGCACGTCGAGGACCGGATCAAGCCCGCCCTCGCCGGCCGGCAGTCCGCGATCGTGCTGGTGGACAGCCTGGAGGACGGCCTCAAGGTCGTCGACGCGTACGGCGCCGAGCACCTCGAGGTGCAGACCGCCGACGCCGCCGCCTGGGCCGCCCGGGTCCGCAACGCCGGCGCGATCTTCGTCGGCCCCTGGGCCCCGGTCTCCCTCGGCGACTACTGCGCGGGCTCGAACCACGTGCTGCCCACCGGCGGCTGCGCCTGCCACTCCTCCGGCCTGTCCGTGCAGTCCTTCCTGCGCGGCATCCACATCGTCGACTACACGCGGGACGCCCTCGCCGAGGTCACCCACCACGTGGTGACGCTGGCCGAGGCCGAGGACCTGCCCGCGCACGGCGCGGCCCTCAAGGCGCGCTTCGGATGGAAGGTCCCCCAGGCATGACCGGCATCGACGACCTCCCCATCCGGGACGAACTGCGCGGCAAGACCCCCTACGGCGCCCCGCAGCTCGACGTGCCCGTCCAGCTGAACACCAACGAGAACCCGTACGCGCTCCCCGAGGAGCTGGTGCGGCGCATCGCCGAACGCGTGGCCGACGCCGCCCGCACCCTCAACCGCTACCCCGACCGGGACGCCATCGAGCTGCGGACCGAGCTGGCCGCCTACCTCACCCGTACCGGCAAGCACCCGGTCGCGCGCGAGAACGTCTGGGCCGCCAACGGATCCAACGAGGTCCTCCAGCAGCTGCTCCAGACCTTCGGCGGCCCCGGCCGCACCGCGATGGGCTTCGAGCCCTCGTACTCGATGCACGCGCTGATCGCCCGCGGCACCGGCACCGGATGGATCTCCGGCCCGCGCCGGGACGACTTCACCATCGACCCGGAGGCGGCCGAGCGGGCCATCGCCGAGCACGCGCCGGACGTCGTCTTCATCACCTCGCCCAACAACCCCACGGGCACCGCGGTCGCGGCGGAGACGGTCCTCGCCCTCTACGAGGCCGCCCAGGCGGCCAAGGCCTCCCTGGTCGTCGTGGACGAGGCGTACGTGGAGTTCAGCCACCGCGACTCGCTCCTCCCGCTGATCGAGGGCCGGCCCAACCTGGTGGTCTCCCGGACCATGTCCAAGGCCTTCGGCGCCGCCGGGCTGCGGCTGGGCTACCTGGCCGCGCACCCCGCCGTGGTCGACGCCGTGCAGCTCGTACGCCTGCCGTACCACCTGTCGGCCGTCACCCAGGCGACCGCGCTGGCCGCGCTGGAGCACACCGACACCCTCCTCGGCTACGTGGAGCAGCTCAAGGCCGAGCGCGACCGCCTCGTCGAGGAGCTGCTGACCATCGGCTACGAGGTCACCGAGTCCGACGCGAACTTCATCCAGTTCGGGAAGTTCGACGACTCCCACACCGCTTGGGAAAAGATCCTCGACCAGGGCGTCCTGGTCCGGGACAACGGCGTGCCGGGATGGCTGCGGGTCACCGCGGGCACCCCGGCCGAGAACGACGCGTTCCTGGAAGCGGTTCGCGCACTGAAGAAGGAGCAGCACGCATGAGCCGCATCGGACGGGTCGAACGGACCACGAAGGAGACCTCGGTCGTCGTCGAGATAAACCTCGACGGCACCGGCAAGGTCGACGTCTCGACGGGCGTGGGCTTCTACGACCACATGCTCGACCAGCTCGGCCGCCACGGCCTCTTCGACCTCACCGTGAAGACCGAGGGCGACCTGCACATCGACAGCCACCACACCATCGAGGACAGCGCGCTGGCGCTCGGCGCCGCCTTCAAGCAGGCCCTCGGCGACAAGGTGGGCATCTACCGCTTCGGCAACTGCACCGTCCCGCTGGACGAGTCGCTCGCCCAGGTGACCGTCGACCTGTCCGGCCGCCCCTACCTCGTGCACACCGAGCCCGAGAACATGGCGCCGATGATCGGCGCCTACGACACGACGATGACCCGGCACATCTTCGAGTCCTTCGTCGCGCAGGCCCAGATCGCCCTGCACATCCACGTCCCGTACGGGCGCAACGCCCACCACATCGTGGAGTGCCAGTTCAAGGCGCTGGCCCGCGCCCTGCGCTACGCGGCCGAGTTCGACCCGCGCGCCGCCGGGATCCTGCCCTCCACGAAGGGCGCCCTCTAACCGTGACCGGCCTCAACACCATCCTGATCGTCGTCGGCCTCTTCCTGGCCGGCGGGGTCTACTCCTTCCACAAGCAGAAGATGCCCCTGTCGCTGGTCATCCTGCTCGCCATCGGCTCCGCGATGTGTCTCGCCGCCGGAGTCCTGCGGATCCAAGGAATCTGGGAGTGAGCGCCTTGACCCCCACCAAGAAGGTCGTCGTCTTCGACTACGGCTTCGGCAACGTCCGCTCCGCCGAACGCGCCCTCGCGCGCGTCGGCGCCGACGTCGAGATCACCCGCGACTACGACAAGGCCATGGACGCCGACGGACTCCTCGTCCCCGGCGTCGGCGCCTTCGCCGCCTGCATGCGGGGCCTCAAGGACGCCCGCGGCGACTGGATCATCGGCCGCAGGCTCTCCGGCGGCCGCCCCGTCATGGGCATCTGCGTCGGCATGCAGATCCTCTTCGAGCGCGGCATCGAACACGGCGTGGAGACCGAGGGCCTCGACGAGTGGCCCGGTACGGTCGGACCGCTCAAGGCCCCCGTCGTCCCGCACATGGGGTGGAACACCGTCGACGCGCCGGCCGACAGCCAGGCCTTCGCCGGCCTGGACGCGGACGCCCGCTTCTACTTCGTCCACTCGTACGCGGCGCGCGACTGGAGCCTGGAAGTCACCAACCCGCTGATCCGCGCACCCAAGGTCACCTGGGCCACGCACGGCGAGCCCTTCGTCGCGGCGGTGGAGAACGGGGCCCTGTGGGCCACCCAGTTCCACCCCGAGAAGTCCGGCGACGCCGGGGCCCGGCTCCTCACCAACTGGATCGAGACCCTCTGATGCCGAAGACCCTTGAACTCCTCCCCGCGGTCGACGTCCGCGACGGACAGGCCGTCCGCCTCGTCCACGGGGTGTCCGGCAGCGAGACCTCCTACGGCTCCCCGCTGGAGGCGGCCCTCGCCTGGCAGGCGTCCGGCGCCGAATGGCTCCACCTGGTCGACCTCGACGCCGCCTTCGGCACCGGTGACAACCGCGCCCTGGTCGCCGAGATCACCGGCGCCATGGACATCAAGGTCGAACTGTCCGGCGGCATCCGCGACGACGCCTCGCTCGCCGCGGCCCTCGCCACCGGCTGCACCCGCGTCAACCTGGGCACCGCCGCCCTGGAGACCCCCGAGTGGGCCGCCCGGGCCATCGCCGAGCACGGCGACAGGATCGCGGTCGGCCTCGACGTGCGCGGCACCACCCTCAAGGGCCGCGGCTGGACCAGCGAGGGCGGCGACCTCTACGAGACCCTCGCCCGCCTGGACTCCGAGGGTTGCGCCCGCTACGTCGTCACCGACATCGGCAAGGACGGCACGCTGACCGGCCCCAACCTGGAGCTGCTGCAGAACGTCTGCGCCGCCACCGACCGGCCCGTCGTGGCCTCCGGCGGCATCTCCTCGCTGGACGACCTGCGGGCCCTGTCCGCGCTCGTCCCGCAGGGCGTCGAAGGCGCCATCGTCGGCAAGGCCCTGTACGCCAAGGCCTTCACCCTGGAAGAAGCCCTGAAGGTGGTCCGCGCATGAGCTCTCCCGACCAGGTACGACGCATCTCCTCCGGTGGCGCTTACGAGGACGTCATCGGCTACTCGCGCGCCGTACAGCTCCCCAACGGCCTGGTCCTCGTCTCCGGTTGCACCGCCGCCGACGGGGGCGGCCCGTACGACCAGGCCATCACGGCCTTCGGCGTGGCTTTCAAGGCCCTGGAGCAGGCCGGGCTCGGCCCCGAGCACGTGGTGCGCACCCGCATGTACCTCACGCACGCCCGGGACGTGGAGGATGTCGGCCGCGCCCACAAGGAGCTGTTCGACGCGGTGCGGCCCGCCGCATCCATGATCATCGTCTCCGGTTTCGTCGACCCCTCCATGGTCGTCGAGGTGGAGGTCGAAGCCTTCGGTCCCTCAGGAGCCACCGCATGACCCTCGCCGTACGGGTGATCCCCTGCCTGGACGTGGACAACGGCCGCGTGGTCAAGGGAGTCAACTTCCAGAACCTGCGCGACGCCGGCGACCCGGTGGAGATGGCCAAGCTGTACGACGCCGAGGGCGCCGACGAGCTGACGTTCCTCGACATCACCGCCTCCTCCGGCAACCGCGAGACCACCTACGACGTGGTGCGCCGCACCGCCGAACAGGTCTTCATCCCGCTGACCGTCGGCGGCGGCGTGCGCACCGCCGACGACGTCGACAAGCTGCTGCGGGCGGGCGCCGACAAGGTGGGCGTCAACACGGCCGCCATCGCCCGCCCCGAGTTGATCCGGGAGATCGCCGAGCGGTTCGGACGACAGGTGCTCGTGCTGTCCGTGGACGCCCGGCGCACCGCCTCCGGCTCCTTCGAGGTCACCACCCACGGCGGCCGGCAGAGCGCCGGCATCGACGCCGTCGAATGGGCCCACCGCGCGGCCGAACTGGGCGCCGGGGAAATCCTGTTGAACTCGATGGACGCGGACGGTACGAAGGACGGCTACGACACGGAGATGATCGCGGCCGTGCGCAGGCACGTCACGGTGCCGGTGATCGCCTCCGGCGGCGCCGGCAGACTGGAGCACTTCCCGCCGGCCGTCGAGGCCGGCGCGGACGCGGTACTCGCCGCGTCGGTGTTCCACTTCGGCGACCTGCGCATCGGCCAGGTCAAGGACGCGCTGCGGGGGGCCGGCCACCCGGTGCGCTGACGCCCCGGGGGGCTGCATTGAACCGGAACACATGGCGCTGGCTGGCCGCCTACGCCGCCTCACTGATCGGCGACGCGATCTACTTCCTCGCCCTCGGCTGGACCGCCGCGCACGTGGCCGGCCCCGCCGAGGTCGGGCTGGTCATGGCGGCCGGCGCCGTCCCCAGGGCCCTGCTCATGCTGGGCGGCGGGGTGGTCGCCGACCGCTTCGGTCCCCGGCTCGTGGTCGTCTCCTCCGACGCCGTGCGCTGCGCGGTCATCCTCGCGCTGGCCCTGATCGTCGCCCTCGCCTCTCCGGGGCTGTGGGTCCTGGTGACGGTGGCCCTCGTCTTCGGGGCCGTGGACGCGCTGTTCATGCCGGCGGTCGGGGCGCTGCCGCCCCGTATCGCCGGCCCCGGGCAACTCGTGCGGGTCCAGGGGCTGCGCAGCCTCGCCGAACGCGTCGGGCACACCGCGGGTCCGCCGGTGGCGGGTCTCGCGATCGGCCTGGGCGGGGTGGGGGCCGCCTTCGGCGTGGCCGCCGCGCTGTTCGGGCTCTCCCTGGTGCTGCTGCTGGCCGTACGGATCGCCCCGACGGCGCGGGACGCCGAGGATCCCGCGGCGGGGCAGAGCCCCTGGCGGCAGTTGCTGTCCGGGCTCGCCTACATCCGGCGGCACCCGGTGATCGGCCCGCTGACGGTGTCCGGCGCGCTGAGCCAGCTCGGCACCTCCGCGCCGCTGACCCTGGGACTGATCCTGCTGGCCGAGGAACGGGGCTGGGGCGCCGGCGGGGTCGGCTGGATCATCGGCGCCTTCGGGGCCGGCGCGGCGTCCAGCGCCCTGGTCCTGACACTGGTGCCCAGGTTCCCCCGGGCGGGGGCGGTGCAGAACCTCACGCTGATCGTCGGCTCGGCCGGCATCGGCAGCCTCGTCCTGGCCCCCGGCCTGTCGACGGCGGTCGTCGTCGCGCTGGTGACCGGGCTGGTCTGCGGCATCTGCGGAGGCCTGGCCGTCGCCCTGATCCAGACCTCCACCGACGCCGCGTACCTGGGCCGGGTCAGCTCGGTGATGGCCTTCACGGCGGTGGGCCTGGCCCCGCTGTCCTACCCGGTCTTCGGCCTGGCGGTGGACCTGTGGGGGATCACCCCGGTGTTCCTGGCCGGTGGCCTGCTGAGCATGGCCGGGGCGGTGGTGGGCACCTCGGCCCGGGAGGTCCGCCGGGCGGAACTCGCCTTCGCCTGACCGCCACCCCCGCGCCCGCTTGCCGCGCGCTACAGGCCCAGCTGCGCCGTCGTCAGCTTCGCGACGGCCTCCGCCGGGCCGTCCAGCTCCACCGCCGCCGAGGACTGCCGGCCGAAGCAGAACAGCGTGAGTTCGCCCGGCTCGCCCGTGACCGTCACCACCGGGGTGCCCTTGTGCGCCACCGTCGTCTGGCCGTTCGGGCGGCGCAGGACCAGACCCACCGGGGAGCGGCGCCCCGTCAGCCGGGCCAACTTCTCCAGGCGGGACCAGAGGGAGTCCGAGAACACCGGGTCCAGGGCGCGCGGCGTCCAGTCCGGCTGGGCCCGCCGGACGTCCTCCGCGTGGACGTAGAACTCCACCGCGTTGGCCGCCTCGTCGATCTGCTTCAGGGAGTAGAGGGACATCTTCGGCGGGCCGGTACGGATCAACCGGATCAGTTCCTCGTACGGCTTGGCCGTGTACTCCTCCATCACCTTGTCCAGCCGGGTCTTCAGCACGTTCAGCAGGAGCCCGCCCGCCGCGTCCGGGCGCCGCTCGCGGACGACGACGTGCGCCGCGAGTTCCCGAGCGCGCCAGCCGTCGCACAGCGTCGGCGCCTGGGGCCCCGCCGACTCCAACAGGTCGGCCAGGAGCAGTCGTTCACGCTTCGCATGGGTAGACATGCGGGCCAGCCTACGGCCGGAACCCGCCGCGCGCCCGCCCATCTGGTGGACGGCGCTCCGTGATCGTCGCCTTCGCCCGGCACAATGGCCTCATGAGTACGACCTCCCTCGACCCCGCCATCGCCGCCCGTCTCAAGCGGTCCGCGGACGGTCTGGTTCCGGCCATCGCCCAGCAGTACGACACCGGTGAGGTGCTCATGCTCGGCTGGATGGACGACGAGGCCCTGCACCGGACCCTGACCACCGGGCGCTGCACGTACTGGTCCCGCAGCCGCCGGGAGTACTGGGTCAAGGGAGACACCTCCGGCCACTTCCAGCACGTGAAGTCCGTCGCCCTCGACTGCGACGCCGACACCCTGCTCGTGAAGGTCGACCAGGTCGGGGCCGCCTGCCACACCGGCGCCCGTACGTGCTTCGACGCCGATGTCCTTCTCAGCGACGCCGAATAGGTAGGTCCCACGCCATGGATCTTGAGACGTTCCGCAAGCTCGCGGTCGACCGCCGCGTGATCCCCGTCAGCCGCAAACTGCTGGCCGACGGGGACACGCCGGTGGGGCTCTACCGCAAGCTGGCCGCCGAACGCCCCGGAACCTTCCTCCTGGAGTCCGCCGAGAACGGCCGCTCCTGGTCCCGCTACTCCTTCGTCGGCGTCCGCAGCGACTCCACCCTGACCGTCCGCGAGGGCCGGGCCCACTGGATCGGCACCCCGCCGGTCGGCGTCCCCACCGACGGCGACCCGCTGGAGGCCCTGCGCGCCACCGTCGAGGCCCTGCACACCCCCCGCGACATCGCCGGCGGGATGCCGCCCTTCACCGGCGGCATGGTCGGCTACCTCGGCTACGACATCGTGCGCCGCCTGGAGCGCATCGGCGAGCACACCGCCGACGACCTGGAGCTCCCCGAGCTGACCATGCTGCTCACCTCCGACCTGGCCGTCATGGACCACTGGGACGGCACGGTCCAGCTCATCGCCAACGCCATCAACCACAACGACCTCGACACGGGCGTGGACGAGGCGTACGCGCACGCGGTCGCCCGGCTCGACGCCATGGAGGCCGACCTCGCGCGGCCCGCCCCGTACGTGCCCACCCCGCTGCCCGCCTCCGAGCTGCCGGAGTACTCCGCCCTGTGGGGCGGCGAGAAGTACCAGGCGGCCGTGGAGGACGTGAAGGAGCGCATCCGGGCCGGCGAGGCCTTCCAGGTGGTGCCCTCGCAGCGGTTCGAGACGCCCTGCGAGGCCTCCGCGCTGGACGTCTACCGGGTGCTGCGGGCCACCAACCCCTCCCCGTACATGTATCTCTTCCGCTTCGAGAACGGCTTCGACGTGGTGGGGTCCAGTCCCGAGGCGCTGGTCAAGGTCGAGGACGGCCGGGCCATGGTCCACCCGATCGCCGGCACCCGGCACCGCGGGGCCACCCCGCAGCGGGACAACGAACTCGCCGAAGAGCTGATGGCGGACCCCAAGGAACGCGCCGAGCACCTGATGCTCGTCGACCTCGGCCGCAACGACCTGGGCCGGGTCTGCGCCCCGGGGTCGGTGGAGGTCGTCGACTTCATGTCGATCGAGCGCTACTCCCACGTGATGCACATCGTCTCCACCGTCACCGGCCGGCTCGCCGAGGGCAAGACCGCCTTCGACGTGCTCACCGCCTGCTTCCCGGCCGGCACCCTGTCGGGCGCGCCCAAGCCGCGCGCCATGCAGATCATCGAGGAGCTGGAGCCCACCCGCCGCGGGCTGTACGGCGGTTGCGTCGGCTACCTCGACTTCGCCGGGGACTCCGACACGGCCATCGCCATCCGTACCGCGCTGCTGCGCGACGGCACGGCGTACGTGCAGGCCGGGGCGGGGGTCGTGGCGGACTCGGTGCCCGAGCTGGAGGACCTCGAATGCCGCAACAAGGCCGCCGCGGTGCTGCGCGCGGTGGGAGCGGCGAACCGCCTCCACCGCGGCTGAGGGCGTAGGGGATAGTGGGGTACGTGAGTGCCCTACCCCCGCCCCGAAACGATGCCGACGCCCCCGGGACCGAAGAGGTCCCGCCGGGCCCCGAGAACGGCGCGGGCCGCCGCAGCGTGGCCGTCGCCCTGCTGTTCGGCGCGCTCGGCGCCACCGTCGTCCTGCTCGCCTCCGGCCGGATCTGGGCCGAGGGCCGGGCGGCCGTCGGCGGCGGTTCGCTGCCGCTGAGCGCGGACGGGCGGGCCGTCACCGGCCTGCCCGCCGCCCTGGCCATCGTCGCCCTCGCCGCGCTGGTCGCCGTCTTCGCCGTCCGCGGCAGGAGCCGGCGGCTGGTGTCCGGGCTGCTCGCGCTGAGCGGCCTGGGCGCCGCCCTGGCGGCCGTCTTCGCCGCCGACGACCACCGGGCCCTGGACGAACAGGCCGCCAGGACCACCGCCGACACCGCGGCGCGGGTGGTGGGACTCACCCATACGGCGTGGCCGTACGTCACCGCCGTCGGCGGGGCCCTGATCCTGCTCGCCGGCCTCCTGGCCCTGCGCCACGGCCGGAACTGGCCCGCGATGGGCGGCCGCTACGAACGGGACGGCAGCCCCCGCGCCCGCACGCCCGCGCCCGTGGACCCGGACCGGCCCGAGGACCTGTGGAAGGCTCTGGACCGGGGCGAGGACCCCACCGGCTGACGGGACCCCCCGTGAGCGGGCGCCGCGTCCGGTGCGGGACAATGGGCACCGAGCGTTCGACACAGCACGTGACGTGCGACAGAGCAACGAGGAGCAACTCATGGCGGGCACGAGCCACGGACACACCCCGGCCGCCTGGACCGGTGTCATCATCGCCTTCATCGGTTTCTGCGTCTCCGGCGCCTTCATGGTGCTCGCGAACCCGCTCGGGTTCTACGCCGGCCTGGTCGTCGTCGTCCTCGGCGGTGTCGTCGGCATGGCGATGAAGGCCGCCGGCATGGGCGCTCCGAAGGCGGCCCACAAGGACCTCGCCGAGGTCATCGCCGCGTCCAAGGTCCCCGCGAGCGTCTGACGCGCGAGGACCGGGAGAAGCGGCGGAAGGCGCGGCCCTGTCGGGCTGCGCCTTTTGTCATGACCGGAGAGAATCGCCGCGTGGACCCCTCCCGCACCCCTCCCGCCGCGCGTCCCGCCCCCGGACCGGCCGTCCCCCCGTACGTCCCGACCGCCCCGGCGCGGGCCTCCCGGGCCCGCTCGACGACCGTTCCCGTCCTCACCCTGGCCGGGGTCGTCGCGGCCTTCGCGTACGTGGGCGCGGTCGACCCCAACGAACCGGGGCACTACCCGGTCTGCCCGCTGTTCCGGCTGACGGGCATCCTGTGCCCGGGCTGCGGCGGGCTGCGCAGCGCCCACGCCTTCGCGCACGGCGACCTGCTCACCGCCCTCGGCGCGAACGCGGCGGCGGTCGTCGGCTACCTCCTCTTCGCCGCGTTCACCGCCGTGTGGCTGGTGCGGGCCGCGCGCGGCGCCCCGGCCCCGCGGATCGCCCTGAAGCCGGCGTACTGGTGGGTTTTCGGTGTTCTGATGCTGACTTTCGCGATTGTCCGCAATCTTCCCGTCGGGTCGGCCCTGGCCCCCTGAGGCCCGGGCGGCAGCCGGAGGAACCCCCTGTTCCGACTGTCCAGTCCCTGGGAAACGACGATGTTCGTGCGGAGGCCGCGGCGACCTGCGGATACCATTTGAGTGCTGACCTTGCAGTGATACGTGTCTGCAAGGCGGCCGACCGTCATCGACCCGGAAGGGGGCCGCTCGCGTGAGTGTGCTCGACGAGATCATCGAAGGGGTCCGCGAAGACCTTGCCGAACGGCAGGCCCGCGTGAGCCTCGACGAGCTCAAGGAGCGTGCCGCCAAGGCGCCCCAGGCCAAGGACGGTGTCGCCGCCCTGCGCGGCGACAGCGTCAAGGTGATCTGCGAGGTCAAGCGCTCCAGCCCCTCCAAGGGCGCGCTGGCCGCGATCGCCGATCCGGCCGGGCTCGCCGCCGACTACGAGGCGGGCGGTGCGGCGGTCATCTCCGTCCTCACCGAGCAGCGCCGTTTCGGCGGCTCGCTGGCCGACCTGGAGGCCGTCCGCGCCCGCGTGGACATCCCGATCCTGCGCAAGGACTTCATCGTCACGGCGTACCAGCTCTGGGAGGCCCGCGCCTACGGCGCCGACCTCGCGCTGCTGATCGTCGCGGCCCTGGAACAGGAGGCCCTGGTCTCCCTCATCGAGCGCGCCCAGACCATCGGTCTGACGCCGCTCGTCGAGGTCCACGACGAGGAGGAGGTCGAGCGCGCCGTCGCCGCCGGAGCCAAGATCATCGGTGTCAACGCGCGCAACCTCAAGGACCTCAAGGTCGACCGCTCCACCTTCGAGCGCGTCGTCCAGGAGATCCCCGACCACATCGTGAAGATCGCCGAGTCCGGCATCCGCGGACCGCACGACCTGATCGCCTACGCCAACGAGGGCGCCGACGCCGTCCTCGTCGGGGAGTCCCTGGTCACCGGACGCGACCCGAAGGCGGCCGTGGCCGACCTCGTCGCCGCCGGCGCCCACCCCGCCCTGCGCCACGGGCGGAGCTGACCCTCCGTGCCGCCCTTCCGCTCCCTCGTCCGCACCCGACCGGGCCCCGGCCCGGCCGCCGTGCCGACGACGCACGCGCCGCTGGCGCGCGGCTGCCGCCCCCGCGGCTGCCGCGCCCCGGCCCGGCGCGTGCACGGGCGGCGGGTGCGCTACGTGATCGGCTCCGAGCCGGGCCAGGTCAACGGCATGCGATGGCGCGGCGCCCCGGCGCCGTAACGAAGACCACGCCCGTCCGGTACCGCAGGTACCCGCCGGGTGGTCCCGTACGGCCCGCCGTCCCGAGCCGCCGGCTCCGGGCGCGGGTCGCTCCGTCCGTACCCTCCCCACCCCTCAGCGGGGTGCGCGTGGTGCGGGCCGACGGCGCAATACGGTGAAGTCCTCCCGTCGCACCCCGTAGGAGTAGTGGCCATGTCCACCAGCTCGTTCTTCATCCCGGACCCCGAGGGTCACGTCCCCAACGCCGAGGGCTACTTCGGCGACTTCGGCGGCAAGTTCATCCCGGAGGCCCTCGTGGCCGCCGTGGACGAGGTCGCCGTCGAGTACGAGAAGGCCAAGGGCGACCCGGCCTTCGCGGCCGAGCTCGACGAGCTCATGGTCAACTACACCGGCCGGCCCAGCTCCCTCACCGAGGTGCCGCGGTTCGCCCTGCACGCGGGCGGCGCGCGGATCTTCCTCAAGCGCGAGGACCTCAACCACACCGGCTCGCACAAGATCAACAACGTGCTGGGTCAGGCACTGCTGACCAAGCGCATGGGCAAGACCCGCGTCATCGCCGAGACCGGAGCCGGCCAGCACGGCGTGGCCACCGCCACCGCCTGCGCCCTCTTCGGCCTCGACTGCACCATCTACATGGGTGAGATCGACACACAGCGCCAGGCCCTGAACGTGGCCCGGATGCGCATGCTGGGCGCCGAGGTCATCGCCGTGAAGTCCGGCTCCCGGACGCTCAAGGACGCCATCAACGAGGCCTTCCGCGACTGGGTCGCCAACGTCGACCGCACCCACTACCTCTTCGGCACGGTCGCCGGCCCCCACCCCTTCCCCGCCATGGTCCGCGACTTCCACCGGGTCATCGGCGTCGAGGCCCGCCGGCAGATCCTGGAGCGCGTCGGACGGCTGCCCGACGCCGTCGCGGCCTGCGTCGGCGGCGGCTCCAACGCCATCGGCCTGTTCCACGCCTTCATCCCCGACGCCGACGTCCGCCTGGTCGGCTTCGAGCCCGCCGGACACGGCGTCGAGACCGGAGAGCACGCCGCCACGCTCACGGCGGGCGAGCCCGGCATCCTGCACGGCTCCCGCTCCTACGTCCTCCAGGACGAGGAGGGCCAGATCACCGAGCCGTACTCGATCTCGGCGGGCCTGGACTACCCGGGCATCGGCCCGGAGCACTCCTACCTCAAGGACACCGGCCGCGGCGAGTACCGGGCGGTCACCGACGACGCCGCGATGCAGGCCCTGCGCCTGCTCTCCCGCACCGAGGGCATCATCCCGGCGATCGAGTCCGCGCACGCCCTGGCGGGCGCCCTCGACCTGGGCAGGGAGCTGGGCAAGGACGGGCTGATCGTCGTCAACCTGTCCGGTCGCGGCGACAAGGACATGGACACCGCCGCGCGGTACTTCGACCTGTACGACACCGACGGCGAAGTCGCCGAGAACGAGTTCTCCGAGGGGGACGACAAGTGAGCGCCACGCACGGGACCGGCAACATCGAACTGCTGAGCGCGACCCTCGCGAAGGCGAAGTCCGAGGACCGTGCCGCCCTCGTCGCCTACCTGCCGGCCGGCTTCCCGACCGTCGACGGCGGCATCGAAGCGGTCAAGGCCGTCATCGCGGGCGGCGCGGACATCGTCGAGATCGGGCTGCCGCACAGCGACCCGGTCCTGGACGGCCCGATCATCCAGACCGCCGACGACATCGCCCTGCGCGGCGGGGTCAAGATCGCCGACGTGATGCGCACCGTGCGCGAGGCCCACGAGGCCACCGGGGTCCCGATCCTGGTCATGACGTACTGGAACCCCATCGACCGCTACGGCGTCGAGCGGTTCACCGCCGAGCTGGCGGCGGCGGGCGGCGCGGGCTGCATCCTGCCCGACCTGCCCGTGCAGGAGTCCGCGCTGTGGCGCGAGCACGCGACGAAGCACGGTCTGGCCACCGTGTTCGTCGTGGCCCCCAGCAGCCGGGACGCCCGCCTGGCCACCATCACCGATGCCGGTTCGGGCTTCGTCTACGCGGCCTCCCTGATGGGCGTCACCGGCACCCGCGAATCCGTCGGCAACGAGGCACAGGCGCTCGTCGAGCGGACCCGCGCCACCCCCGGCGCCCGCCGCGGCCTCCCGGTCTGCGTCGGCCTGGGCGTCTC
Organism: Streptomyces sp. NPDC102278; assembly: GCF_044766345.1. Lineage (NCBI taxonomy): Bacteria > Bacillati > Actinomycetota > Actinomycetes > Kitasatosporales > Streptomycetaceae > Streptomyces > Streptomyces sp. NPDC102278. Next base: position 256,000 of record NZ_JBIWLV010000009.1, on the reverse strand, counting down.
CAACGCCGCGCAGGCGAAGGAGGTCGCCGCCTTCGCCGACGGGGTGATCGTCGGCTCGGCCTTCGTGAAGATCCTGCTCGACTCCCCGGACCCGCACAGCGGGCTCGCCGGAGTGCGCGCGCTGGCGGCCGAGCTTGCGGAAGGCGTACGCAGGTCCTGACGCGGGACGGGCCCCGAGCGGGGTTCTGTAGCCCGATCGGGTGGAAGTGGGAGCGGGGAGGCACGAGAGTGCCTCCCCGCTTCGTTTGGCCGAACGTGAGCGACAAGAACGACGACGGTGCGAACCGCGATGCGACGAAACGATCGGCCCGGGAGCGACTCCTCGTGGAGCGCGAGCGGCAGAAGACCCGGGACAAGCGCCGGCGGACCCTGATCGTGTCGGCGGCGGTGGTCGGCGTACTGGGCCTGGCCGCCGTCGTAGGCCTGATCGCGGCCAACACCGGGAAGTCCGGCGACTCCGCCAAGGGCCCGGTGGTCGCCCCGTCAGGGGCCGTGGGCAAGGACGCGCTCGCGATCCGGACGGGCAAGGACGCGGCCGCGTCCCAGCTGACCGTCTGGGAGGACTTCCGCTGCCCGGCCTGCAAGGCCTTCGAGGACAACTACCGGGCCACCGTCCACGAGCTGGAGGGGAAGGGGCTGCTCAAGGTCGACTACCACCTGGTCACGCTGATCGACGGGAACATGGGCGGCACCGGCTCCCTGAAGGCCGCCAACGCGGCCGCGTGCGCCCAGGACGCCGGGAAGTTCCCCGCGTACCACGACGTCCTCTTCCAGAACCAGCCCGAGGAGGTCGACGACGCCTACGGCAAGAACGCCAAGCTGCTGGAGCTGGCCGGGAAGGTGGAAGGGCTGGACACCCCCGCGTTCCGCGCCTGCGTCGAGAAGGGCGAGCACAACGCCTGGGTCGGAAAGTCGCAGGAGGCCTTCCGCGAGGGCAAGTTCCGGGGCACCCCGACGATCCTCCTCGACGGGAAGGACATCTTCGCCGACCAGGCGAACCCGCTCACCCCGCAGAAGTTGAAGGCGCAGGTGGAGGCCGCGGCGAAGGGCGGCGGATCGGCCGCCCCGAGCCCGAAGGCGTCCGGGACGGGCAAGAACGGGTCGAAGGCCTCGCCCTCGTCTTCGTCCGGGCTGTCGTCCTCGACGTCGACCCGGTCCTCGTCGACCGGGTCCTCGTCGACCGGTTCCGCGTCGACCGGTTCCGCGTCGACCGGGTCCGCGTCGGCCGGTTCCGCGTCGAGGTCGGGCTCGACCGCGGGGAGCCAGGCCGGTTCCGCTTCCGTCTCACGGGGGGCCGGCGAGGACTGAGAGGCCTGCGGGGAGGAAGTGGCGTCCCTGTATCGATTCAGCCGAGGTTGCCGGGCGGGTTGCGGTCTGCACCGCCCGGCAGGGTAGCGTCGGTCCTGCCATGGAACTTGCCTATATCCCCAGCCCGTCGACCGGCGTGATCCATCTCGGACCGATCCCGCTCCGCGGCTACGCGTTCTGCATCATCATCGGCGTCTTCGTCGCCGTCTGGCTCGGCAACAGGCGCTGGATCGCGCGCGGCGGAAAGCCGGGCACGGTCGCGGACATCGCCGTGTGGGCGGTGCCGTTCGGCCTTGTCGGCGGTCGCCTCTACCACGTCATCACCGACTACCAGCTCTACTTCGGCGAGGGCCGCAACTGGGTCGACGCCTTCAAGATCTGGGAAGGCGGCCTCGGCATCTGGGGCGCGATCGCGCTGGGCGCGGTGGGCGCCTGGATCGGCTGTCGACTGCGCGGCATCCCGCTGCCGGCCTGGGCCGACGCCCTGGCCCCCGGCATCGCGCTGGCCCAGGCCTTCGGACGCTGGGGCAACTGGTTCAACCAGGAGCTCTACGGCCGCGCCACCGACCTGCCGTGGGCGGTGGAGATCAGCGAGGGCCCGAACCGGGTCGGGGGGACCTACCACCCCACCTTCCTGTACGAGTCCCTGTGGTGCATCGGCGTCGCCGCCCTGGTGATCTGGGCCGACCGCCGCTTCAAGCTGGGACACGGCCGCGCCTTCGCCCTGTACGTCGCCGCGTACTGCGTCGGCCGCAGCTGGATCGAGTACATGCGGGTCGACGAGGCGCACCACATCCTGGGCCTGCGGCTGAACGTCTGGACCTCGATCGTCGTCTTCCTGCTGGCCGTGATCTACCTGGTGCTGTCCGCGAAGCTGCGGCCGGGCCGCGAGGAGATCGTCGAGCCGGACCGCGGTCCCGCGGCCGGGCCCGCGAAGACCCCGACCGACGCCGCGGACGCCGACGCGAAGGACGCGGAGGCGAAGAGCGAGCCCGGGGACACGGCGCCGAGCCTGGTCAAGGCCGAGGACGCGCCGAAGGACACCGGGCCGACGGACACCGCGCCGAAGGACGCCGAGGCGAAGGACGCGGGGCGGGCGGACGCGGAGTCGGCCCCCGGCACGGCCTCCGAGGCCAAGAAGGTCTGACCGGTCCGGACCGAGGGTCCGTGATCAACGGAAGAAGGGTGTCGCGCTCGCGCGGCACCCTTCTCCCGTTGCCGACGGGGTCGACCCACGGCCTACACCCGGTCGCCGCGGCGGGAGAGGGTCAGGGTCCGGTGGGCCGCCGCGACCACGGCCGGGTCCACGAACCGGCCGTCGGGGAGGGCCAGCGCGCCCGGAGTGGCCCGGGCGGCGCTGACGATCTCCTCGGCGGCGCTGACCTCTTCCGGGCCGGGCACGTAGGCCCGTTCGATCACCGGGAGCTGGCGCGGGTGGATCGCGGCCCGGCCGAGGAAGCCGAGGGCCCGGCCGTGCGCGCAGGAGACGGCCAGCGCCTCCAGGTTCCGGATGTCGGGGAACACCGACTGCGCGGGCGCGACCAGTCCCGCGGCCCGCGCCGCGACCACCACCCGGGAGCGCGGCCAGTCCAGGCCCGCCTCGGCGCTGACGTTCAGGTCGGCCCGGAGGTCCGCCTCACCGAGGGAGAGGCCGCGCAGCGCCGGGTGGGCGCGCGCGATCTCGTACGCCCGCTCCACGCCCAGGGCCGACTCCAGCAGGGCGTACAGGGCCACGCCGCCGGTGCGGTTCGCGACGGCGGTGATCTGCTCGGGGGCGGCGATCTTCGGGAGCCGCAGCCCCGACAGCCCCCGGAGCCCGGTGAGGGCGCTGAGGTCGGCGCCGGCCCAGGGCGAGTCCAGGGCGTTGACCCGGACCTGCACGGGCACCGGCGGCCGGTCGACGAGCAGTTCGGCGGTCGCGGCCCGGGCGTACTCCTTGCGGGACGCCGAGACCCCGTCCTCCAGGTCGACGATGACCGAGTCGGCCCCCGAGTGCAGGGCCTTCCAGACCACCTCGGGGCGGTCGCCGGGAGCGTACAGCCAGGTGAGGATCACAGGACTCCGTCCTTCGCGAGTGCGGTGATCTCGGCCTCGGTCAGGCCGAGTTCGGTGAGGACGGCTTCGGTGTCCGCGCCGTGGGGGCGGCCCGCCCAGCGGATGGAACCCGGGGTGTCGGACAGCCGGAACAGCACGTTCTGCATGCGGAGTGGCCCGAGTTCCGGGTCCTCCACCTCGGTGATCGTGCCGAGGGCCGCGTACTGCGGATCGGCCATGACGTCCCGTACGTCGTAGACCGGGGCGACCGCCGCCTGGGCGTCCTCGAACGCGGCGATCACCTCCTGCGCCTTGTACCGGGCGATCCAACCGCCGACCGCCTCGTCGAGTTCCCGCGCGTGCGCGGCCCGGCCGGAGCCCGTCGCGAACCAGGGCTCAGCGATCAGCTCCGGTCGTCCGACGAGCCGCATCACGCGCTCCGCGACGGACTGCGCCGAGGCGGAGACGGCCAGCCACCGCCCGTCCGCGCTGCGGTAGGTGTTGCGGGGCGCGTTGTTGGTGGAGCGGTTGCCCGTGCGCGGCTGTACGAAACCGAGCTGGTCGTACCAGAGCGGGTGCGGGCCCAGCACCGTCAGGATCGGCTCGATGATGGCCAGGTCCACCACCTGCCCCCGCCCGGTGCGGTCCCTGCCGGCCAGCGCCGCCATCACGGCGTACGCGGTGGTCAGCGCGGCGATGGAGTCGGCGAGCCCGAAGGGGGGCAGCGTCGGCGGACCGTCCGGTTCGCCGGTGATCGCGGCGAAGCCGCTCATGGCCTCGGCGAGGGTGCCGAAGCCGGGGCGGTGGGCGTACGGGCCCTGCTGGCCGAAGGCCGTCACGCGGGCCAGCACCAGCCGCGGGTTGGCGGCGGACAGTTCCGGCCAGCCCAGACCCCACTTCTCCAGGGTTCCGGGACGGAAGTTCTCGATGATCACGTCGGCGCCGGCGGCGAGGCGCAGCAGGGTGTCCCGGCCGCCGGGGGTGGACAGGTCGAGGGTCATCGTCCGCTTGTTCCGACCGAGCAGTTTCCACCAGAGGCCGACCCCGTCCTTGGCGGGGCCGTGTCCGCGCGAGGGGTCGGGGCGGACCGGGTGCTCGACCTTGACGACCTCCGCGCCGAAGTCCCCGAGGAGGGTGGCCGCCAGCGGCCCGGCGAACAGGGTGGCGAGGTCCAGGACGCGCAGCCCGGCGAGGGGGCCGGTGACCCGGTCGGAGCCCGCGCCGGGGCCGGGGTCGGAGGCGGTGGCCGGCGCGGGCGCGGGCGTGTGCGGGAGTGCGGAGTGCGGAGTCCGGGTCACGAGGCGCTCCCGGTGGCTCGGCCGGCCGTCGCGGCGGTGCCGGCTCCGGCCTCCGGGCCGGTGTCGGGCGCGGTCGCGGCGAAGGCGTCGGTCTCGGAGCGGGTCGGCATCGAGTCCTGGGCGCCGGGCCGTTGCACGGACAGCGCGGCCGCCGCCGAGGCCCAGCGCAGCGCCTCGGGCATCGGGCGGCCCTCCCCGACGGCCACGGCGAGCGCCCCGACGAAGGTGTCCCCGGCGGCGGTGGTGTCCACGGCCCGCACCCGGATCGCCGGCAGGGCCAGCGGCTCGCGCCCCCGCGCGGCGAACAGCACCCCGGCCCCACCGAGGGTGATCACCACCTGCGGCACGCTGCGCAGGAGCGCCTCGGCCGCCCGGTGCGGGTCGGTGAGGCCGGTGAGGGCCGCCGCCTCGTGCTCGTTGGGCACCAGGAGGTCGGTGACGCCCAGGAGTTCGGCGGGCAGGGGCCGGGCGGGCGCCGGGGTCAGGATCGTACGGACACCGTGGGCGCGGGCGGCGCGGGCCCCGGCGAGCACGGCTTCCAGGGGGAGTTCGAGTTGCAGGAGCAGGGAGTCGGCGGAGCCGATCCGGGAGTCGTCACCCGCCTCCAGGCCGGTGACACGGGCGTTGGCGCCGGGGATGACGACGATGCTGTTCGCGCCCTCGTCGTCGACGGTGATGTGGGCCGTGCCGCTGGCCCCCTCCACCGTGCGCAGGGCGGCCGTCTCCACGCCGGCCGCGGCGAGCGCGGAGCGCAACCGTACGCCGAACTCGTCCGCGCCGACCGCGCCGATCATCACCACCTCGCCGCCGAGGCGGGCGGCGGCCACGGCCTGGTTGGCGCCCTTGCCGCCGGGGACCGTGTGGAACGCGCGGCCGGTGACGGTCTCCCCGAGGCGCGGCGCCTTGGAGACGTAGGCGACGAGATCCATGTTCGTACTGCCGAGCACGGCGATGGCCATCATGAGCGGGCTGCCTCCTGAGCGGTGAGGTGGGCGAGTGTGTCGAAGCCGACGCCGTCGAAACCGGGCACGCTGGTGGCGAGACGGTTGCCCAGCGGCGCCGTCCAACGGCGCGGGAGCCGCTCGGGCGACCCGGCGAGGAGTCCGGCGAGGGAACCGGCGGTCGCGCCGTTGGAGTCGGTGTCCCAGCCGCCGGACACGGCGTTGCAGACGGACCGGGCGAAGTCGCCGTCGGCGTGGGTGAGCGCCGCCGCGATCAGGGCCGTGTTCGGGAGGGCGTGGACCCAGTGGTGACGGTCGTAGCGGGCGTGGAGGCGGTCCACGACCCGGTCGAAGTCGCGGTGCCGGCCCGCCGTGTCGATGCCGAAGCGGACGGCCTCGGCGAGGCGCGAGCGGGGCGGTACGACGGCCAGTCCGGCCCGCAGCGCGCCGTGCACGTCGCCGAGACCGCCGGCCGCCTCGGCGACGGCCGCGGCGACGAAGAGGGCCGCGTAGACGCCGTTGCCGGTGTGGGTGAGGGCGGCGTCCCGGTGGGCCTGGGCCGCGGCGGCCACCGGGTCGTCCGGGTTGGTCCAGCCGTGGACGTCGGCGCGGATGAGCGCGCCGATCCACTCGCGGAACGGGTTGTGATGGGTGGCGGTCGCCGGGGGCTCCAGGCCCTGGAGGAGGTTGCGGTAGGCGACGCGCTCGGCGGTGAAGGTCCGGCCGGCGGGGAGTTCGTCGAGCCAGAGCCGCGCCACGTCGGCGGTGGTGAAGGCCTTGCCGTGGCGCTGGAGCAGGAGCAGGTTCAGCAGGGGGTAGTTGAGGTCGTCGTCCTCGGGCATGCCGTCGATGTTCTCGCCGAGGGAGGTCGGGGCTGACCTGCGGTTCCAGGGGTGGGCGGCCAGCAGTTCCGGCGGGACGCCGCGGGCGGTGAACCAGTCGGACAGCGGCCAGTTGCCGGCGGCGCGGGCGAGGGCCCGGATCCCCTCCAGGGGGAGCTTCTCCACGGGTTTCCCGAGCAGGCACCCGACGGCGCGCCCGAGCCAGGCGGCCTCCAACCGGGCGATGTAGGCGCGGGGCGGCGGTGGCGGTGGCGGCGGCGGTGGTGGTGGCGCGGTGCGGTCGGCGAGCGCGCGGGGCCGGGGTTCGGGCGGGGGCCGGTCGCCGGGGCGGGGCGGCGGGGGAGCCGGCGGCCAACTGGAGCGGATGGCGGCCCAGGTCTCCGGCTCGTCGGCGGCCAGCGGCGAGGGCAGGGCGGCGAGTTCGGACAGCAGCCGGCCGGCGAGGGCGCGGAGCTCCGGCGGCGCCGGGGCGGTGGAGGCGCCGGCGCGGGCCGGGGCCACGCGGCCCCCGGCGGCGAGCCAGGCGCGCAGCAGCGGTTCCGCGTTCCGGCCGTCCTGCGCCGCCTGACGGAACTCGTGCCCGACCAGGTCCTCCGGCTGGACCCAGGTCAGGCGTACCGGGCACGCCGCGGGCCCGCTCACCGCGGCGTCGCGATCTCGGCGAAGGCCGCCTCGTGGGCGCGGCGCCGGTCCCGGTCGCGGTCGAAGACCTCGCGGGCCACGGCCGTCAGCGCGGCGGCCGGCGCGTGCAGGTCCAGCCGGCTGGCCTCCGCGACCCGCTTCGCCCAGCCGGCGGGGACCGCGGCCTCGCCGCCCAGGGCGCCGGCGATCGCCCCGGCCATGGTGGCGGTGGAGTCGCAGTCCCGCCCGTAGTTGACCGCCCCGAGCACGGACGCCTCGTACGCCCCGTCGGCCACCAGCAACATGCCGAGCGCGACGGGCAGTTCCTCGATCGAGTGCAGCCGCGAGGGCCGGCGCGCGCCGAGCGAGGGCGTGCGGTAGTCCGGGCCCACCGAGTCGTACGGGGCGACCGCCGCGCGCAGCGGGATCAGCGCCGACTCGAAGTCCCGGTACCGCACGGCCACTTCGCACACCGCCGCGATGGCCTCCCGGGTGCCGTCCTTCGCCAGCGACAGGGCCGTCTCGACGACCGACGCCGCCGTCGCGCCCGGCAGGCACGCCGCCGCCACCGCGGCCGCGAAGACGCCCGCCGCCTCCCTGCCGTACGAGGACTGGTGCGCGCCCGCGACGTCCAGCGCCTCCGCGTACGCGGCCGCCGGATGGCCGGCGTTGACGAGCCCGACCGGGGCCATGTACATCGCGGCGCCACAGTTGACGATGTTGCCGGAGCCGGCCTCGCGGGGGTCCGCGTGGGCGTAGTGGAGCCGGGTCACGATCCACTTCTCGGCCAGGAAGATCCGCTGGAGGGGCAGGGCCTCGGCTTCCAGCTCCGGGATCCAGCGGGGGTTCGTCATGAGGTCCGGCACGAGGTGGTCGGCGACGGAGTACGCGTCCAGGTGGTCCCGCACGCTCGCGTAGACCCGTACCAGGGCGTGCGTCATGAGGGTGTCGTCGGTGACGTGCCCGTCGCCCTTGTGGTAGGGCGCGATGGGGCGGGCGGTGCGCCAATCCTCGTACCAGGGGCCGACGATGCCGTGCACCCGACCCCCGTGCCGTTCGACGATCCGGTCCGGGGACCAGCCCTCCACCGGACCGCCGAGTGCGTCGCCGACGGCGGCGCCGATCAGGGAGCCGGCCACCCGGTCGTCGAGCGAGAGGGGGGTGTGCGTCATGTCCGAATCATCCCTTGGGCGTTGGGGTTTTTGGGGGAGGTGAGCTCCGTACGGGTGAGGAGCGCGGCGAGTTCGACGAGATCGGTACCGGCGAGGCGGGGCAGGGCGCAGCCGGACAGGGTGCGGCAGGCCTCGCGCCAGGCGGCCGGGAGGGAGTCGCCGCCCCCGAGCGCGCCGGCGAGGGCGCCGGCCAGGGCGGGGGCGGAGTCCGCGACGCGGGAGAGGCAGGCGGCCGCCGGGACGGCCTCGCAGACCCTGCCGCGGGCCGCGGTGGCCAGGGCGAGGGCGACCGGGACGGTTTCGGCGGCGGCGATGCCGTAGCTGTACACGTGATCGACGATCTGGTGCTCCAGCAGCGGGACGATGGCGAAGGCGCCCCCGCCCGGCTCGGCGCGGGCGAGCGCGAGGGCGTGGCGGGCGTTGCGGCCGATCTCGGTGGAGGCGGGCAGCTGTTCGAGGGCGGCGTCCACGGCGGCGTCGACGTCCGCGCCCGTGAGGGCGGTGGCGATGGCGGCGGCCATGGCCCGGGCGCCGTGCACCCCGTCGCCGTCCTGCGTGTACCGGGCGTCGAACTCGGCGAGGTCGGCCGCGGCGCGGGGGTCCCCGGGGTGGACGACGGCGAGGACACAGGCCCGGACGCAGGCGGCGTCGTCGAAGTAGTGCGGGTTGTCGTGGCCGGTGGCGGGCGGGCGCAGCCCGGCGGCCAGGTTGCCGAGGCCCGCGCGGACGGAGATCCGGGCGCGCAGGGGCAGTACGGCCGACTCGACCTCGGGGGCGCGCTCGGCCGCCGCCGCGACCTCGGAGGCCAGGGCGTTCCACGCCAGGTCGATGGCGGCGCGCATCCTGCGGGACCGGCTGAGGTCGCTGAGCAGGACGCCGGCCGCCGTCAGCACGGACTCGGCGGCGAAGGCGGCCCACTCGGCGTCGTCGGACGGCCCGAGGCGCAGCGGCTCCGGGGGCTGGTTGAGGGCGATCGGGACGGGGAGGGTGGTGGTGGCGTTCTGCTCGGCGAAGGTGTCGAGTTCGCGGGTGAGGCGGCGGGTCCACTCGGGCATCCGGCTGGCCCGGTGCCGGGCGGCCGGCCACCCGGCCGCGTCGCCCGCGGCGAGGCCGAGGAGGAGCCCCTCGATGCGGCGCGGACCCGTCGGCCCCGCCGTGGTGGACGCGGCGCCGGGCGCCTCCCCGGGAGGCGGGGCGGCGAGGGCGGTGGTGCCTGGCCTCGGGTTCGGCGTCTCGACCGGGGGGTGCCCGCCCCGGGGGCCCCGGCCCGCGACCGTGGCCGGCGGGGGCGGACCCCCGAACGCCGCCGGCGAGGGGGCGGTGCCCGACACGGGAACGGTGCCCCACACGGGGACGGTGCCCCACACGGGAACGGGCACGAGGGCGGGGGCGGTGGCGAGGGCGGGGGCCGTGACGGGCGCGGAAACGGGGACGGGCGTGGGAACGGGGACCAGGGCGGGGACGGGGTCCGGGGCCGGCGGCGCGGTTTCGGCGCCCCGATCCGGTGCGGGAGGGGTGGCGGGAGGGCGGGGGAGGCCCGGCTGCGCGGGGGAGGGGGGCGGGGGCGTGGCGCCCGCGCCGCGGGCCCCGGCGGGCTCGGCCGCGTCCGGGGTGTAGGGGGAAGGGCTCATCGGGGGGTCTCGGCTTCCGGGGTGAGGAGGTCCGCGATGTCCAGGACGTGGTAGCCGCGCATCGAGGGGAGGCAACTGCCCCGGACCGGGCCGATGGCCGCCGCCCAGTCGGCGGGGATGGAGGGGATGCCGGACATCGCGCCGGCCAGGGCCCCCGCCACGGCGGCCGTGGTGTCGGCGTCCCGGCCCATGTTCACGGCCGTCAGGACGGAGCCGGTGAAGTCCCCGCGGCAGGCGGCGAAGGCGCCGAACGCCAACCCCACCGCCTCGGGGGCCAGGTCCGTCCACGGATAGCCGCCGATGACCACCGCCGAGCGCACCGCCCGTTCGCCGCGCGGGGCGGCGGTGACGGCCCGGCGCAGGGAGCGGGCCGTCCAGGAGTCGGACGGGATGACGGACAGGGCCGCCGAGACCACGGAGGCGGGCGAGCCGCCGGCCATGGCCGCCGCGACGCCCGCGGCGACGGCCTGGCCCCCGTAGATGCCCTCCCCGTCGTGGCTCACCGAGCCGTCGATGGCCACCAGCCGGGCCGCCTCCGCGGGCCGGCCCGCGGCGAAGACGCCGAACGGGGCCGCGCGCATGGCCAGCCCGTCCGACCAGGCGTGCCGGTGTTGCGCCGAGATGGGGGCCGCGAGCCCCCGGCGGAGGTTCTCCAGGGTGCCGCGTTCGGAGAAGCCGGCTCCCCGGAAGGGGCCCTCGTCCAGGTCGGCGATCCAGTGGTGCCACGCCCGCTCGACGTGGGCCACGGTCAGCGCGGAGCCGTGCCGGGCCAGCAGCAGGCCCGAGAAGATCGCGTACTCGGTGTCGTCCGTGCCCGCCGGGTCATCGGACACGAAGCCCTCGATCCGACCCCACTTCGCCCGGATCTGCGAAGGCTTCATGTTCTCCGCCGGGGCGCCCAGCGCGTCACCCACCGCGAGCCCCAGAAGAGCGCCCCTGGCTCGTTCGAGGAGGACCTGCGGATTGCATGCAATCAGCTCCATGGCGCGCCTCTCCACTTGATGGGACTCATGATGAGCCCTTGGGGGATTTGTGCCATGGCATGTGGTTTGTCGCTCGCCGCGAAACACCACCCGGGCGCCCCCGTCACCCGGTCGCCGGCCCACGAAACCGCAGGTAAGTACGGCCTTCCTTGCCGGCGGAGAGCCAAAATCGTGCGTAGTTTCGAGGTGTTCAGGGGGAGTGGGTTTCTGCGCGTCGCCCGCGCGCGCCCATTCGCAGGAAAAGGGGAGATTCACCGCATGTCCATCATCGACACCGAAGCACCGCTTCACACCGCCCACCGCGACAACCACACCCACCGTGACGTCAACGGCGGATGGCTGCGGCCGGCCGTGTTCGGGGCGATGGACGGACTGGTCTCCAACATCGCGCTGATGACCGGAGTGGCGGGCGGCGCGGTCGCCCCGCAGACGATCGTCATCACGGGGCTCGCCGGTCTGGCCGCCGGCGCCTTCTCGATGGCGGCCGGCGAATACACCTCGGTCGCCTCGCAGCGCGAGCTGGTCCTGGCGGAGCTCGACGTGGAACGTCAGCAGCTGCGCAAGCACCCGATCGACGAGATGGAGGAGCTGGCCGAGCTCTACGTCTCGCGCGGCGTCGCCCCGGCCCTGGCCCGCGAGGTGGCGATGCAGCTGTCCCGCGACCCGGAGCAGGCGCTGGAGATACACGCCCGCGAGGAGCTGGGCATCGACCCCGACGACCTGCCCTCGCCGCTGGTCGCGGCGGTGTCGTCCTTCGGCTCGTTCGCGCTGGGCGCGCTGCTTCCCGTACTGCCCTACCTGCTCGGCGCGACCGCCCTGTGGCCGGCCGTCCTGCTCGCGCTGATCGGGCTCTTCGCCTGCGGCGCGGTCGTTTCCCGGGTCACCGCCCGCTCCTGGTGGTACAGCGGACTGCGGCAGCTCGTCCTGGGTGGCGCGGCCGCCGGTGTGACGTACATCCTGGGAACCTGGATCGGCGGCGCCGTAGGCTAACCGGCGCGAGAGTGAGACACTATGCGGTACACAACATAAGTAGTCCGTTACCCGGCGGTTTCGATTCCGTGTCCGCGGGGCATCAGGACAGGGCGTCGGGCAATGGTGCCCGCTCCGTGCCGGGACCAGCCGCGGCCCGTGACGCGTCCGCAGATGTTCATGAGATCCAAGAGGCCTCCCAGCAGGTCCCTTCTCCCCCTTCGGGCATGTCCGCATGTTGGAATGCGATATCCGCTTCTCGGGATTGCCGTCATCATGTAACCTGCACGAAATTTTGCAGAGGGCCAACGTCGTCCCTCGGCCATGCACATATGCCACGACGACGACGGGAGAGCCGATGCGTTCCGCATCCACGCACTCCGCGACCGGCCTCAGCACCACCGCCTGGTCGCCCATGGACGGTCGCCCCGCCCAGCAGGGCATGTACGACCCGCGCAACGAGCACGACGCCTGCGGCGTCGGCTTTGTGGCCAACCTCAGCGGCGAGGCCAGTCACACGCTGGTCGAGCAGGCGCTGACCGTATTGCGGAACCTCGAACACCGCGGCGCCACCGGCTCCGAGCCCGACTCGGGCGACGGCGCGGGGATCCTGTCCCAGGTGCCGGACGCGTTCCTGCGCGAGGTGGCCGGTTTCGAGCTCCCCGAGGCCGGCGCGTACGCCGTCGGCATCGCCTTCCTCCCCGCCGACGGCACCGCACAGGCCGTCGCCGTGGAACGCATCGAGGCCATCGCCGTCGAGGAGAACCTCACGGTCCTCGGCTGGCGCGAGGTCCCGGTCACCCCGGACCTGCTCGGCAACGGCGCCCGCGCCACCATGCCCTCCTTCTCGCAGCTGTTCGTGAGCAACGGGGCGAGCGGCATCGAGCTGGACCGCAAGGCCTTCGTGCTGCGCAAGCGTGCCGAGCGCGAGGCCGGGGTGTACTTCCCGTCGCTCTCCGCCCGCACCCTCGTCTACAAGGGCATGCTGACCACCGGCCAGCTGGAGCCCTTCTTCCCCGACCTGTCCGACCGTCGCTTCGCGTCGACGCTCGCCCTGGTCCACTCCCGGTTCTCGACGAACACCTTCCCGTCCTGGCCGCTCGCCCACCCGTACCGCTTCGTCGCGCACAACGGCGAGATCAACACGGTCAAGGGCAACCGGAACTGGATGAAGGCCCGCGAGTCCCAGCTCGCCTCGGACGTCTTCGGCGAGGGCGACCTCGACCGGATCTTCCCGATCTGCACCCCCGACGCCTCCGACTCGGCCTCCTTCGACGAGGTCCTGGAGCTGCTCCACCTCGGCGGCCGGTCGCTCCCGCACAGCGTGCTGATGATGATCCCGGAGGCGTGGGAGAACCACGCGTCCATGGACCCGGCCCGCCGCGCGTTCTACCAGTACCACTCCACGATGATGGAGCCCTGGGACGGCCCGGCCTGCGTCACCTTCACCGACGGCACCCAGGTCGGCGCGGTCCTCGACCGCAACGGTCTGCGCCCCGGCCGCTACTGGGTCACCGACGACGGCCTCGTCGTCCTCGGCTCCGAGGTCGGCGTGCTCGACATCGACCCGGCCAAGGTCGTCCGCAAGGGCCGCCTGCAGCCCGGCAAGATGTTCCTCGTCGACACCGCCCAGAAGCGGATCATCGAGGACGACGAGATCAAGGCCGAGCTGGCCGGCGCCGCCCCCTACGCCGAATGGCTGGAAACCGGCGAGATCGAGCTCGAAGACCTTCCCGAGCGCGAGCACATCGTCCACACCCACGCCTCGGTCACCCGCCGCCAGCAGACCTTCGGCTACACCGAGGAAGAGCTGCGCATCATCCTCGCGCCGATGGCCCGCACGGCCGGCGAGCCGCTCGGCTCCATGGGCACGGACTCCCCGATCGCGGCCCTGTCCGAGCGCCCCCGGCTGCTCTTCGACTACTTCACGCAGCTCTTCGCGCAGGTCACCAACCCGCCGCTGGACGCGATCCGCGAGGAGCTCGTCACCTCGCTGCTGTCCTCGGTGGGCCCGCAGGGCAACCTGCTGGAGCCGACCGCCGCGTCCTGTCGCAGCGTCACCCTGCCCTTCCCGGTGATCGACAACGACGAGCTCGCCAAGCTGATACACGTCAACGCCGACGGCGACATGCCGGGCATGAAGGCCGCCACGCTCTCCGGCCTCTACCGGGTCTCCGGCGGCGGCGAGGCACTCGCCGCCCGCCTGGAGGAGATCCGCGGCGAGGTCGACGCGGCCATCGAGAACGGCGCCCACCTGATCGTCCTCTCGGACCGTCACTCGGACGCCGAGCACGCGCCGATCCCGTCGCTGCTGCTCACCGCCGCCGTGCACCACCACCTCATCGCCACCAAGCAGCGCACCCAGGTGGGTCTGCTGGTCGAGGCCGGCGACGTCCGCGAGGTCCACCACGTCGCGCTGCTCATCGGCTACGGCGCCGCCGCCGTCAACCCGTACCTCGCCATGGAGTCCGTCGAGGACCTGCTGCGCGCCGGCACCTTCCTGTCCGGCCTGGAGCCGGAGCAGGCCATCAAGAACCTGATCTACGCGCTCGGCAAGGGCGTCCTGAAGGTCATGTCCAAGATGGGCATCTCCACGGTCGCCTCCTACCGCGGCGCCCAGGTCTTCGAGGCCGTCGGCCTCGACCAGGAGTTCGTCGACACCTACTTCGGCGGCACCGCCACCAAGATCGGCGGCGCCGGCCTGGACGTCGTCGCCAAGGAGGTGGCCGCGCGCCACGCCAAGGCGTACCCGGTCTCCGGCATCGCCGCCACGCACCGCGCGCTGGAGATCGGCGGCGAGTACCAGTGGCGCCGCGAGGGCGAGCCGCACCTGTTCGACCCGGACACGGTCTTCCGCCTCCAGCACGCCACGCGCAATCGCCGGTACGACATCTTCAAGCAGTACACCGACCGGGTGAACGAGCAGTCCGAGCGCCTGATGACGCTCCGCGGCCTCTTCGGGTTCAAGACCGGCGAGGCGGGGGACCGCCCGTCGATCCCCGTCGACGAGGTCGAGTCCGTCGCCGACATCGTCAAGCGGTTCTCCACCGGCGCCATGTCGTACGGCTCCATCTCCAAGGAGGCGCACGAGACCCTCGCCATCGCCATGAACCAGTTGGGCGGCAAGTCCAACACCGGTGAGGGCGGCGAGGACCCGGACCGCCTGTACGACCCGGCGCGCCGCTCGTCCATCAAGCAGGTCGCCTCCGGCCGCTTCGGCGTCACCAGCGAGTACCTGGTCAACGCGGACGACATCCAGATCAAGATGGCGCAGGGCGCCAAGCCCGGCGAGGGCGGCCAGCTGCCCGGCCACAAGGTCTACCCGTGGGTCGCAAAGACCCGGCACTCCACCCCGGGCGTCGGCCTGATCTCCCCGCCCCCGCACCACGACATCTACTCCATCGAGGACCTGGCTCAGCTGATCCACGACCTCAAGAACGCCAACCCGGCGGCCCGCATCCACGTGAAGCTGGTCTCCGAGGTCGGTGTCGGAACGGTCGCCGCGGGCGTCTCCAAGGCCCACGCGGACGTCGTCCTCATCTCCGGCCACGACGGCGGAACGGGCGCCTCGCCGCTCACCTCGCTCAAGCACGCGGGCGGCCCCTGGGAGCTCGGCCTCGCCGAGACCCAGCAGACCCTGCTGCTCAACGGGCTGCGCGACCGCATCGTGGTCCAGACGGACGGCCAGCTCAAGACCGGCCGCGACGTGGTCATCGCCGCGCTGCTCGGCGCCGAGGAGTTCGGTTTCGCGACCGCGCCGCTCGTCGTCTCCGGCTGCGTCATGATGCGCGTCTGCCACCTGGACACCTGCCCCGTCGGCATCGCCACCCAGAACCCGGTCCTGCGCGGGCGCTTCTCCGGCAAGCCCGAGTTCGTCGTCAACTTCTTCGAGTTCATCGCGGAGGAGGTGCGCGAGATCCTCGCCGAGCTGGGCTTCCGCACCATCGAGGAGGCCGTCGGCCACGCCGAGCTCCTCGACACCAGCAAGGCCGTCACGCACTGGAAGGCCCAGGGCCTCGACCTGGAGCCCCTCTTCCACGTGCCCCAGCTCCCCGAGGGCGCGGTCCGCCACGCCCTGATCGAGCAGGACCACGGCCTGGAGAAGGCGCTCGACAACGAGCTGATCAAGCTCGCCGGCGACGCGCTGAACGCCGCCACGGCCGAAGCGGCCCAGCCGGTCCGCGCCCAGGTCGCGATCCGCAACATCAACCGGACCGTCGGCACCATGCTCGGCCACGAGGTCACCAAGAAGTTCGGTGGAGCGGGCCTGCCCGACAACACCATCGACCTGACCTTCACCGGTTCGGCCGGCCAGTCCTTCGGCGCCTTCCTGCCGCGCGGCGTGACGCTGCGCCTGGAGGGCGACGCCAACGACTACGTCGGCAAGGGCCTCTCCGGCGGCCGTGTCGTGGTCCGCCCGGACCGCGGCGCCGACCACCTCGCCGAGTACTCCACCATCGCCGGCAACACCATCGGCTACGGGGCCACCGGCGGCGAGATGTTCCTGCGCGGCCGCACCGGCGAGCGCTTCTGCGTCCGCAACTCCGGCGCCCTGGTCGTCTCGGAGGGCGTGGGCGACCACGGCTGCGAGTACATGACCGGCGGCCAGGCCGTCGTCCTCGGCGAGACGGGCCGCAACTTCGCGGCCGGCATGTCGGGCGGCGTCGCGTACGTCATCGACCTCGACCCGAACAACGTCAACGTCGGCAACGCCGGCGCCGTCGAGACCGTCCTCTCCGACACCGACAAGCAGTGGCTGCACGACGTGGTGCGTCGCCACGAGGAGGAGACCGGCTCGACCGTGGCCGCGAAGCTCCTGGCCGGCTGGTCCGTCGCGGTGGACCGCTTCAGCAAGATCATCCCGACCACGTACAAGGCAGTGCTCGCCGCCAAGGACGCCGCTGAGCTGGCCGGACTCTCGGAGTCCGAGACCACTGAGAAGATGATGGAGGCGGCGATCAGTGGCTGACCCGAAGGGCTTCCTCACCACCCCGCGCGAGACCGCCTGTTCCCGTCCCGTGGCCGACCGGCTCAAGGACTGGAACGAGGTCTACGTCCCGGGCTCACTGCTCCCGATCATCAGCAAGCAGGCCGGCCGCTGCATGGACTGCGGTATCCCGTTCTGCCACAACGGCTGCCCGCTGGGGAACCTGATCCCGGAGTGGAACGACTTCGCGTACCGCGAGGACTGGTCGGCGGCGTCCGAACGCCTGCACGCCACGAACAACTTCCCGGAGTTCACCGGGCGGCTGTGCCCCGCGCCCTGTGAGTCGGCGTGCGTGCTCGGCATCAACCAGCCCGCCGTCACGATCAAGAACGTCGAAGTCTCGATCATCGACAAGGCCTGGGACAACGGCGACGTCACCCCCCAGCCGCCGGAGCGCCTGTCCGGCAAGACGGCCGCCGTCATCGGCTCCGGCCCGGCGGGTCTCGCCGCGGCCCAGCAGCTGACCCGGGCCGGGCACACCGTGGTGGTGTACGAGCGCGCCGACCGCGTCGGCGGCCTGCTGCGCTACGGCATCCCCGAGTTCAAGATGGAGAAGGTGCACATCAACCGCCGCATCGAGCAGATGCGCGCGGAGGGCACCAAGTTCCGTACGGGCATCGAGGTCGGCCGGGACATCACGGCCACCGACCTGCGCAAGCGGTTCGACGCGGTCGTCGTCGCCGCCGGCGCCACCGTCTCCCGCGACCTGCCGGTCCCGGGGCGCGAACTCAAGGGCATCCACTTCGCGATGGAGTACCTGCCGCTCTCCAACAAGGTGCAGGAGGGCGACTTCCTCGCCCCGCCGATCACCGCCGAGGGCAAGCACGTCGTCGTCATCGGCGGCGGCGACACCGGCGCGGACTGCGTGGGCACCGCCCACCGCCAGGGCGCGGCCTCGGTCACGCAGCTGGAGATCATGCCCAAGCCGGGCGAGGAGCGGAACCCCAACCAGCCCTGGCCGACCTTCCCGATGCTGTACAAGGTCACCTCGGCGCACGAGGAGGGCGGCGAGCGGGTCTACTCCGTCTCCACCACCCACTTCGAGGGCGACGAGGACGGCAACGTCCAGTCCCTGCACCTCGTCGAGGTCGCCTTCGAGGACGGCAAGCTCGTCCAGAAGGCGGGCACCGAACGCGTCCTCCCGGCGCAACTGGTCACCCTCGCCATGGGCTTCACCGGCACCGACCAGGAGAACGGCCTGGTCCAGCAGTTCGGCCTGGCCCTCGACGCGCGCGGCAACATCGAGCGCGACGCCTCGTACGCGACCAACGTGGGCGGCGTCTTCGTCGCCGGCGACGCGGGCCGCGGCCAGTCGCTCATCGTCTGGGCCATCGCGGAGGGCCGCTCGGCCGCCCGCGGCGTGGACCGCTTCCTGACGGGCGCGAGCGCCCTGCCGTACCCGGTCAAGCCGACGGACCGTTCCATCACCGTGTAACACCGACGGTGCCCCTTCCCCCGGGCTTCCCGGGGAAGGACCCCTCATACGGCCCGTACAACGACGTGCGGAAACCCGACACCGCGCCCGCCATGTCCCCGACCAGGGATGGCGGGCGCTGTGGCGTTCGGGGGCGGACTCAGCGGGGGGTCGAGCGGGCTGTCAGGGCTGCCAGGGCCGAGCGGCTGGTGACGCCCGTCTTGTGGAAGATGTGCGACAGGTGGGTGTCCACCGTGCGCGGGCTCAGGCGCAGGCGGGCGGCGATCGCCGGGGTGGTGAGGCCCTCCGCGACCAGGGCGGCGATCTGCTGCTCGCGCCGGGTGAGGGCGGGGAAGCGCGGGCCGCCGGCGGGCGGGGACGCGGGGGGAACCGGGGCCGGGCCGGGGGCCGGCGCGGGGACCGGCGGCGGCTCGGGCGTCGGGGGGCGGGCCAGGTCCGCGAGGCCCGTCAGCAGCCCGGCCCCGCCCGCCGCGGCCAGCCGGTGGCCCTGTTCCCACAGGGGCGCGGCAGCCGCCGGGTCACCGGTGAGGGAGGCCCCGAGCAGCAGCGACAGGGCCTCCCACAGGGTGGCGCCCGAGCGTCCGGCCTCCTCGGCGGCCCGCAGGAAGGACCCGGCCGCCCCGACCGCGTCGCCCCGGGCCGCCAGGACCTGACCCGCACAGCGCAGCGCCGCGGCCCGCTGAGCGGGCAGGTCGAGCAGGTCCGCGTCCCGGCGGGCCCGGGCGGCCCACGTCCCGGCGGCGGACAGGTCGCCCTCGGATACGGCGGCGGTGACCAGGGCCTCCAGGAACAGCGGCCGCATCGACGGCTGGAGCCCGGTCAGGTCCGGTCCGCCGCCGGCCCGCAGCATCGCGGACCGGGCCCGCCGGGGATCACCCCCGTGCAGCGCGGCGTAGCTCAGGACGCACCACGCCAGCGAGGCCCACCAACTGGTCCGGGGGCCGGCCGCGGCCACGGCCTCCTCGGCGACGGTCAGCGAGGTCCGGTCGCCGGGCGGCAGCGCGGCGATCAGCACCTGCGCCTTGTTCGACAGGACGAGCGCGAGCAGTTCGTCGCTCCCGATCCCGCGGGCGATGCTCTCGGCCTCGTCGACCAGTTCCAGCGCCGACACCAGCCGGCAGGTGGTCATGTGGACGATCGCCTTGCAGAGCAGCAGGTGCGGCAGCAGGTGCAGGGGACCGCTGCGCCGGGCGATGGTCAGCCCCCGGTCGGCGTGCCGTTCCGCGTCGGCGTACCGCTCCAGGTAGAACTCGGCCCAGCCCAGCCGCGCCAGCGGTTCGCACAGGTCGGCGAGGTCCCGGTCGGTCAGTGCGTCCACCCGGGCCCCCGCGCGGTCGGTGAACTCCCGGGCGGCCGCCAGGTTCCCCTCGTACGCCTCGCCGAGCGCGGCGATCGCCAGCGCCGTGGCCGCGGCCGGCTCGTCGCCGAGGGTCCGGGCCAGCTCGAAGGTCCGCTGTACGTCCGCCCGCACCGTCGGGTAGGCCGAAGCGTGCGGGGCGGACGAGCCGAGCTCCATGCCGAGTGCCACCGCGTCGGCCGGGCCGGGCGCGGGAGTGCGGGACAGCTCGCGACGCAGCAGCGACACGGCGGCCGGGTAGTGCCCCAGGTGGCGTTCCATCGAGGCGCACAGGGTGACGGCCGCCGTGCGCACCCCGCCCGCCTCGCCCGCGTCCGCGTCCGGCACCTCGGCGATCACCTCGTGCAGCAGGTCCCGGCTCTCACGCAACGCGCCGCAGACACTCAACGCCCGGGCCCTGCGCAGCCGCAACTCCCGCCGCCGCACGGCGTTGTCGGGCGTGTCCGGGAGCACCCGCAGCACCACCTCCAGCCAGTGCGCGCAACTCGCGGGGGCCGTCGTCGCGGACTGCTCGGCCGCGTCCAGCAGCACGGCCGCGAGTTCGGGGTCCCAGCGGGCGGCGAGGGCCCGCTCCACGTGCTGGGCGCGCACGGCGGCCGAGGCGCCGGCCCCGGCCAGCGCCTCGGCCGCCCGCCGGTGCATGCCGGTACGACGCCGGTGCTCGGTGTTCTCGTGGATCACGGTCCGCAGCACGGGATGGCGCAGCGACCAGCTGTCGCCCGGCCCGGGCCGCAGCAGGTCGCGGCGGGCCAGCACGGCCAGGTCGGCGTCGAGCCGGGCCGCGTCGGGCACGGCCGCGATCAACGCCAGCAACGGCGCCGTGGCCTGGTCCCCGAGTACGGCGACGGCCTCGGCGGTACGCCGCTGCGCGGCGGTGAGCGGGGTCAGTTCGTCGAGGAGCAGCGCGGCGAGTCCGCCGTCGGGGACGGCCGCGCCGGTCTGCCCCTGGAGCAGGGCCAGGAAGTACAGCGGGTTGCCCTCGCTGGCGGCGTACAGCCGGGCGGCCCGGGCGGGCGCCAGGCCGGGTACGAGGTCGGGCGCGAGCTGCGCGACGCAGGCCTCCTCGGGGAGCGGTCCGAGGTCCAGGCGCAGCACGGCGGCGGTGTCCACGCCGCGGGTGAGGGCGGCGGCCAGCGAGGGAGAGGTCTGCCGGTCCCGCCGGGCCACGGCGATGACCACCGGGGTGCGCGGGGGGTGCCGCACGAGGTGGTCGAGCAGCTCCAGCGAGGCCGGGTCCGCCCAGTGGAGGTCGTCGAGGGCGATGAGCAGGCCCGGTCCGCCGCGGCCCAGGCGGGTGAGCAGCCGCCCGGCCGCCCGGTGCACGGCGAACCGTTCGGCGTCCGCACCCACCCCGCCGGCGCCCACCCCGCCGGCGCCCACCCGGCCGGCGCCCACCCCGCCGGCGCCCACCCCGTACAGGACGGGAGCGGCGGCCTCGGCGTCCGGCCCGTGCGGTGGCCCGGCGTCGAGGTCGGTGAAGGCGTCGGTGAACACCCCGAAGGGGATGTGCCGCTCGAACTCGGCCGCCCGGCCGCGCAGTACGGTCATGCCCCGGTCGGCGGCCCGCGCGCACAGCTCCGTCAGCAGTCGGCTCTTGCCGATCCCCGCGGCGCCCGTGAGGTCGACGACGCCGGGGGCGCCGCCGTCGAGCACCTCGACCAGGTGCCGGAGTTCGGCGGCCCGGCCGACCAGTGGAGTCCTGCGCATCATCAGCCCCCGAGTCGACGCCGGCCCGGACCGGTACACCCGGATTGTCTCCCCTGCGGCCGCCCTACGTAGGTGGTTCCACGGATGTGGGGTCGCGGGCGGGCTGTCACGCTCGGAACCACTCCGGCCGTGTCTGACGAGGAGGCCGCATGCGTCGATCACGCGTACTCGTGGTGCCGCTCCTGACCGTTCCCGCGCTGGCGCTCGCGCTCGCGGGCTGCGCGGGCCAGGGACCGACCCGGTCCCTGCCGTCCGATCCGCTCGTGCCCGGTACGGCGACGCCCTCCACCGCCGCTCCCACGCCCACCCCGACACCCACGCCCACCCCGACCCCCTCGCCGACACCGACGTGCACGGTCACCTCCGGCATGGGCGCGCAGGAGAAGGCCGGCTACCTCAAGGCCCTCCGGAGCAAGGACCGCCCGGACTACAGCGCCCTGTTCATGACGGACACCGGGGTGTACCTGAGCCTGAAGGACGGCAAACGGCCCTGCGAGGTGGTGGAGGTGAAGGTCGGCCACTTCCGCGTCGACATGACCCGGGCCGAGGACAGGCCGGGCTTCTCGTTCTCGTACACGCCCATCAACACCGTGATCGTCAAGGTCGGGCCGCGCGACGGATTCGCCCCGGGGAGCGTCCCCCCGCCACCGCAGGGGTGCGGGGGCACGCTGTCCGTCCTGTACGTCGGTGACGAGATCACCGAGGACGACCTGCCGGACCAACTCCGGCTCCCCGGCGCCGACTCCCCGATCGACTGGACGCTGGTCGTGCTCCCCGCGGACCGCGCCCTCGACGGGGTCTTCCAGCCGCCGGCCGGCGTAGGGGGCTGCTGAGCCGGCCCGGGGGACGGCGCGCCGTGGGGGTGTGCGCCGACCGCCGGGCCACAGGGCCGCTTCCTCGGCGGGGGAGCGGGGAAACACGACGGGCGGTACCGCTGGGGGGGCGGTACCGCCCGCCGTGACGGGGCGCCGTGCCGGCCGCGGTGGAGGGGCCTCGTACCGCCCGCCGTGACGGGGCCGGGCCCGGTTCGCTCGTGCGGGTGACGCGCCGCGGGGGCCGCGGGAGCGCCGGTCCCGCGGCGCGCGGGCCGGACGCCGTTCAGGGGTTCGGCGGGGCCGGATCCGGGGGAGGGGCGCCGCCGGCCCCCGAGGACCCGGCCGTAGGCCGTACGGCCCATGTGCGCCGCGTTCCGCCGCAGTTGAGGGGCGTCGCCGTCTGGTAACTGTGGCCCCATGCCCTCCCGAATGCTGCTGCTGCGCTGTCTGCTGGGCGCCGCCCTGCTCCTGCCCGCCCACGCCGCGGTCGCCGTCACCGGCACCGCCGGCGAAGGACGCACCGTCGACTACCGAGGGCTGCGGCTCACCGTCCCCGCCGACTGGCGGGTCGTCGACCTCGACCGGACCCCCGACGCCTGCCTGCGCCTCGACCGGCCCACGCTGTACCTCGGCCACGCCGGGACCCAGGCCGAATGCACCGGCCGGGCCGCCGTCACCCGCGCCGACACCCTGCACCTGGAGCCCCTCGACGGGGCCCCGCCGCGCGCGGACGTCCCGACCCTGAGGGCGAACCCGGGGGTCCCGCTGCCGCGGACCGAGGGCGACAGCAACGAACTGCGGTACGCCCTGCGGGGGCCCGGGGTGATGGCCACCGTCTCGTACGGCACCGGACCCGACGCGGTACGCGGCCTCCTGGAACGGGCCCGCCGCACGCCCGCCGGCGCCCCCGAGGCCAAGGTCGACGCCGTGGCCGCCGCCCTGCCGGCGCCCCGTACCGCCCAGGAACCCTTCACCGGCCTCGGCTTCGACGCCTGCACCGCCCCGACCCAGTCCGCGATGAACGCCTGGCGGCAGGGTTCGCCCTTCGGCGCGGTCGGCGTGTACATCGGCGGCCCGGCCCGGGCCTGCGCCCAGCCGCGACTGACCTCCGGCTGGATCCACAAGCAGACCGAGGCCGGCTGGCACCTGATGCCGATCTGGGTGGGCCCGCAGCCCTGGCGCAGCAACACCACCGGGCTGTCCACCGACCCCTCCCGGGCCAACGACCAGGGCCTCGCCGCCGCCGAGGGCGCCGCCGACGCGGCGCGGTCACTGGGCCTGGGCCCGGGCACGCTCCTCTACAACGACCTGGAGCACTACACCGACCGGGCCACCTGGGACGCCCCGGTCGTGGCCTACCTCACCGCCTGGACGGTGCGGCTGCACGAGCTGGGCTACAAGTCGGCGGCCTACGTGCACGCGGCCTCCGGGGTGCCGGCGCTGAGCGCGCACCACCACCAGGCGCCGCAGGCCATGCCGGACGTGCTGTGGGTGGCCCGCTGGAACCTCTCGGCGTCCGTCTCGGACGCCGACCTGGGCCTGCCCACCGGGACGACCAAGTGGGCGGGCCCGCGCCGGGCCCACCAGTTCCGCGGCGGTCACGACGCCACGTACGGCGGGGTGACGATCAACATCGACCGCAGTTGGATCGACGTCGATCCCCGGCTCCTCGTCGTTCCCGGGACGCTCGGGATCGGCCCCCTGGCCTGACGGGCGTCTCAGCCGTCCGAGGGGCCCCCGGCCGGGTCCTCGCGCGGCGGTTCGTCGTCGTTGCCCCGGCGCAGGGTGCGGACGCCGTGCTCCGGGGTCCACGTCCGCACCACCAGGTCGTCGCCCTCGACGGTGATCCGCACGATCTCCGTCAGGTCGGCGTGGAAGAGGTGGAAGGGATGCGGGGTCTCGGTCTCCTCCGCGTACCGGTGGAGCTCCGGCGGATCCACCAGCTCCAGCGCCCGCCCGGAGATCCGCACGTCCCCGCCCTCCATCTCCTCGCCGGGACCCGGATTGGAGTGCAGGGCGAACCGGGGGTCGCGCTGGAGGTCCCTGGCCTTCATGGAGCCGGCCATCATGCCGAGCCACAGCTCCCCGCCGCGGATGTCCACGTTCAGTCCGGCCAGCCGGGGCGAACCGTCCTTGCGGAGGGTGCCGAGGACATGGTGCGGGTGCTGCGCGAAACGGTCCCGGACGGCCGCCGCGAACTGCGGCTCCGCCGCCTCGAACACGGCCCAGTTGTTCGTCGTCGTCATCCCTCCATCCAAGCGCGGATCGCGCGGCGCCGCCGCTCAGACGCGCACGATGCCGGCCTCCCGGGCCGCCGCGAGCCAGGACGGGAACTCCGCGACCAGCCGGTCGTACAGCACGTCGTCGGGGACCCGGCGCGGGTCCTCGCCGGCGTGGAAGTAGCCCGCGTTGTCGACGACCCGCTTCGAGGGGACGGGGAGTTCGTCGAGGCGGCGCAGGAAGTCGAACTGGGTACTGCGGGTGTTGCCGAAACCGACGAACTGCCAGAACAGCGGGAGCCGGGCGGCCTTGCAGAGGTACCGCTCCGCCAAGGCCTTGTTGATCGGTCCGCCGTCCGTCTGGAACACGACCAGCGCGGGGTCCCCGGCGCCGGACTCCAGGTAGTGGTCGATCACCCCGTCCATCGCCAGGTGGTAGGCCGTCTGGCCCATGTGGCCCAGGCTGTCGGCGATCGCGGTGACCCGCCCCTCGTGTCGGCCGAGTTCGACTTCCTCCACGGCGTCGATCTCCGTGGAGAAGAAGACCACCGGGACCCGCCCGTCGTCGTCCAGGTGCGCGGACAGCCCCAGCACCCGGTCGGCCAGGGCCTGGACGCTTCCGTCGCGGTAGTAGGGCCTCATCGATCCGGAGCGGTCCAGTACCAGGTAGACCGCGGCGCGTTCTCCCTCCAGTCCGTGCTTGCGGAGTGATATGCCGGCGCTCTTGTACAGGTTGACGAGCGCCGGAGCCGCCTCTCGCATCTTCCCGAGACTGATCGCGCTGCCGGTCATGGGGCCGAGATTACGGCAGCACCCGCCGCCGTGAACCCGATTCGGGCGGCCAGCCGCTCCCGTTGCGCGGACGGTGCTCCGAAGAGCCGCCCCGAGCCGTGGGCCCGTTTGAGGAACGTGTGCGCCTCGTCTTCCCAGGTGATGCCGATGCCGCCGTGCAGCCGGATCATCTCGCCCGCCACGTACGTACCGGCCTCCGGGCAGGCGGACCTGGCCGCCGCGGCGAGGTCCGGCGGGGCCTCGGCGGACGACCTACGGCTGCGTGCCGCGCCCCGCCGCGAGTGCCTCGATGTCGTCCAGCATCGCGGCCGCCAGGTCGCGTTCGGAGGCGTAGTACCGCTCGGCCCACTTGAGGGTCAGCGTCGGGTACGCCCAGGACGCCTCGCCCTTGGCGCCCTCCACGTCCGCCACCGCGCGGCGGCGCATCTTCTCCGCGAACTCCCGGTGCTGGACCAGGACTTCGCGCATCTGCTCCGGCTCCAACAGGTGGCCCAGCCACAGCCGGAGCATCGGTCCGTGCTTGAGCACCGGCGGGTCGACCGGTGCCTCGCGCGCCCATTGCCGTACGGCCGCCATGCCCTCGTCGGTGATCCGGTACACGCGCTTGTCGCGGGTGCCGGTCTCCTGGGCGACGAGGCGAGAGGAGGCGTAACCGGCCTTCTCCAGCCGCTTCAGCTCGCTGTAGATCTGGCTGAAGGACGGGCTCCAGTAGAAGAAGCGCAGCGACCAGTCCGACCACTTCTTCAGGTCGTAGCCGGAGAGCTCCTCGCCGAAGGAGAGCAGCCCGAGCACCGCCCAGCTGGTCGCGGGGAGGTCGCGCTTGTTCGTCTCGTCTGCCACGCGCGCAGTCTACGACCGGTCCGCGCGGTCCCCCTTCCCTCGATGGAGTGTGACTGCTAGGAGTATTCCTAATAGGAATGTGTGTACTCCATCCTGCAGTACCCGGACGGAGGGACCCCACCGTGAAGTTCTCGATGATCTTCGAGGCGCAGCTCGTCGAGCCCACCCCCGAACGCGAACGCCAGGTGATCCACGACTGCGTCGAACAGGCCGTGTACGCCGAGGAGATGGGCTTCGACCGGATCTGGGCGGTCGAGCACCACGCCCTGACCCAGTACGCGCACATGAGCGCCTCCGAGATCTTCCTGACCTGGATCGCCGCCCGGACTCGGCGGATCCGCATCGGCCACGGCGTCGTCACCATGCCCTTCGGCCACCAACACCCCGTCCGCGTCGCCGAGCGCGCCGCCATGCTCGACGTCCTCTCCGGCGGCCGCGTGGACATCGGCGCCGGACGCGGGGCCACCCGCCAGGAGATGTCCATGTACGGGGTCCGGCCCGAGGACACCTACCCGCAGATGGAGGAGGCCCTGCGGATCTTCTCCGCCGCCTGGCGGGAGGAACGGTTCGAATGGCACGGCTCCATCGACGTCGGCCCCGACGCGATCCTGCCCCGCCCCGTACAGGACCCCCACCCGCCGCTCTTCATGGCCTGCTCCAAGCACGACACCCTGGGGCTCGCCGCCGAACCCGGCACCGGGGCGCTCGTGATGGGCTTCGCCGGGGCCGACGACGTCCGCGCCATGCGCAAGGTCTACGACGAGGTCATCGCCGGCCGCACCGGCGAGCGCCTCGTCTCCAGTGAGGTCAACGACCACTTCTGCGCCCTCTGCCCGACCATCGTCCTCGACGACGCGGAGCGGGCCCTGCGCCTGGGCACGCGCGGCCGGCGCTTCTTCGCCGAGTCGATCGCACACTGGTACGGCAACGCCCCCGCGCCCACCGGCTACGCCGAGGAGGACGGCGCCGCGGACCACGTGGCCGCCCTGGCGAAGGGCCGCGAGGAACTGGTCGCCACGTTGCACGAGGCCCACATCCCGGCCCGCCCCGTGGACACCGGCACCTACAACGCCGACCACGCCTACGGCAGCGCCGACACCGCCATCGCCTACGTGGAACAGCTGCGCGAGACCGGGGTCGACGAGGTGACGTGCCTCATCCAGATGGGCACGGTCCCCCAGGAGGCGTGCATGGAGACCATCCGCCAGTGGGGCGAGAAGGTCATCCCGCACTTCCGTGCCCTGGAGGGCTGAACCGTGATCCCACTGGACGGCAAGGTCGTCGTCATCACCGGCGCCGGGCGCGGGCAGGGCGCCGCCGAGGCCCGCCTGTGCGCGGAGGCGGGAGCCCGGGTCGTCGTCACCGACATCCGGGAGGAGGAGGGCCGCGAGGTCGCCGCCGCCCTGGGGGAACAGGCGCTGTACGTCCACCACGACGTGGCCGAGGCCGACGGCTGGGCCCGGGTCGTGCGGGAGGCCGTGGCCGCCTTCGGGACGATCTCCGCACTCGTCAACAACGCCGCCCTGTGGCGCACCGCCCACGTGGAGCGGCAGTCCCTCGCCGACTTCGAGGCGCTGCTGCGGGTGAACCTTCTCGGCCCCTTCCTCGGCATCCAGGCCGTCGCCCCGGTGCTGCGCGCCGGCGGGGGCGGCTCGATCGTCAACGTCTCCTCCACCGCCGGACTGGTCGGCATCCCGGGCCACGCGGCCTACGGCTCCACCAAGTTCGCCCTGCGCGGGCTGACCCGGTCGGCCGCCCTGGACCTGGCGGGCGACGGGATCCGGGTCAACTCCGTGCACCCGGGCGCCATCGACACCCCGATGATCTCCGCCGTGTCGGACAAGGACTGGTCCCACGTGCCGCTGGGCCGCATGGGCCGGCCCGAGGAGGTCGGGGAACTGGTCCGCTTCCTCTGCTCGGACGCCTCCTCGTACGTCACCGGCGGCGAGTTCACCGTGGACGGGGGGACGACGGCCCGATGAGCGACTCCCTCTCGCCCGCCGCCCGGCGGCTGTGCGACCTGATGGCCGCGGCCTTCCCCGGCCCCGGCGACCCGCACGCCCTGCGGGCGGCGGTCGCCGCCGGCGGGCGCGCCCCCGGGCCCGCCGTGGCCGACGTGCACGACGACGACGCCTGCGGGGTCCCGGTCCGTGTGTACGACCCCCGCCCGGGCCCCGACCCCGGGGCCCCGGGCCGCCCGCTCGTCGTCCACTTCCACGGCGGCGGCTGGGTGATGTGCGGCCTGGACACCCACGACGCCGGCTGCCGCAGGCTCGCCGCCGCCTCGGGCGCGGTGGTCGTCTCCGTCGACTACCGGCTCGCCCCGGAACACCCCTGGCCGGCCGCGCCCGACGACGCGCTGACCGCGCTGCTGTGGACCCGCTCCCGAGCCGCCGAGCTGGGCTGCGACCCCGACCGGATCATCGTCGCCGGGGACTCCAGCGGAGGCACCCTGGCGGCCGTGACCGCACTGCGGGCCCCCGAACTCGTCGCGGGGCAACTGCTGTTCTACCCGCCACTGGACGCGGCCATGGACGCCCCGTCCGTGGCGACGTACGCGCGGGGGTACTTCCACACCGCCGCCCACATGGCCTGGTACTGGGACCAGTACGGCGGGGACCCCGCGCACCCGCACGTCTCGCCGCTGCGCGCCCCCGACCTGACCGGACTGCCCCGCACCCTGATCGTCCTCGCCGACTGCGACGTGCTGCGGGACGAGGGTCTCGCGTACGCGCGACGGCTGGGGGAGGCGGGCGTGGACTGCGCCGTCCAGCTCCACCCGGGCGTCTTCCACGGCTTCCTGGGCACACCGCTGCCGGCCGCCGGCGCGGCGTACGCGGCGGCCGCGGCGTGGATCAGTGGCTGGGCGGCCGAGGGGCCGGGGCCGAGCGGCCGAGGGGCCGGGGCCGAGGGGCTGAGGGGCCGGGGGTCGGGGGCCCTGGGACATGGCGCGGGTGGTGTCCGGCGCCGCGCCGGGCACCGGTGAACCACTGTCGAGGATCGGCGGCGGCGCGGAGAATGGGCCCATGCCGACCACATCCCGCGCTCTCTCCTTCGACGCCGCCGCCGCGCTGTACGCCGCGCACCGGCCCGCCTACCCCGACGCGCTCTTCGACGCCCTGGAGGAGCTGAGCGGCCGCCCGCTCGCCGACTCCCGGGTCGCGGACGTGGGCGCCGGGACCGGGATCGCGACGGCCCTGCTGCACGCCCGCGGGGCGCGCGTCGTCGCCGTCGAACCCGGCGACGGGATGGCCGCCGAACTGCGCCGCGCGCACCCCGGGATACCGCTGGTGCGCGGGGACGGTGACCGACTGCCGCTGGCCGGCGGCGTCTTCGACCTGCTCACCTACGCGCAGGCCTGGCACTGGACCGACCCCGCCCGCTCCGTCCCCGAGGCCCGCCGCGTGCTGCGGCCCGGCGGCGCGCTCGCGATCTGGTGGAACGACATGGACGAGTCGGTGCCGTGGGTCGCCGAACAGGCCGCGCGGATCCGGACCCTCTTCGGCGCCGGGGGCGAGTCCTTCCGCACGCTGCCCGCCGGCATCGACTCCGGCTTCCGCGCCCGCACCGTGCCCTGGTCCCGCCGGATCACCCTCGACGAGCACCTCGCCAACCTCGCGAGCCACTCCGCGTTCCTGCTCCTCGGCGAGGCCGGCACCCGGGAGTTCACGGACCGGGAGCGGTCGGTGCTGAGCGCCCTGTTCCCGGACGGGACGGTGGAGGAGCCGTACGTGGTGAGCCTCCACGTGGGCATCCTGTGACGGGGACCGTGACGGGGACCGTGACGCGTGCGCCCCGCGGGCACGGGTACGGGCACGGCCGCGGCGACCGCTACCGGCGGGCGGCCCCGAGCACCGCCGCCCGGCACGCCGCCGGCGTCCCCCACGCGTCCCGCAGCGGGCGCGCCTTGCGCAGCCACAGCGACAGGTCCAGCTCCTCGGTGTAGCCGACCGCCCCGTGGAGCTGGAGCGCCGTCATCGCCGCCGCGTACGCGGCCTCGCCCGCCGCGAGCTTCGCCGCCGCGACCTCGCCCGGATCCAGCGACAGCCCGGCCGCCCACACCAGCGGCCGGGCGAACTCCAGGCCCAGCAGGGTGTCCGCCAGCCGGTGCTTGACCGCCTGGAAGGAGCCGATCGGCGTACCGAACTGGGTGCGCTGCTTCGCGTACTCCACCGTCCGTGCCAGCAGGGCCTCCCCGACGCCCAGGCACTGCGCCGCCGTCAGCAGCCGCGCCCACCGCAGGGCGCTGTCCGCCGCCGCCGTCACCGCCGGCCCCCGGGCGAGCAGTTCACCGCCCCCGGCCGGGGGGCGCGACAGCCTGCGCGCCGGGTCCGTCGACGGCAGGACCGGGGCGCCGTCCGGGTCCGCCAGCCGCAGTTCGCCGTCCCGCGACACCGTGAAGCAGGAGGTGGCCGCGTCCGCGTCCAGGGCGTACGGGGCCGCGTCCGGCAGGGTCAGCGAGGCCGAGGCGCCGCCCGAGAGCAGCCCCGGGAGGAAGCGCTTCGCCGGCCCCTCGTCCCCCAACCCCGCCAGTAACACCGCCGCCGCGACCGTCTCCACCACCGGCCCCGGCGCCCCGGCCCGCCCCAACTCCACGAAACCGAGGGCCGCTTCCAGTGGCAGTGGCCCGAGCCCGTCGTGTTCCTCGCCGGCGGCGAGCGCGAACAGGCCCGTGTCGGCGAGGCGGGACCACAGGGCCCGCCCCGGCGCGTGGTCCCCGGCACCCCAGGCCCGTACGGTCGCCGGGACCTCGGACGCGTCGAGCAGCCGGCGCAGCGTCCGGACGAACTCGCGCTGCTCGTCGGTCGGCAGGAAGCGCATCAGCGGCGGCCCTTCGGAAGGCCGAGCAGCCGCTCGGCGATGATGTCGCGCTGGATCTCGTTCGTCCCGGCGTAGATCGGCCCGGCCAGGGAGAAGAGCCACGGTTCGGCCCAGTCGCCGTCCGCGCGTTCCGCGTCCGCGCCCAGCAGGTCGAGCGCCGTCTCGTGCAGGGCGATGTCGTACCGGGACCAGAACACCTTGTTCAGGCTGGACTCGGCGCCGATGCTCTCGCCCGCCGCGAACCGCGCGGCGTTCCCCCAGGTGAACAGCTCGTACGCGCGCGCCCCCACCAGCGCGTCCGCGACCCGGTCGGACAGCGCGGTGTCGGCGGGATCGCCGGCCTCCCGCCACAGCCCGAGCAGTCGGTCCGCCGCCGCCAGGAACCGGCCGGGGGAGCGCAGGGTCAGGCCCCGCTCGTTGCCGGTCGTGGACATCGCGATCCGCCAGCCCTGCCCCGGCTCCCCGATGACGTCCTCGTCCGGGACGAACACCCGGTCCAGGAAGAGCTCGGCGAACGCGGGCTTGCCGTCCAACCGGCCGATCGGCCGCACCGTCACCCCCGGCGCCCGCAGGTCGAACATCAGGTAGGTCAGCCCCTGGTGGGGTTTCGGGGCCTGGGGGTCGGTGCGGAAGATGCCGAACGCGCGGTCCGCGAACGCCGCCCGCGAGGACCAGGTCTTCTGCCCGGACAGCAGCCAGCCCCCCTCCGTGCGGACCGCCCGGGACGTCAGGGAGGCCAGGTCGGAGCCGGACTCCGGCTCCGACCAGGCCTGCGCCCAGATCACCTCGCCGCTCGCCATGGACGGCAGCACCCGCGCCCGCTGCTCGGCCGTCGCGTGGTCGAACAGGGTGGGGGCCAGCAGGTTGATGCCGTTCTGGGAGACCCGGCCGGGCGCGCCCGCCGCCCAGTACTCCTCCTCGAACACCAGCCACCGTTCGATGTCCACGCCCCGGCCGCCGTACTCCTCGGGCCAGGACACCACCGCCCAGCGGTCGGCGTGCAGCCGGGCCTCCCACTCCCGGTGCGCCGCGAACCCCTCGGCCGTCTCCAGGGAAGGGAGCGGGGCGGCCGGGACGTGCCCGGCCAGCCAGGCCCGGGCCTCCTCGCGGAAGGCCTCCACCTGCGGCGTGTGGGTGAGGTCCATCAGCCGTTCGCCCCCTTCGTCACGGCGTCCCGTGTCACGGTGTCCCGCGCGGCGCCCCGCGTCGCGGCGTCCTTCATCGCGCAGACGTTCATGCCGCCGAGGGGGCCCGCCGCCGTTTCGGCGTTGTGCGCGTGCGCCAGGTGGTGCAGCCCGAACACCGAGTCCATGCCGGTGTGCAGGCCCTGGAGGTCCTCGGCCTGGTTGACCGCCCGCTTGGTCAGCGCCAGTCCGAAGCCGGGCATCTCGGCGATCCGCCGCGCCGGCCGGTCCGTCTCCCCTGCCAGCCCGGCCCGCCGTTCGAAGGGCAGGTGGGCGTCGCGCCCGGGGGTGCCGATGTCGTGACCGGCGGAGAAGTGCCCGCCCGCCCCGGCCAGGACGACCACCTTCACCTCGGGGTCGTCGGCGGCGCGGTGGAAGGCGTCGTCCAGGGCGTAGGTCATCGCGCTGTTCTGGGCGTTGCGGTAGCGCGGGCGGCTCATGGTCACGCGCGCGACGGGGCCGCGACGCTCGTAGAGCACCGGCGGCCCGTCGGTCTCGGGGGCGCGGGCAGCGGACATCGGCACATCCTTCCCTAACAAGTGTTTGGTAGGTTAACGTACGGCCATGAGCGGCGTCGAGGAGTTCCGCACCGAGGTTCGGAGTTGGCCACGGGCCCACCTCACCGGCGAGTTCGCCCACGGCACCGAGGAGCAGCAACGCCGCTTCCTCCCGCCGATCCGGGCCGTGCGGGAGCTGTGGTGCCAGGGCTACGGCGAACCCGACGCCGGCTCCGACCTCGCGGGCGTCCGCACCCGCGCCGACCTGCGCGACGGCGCCTGCCCGCACCGACGCCGCGCACGTCGTCGGCGCCCCCGGCGACGGCTGGGCCGTGGCCATGACCACCCTCGGCTTCGGACGCGACGACCGGCAGCGGCTCTTCCCGTTCTCCCGCGCCGACACCATCTACGCGGGCTCGGACGAGATCCAGCGCACCATCATCGCCGAGCGGATCCTCGGCCTTCCCAAGGAGGTACGGGCGTGAACGCACCCGAGTACGTCACCGGGCACGGGCTGCTCGCCGGCCGGACCGCCGTGATCACCGCCGCCGCCGGGGCCGGCATCGGCGGCGCCACCGCCCGCCGCTTCCTGGAGGAAGGCGCCCGCGTCCTGATCGGCGACGCCCACGCCCGCCGCCTCAAGGAGACCGAGGACGCGCTGGCCGCCGAGTTCGGGACCGACCGGGTCGACTCCCTGCCGTGCGACGTCACCGACGAGGACCAGGTCCGGTCCCTGTTCACGCGCGCCGAACAGACCCACGGCGGCCTCGACATCGTCGTCAACAACGCCGGACTCGGCGGCACCGCCGCCCTGGTCGACATGAGCGACGACCAGTGGGGCCGGGTCCTCGACGTCACCCTGAACGGCACCTTCCGCTGCACCCGGGCCGCCCTGCGCTCCTTCAAGGCCGCCGGCGCCGGCGGGGTCGTCGTCAACAACGCCTCCGTCGTCGGCTGGCGCGCCCAGACCGGCCAGGCCCACTACGCCGCCGCGAAGGCCGGGGTGATGGCGCTCACCCGCTGCGCAGCCCTGGAGGCCGCCGAGTTCGGCGTACGGATCAACGCGGTCGCCCCCAGCCTCGCCATGCACCCGCACCTGGTGAAGGTCACGAGCGAGGAACTCCTCGCCGAACTCACCGCCCGCGAGGCCTTCGGCCGGTACGCCGAACCCTGGGAGGTCGCCAACGTCATCGTGTTCCTGGCCAGCGGCTACTCGTCGTACATGACCGGCGAGACCGTCTCGGTCAGCAGCCAGCACGCATAGGTCGACAATGGGCGCGTGCCGACGAACAAGAAGAAGCCACAGGTGACCGCGTCCCCCGAGCGCAGACGGGAGCTCCTCGACACCGCCGCCGAGGTCTTCGCCGCGCAGGGCTACAACGCCACCACCGTGCGCAAGATCGCCGATGCCGCCGGAATGCTCGCCGGCAGCCTCTACTACCACTTCGATTCCAAGGAATCGATGCTCGACGAGATCCTCTCGGCCTTCCTGAACGAGCTGTGGGAGGGGTACGACACCGTCCTCGCCGCCGGTCTCGGCCCCAGGGAGACCATCGAGGCCCTCGTCACCGAGTCCTTCCGGGAGATCGACCGGCACCGCGCCGCCGTCGCGATCTACCAGAAGGAATCCCGGCACCTGTCCGCGCAACCCCGCTTCCACTACCTCTCCGACTCGCAGCAGAAGTTCGAGAAGGCCTGGCTGGGGACGCTGGAGCGCGGAGTGGCCGGCAAGGTCTTCCGGGCCGACCTGGACATCCGCCTCACCTACCGCTTCGTGCGCGACACGGTGTGGGTCGCGGCCTCCTGGTACCGGCCGGGCGGACAGCACAGCCCCGAGGAGATCGCCCGCCAGTACCTGTCGATGGTGCTGGACGGGATCGCCCTGCGTACCTGACCGAACCAGAGGAGTCCCGATGCCCGAGGCCTACATAGTCGACGCCGTACGCACCCCCGTGGGACGGCGCAGGGGAGGCCTGGCCGGGGTGCACCCGGCCGACCTCGGCGCCCACGTCCTGCGGGCCCTGATGGAACGCTCCGGGGTGGACCCCGCCGCCGTCGAGGACGTTGTCTTCGGCTGCCTCGACACCGTCGGGCCGCAGGCCGGCGACATCGCGCGGACCGCCTGGCTCGCCGCCGGCCTCCCCGAGGAGGTCCCGGGGGTGACCGTGGACCGCCAGTGCGGCTCCTCCCAGCAGGCCGTCCACTTCGCGGCCCAGGGCGTGCTGTCCGGCACCCAGGACCTCGTCGTCGCCGGCGGCACCCAGAACATGTCGATGATCCCGATCGCCTTCGCCTCGCGGCAGGCCGCCGAGCCGCTCGGCCTCACCGAGGGCCCGTACGCGGGATCGGCGGGCTGGCGGGCCCGGTACGGCGACGCGCCCGTCAACCAGTTCCACGGCGCGCAGCTGATCGCCGAGAAGTGGGGGATCTCGCGCCTCGACATGGAGGAGTTCGCCCTGCGCTCCCACCGGCGGGCCCTGCGCGCGATCGACGAGGGACGCTTCGAACGCGAGATCGTGGCGTACGGGGACGTCCGCGTGGACGAGGGCCCGCGCCGGGACACCACCCTGGAGAAGATGGCCGGCCTGAGGCCCGTGGTCGAGGGCGGCACCATCACGGCGGCCGTCTCCTCCCAGGTCTCCGACGGCGCCGCGGCCATGCTGATCGCCTCCGAACGGGCCGTCGCCGAACACGGCCTGCGCCCCCGGGCCCGCGTCCACCACCTGTCCGTACGGGGCGAGGACCCGATCCGGATGCTCTCCGCCCCGATCCCGGCGACGGCGCACGCCCTGAAGAAGACCGGGCTGTCGCTGGACGAGATCGACCTGGTGGAGATCAACGAGGCCTTCGCCCCCGTCGTGCTGGCCTGGCTGAAGGAGACCGGCGCGGACCCGGCGCGGGTCAACGTCAACGGCGGGGCCATCGCGCTCGGCCACCCCCTGGGCGCCACCGGCGTCAAGCTGATGACCACCCTGCTGCACGAGCTGGAGCGCACCGGGGGTCGCTACGGCCTCCAGACCATGTGCGAGGGCGGCGGCCAGGCCAACGTGACGATCATCGAGCGGCTCTGAGGCGCCCGCGACCGGACCCGCTCCGGGGCGCTCCGGCGCCCTGGAGCCCAGGTCACAGACCCGCGGGGGCGCGGGTGCGCCGGCGTGTGCTAGCTTAGAGCTCGTTGCAGTTGTGGTACCCATGAACTTTATGTGCGCCTGACGGGAATGCTCCGACAGGCGCTTTAATTGTTTTTACCGGGATCTCCGGATGGGGCCCTTGCCGCCTATTCAGGAGATTCAAATGGCACTTGGCACCGTGAAGTGGTTCAACTCGGAAAAGGGCTTCGGCTTCATCGAGCAGGACGGTGGCGGCCCGGACGTCTTCGCCCACTACTCGAACATCGCCACCCAGGGCTTCCGTGAGCTCCAGGAGGGCCAGCGCGTGTCCTTCGACGTCACCCAGGGCCAGAAGGGCCCCCAGGCGGAGAACATCCTCCCCGCCAACTGACGTAATCAGCACGCCGGGGTCCGCACCGTGAAGGTGCGGGCCCCGGCTTGTCTGCTGTTTCGACTGTTTGTTTTACCTGCCGGTTTCAGGAGGGCTTTCTCGCATGACCAGCTCCAGCTCCGCACGACCCAGCCGCCGCCCCACCCGGGGTCGAGGTGCGGCCCAGGGACGTCCGAAGGCTGGCGCGGGACGGCAGAAGTCCGCCCCCGTGGCCAGGCCCCAAGAATTCACCATGCCCGAACCGCTGACCCCGGCCCTGCCGCCGGTCACCGCGTTCGAGGACATGGGCATGCCCGAGGCGCTGCTGAAGACCCTCGCCGCCCAGGGCGTCACCGACCCGTTCCCGATCCAGTCCGCCACGCTGCCGAACTCGCTCGCCGGCCGTGACCTGCTCGGCCGCGGCCGTACCGGCTCCGGCAAGACGCTCGCCTTCGGCCTGGCGCTGCTGGCCCGCACCGCCGGTCGCCGCGCGCAGCCGAAGCAGCCGCTCGCACTGGTCCTCGTACCGACCCGCGAGCTGGCGCAGCAGGTCACCGACGCCCTGGCCCCGTACGCCACGGCCGTCAACCTGCGCATCGCGACCGTCGTCGGCGGCATGTCGATCAACCGGCAGTCCGGCGCGCTGCGCCGCGGCTCCGAAGTGCTCGTCGCCACCCCCGGCCGGCTGAAGGACCTCATCGACCGCGGTGACGCCGACCTCTCGCAGGTCTCCATCACGGTCCTCGACGAGGCCGACCAGATGACCGACATGGGCTTCATGCCGCAGGTCACCGCGCTGCTCAAGCAGGTCGAGGCCGACGGCCAGACCATGCTGTTCTCCGCGACGCTCGACAAGAACATCGACAAGCTCGTCAAGATGTTCCTGCACGACCCGGTCGCCTTCTCCGTCGACCCCTCCGCGGGCGCGGTCAGCACGATGGAGCACCACGTCCTGTACGTCATGGACGAGACCGACAAGAAGGCCGTGGCCACGCGCATAGCCGCACGCGACGGCCGGGTGATCATGTTCGTGGACACCAAGCGCGGGGTCGACCGCATGGTCAAGAAGCTCCTCGCCGACGGCGTCCGCGCCTCCGGCCTGCACGGCGGTCGCTCCCAGCCGCAGCGCAACCGGACCCTGGACTGGTTCAAGACGGGCGAGGTCACCGCGCTGGTCGCCACCAACGTGGCCGCCCGCGGCATCCACATCGACGACCTCGACCTCGTCGTCAACGTGGACCCGCCCACCGACCACAAGGACTACCTGCACCGCGGCGGCCGCACCGCCCGCGCCGGCGAGTCCGGCTCCGTCGTCACCCTGGTGCTGCCCGACCAGAAGCGCGACATGACCCGGCTGATGTCGGACGCCGGGATCTCCCCGCGGACCGCGCAGATCAAGTCCTCCGACGCGGAGCTGTCCCGGCTGACCGGCGCCAAGGAGCCCTCGGGCGTCCCCGTGGTGCTGGACGTGCCGCAGCCCACCCCGCCGAAGCAGCGCAGCGCCGGCCGCTCCGGCGGCGGCTCCACCGCGGGCGGCGCGCGTCGTCGTTCCGGTGGCGGCCAGGGCGCGGCGGCGGCCTCGACCACCGCGGGCGGCGGCGACCGTTCGCGTCGGGCCCGCTCCGGCGGCGGCCAGGGCGGCGCCGGCCAGTCCGGCGCCCGCGCCCAGGGCGCCCCGGCGGCCTCGCGCGGTCAGGGCGGCGGCGGCCAGGGCGGTGCCCGCACCGGCGGCGCTCCCGCCGCGCGGCGTCGCTCGGGCGGTGGCCGTCCGGCGGCCGGGCGCGCGGGTTCCTGACCCTTCGCCTCACGAACACACCGGTACGCCGGGCGGCGCGGAAGACGCGCCGCCCGGCGTACCGTCGTTCCGGGGCCGGGCGCCCCTTCGACGACGGGGCCTACCGGACCATCCTGGCCTGGAGCTTCGCCAGCGTCCGCAGGTCCAGGCCGAGGCCGTCCGTGAGGTAGCCGTAGAAGCCTCCGTAGTCCGCCTCCATGCGGGCGGTCGCGGCGGCGAGGTAGTCCGGCCGGACCTCCTGGAGCGGGATCAGCAGGTCCGGGTTCTGCATCCGGCCCGACTGCTTGAGGCCGGCCCGCACCTGGGCGTCGTACGCCGCGCGGAAGGTGTTCGAGGCGAGGTAGTCGCGCTCGGCGGCGCCCTCGGGAACGGCGAGGGCGCGCAGCAGGACGTAACTCATCCAGCCCGTGCGGTCCTTGCCCGAGGTGCAGTGGTACAGCAGCGGGCCCTGCCCGCCGTCGGCGATCTCCCGCAGCGTGGTCGCGAACTGCGCCCGGTTCTCGGGGCTCGTCACGAACGTGCGGTAGATGTCGCGCATGTAGGCCTCGGCGCGACCGCCGCCGAGCATCTGTTCCTGCGTGGCGGGGTCCCCGCTGGCGATCGCGCCTACCAGGGTCGCGTACAGGCCCAGGTCGCTGACGGGGCGGGCGGTGGAGACGAGCCCGGCGGGCAGTTTGTCGGCGCCGTCGTACTGGACCTCCATCGGGATGCGGAAGTCGACGACCCTGCGCAGACCGAGGCCGGAGACGGTGCTGAGGTCGGCCGGGGTCAACTTGCCGAGCGCGTCGGAGCGGTAGACCAGTCCCTGACGGACCTGCCCACCGGTCCAGGTGCGGTATCCGCCCAGGTCGCGGACGTTGACCGCGCCCTGGAGGGGGATCTGGCGGATCGTTTCCGCCGACGGGCGGTGGTGCGCGGCGAAAGCGGCGGAACCGGTGACCGCGGCGGTACCGGCGGCTGCGCCGGGCGCCGGTGCGGCGTACGCGGCGGCGGGCAGGAGCCCGGCGGCGAGGGCGGTGGTGAGCACCGAGGTCGCCAGGCGGATTCGGGCACGGCTCATCTGGGGCGACTCCTGTAACGGAGAAGGGGGATCACCCTGGTGGTGGCAGGGTGCCGAGCGAGTGCGGGGGGAGCGGGGGGTGGAGGTCGTGCAGTCGGTCCAGCACGGTGTGGGCCTCGGCCATGACCCGGGCGACGAGCTCCGCACACGACGGAAGATCCTCGATCACGCCCGCGACCTGGCCCGATGCCATGACGCCGAGGTCCGTACGGCCCTCGACCATGGACGCCTTGAGGAGCATGGGGGTGTTCGCGGCGAGCAGGACCTGGCTCCAGGACAGGTCCTTGCCGTGTTTCATCGCCAGGCCGTCGCGCACCATCTGTGGCCAGGACAGCACCGACAGCTTCCGGAAGCCGGCCGCGTGCCGCACCGCCTTGGCGAGGGCCCGCGCGCGACCCGCCCGTTCCAGGGAGACGACCAGTTCGCTGCGGAGCATCCGGTGCGGCAGCCCGTCGACGGCGGTGGTGACGGTGACGTCCTTGACGGTGGCCCTCAGGTACTCGGCCTTGACGGCGTCCGGGACGGTGGAGTCCGAGGTGAGCAGGAAGCGGGTGCCCATCGCGATGCCCGCCGCCCCGTACGACAGCGCCGCGACCAGGCCGCGGCCGTCGTGGAAACCGCCCGCCGCGATCACCGGGATGCACACCGCGTCCACGACCTGCGGCAGCAGCACCGTCGTGGCCACGTCCCCGGTGTGTCCGCCGCCCTCGCCGCCCTGCACGATCACCGCGTCGGCGCCCCACGCGGCGACCTTCTCGGCGTGCCGTCGGGCCCCGATCGAGGGGATGACGACCACGCCCGCGTCCTTGAGCCGGGCGATCAGTTCCTTCGAGGGGGCGAGTGCGAACGAGGCGACCCGGACCCCCTCCTCGACGATCAGCCGCGCCCGCTCGGCCGCGTCCCCGGCGTCCGCGCGCAGATTGACCCCGAAGGGTGCGTCCGTACGGGACTTCACCTCGCGGATCGCCGCACGCAACTGCTCCGTCGTCATCGTCGCCGAGGCCAGGATCCCCAGCGCCCCCGCGTTGGCCGCCGCCGACACCAGCCGGGGGCCGGCCACCCAGCCCATGCCCGTCTGCACGATCGGGTGGCGGACCCCGACCAGTTCGGTGAATGCCGTCTCCATCCCGTCAGACCCGCACTTCCCGCTCGCGCAGCCCCTTGGGGTCCACGACCTCCCGGATCAGCCGCAGTTCCTCCGGCGTCGGCTCCCGCGTGTACGGGACCGCGCCGGCGATCGCGAGTTCGAAACCGGTGGCCTCCCGGACCTGCTCGACGCTCACGCCCGGATGCACGGACACCAGGCGCATGGCGTGGTCCGGGCCGGTGAAGTCGAAGACCCCGAGATCGCTGACCACGCGAGGCAAGCGGTGGAAGCGGGTCGCCCCGGCCGCCTGCGCGCGGTCGTAGCCGACCCCGCAGACCATGTCGACGCGCTCCACGAACACCCGGCGGGAATGCCTGGGGATCCAGTAACTCACCGGATTGTTCAAGGTGTTGACGGGCGCCCCGCGCACTCCGAGGAGCTGGCGGGTCGGCCGCTCCCAGTCCCCGACGCAGGAGATGTTCTGGTTGCCGTACCGGTCGATCTGGCTCGCGCCCATCATCACGTGCCGCCGGCCGCCGGTGACCATCGTGAGGTGACGGCGGTACGGCAGCCAGCCCTCGGGAGTCCCGTCGAGCCCGACCAGCGTGGCCTCGCCGTCGGTCAACAGCAGGTCGGGGGAGAAGGTCCGCTTCGCGAGGCGGGCCCCGAAGGACGGGATCAGGCCCATCGGGGAGGCGAGCACCTCGCCGTCGCCCCGCCAGGCCTCGGCGCAGGCGATCACGCAGTACTCGGCGCGACTGACGTCGGCGCCGGCCGCCGGCTCTGTGCTCACTGCTGCTCCTCGTGCCAGGTCCGCACGGCGGACTGGTAGTCGTGCTCGCTCGCGCCGGAGAGGAACCGGGCGGCGAACTCGGGCCAGGGGGTGCTCGCGTACAGCTTCTGGAAGGGCTCGTCGCGGTCGTGGTCGGGCACGCAGGAGGTGAAGTGCGCGCCGTTCGGGGTCTCCACGACCCCGGTGACGGAATGCCGGCTGACCAGCAGGGACTGTGGCGGACCGGCCTTGGACAGCTCGGCGGTCTCGACGAGCCGCTCGCAGGAGACGTACGCGGCGTCCGCGGCCTCGCAGAACAGGTCGTCGAAGTACGGGTCGGGGCCCAGGTACTGGGCGTTGCCGAGGCGATCGGCGCGGTTGAGGTGGACGAGCGCGGCGTCCAGGCGCAGCGCGGGGACGGCGACGAACTCCTCGCCGTCCTCGTAGGGGGAGGTGACGGTCCGCAGGTGTGGGTTGACCCGCATGACGTCGGAGCCGAGTCCGGCGCGGACGGGCAGGAAGGGCAGCCGGTTGGCGGCGGCGTGCAGCCCCCACATGAACATGGCCTCGTCGAGCTCGGTGAGGGCGAAGGCGCCGCGCTCGCGGGCCGCCCGGTAGTGCGGCTCCAGCGGGATCGAGTCAAGGGTCACGAAGGGGGTGACGAGCCGGCGGATCCGGCCCGCGGCGGCCAACAGGCCCACGTCGGGGCCGCCGTACGCGACCACGGTCAGATCGGTGATCTCGGAACGGAGCAGTGCCCGCACCAGGGCCATGGGCTTGCGCCGCGACCCCCAGCCGCCGATGCCCACCGTCATGCCGCCGCGCAGCCGCCCGACCACCTCCTCGGGGGACATCACCTTGTCCGACGCCGGTGTGCCGCTCATGCCTGGTCCGCCTTTCCGAAGGTGTCGCGGACCCGGTCGGCGACCCCGCCGAGATTGGCCTCGAAGGTGAAGCCCTGCTCGAAGCGGTAGCTGCGCCGCACGTCCACGGGGTCGATGCCGTTGATGGCGGCCTTGGCCAGCCGGATCAGCAGGCCGTCCTTGCGGGCGATCTCCGCGCCGAGTTCCAGCGCCGCCGCCCGCAGCCCGGCGGGCGGGACCACCTTCCACACCGAACCGTGCGCGTGCAGTTCGGCGGCGCTCACGGTCCGCGAGGTGTAGTACAGGGTGCGCATCAGGTGTTGGGGGACGAGGCGGGCCAGGTGGGTGGCCGCGCCGAGCGCGCCCCGGTCCAGTTCCGGCAGTCCGAAGACGGCGTCGTCGGAGGCGACGATCGCGTCGGCGTTGCCGACCAGGCCGATCCCGCCGCCCAGGCAGAAGCCGTTCACGGCGGCGACGACGGGGACCTCACAGTCGTACACGGCGGCGAAGGCCTCGTAGCAGCCCCGGTTGGCGCCGATGAGGACGTCGTGGCCGGTGTCGCGCTGCATCTCCTTGATGTCCACGCCGGCGTTGAAGCCCCGGCCCTCGGCGGCGAGGACGACGCACCGGACGTCGGGGTCGCGACCGGCGGCGCGCAGGGCGTCGGCCAGCTCGAACCAGCCTCGTACGGGCAGCGCGTTGACGGGTGGGAAGTCGACTGTGACGAGTGCGATGCCCTTGTCGGGGCCGGAGGTGGAGACACCCATGAGCGGATCAGCTACCTTTCCACCAAACATTTGTTAGGTGAGGAAGGTAGCAGCCGATGGAGCTCAACGGGAGGGTCGTCGTCGTCACCGGCGGAACCCGGGGCGTCGGCGCCGGCATCGCGCGGTCGTTCCTCGCGGCCGGCGCGGAAGTGCTCGTCTGCGCCCGCCGACCACCGGACGAACCGGTGGCCGCGGCGGGCCGCACGGCCGCCTTCACGGCGCTCGACCTGCGCGATCCGGCCGCCGTGACGGAGTTCTTCGCGGCGGCCGCGCACCGGTACGGGCGGCTCGACTGCCTGGTGAACAACGCGGGCGGCACCCCCTACCGGCTGCTGGGAGAGGGCGACGCCGAACGGCACGCGCGGGTCGTCGAACTGAACCTGGTGGCCCCCATGACCGCCTCACTGGCGGCGTACCCGTGGCTGCGCGACTCGCGCGGCTCGGTCGTGATGATCGCCAGCGTCAGCGGCACCCGCCCCTCACCCGGCACGGCCGCCTACGGCGCGGCCAAGGCGGGACTGGAGAACCTGGCCCGGTCCATGGCCGTGGAGTGGGCGCCCGAGGTACGCGTCAACTCGCTGATCCTCGGCATGGTGCGCACCGAACTGTCGCACCTGCACTACGGGGACGAGGCGGGGATCGCCGCGGTCGGCGCGACCGTGCCGCTGGGGCGACTGGCCGACCCGACGGACGTGGGCGAGGCGGCGGTGTTCCTCGCCGGGGACCGGGCGGGATACGTGAGCGGCGCGAGCCTGCTCGTGCACGGGGGCGGCGAACGCCCGGCCTTCCTGGACGCGGCGACAGTCAACAAGGAGAACTGACATGGGACTTGCCGAAGGACGTGTGGTCATCGTGACGGGCGCGGGTCGGGGGCTGGGCCGCGCCCACGCGCTGGCCTTCGCGGCGGAAGGGGCCAAGGTCGTCGTCAACGACCTGGGCGTCGGGCTCGACGGGCTGCCCGGCCCGGACGGTCCCGCGGCCCGGGTCGTCGAGGAGATCCGCGCGCTGGGCGGGGAGGCGCTGGCGCACGGCGGGGACATCGCCACCTCGCGGGGCGCGGCCTCGCTCGTCGCGGACGCCGTCGCCGGCTTCGGGCGGCTGGACACCCTCGTCAACAACGCCGGCTTCCTGCGGGACCGGATGCTGGTCAACCTGGACGAGGACGACTGGGACGCGGTGATGCGCGTACACCTGAAGGGGCACTTCCTGCCCCTCAAGCACGCCGCCGCGCACTGGCGGGCACAGGCGAAGGCGGGCCGGCCCGTCGCGGCGCGGGTGGTCAACACCTCCTCGGGCGCGGGACTGCTCGGATCGGTGGGGCAGGGCAACTACAGCGCGGCCAAGGCCGGGATCCTCGGCCTGACGCTGGTCGCGGCCGAGGAGATGGGCCGGTACGGGGTCCAGGTCAACGCCATCGCCCCGGCGGCCCGCACCCGGATGACGCAGGAGACCTTCGCCCGGACCATGGCGGCGCCGGCGGCCGGGGAGTTCGACGCGATGGCCCCGGAGAACGTGTCGCCGCTGGTGGTGTGGCTGGGCTCGGACGCCTCGGCCGGGGTGAGCGGCCGGGTCTTCGAGGCGGAGGGCGGCCGGATCACGGTCATGGAGGGCTGGCGGCCGGGCCCGACGGCGGAGCGCGGCGAGCGCTGGACCCCGGCGGAGGCGGGGGAGGCGGCGACGAAGCTCCTGTCGGCGGCGGAGGCACCGCAGCCGGTGTACGGGGCGCGGTAGTCCGGGGCGACGCGCCCCCTCCCCTCCCCTCGACTTCCCTCGAAGGGAGGGGAGTCGGGGGATTCACGCCACCTCGGCGCGCAGGTCTGGTTACGCTCGGCCACGGACTGGACCCGACCGAACGCCGCACGGCGCGAGCATGGGGGTGACCGCCCGTGGTCAACATCCGCAACCTCGATCCCAGCGCATCGCCGCTGGACTACTACGGCTCCGAACTGCGCCGGCTGAGGGAGGACGCCGGGCTGAAACAGGGACAGCTCGGCGACATCATCTTCTGCGCGGGCTCCCTGGTCGGACAGATCGAGACGGCGAGGAAGGTACCCACCCGCGAGTTCTCGGAGCGGGTGGACGCGGCGCTGGTGACGGGCGGGGTGTTCTCCCGG
This sequence comes from Streptomyces sp. NPDC102278, assembly GCF_044766345.1. NCBI lineage: Bacteria > Bacillati > Actinomycetota > Actinomycetes > Kitasatosporales > Streptomycetaceae > Streptomyces > Streptomyces sp. NPDC102278. Next base: position 211,609 of record NZ_JBIWLV010000009.1, on the reverse strand, counting down.
CTGGTGGGGCTGGTGCTGCGGAGTCAATTGCCGAGCTGGTTCCAGGCGTACGCGGAGATGGAGGCCAAGGCGGCGTACATCTCCTCCTTCCAGGCGCAGTTGGTGTACGGGCTGTTGCAGACGGAGGAGTATGCGCGAGCCCTGCTCGGTGTGGACCGCCCGGGCCAAGTCGACGAGCTGTTGGCGGCCCGAATGGAACGGCAGCGAATCCTGAAGCGGGACAACCCGCCCGCCCTGTGGGTGGTGCTCGCCGAGGCGGTGTTGCACCAAGAGGTCGGCGGGCGACCGGTCATGCGGGACCAACTCGCACACCTGTTGACCTTCCTCGACCATCCCTGGGTGAAGATCCAGGTGCTGCCCTTCTCGATCGGGCAGCACACGGGAATGATGGGTTCTTTCAACCTCCTGCGGTTCGACAGCGACCCTGACCTGTTCTATGAAGAGGGCTATGCGGACGGGCACATGACCGCCAACCCTTCAGTGATCAGGGAGCGTTCGGTCGGATACGCTCGATTGCAGGCCGGGGCACTCTCGCCTGAGGACTCGGCTCAGCTGATCGCCCGCGTAATGGAGGAGCGCTATGGGGACAAGCCCGAACCTGACGGACGCGGCGTGGCGTAAGTCGTCGTACAGCGGCACCACCGGCGGCGACTGCGTCGAGTGCGCCCCCCTGGGCGCCACCGCCTGGCGCAAGGCCTCGTACAGCGGCTCCGGCGGCGGTGACTGCGTCGAGGTCGCCCCCCGGCCCTGCCTGGTCGCCGTGCGGGACTCCAAGGTTCCCGACGGCCCCGTCTTCACCGTCGGCCGCGCCGCCTTCGCCGCCTTCGTCGGGGCTCTGTAGGCGTCGGGGGGGCGTCCGCGCACAGAGAAAGAAGCTCCGGGCCCGGCCCCCTGGCGAGGGGTCGGATCCGGAGCTTCTCTCGTGCGATGGAGTATGACTACCCGCTCCATCCGCCCGCTGAACCGCAGTCGGCCCGTCATGTTGTCCGCAATCTGTTCCGAGACCGCCGGCGCGGGTTCCGGGCCGGATGCGGGAGCGCCGGCGCCGGTTCAGGTGTCGCACTCCAGGATGGTGTGGCACAGCCCGCAGCGGGCCCGGACGGGCCCGCCGACCGGCAGCCGCAGCCCTTGCCGGCACACCGGGCACGGGAAGCTCACCCGCGGCCCGTCGGCGTGCGGCTCGAAGCGGTACGCGGCCCGGGGCGCGGCCGATCCGGCCCGGCGGTCGCGGGCGTAACGGAGCCGTTCCGGCCAGGGCGCGGTTGCCAGCGGGGCGCGGCGATGGTCCCGGGCCGCGAGGGCGCGACCGCGCACGTACGCCTCGTACGCGCGGGGACTGGTGAACCGGGTGGAGAGGTCCTCGCCGATCAGGTCGCCGCGCTTGGCGAGGACGTAGCCGAACTCCTCCGGGGTGAGGTAGCCGAGCTTCTGGTGCGTCAACTCGTCCTCGCGGTACGCGTCGAGGAGCAGCCAGCCCGCACCGAGATAGGCGGCGGTGGTGTCGGTGAGGATCTCGTTGTCCTCGGTGGTGGGGAACCGCAGGTCCAGGCGGTGCAGCAGGACGTGGGCGACCTCGTGGGCGAGCGCCGCGGCGAGGTCGCGGCGGTGGGTGCGGAAGCGTTCGTTGACCTCGACGAAGTACTCGGGCCCCGGGCCGAGTTCAACCGTGGCGGCCTCCGTCATCACCCGGTAGCCGATCACCAGCCGGGCATCGGGCAGCCGCAGCCCGCGCACCATCGCGCGGGCCACGCGCTGCGCCCCGAGGTGGGGATCGTCGTCGGGGGAGAACACCGCGTCCGCGGCGGGGAAGCCGGCGTCGTAGGCGCGGATCCCGTCGTACGACAGACGGCGGAAGAGGGCCGTCAGAGCGCGGTGAACCGTGCCCAAGTGCGGAAATCCGTGCTCGACCGGGCTGCCGCGCCCGTGGTTCTGCGTCATGCGGGCCCCCACGCCGAAAGTTGTCCGAAAACGCCTTCTTGATGTCGGCCACACGCGCGATGTGTCATGGACTCGTCATTCACCCGATGACGACACGCACGGCCCAACCCCCCACGAAAGGCAGTGTGTCGACTGTGTCCACCCTTGCCACGACCATCAAGCGCGCCCTCGCCGTCGGCGCCGTCGCCCTGGCCGCCGTCAGCCTCCAGCCCGGCTCCGCCACCGCCTCCCAGGCGCCCGTCGTCGGCGGAACCCGCGCCGCCCAAGGCGAGTTCCCCTTCATGGTCCGCCTCTCCATGGGCTGCGGCGGCGCCCTGTACACCCAGCAGATCGTCCTCACCGCCGCGCACTGCGTGAACGGCTCCGGCAACAACACCTCCATCACCGCCACCGCCGGCGTCGTCGACCTCAACAGCTCCAGTGCCGTCAAGGTCAAGTCCACCAAGGTGCTCCAGGCCCCCGGCTACAACGGCAAGGGCAAGGACTGGGCCCTCATCAAACTCGCCAAGCCCATCAACCTGCCCACCCTCAAGATCGCCGAGACCAAGACCTACGACAACGGCACCTTCACCGTCGCCGGCTGGGGCGCCACCCGCGAAGGCGGCGGCCAGCAGCGCTACCTCATGAAGGCCACCGTCCCCTTCGTCTCCGACGCCTCCTGCCAGAACGCCTACGGCAGCGACCTCGTCCCCGCCGAGGAGATCTGCGCCGGCCTGCCCCAGGGCGGCGTCGACACCTGTCAGGGCGACTCCGGCGGCCCCATGTTCCGCCGCGACGCCGCGAACGCCTGGATCCAGGTCGGCATCGTCAGCTGGGGCGAGGGCTGCGCCCGCCCGAACTACCCCGGCGTCTACTCCGAGGTCTCCACCTTCGCCACCGCCATCAAGAACGCAGCGGCGACCCTGTGACCCACCCTCGTCCTTCCGGCCGAACCGGGCAGCCGGGAAACCGCCGGAAGGACGAGGCGCCCCACCCCCCGCGCACGTGACGTCGGACGAACCACCGCGGGGCCGGCACACCACCGTCCCGGCCCCGCGCCACCCTCCCGACGGCCCGCCGAGCGGTTGCGGGACGACCCGCGCACCGGCCCCATGGAACGGATCCCTCCGGGACGACACCATCGGCAGTGGGCGACAGTGGGGCAGGCGACGCATGACGGTCAGAGTGGTCATCGCGGACGACCAGGAGATGGTCAGGACCGGCTTCCGGATGATCCTCGAAACCCAACCGGACATCGAGGTCGTCGCGGACGTCGTCGACGGCGGGGCGGCCCTCGCGGCCGTCGCCGCCCACCGGCCCGACGTGCTGCTCCTCGACATCCGCATGCCCCGCCTCGACGGCCTCGAAGTCACCCGGCGCCTCGCCGGCCGGGACACCCCGCGCATCGTCATCGTCACCACCTTCGACCTCGACGAACACGTCCACGAGGCGCTCCGCGGCGGAGCGTCCGGCGTCCTCCTGAAAGACGCGAGTGCGGCCATGCTGGTTGAAGCGGTCCGCGCGGCCGCCGTCGGCGACTCCCTCGCCTCACCCGCCATCACCGTGCGACTGCTCCGCGACATGGCCCACGCCCCCGCTCACGCCCCCCGAGCCGCCGCGCGCCGCCCCGCGGAACCCCTCACCGAACGCGAGGCGGACGTCGTGCGCCGCCTCGCCCGAGGCCTGACCAACGCCGAGATCGCCGGCGAACCCTTCGTCTCACTGTCCACCGTCAAGACCCACCTGGCCAACGTCCAGACCAAACTCGACGCCCCCAACCGCGTCGAGATCGCCGCATGGGCCTGGGGAAGCGGCCGCGCCGCCGGCGCGACGTGACCCCCCGCCCCATGCGCTTCGCGCCCCCGCCGTCCGACGCGCCGCCCGCCCCGGCCCCGGGGCCGTGGTGTCCCCTGCCGTCCGACGCGCCGTGAGCCTAGGCCCCGGGCCGTGGTGTCCCCTGCCGTCCGACGCGCCGCGCGGCCCGGCCCCCGGGCTGTCGTGTCCCCTGCCGTCCGGTGCGCCGTGAGCCTAGGCCCCGGGCCGTGGTGTCCCCTGCGTCCGGCGCGCGGCGAGCCCAGGCCCCGGGCTGTCGTGTCCCCTGCCGTCCGACGCGCAGCGCCCCCGCCCCCGGGCCGTCGTGTCCCCTGCCTTCCGGCGCGCCGCGCGGCCCGCCCGTCACCCTCCACATCGAGGAAGGGCTGGAAACCCGGCTCCCCGCCGACGTGGCCGCCACCGCGCACCGCACCGTCCCCGCCGGCCTCGACGTCCGCGTCCGGGACGACGGAGACCACCCCGCCCGACTCTCCGAGAACGCCCGAAGCGGCGGCTACGGCCTCGCCGGAATGGCCGAGCGCGCCGAGGCCCCCGGCGGCTCCCTCACCGCCGGCCCCGCCCCCGAAGGCGGCCGGCTCGTCACCGCCACCCCGCCCTTCCAGGCCCTGGCCGCCGGCCCTGCGGGCCCGTCCGTGCCCGCCGGCCGCCGCCATGCCCCCGCCGGCCGTCTCACCCGTCGAGGTGCCGAGGAACCCGCCGCGTCCGCCACGTATTCTCGGGAACCATGAACCACAGCGACACCGACGAGGCCCACGAGAACGTCACCGCCGAACTGTCCCGCCTGCGCGACAGCATCGACAACATCGACGCGGCCGTGGTCCACATGCTCGCCGAGCGCTTCAAGTGCACCCAGCAGGTCGGCCACCTCAAGGCCCGCCACCAGCTGCCGCCCGCCGACCCGGGCCGCGAGGCCAGCCAGATCGCCCGCCTGCGCCAGCTCGCCGAGAACGCCAAACTCGATCCGGCCTTCGCGGAGAAACTCCTCAACTTCATCATCGCCGAGGTCATCCGCCACCACGAGACGATCGCGGCCGGCGAGGAGTAGGCGCCCCTGGGGCCCGCCCGCCCCATCAGGCAGCATGGGCCCCATGTCCGCATTGACGCGCAGCGAAGCGCAGCTCCGAGCCCGGCTCCTCGACGTCCACCACTACGACGTCACCCTCGACCTCACCACCGGTGACGAGACCTTCGACTCCACCACCGTCATCCGGTTCACGGCCCGCGCCGCCGGTGACACCTTCGTCGAGCTGAAACCGGAAGAACTGCGCTCCGTCGAGCTCGACGGCCACCCCGTCGACCCCGCCGGCCTCACCGGCAACCGGCTCCCGCTCACCGGGCTCACCCAAGGCCCCCACGAGCTGCACGTCGGCGCCCGCATGAACTACTCCCGCACCGGCGAGGGCCTGCACCGCTTCACCGACCCCGCGGACGGCGAGACGTACGTCTACTCCCAGATGTTCCTGGACGACGTCCAGCGGGTCTTCCCCGCCTTCGACCAACCCGACCTGAAGGCCGTCTTCGCCTTCACCGTCACCGCCCCCGCGCACTGGACGGTCCTCGCCAACGGCATCACCACCCGCGTCGCCGACCGCGACGAGGACGGCGCCGGCACCTGGACCTCCGCCCCCACCCCCGCGATCTCCACCTACCTCGCCGCGATCGCCGGCGGCCCCTGGCACACCGTGCGCACCGACCACGCCGGCCTGCCCTTCGCCATCCACTGCCGGCGCTCCCTCGCCCCCCACCTCGACGCCGACGCCGACGAGATCCTCTCCGTCACCACCGCCTGCTTCGACCGCTACCACGAGAAGTTCACCGAGCCCTACCCGTTCGACTCCTACGACCAGGCCTTCGTCCCCGAGTTCAACGCCGGCGCCATGGAGAACCCCGGCCTGGTCACCTTCCGCGACGAGTTCATCTTCCGCTCCGCCGTCACCGACACCGAACGCCAGGGCCGCGCCATGGTCATCGCCCACGAAATGGCCCACATGTGGTTCGGCGACCTCGTCACCCTGCGCTGGTTCGACGACATCTGGCTCAACGAGTCCTTCGCCGAATACATGGGCTACCAGACCCTCGTCGAAGCCACCGGCTTCACCGACACCTGGACCGAGTTCGGCATGGAACGCAAACCCTGGGGCTACGAGGCCGACCAACGCCCCTCCACCCACCCGGTCGCCCCCGCCCCCGAGGACGTCCCCGACACCGCCTCCGCCCTCCTCAACTTCGACGGCATCTCCTACGCCAAGGGCGCCTCCGCCCTGCGCCAACTCGTTGCCTGGCTCGGCGAGAAGGACTTCCTCGCCGGCATCAACACCCACTTCGCGCGCCACAAGTTCGCCAACGCCTCCCTCGCCGACTTCGTGGACTCCCTCGCCGCCCACACCGGACGCGACGTCCACACCTGGGCCGACACCTGGCTGCGCACCACCGGCGTCGACACCCTCACCCCCCGCGTCGAGGCCGGCGACGCCGGCTGGACCCTGACCGTCGACCACCACGGCAGCCGCCCCCACCACCTCGCCGTCGGCCTCTACGACCGCGACCCCACCGGCGGCCTGGAACTGCGCCAACACCTCGACCTGGACGTCCCGAGCGCCGACGTCGTCTCCGCGAGCGGCCCGCGACCCGACCTGATCCTCCTCAACGACCAGGACCTCGGCTACGTCAAGATCCGCTTCGACGCCGTCTCCGAGGAAACCGCCCTGCGCGAGCTGTCGCGCGTCCCCGGCCCCCTCAGCCGCGCCGTCGTCTGGAACTCCCTGCGCGACATGGTCCGCGACGGTGAACTGGAACCCGAGGCCTACCTGGAGACCGCCCACGCCCACCTCGCCGAGGAGAACGACCTCGCGATCGTCCAGGGCGTCCTCGGCTTCGCCCGCAACCGCGTCGCCGCCCACTACGTCGCCCCCGGCCGCCGCACCGCCGCCCTCACCACCCTCACCGCCATCGCCCGCGCCCTGCTGCGCCGCACCGAGGACGGCTCCGACCCCGGCCTGCGCCTCGCCGCCGTCCGCGTCCACATCGACAGCGCCACCCAACCCGACACCCTCGCCGCCTGGCTCGCCGACGGCACCGTCCCCGGCGGACCCGAACTCGACCCCGAACTGCGCTGGCGCGTCCTCGCCCGACTCGCCGTCCTCGGCGCCGTCACCGACACCGACATCGACGCCGCGCTCGCCGACGACCCCAGCGCCACCGGCGAGGAAGGCGCCGCCCGCTGCCGCGCCGCGCTCCCCACCCCCGAGGCCAAGGCCGCCGCCTGGCAGCGCATGTTCCACGACGACTCCTTGTCCAACTACCTCTTCAAAGCCACCGCATCCGGCTTCTGGCAGCCCGAACAGACCGAACTCGTACAGGACTACGTCCCGCGCTACTACCCCGAGGCCGTCGCCCTCGGCGCCCGCCGCGGCCCCGCCATCGGCCAGGCCGCCGGCCGGTGGGCCTTCCCCTCACACGCGATCGACGAGGCCAACCTCCGCGCCGGCCGCGCCTGCCTGGAGGACGCCGACATCATCCCGCTGCTGCGCCGCCAGCTCGTCGACCAGCTCGACGACCTCGCCCGCGCCCTGCGCGTCCGCGGCAACGGCTGACCGCGGCAGCGGCTGACCGCGCCGGCGGATGATCGGGGCTGACCGCCGGCCCGCACACGGGAACGCCCCGGGGCGAGTCCGACCGAACACCCGGCCGAGACCGCAGGAGCGGACAAACCCCGGCGGTTACCCCATTCGGGTCTGATCGTTGTGCTGGGCGGGGACGACCAGGCCGTCCCCGCCCGCCTCCGCGAAGGACACCGGATGACCCCGCCGCCCGGCACCCCGCCACCGCCGCCCCCGCTCGCCGGAGGCCACGGCGGCGCCGACGCCCTGCGGCCCCTCCTCGACACCGTCCTCGACGCCCTGCGCAGCGGCGCCGCCGAACGCGACGGCCCCCTCCCCGCCGGCGGCCCCGCCCCCGTCACCGCCCGCGTCACCGCCGCACTGGGCGAGGTGCTCCCCACCCGCGGCTCCGGCGACCACGAAGCCCTGCGCACCCTCGTCCACACCCTCGCCGCGGGCGCCGCCGACCCCGCCGACCCCCTCTGCGCCGCCCACCTGCACTGCCCGCCCCTCGCCGTCGCGGTCGCCGCCGACCTCGCCGCCGCGGCCCTCAACCCCTCGATGGACTCCTGGGACCAGGCCCCCGCCGCCTCCACCATCGAAGCGCTCCTCACCCGCGCCCTCGCCGCCGAGTACTACGACACCCCACACCCCGACGCACTCGTCACCACCGGCGGCACCGAGGCCAACCAACTCGCCCTGCTCCTCGCCCGCGAACGCCACGGCCCCCGCCTCACCGTCGTCCACGGAGCCAACGCCCACCACTCCGTCCCCCGCTCAGCCTGGCTCCTCGGCCTGCCCCCCACCGTCACCGTGCCCACCCCCGCCGGCGTCCTCGACCCCGCCCGCCTCGCCGAAACCCTCACCCGCGCCGGCGGCCCCGTCCTGGTCACCGCCACCGCCGGCACCACCGACGCGGGACTCGTCGATCCGCTGGAGCCCCTCGCCGACCTCTGCCGACAGCACGGCGCCGAACTCCACGTCGACGCCGCCTACGGAGGCCTCCTCCAACTGAGCCCCCACCACCGCCACAAGCTCACCGGGCTCTCCCACGCCCACTCCATCACCCTCGACCTGCACAAACTCGGCTGGCAACCCGTCGCCGCCGGCCTCCTCGCCGTCCCCGACACCCACCTGCTGGCCCCCCTCGGCCACCAGGCTGACTACCTCAACGCCACCGACGACACCGAAGCCGGCCTCCCCGACCTCCTCGGCCGCTCCCTGCGCACCACCCGCCGCCCCGACATCCTCAAGATCGCCGTCACCCTGCGCTCACTCGGCCGCGACGGCCTCGCCCGGATCATCGACCTGACCTGCGCCGCGGCCCAGCACCTCGCCGAACTCCTCGAAGCACACCCCGCCTTCGAACTCCACGCCCACCCCACCATCAGCACCGTCCTCTTCCGCCCCACCGCCATGGACGACGAGCAGCTCGCGGGCCTGCGCCGCACCCTTCTCCTCGACGGCGCCGCCGTACTCGGCCGCGCCACCGCCGACGGCCGCCTCTGGCTCAAGGCCACCCTGCTCAACCCCCACACCACGGCGGGGGACCTGGACACCCTCGTCACCCTCCTGGAAGGCAGCGCCCACCGATGACCGCGCAACTCGACACCCCCCACGACCTCGTCGGAATCGGCATCGGTCCCTTCAACCTGTCCCTCGCCGCCCTTGCCCACGGCCTCCCCAGACAAGGCGTCGGCGAACTCGCCACCGCCTTCTACGACCAGCGCAGGGACTTCCGCTGGCACCCCGGCCTCCTCATCGACGGCGCCACCCTCCAAGTCCCCTTCCTGGCCGACCTCGTCACCCTCGCCGACCCCGCCAGCCCCTGGAGCTTCCTCAGCCACCTCAAGCACAAGGAGCGGCTCTTCCCCTTCTACTTCGCCGAGCAGTTCCACATCCAGCGCTCCGAATACGACGCCTACTGCCGCTGGGTCGCCGAACGCCTCCCCGGACTCCACTTCGGCCACCAGGTCGACGCCGTCCGCTGGAACCCCGAACGCGAGCTCTTCGAAGTCGACTTCACCCAACTCGACACCGACGGCGAAGCCGAGGCCCTCGGCCGCACCCACACCCGCAACCTCGTCCTCGGCCTCGGCACCGCCCCCTACGTGCCCGAACCCCTGCGCCCCCTCGCCGAGGCCCCCACCGTCCCCGTCATCCACTCCTCGGAGTACCTCGACAACCGCGCACGCGTCCTGGCAGCCGCACACGTCACCGTCATCGGCTCGGGACAGTCCGGCGCCGAGGTCTTCCTCGACCTGCTCCGCGCCCGCCCCGCCGGCCGCGAAGGCCTCACCTGGCTCGCCCGCACCGACGCCTTCGCCCCCATGGAGTACTCCAAGCTCGGCCTGGAACACTTCACCCCCGACTACACCCGCTACTTCCACGCCCTCCCCGAAGCCGTCCGCGACCGGCTCGTCCCCGCCCAATGGCAACTCCACAAGGGCATCGACGCCGCCACCATCGCGGCCATCCACGAAGAGCTCTACCGGCGTACCCTCCACGGAGGCTGGCCCGACGCCGTCCTCACCCCCGGAGTCAGCGTCCGCACCGCCGGCCGCGTCGCGACCACCAAGGTGGAACTCCACCTCGAACACACACAACAAGGCGCCCGCTCCCGCCTCACCACCGACGCCGTCGTCCTCGCCACCGGCTACCGCGAACGCCCCCTCACCAGCCTCCTCGCGGGACTCGACCCCTACCTGCGCAAGGACTCCGCCGGCCGCCCCCGCATCGACGACCGCCACCGCATGGTCCTCGACCCCGCCGTCACCGGCAGCGTCTTCGTACAGAACGGCGAACGCCACACCCACGGCGTCGGCGCCCCGGACCTCGGTCTCGCCGCCTGGCGCAGCGCCACCATCCTCAACACCCTCACGGGCAAGAACCCCTACCCCCAGCCCGCCCGCACCGCCTTCACCACCTTCGGCCTCGACCAGCGGGAACACACCCGCCCCCATCCCGCGGGCGAGCTGCTCCCACTGGTCGAACACCCGTAGGCCCTGTCGCCACCGCGGCGACAGGACCTGGCCGGCCCTCACGGACCCCCGACTAGAAGACCGGCACCCCGGCCCGCGTCAGCCGCCAGTCCACCGAGGCGAACAGCGCCGGGTCCACCGTCCCCTTCGCCTTCACCCACTGGATGATCACGTTGCGGATCTCGTCCGAGTTGGCCCACAACTGCCTGGCCTGCGGAACGTGCGGGAAGTTGCCGCCCCCGGAGGCCCGGTAGTTGTTCACCGCGAACACGAATCGCGCCGCCGGGTCCACCGCCTTCCCCTGGAAGGACAGGCCCGTGATCCGCGAACCCACCGGCTGCGCGATGTCCACGTCGTACGTGAGCCCGTACACCGCGTCGTAGTTGTAGTCCGGGATGTTCTCCGCGTTCGTCAACTTCGCCGGATCCACCGGAGCCCCCGGCGCCGTCTGCGCGTAGTACCGCGCCGAGTACTCCAGGTAATCCTTCACCTGCGCGCCCGTCAGCAGCCGCGCCTCCAGCGTGTTCTCGAACGGGTACAGCCCCGCGGCATCCTTGATCGTGATCTGCCCGGCCGGGATCGCCGCCGTCCGCGAGAAGCACGACGCCTGCGACAGCACCGGCAGCGCCGCCCACTCACCGCCCGCCAGCGCGGCCTTCACCGTCTCCGCCTGCACGTGGTTGATCAGGTCGATGATCGGCACGTCCTTCACCGGACCGTCCGCCGAGGACATCGCCTGCGTCGACGTCCCGATCACCTGGTTCACGTAGCCGACGACCTTGCGGTGCTCGTCCGACAGCAGCCGGACGATCTTCGGGTCCTCCGCCACCTCGTTCGAGTTCAGCACCCGCGCCGACACCTTCGCCACCGACCAGGAACCCTTCGACCAGGTCAACTCGAAGTCGAACAGCGTCAGCCGCTGCCCCCACTTCAACGGCTCCGACAGCACCACGTCCTTGCCGGTCGCCTTGTTCTTCACCCGGTACTCCGGGATCTCCGTGTGCGCGTGCCCCACCAGGATCGCGTCGATCCCCGGCACCTGCTCGGCCACCAGGGCGGCCGCGTTCTCGATGTGCGGCAACTGGTCCCCGTAGCTGGAGGTACCGCTCGAACCCGAGTGCGCCGACACGATCACCACGTCCGCGCCCATCGAGCGCAGCTTCGGCACGTACTTCGCCGCCTGCTCCTCCAGCCCCGGGAACGTCATCTTCCCCTGCACGTTCGCCTTGTCCCAGATCGCGATGCCCGGGTTCGTCAGCCCCAGCACCGCCACCTTCACGTCCCGCCCGCACGGCGTCCGGAGCCGGTGGACGCTGTACGGCGCGAACGCCGGTCGCAGCGTCTTCGCGTCCAGCGCGTTCGCCCCCAACAACGGGAAGTCGCACTGCTCCTCGAACTTGCGCAGCACGGGGATCCCGTAGTTGAACTCGTGGTTGCCGAGCGCCGCCGCGTCGTAGCCGATCGCGTTCATCGCCTGAGCCATCGGGTGCACCGGACCGCGACGCGCCGTGATCGGGTCGACCTTCGCGTAGTAGTACGACAGTTGGGTTCCCTGGATGGTGTCACCGGCGTCGATCAGCAGCGTGTTGCGCCGACCCTTCTGCGCCCGCACCCCGTTCACCAGCGTGGAGATCTTCGCCAGACCGACGTCGTTGTGGGCCTTGTCGTCGAACTCCTTGTCCGTGAAGTAGTCCCAGTTGAAAACGTTTCCGTGCAGGTCGGTCGTGCCCATCACGGTGAACGAGTACGTGCGCGGACCAGACCCCTTCGATCCGTCCTGGGCGGCGGCTGCCGGAGAGCTCGTGGCCCCCGCCAACGCCACGGCCGCACCCGTCGCCGCCGTGCTGCCGATGAAAGTCCTACGGTCGAACGCCATGCCATCTCCCCTTTTGAGGCGTGAACAACGCGCGTAGATTCTGACCCACGGGTAACAATGCGCAACACCCCCGCCAGGTTGCGATCCGGTGACCGACGCACCGCCGGGTCGGCGCGCACGTCTTGACGCACCCGTCCCCACGCGACTTGAATCAAGTCTTGAACTAAGCGGCGCGCGGACGCCCCACGCTCTTCCGCGCGTCGGCTCGTCGTGCGGTTCGGCGTGCGGCTTGTCATGCGCATGTCCCGCAGATCGCCCCCCACCGCCCCCACGAGAAGTGAAGAGACCCCGTGCCCCCACGCACCGCATCCCTGCGCGCCACCGCCTTATGCGCCCTCGCCCTCCTGAGCTGGAGCGCCGTCACCGCCCCCTCCACCGCGGCCGGTGAGGCGGCCCCCCGACCGGCCGCCGTCACCACCACCGCCACCGCGGCCGCCGCCGGATTCTCCGACACCTTCGACGGCCCCGCCGGAACCGCCCCCGACCCGGCCAAATGGCAGACCGAGACCGGCGACAACGTCAACAACCACGAACGGCAGTACTACACCGCCGGCAACGCCAACGCCGCCCTCGACGGCCAAGGCCACCTCGTCATCACCGCCCGCCGCGAGAACCCCGCCAACTACTCATGCTGGTACGGACGCTGCGAGTACACCTCCGCCCGCCTCAACACCTCCGGCCGCTTCACCCAGACCTACGGACACGTCGAAGCCCGACTCAAGGTCCCGCGCGGCCAGGGCATGTGGCCCGCCTTCTGGATGCTCGGCAACGACATCGGCCAGGTCGGCTGGCCCGCCTCCGGCGAGATCGACATCATGGAGAACGTCGGCTTCGAACCCTCCACCGTCCACGGAACCCTCCACGGACCCGGCTACTCGGGCTCCGGCGGCATCGGCGCAGCCCACACCCTCCCCGGCGGCCAGGCCTTCGCCGACGCCTTCCACACCTTCGCCGTCGACTGGGCACCCGACTCCATCACCTGGTCCGTCGACGGCACCGTCTACCAGCGCCGCACCCCCGCCGACCTCGGCGGCCGCGCCTGGGCCTTCAACAAGCCCTTCTTCCTGATCCTCAACCTCGCCGTCGGCGGCTACTGGCCCGGCGACCCCGACGCCGGCACCACCTTCCCGCAGCAACTCGTCGTCGACCACGTCCGCGTCACCACCTCCGACAGCGGAACCGGCCGCACCGGCCCCGTCACCGGCCTCGCCGGCAAATGCGTCGACGTCGCCGGCGCCAACTCCGCCAACGGCACCCCGATCCAACTCCACGACTGCAACGGCACCCCCGCACAGCAATGGACCGTCGCCGCCGACGGCACCCTGCGCGCCCTCGGCAAATGCCTCGACGTGACCGCCGGCGCCACCACCGACGGCACCCCCGTCCAGCTCTACGACTGCAACGGCACCCCCGCCCAACGCTGGGCCCTGCCCGCCGCCCGCGACATCGTCAACCCGCAGGCGAACAAGTGCCTCGACGTCGCGGGCAACAACCCCGCCAACGGAACCCGCCTCCAGATCTGGACCTGCGGCGGAACCCCCAACCAGAAATGGACCGCCCCCGCCCCGTAGGCCCGTAGCCCCGTCGGCCCGTAGGTCCCGTACCGGACGGCCCCCACACCGCCCCCGCGCCCCTGTCCCGCCCGACCGGCGGAACAGGGGCGCCGGGGCGGTGCGGGGGCCGTCCGCCCGCATACCGGCCGCCCCAGGCCGAAAGACCCCGGACCTCCGCCACACCCGGGGCGACAGTGCGACAGTGAAACCATGACTCACGAGGCCACACCCCAGCCGTACGGAACCCCCGAGGTGCCCCGCGTCGCCGTCTGCGGCGAAGCCCGCATCGAAGTCGACCCCGAGATCGCCCGCGTCGGCATCACCGTCAGCGCCCGCGGCACCGACCGCCGCTCCGCACTCGAAGACCTCACCCGCCGCAACACCGCCGTCCTCGACCTCATCAAGGGCTACGGCGACCCCGTCGAGAAGCTCGAAACCGGCACCTTCTCCATCACCCCCGAACTGACCCGCCACGGCCGGGGCGAACGCGTCCGCGCCTACCACGGACGCGTCACCATCACGGCCGAACTCAACGACTTCACCACCCTCGGCGAACTCACCACCCGCCTCGCCGACCTCGAACTCACCAGCGTCGACGGCCCCTGGTGGGCCCTGCGCCCCACCTCACCCGCCCACGGCCAAGCCCGCCGCCAAGCCGTGCTCGAAGCCGTCCAACGCGCCCGCGAATACGCCGAGGCCCTCGGCGCGAACCTCTCCGCCCTCGTCGAACTCGCCGACCTCGGCGCCGAGAACGCCTCCCCCTACCCGCAGGCCGGCGGCGGCATGCGCACCATGGCCTTCAGCGCCGCCGAGGACGCCACCGCCCCGCCGCTGGACCTCGAACCCCAGCGCCAGACCGTGTACGCCCAGGTGAACGCCCGCTTCACCATGACCCCGCCGCAGCTCTGAACGACGCGCACCCGAGCGCGTCACCCGACGGGGCGAGGAGCGCCCGACCCGACCCCGCGACGTCAAGGACGGGACGGCCGGACCCGGCCACCGAATCGGTGAACGAACCGCCGCCCCGAGACCGGGAAAACCCCCACGAACAGTGCTCCGGGGGTGCTCATCAGAGCACCCCCACGCACATTCAACTCATGTCAACAAGCTTTCGCCCAAAGGTTGTTGACCGGACACCCGGAACCAATTTCCTACTCCCTGGTAGGGGCATACGCTCGACTCATGCGTCGAGCAAAAATCGTATGTACCCTGGGCCCCGCCACCGACTCATACGACCAGATCAAAGCCCTGGTCGAAGTCGGAATGGACATCGCCCGCCTCAACCTCAGCCACGGCACCTACGCCGAACACGAGGAGCGTTACCACCGCGTGCGCAAGGCGTCCGACGAGACCGGCCGCAGCGTCGGCATCCTCGCCGACCTTCAAGGCCCGAAGATCCGCCTCGGCCGATTCCTCGAAGGCCCCGTACTCCTTGAACGCGGCGACGAGTTCACCATCACCGTCGAAGACCACGAGGGCGACCGACACACCTGCGGCACCACCTACAAGGGCCTCGCGGCCGACGTCTCCATCGGCGAACGCATCCTCGTCGACGACGGCCGCGTCACCCTCCAGGTCATCGACGTCGACGGACCCCGCGTCCGCACCCTCGTCATCGAAGGCGGCATGGTCTCCGACCACAAGGGACTCAACCTCCCCGGCGTCGCCGTCTCCGTCCCCGCCCTCTCCGAGAAGGACATCGAAGACCTCCGCTGGGCCCTGCGCACCGGCGCCGACGTCATCGCCCTCTCCTTCGTCCGCAGCGGCCGCGACATCGACGACGTCCACCGCATCATGGACGAGGAAGGCCGGCGCCTCCCCGTCATCGCCAAGATCGAGAAGCCGCAGGCCGTCGAGAACATCGACGACATCGTCGCCGCCTTCGACGGCATCATGGTCGCCCGCGGCGACCTCGGCGTCGAAATGCCCCTCGAACAAGTCCCCATCGTCCAAAAGCGCGCCGTCAAGCTGGCCAAGCGCAACGCCAAACCCGTCATCGTCGCCACCCAGATGCTCGACTCGATGATCGAGAACTCCCGCCCCACCCGCGCCGAGGCCTCCGACGTCGCCAACGCCGTCATCGACGGCACCGACGCCGTCATGCTCTCCGGCGAGACCAGCGTGGGCAAGTACCCCATCGAAACCGTCGCCACCATGGCCCGCATCGTCGAAGCCGCCGAAGAGGACATCCTCGAAAAGGGCCTCCCGCCCCTCACCGACCGCAACAAGCCCCGCACCCAGGGCGGAGCCGTGGCCCGCGCCGCCGCCGAAATGGGCGACTTCCTCGGCGCCAAGTTCCTCGTCGCCTTCACCCAGAGCGGGGACACCGTCCGCCGACTCTCCCGCTACCGCTCACCCATCCCGCTCCTCGCCTTCACCCCTGACTCCGCCACCCGGTCCCAACTCAACCTCACCTGGGGCGTCGAGACCTTCCTCGGCCCCCACGTCGACTCCACGGACGCCATGGTCGCCCAGGTCGAGGAGGAACTCCTGCGCATCGGCCGCTGCGTCCCCGGCGACATCGTCGTGATCACCGCCGGCTCGCCCCCCGGCGTCACCGGCTCCACCAACCTCGTCCGCGTCCACCACATCGGCGACCCCGTCCGCTGACCCACCCGCGCCCGCGCCACCCCGCACGCACCGCACCACACACACGCACGCACCACGCACGCACCGCACCGCGTCGGGCCCGCCCGACGCGGTCCCCTTGACCTCAAGTCCACTTGAGTTCCTACGCTCCGGAACATGACGACCAAGCAGTACACCCAGGACCAACTCGCCGCCCAGGCCATCGGCCACTGGAGCGGCGAAGCCGCCAAGCACGTCATCGGCAGCCTCCGCGCCGCCCTCGCCGAAGAGGACCTCACCCAACCCCACTGGTGGATCCTCAACCACGCCGCCGGCGCCCCCGCCACCTGGCAACGCCCCGCCCTCACCGACAGACTGACCCGCTACGCCGACCCGGGCACCGACTTCGAAGCGGTGTACGACGACCTCACCGCCCGCGGCTGGCTCGTCGAGACCCACGGCGCCCTGACCCTCACCGTCGAAGGCGAAGCGGGGCGCCTGCGCGCCCACGACCGCAACGCGGCCGTCCACACCCGGATGCGCGAGGGCATCGACACCGCCGCCTACGCGGCCACGATCGACGTCCTGCGCCGCATGGTCGCCAACCTGGGCGGGGACGGGGACCTGCCGTCCTAGGGGCGCTCCCCGACGCTCCGGCCCGATGCGCGCGTCAATGCTTCGGCCCGATGTGCGCGTCCATCAGCGCGACGCAGTCCCTCCTGGCGACGGACACGTTGAACGGAACACTGCCCCGGGCCAGGACCGTCCACCGGACCCCGACCCTGGTCAGCGTGTCGGTACAGAGGCGCCGGATGTCGTCCGAGGTGTTGGTGAAGAAGTACCGCGGGTACTCGTACCGCTTCGACACCCCGCCCACGATCCGGGTGGTCCAGTTGGTGATCCGGCACCCGTCGGAGTGGATCAGTCCCCGCAGGAACTCCCAGGGACACGCGTCCACGATCTCCTGTTGCCAGTCTTCGAGGACGATCCGCCGCTCGTGCTTCTTCCCGGGCCCGTGCTGCGGGAACAGGCAGGTCCAGTGGTGGCCGTACGCGGTCACGGCCACGCAGCCCCGCCTCTGTTGCACGGAGACCTTGTCGCCCGGCCGAACCGCCAGGATCGCGGCCCGGCAGCACTCGATGAGACCCGGCCACGCGTCCGCACACGCTATGCGGAGGTACTGCCCGCCACGGGGGTGCGGGCTGATGCATCCGTCGCCGAGGTAGAGGCCGAGCAGGTACGCGTACGCGGCCTGCTCGGCCGGCCCCCGGCAGGGCGTGGCGTGGTGCAGGAGTCGGGGAAGGGGTTCCAGCCGGGACTGCCAGGCGCGGATAGCGGACCGGGAGACCCCGGTCTCCCTGCTGACGGAGTTCACGCTGCGGTCGCCGGTCAACAGGCCCAGGACGCGCACGCGCGTCGCGATGTCGTACATGCGCCCGACTCTGCTGCGTTTCACGGGCCGGGCGGTGCGATCACAGCCGGCTTCGCCGGAAAGAGTGATGGTCACGCGAAGATCGCGTGACCATGGAATGCAAGCAAAGTGCCCCAGGTGGGATTCGAACCCACACTGTCCGCTGTTTGAGAGCGGCCTCTCTGACCAGTTGGAGTACTGGGGCCTACGAAACAAAGGCTCCGAGGAGCCCTGTGCGAGACCACCTTACCGCAGGTGGGTAGGCTCAGGGGAGCTTGTTATGCCCCGTATAGAGGAGCCCTCCGTGACCGCCGAGCACGAGTCGACGCCCACGCCCGACGCCGACCAGTCGCACGTTCCGCCGCTGACGACGCGCGTCGTCATCGCCGAGGACGAGGCGCTCATCCGTCTCGACCTCAAGGAGATGCTCGAAGAGGAGGGGTACTCCGTCGTCGGCGAGGCCGGCGACGGCCAGACCGCCGTGGAGCTGGCCCGCCAGCACCGCCCCGACCTGGTGATCCTCGATGTGAAGATGCCCGTCCTCGACGGGATCTCCGCGGCCGAGAAGATCGCCGAGGAGTCCATCGCCCCGGTCCTGATGCTGACCGCGTTCTCGCAGCGCGACCTGGTCGAGCGGGCCCGTGACGCGGGGGCCATGGCGTACCTGGTGAAGCCGTTCAGCAAGAGCGACGTCGTGCCGGCCATCGAGATGGCCGTGTCGCGCTTCGCGGAGCTGCGGGCGCTGGAGAAGGAGGTCGCGGACCTCTCGCTGCGGCTGGAGACCCGCAAGCTGGTGGACCGGGCGAAGAGCATCCTGCAGACCCAGTACGGGCTGACGGAGCCGGCCGCGTTCCGGTGGATCCAGAAGACCTCCATGGACCGCCGCATGTCGATGCAGCAGGTCGCCGAGGCGGTCATCGAGGACGCCGAGGAGAAGAAGAACGCCGCGAAGGGCTGACGGCCCGGGTACGCGTGAGGCCCGCCACCGGGATCCGGTGGCGGGCCTCACGCGTGTGGTGCGGGGATCAGTCCTCGCCGAGGTACGCCTTGCGGACGTCCTCGTTGACGAGCAGTTCACGGCCGGGTCCGGAGAGGACGACCTTGCCGATCTCCATCACGTGGCCCTTGTCGGCGAGGGAGAGCGCCGCCTGGGCGTTCTGCTCGACGAGCAGGATGGTGGTGCCCTGTGACTTGAGCTCGGCGATGGTGGCCATGATCTTCTGCATCATGATCGGGGAGAGGCCCATGGAGGGCTCGTCGAGCATGAGCAGCTTCGGGCGGGACATGAGCGCGCGGCCCATGGCGAGCATCTGCTGCTCGCCGCCCGACAGGGTGCCGGCGGCCTGCTTGCGACGTTCGCCCAGGATGGGGAAGAGGTCGTAGGCGCGCTGGACGTCCTGCTGGATGCCTTCCTTGTCCTTGCGGAGGAAGGCGCCGAGGAGGAGGTTGTCCTCGATGGTCATGCGCGGGAAGATGTGCCGCCCCTCGGGGGAGTGGGCGAGCCCGAGCGCGACGATGTCGTGCGCGGGGATCTTCTTGAGGGACTTGCCCTGGAACTTGATCTGGCCGCCGCGCGGTTTGATCAGGCCCGACAGGGTGCGCAGGGTGGTCGTCTTGCCGGCGCCGTTGGTGCCGATGAGGGTGACGATCTGGCCGGCGTCGACGCTGAACGAGATGCCCTTGACGGCTTCGATCTTGCCGTAGGCGACGCGGAGGTCCTCGACCTCCAGGAGTGCGGTCACCGGTCTTCTCCGTCCGTGCTGGTGGTGCTGTGCGCCTCGGCGGCCTCGACCTCCGCGACTTCCTCGGCGCCGGGGGCGCCTTCGAAGGGTTCGCCGAGGTAGGCGGCGATGACGCGCTCGTCGCTCTGGACCTCGGTGGCGGTGCCCTCGATGAGCTTCTCGCCCTGGACGAGGCAGGCGACGCGGTCGCAGAGGTTGAAGATGAAGCGCATGTCGTGCTCGATGACGAGGACGGCGATGCCCATGTCCCGGATCGCGAAGATGAGTTCCTCGGTGGTCCGGGTCTCCTGCGGGTTCATGCCGGCGGTGGGCTCGTCCAGGAGGATGAGGCCGGGGTCGCTGGCGAGCGCGCGGGCGATCTCCAGCTTGCGCTGCTCGCCGTAGGGCAGGTTGCGCGCCAGGTGGTCGGCCTTGTGCTCCAGGCCGATGAACGTCAGGAGCTCCATGGCCTTGTCGCGGCTGGCCTGTTCCTCCCGGCCGAAGCTGGGCAGGCGCAGCAGGGCGGACCAGAGGCCGACCTTGGTGCGGGTGTGGCGTCCGACGAGGACGTTCTCCAGGACCGTCATGTTGTTGAAGAGACGGATGTTCTGGAAGGTGCGGGCGACACCGGCCGCGGTGACCTTGAACGACTTGGGGGGCAGGACCGTTCCCTTGTACCGGACTTCGCCCTCGGTGGGGATGTAGAGGCCGGTGAGGCAGTTGAAGAAGGTGGTCTTGCCGGCGCCGTTGGGGCCGATGAGTCCGACGATCTCGCCGCTGCGGACGGTCAGGTCGACGTTCTTGACGGCGGTGAGGCCGCCGAAGCGCATCGTGACGCCGCGTGCGTCGAGGACGGTCTCCGCCGTGGTGACGGCGGGGGTGTCGGTGGTGGTGGTCGTCATGGGTCAGACCCCTGCCTTACCGAGGACTGTGGGCGCTTCGAGCGAGTCGTGGAGTTCGAGCTGGTTGCGCTTGTTGGGGATGAGGCCCTCGGGGCGCAGGCGCATCAGGACGATGAGTGCGACGCCGAAGACGAGGAGCTGGTACTCGCCCAGGAACTGGAGCTTGTTGGGGATCAGGAAGAGCAGTGATCCGCCGACGAGGGGTCCGGAGATGGTGCCCATGCCGCCGAGGACTACCGCGGCGAGCAGGAACGCGGAGTTCGGGGGTACGGCGTTGGCGAAGGTGTACTGGTCGGGGGTGACCGTGTACTGGACGTGGGCCTGGACGGCGCCGGCGAGGCCGGCGAGGGTGGCGCCGAGGGCGAAGGCGATGAGCTTGACGCGGAAGCCGTTGATGCCCATGGCTTCGGCGGCGGTCTCGTCCTCGCGGATGGCGACCCAGGCGCGGCCGATGCGGGATTCGGCGCTGCGGCGGAAGACCAGGACCACGATCAGGGTGATGAGCAGCATCAGCAGGAAGTAGTTCGCGAACCTGCCGATGGTGAATCCGGCGATGGTGTGTGCCGCGCCGAAGTCGAACCCGAAGAGGTTGATGTTCGGGATGTTGGCGATGCCGTTGGGCCCGTTGGTGATGTCGGGGCCGGAGACGCCGTCGAGGTTGTTCATGGAGATGCGGAAGATCTCACCGAAGCCGAGGGTGACGATGGCGAGGTAGTCGCCGCGCAGGCGCAGCGTGGGGGCGCCGATGAGGACACCGAAGATCATCGATGCGACGGCGCCGGCGAGGAGTGCGGCCCAGAAGGGGAAGTGGACTCCGAAGGGGGAGTTGGGGGAGCCGGAGACCAGGGCGGCGGTGTAGGCGCCGACGCCGAGGAAGGCGACGTATCCCAGGTCGAGGAGGCCGGTGAGGCCGACCACGATGTTCAGGCCGAGTGCGACGGTGGCGAAGATCAGGATGTTGACGCCGAGGTTCGCGTACTGGTCGTCGGTCTGGGTGAGGGGGAAGGCGGCCGCGGCGGCGAAGGCGCCGACGAGGGCGACGTTGCGGTGCCGGGCGGTGAGGGTGCTCAGTCGGGCCATGAGGCCCGCCTTGTTGATCGCGGCGGCGCCGAATCCGGCTGTGATCAGGAAGCCGACGAAGAGTTCCTGGTACGGGGTGGTGATGCCGTACGTGAACACGAAGAGGGCGAGGCCGAGGACGGCGGCGATGAGGAGGATCTCGACCCAGGCGGGGAGCACGCGGGCCGGCTTGACGGGGCCGGAGACGAAGGCGGCCTTGAAGGTCGTCCAGTGGTTTCCGGCGTTGTGCTTGAACTTGTCCCGGTCGCTGTCGTCCGGGTCGGGGCCTTCGAGTACGGGGCGCTCGAAGGGGAGCGCGAAGGCGCCGATGACGGCGGCGAGGCTGGCGAGGGCGGCGACGCCGGCGCCGGGTTCGAGGTCGACGAGTGCGCCGAGCTCGACCACGATGGCGATGGCGGTGTACCAGGTGGTGACGAAGGCGGCGAGCGCGGCGAGTTTGATGGCCGCGTCGGTGCCTGCGGGGGCGATCCAGCCCAGGCCCTTGACTCCGTAGGAGGCGAGGGCGAAGAGCGTGGTGAGGGCGCCGCCGATGAGGACGAGCCACTGCATGCCGCCGGGGTAGCCGTAGACGGTGAGGTCTCCGGGGAAGGCGGCGGTCCAGGTCCAGGCGAGGAAGGCGGAGACGACGGTGAGGGCGCCGCCGGCGGTGGCGAGGGCGCGGCCCGTCTTCTCGGGGAGGGGGATGAAGCCCTTGTTCTGCGGTGCGGTGGTCGTCGTCGCGGTTTCCGCGGTGATGGTCGTCATGGTTGTCACACCCTGTCCGCCACGCGCTGGCCCAGCAGGCCTTGCGGCCGGAAGAGGAGCACGAGGATGAGAAGTACGAACGCCCAGGTGTTGCCCCAGGACTGGCCGCCGAGCTGTTCGAAGCCGGGGATGTCGGCGACGTAGGCGGTGGTCAGGGTTTCGGCGAGACCGAGGACGAGACCGCCGACCATGGCGCCGTAGATGTTGCCGATGCCGCCGAGGACGGCCGCGGTGAAGGCCTTGAGGCCGAGCAGGAAGCCCATCTTGAACTGGACTTCGCCGTACTTGAGGCCGTAGGCGACGGCTCCGACGGCGGCGAAGACGGCTCCGAGGGCGAACGCGGTGGTGATGATGCGGTCCGTGTTGATGCCCATGAGCTTGGCGGTGTCGGGGTCCTGGGCGGTCGCCTGCATGCCGCGGCCGGTACGGGTCTTCTTGACGAAGAAGCCGAGGAAGGCCATGGAGACGGGGGCGGCGATCATGAGGAAGACGTCACCGGTCTGGATGGTGATGCTGCCGAGGTGGAAGGGGCCGCCGGGGATCTCGGGGAAGACCAGGGAGCTCGTGGCGCCGGGGAACCAGGCCCATACCGCCTGCTGGAGGGCGATGGAGAGGCCGATGGCGGTGATGAGGGGGGCGAGGCGGGGTGCGCTGCGCAGGGGTCGGTACGCGAAGCGTTCCGCTGCGACGGCGATGGTGGTGGCCACGAAGACCGCGCCTATGAGCATGAGGGGCAGGGCGACCCACATGGTGGTGCCGGTGGGGAGCATCAGCCAGACCGTGAGGGCTCCGAACCCACCGGTCATGAAGATCTCGCCGTGGGCGAAGTTGATGAGCTGGACAATGCCATAGACCATCGTGTAGCCGATGGCGACGAGCCCGTACATGGATCCCAGTAGCAGGCCGTTGACCAGCTGTTGCGGCAGTTCGTGCACCGCAGGTCCTCCGAGTCTTTCGACGGATGTGACACCGCGCGGGGCGCTATGGTGCGCGCCCCGCGCGGCAGAGATGGTGTGCCGGCAGGCTGGTGATCAGAGGCCGGCGGGTGGGATCAGCCCCCGAAGGTGCCGGACTCGACGGACTTCCAGTCGGTGCCCTCGACCTTGTAGACGGTGAGCTGCTTGTTGGTCGCGTCACCGAACTCGTCGAAGGAGACCTTGCCGGTCACGCCGTCGAAGGAGACCTTCTGGACGGCTTCGAGGACCTTGGCGCGGGCGTCGGTGGGGAGCTTGCCGTCGTTGGCGGCGACGGCGGCCTTGACGCCTTCGATGATCGCCCAGGCGGAGTCGTAGGAGTAACCGCCGTAGGCGGCGAAGGGCTCCTTGAAGCCGGCCTTGGTGTAGTTGGCGATGAATTCCTTGGCGGAGGGCAGGCTCTCGACGGGCGCGCCGACCGAGGTGGCGAAGTCGCCCACGGCGCCGGCGCCGGCGAGCTCGACGTACTTCTTGTCGTAGATGCCGTCACCGCCGACGAGCGGGATGTTGGCGCCGGAGGCCTTGATCTGCTTGCTGAGCGGGCCGGCCGCCGGGTACTCGCCGCCGTAGTAGACGACGTCGGCGCCGGAGCTCTTGACCTGGGTCACGACGGCCGAGAAGTCCTTGGACTCGGGGTCGATGTGGCCCTCGCCGGCGACGGCGCCGCCGAGCTTGGTGAACTCGCCCTTGAAGGTTCCGGCGAGGCCGGCGCCGTAGGTCTTCTTGTCATCGATGATGAAGACCTTCTTCTTGCCCGCCTTGTTGAAGAGGTACTGCGCCGCGAACGGGCCCTGGATGGCGTCCGTGGTGGCGGTGCGGAAGTAGCTCTTGTAGGTGCGGGTCTTCTCGCCGGTGGCCCACTTGGGTCCCTGCGAGAGGGAGGGGCTCGTGTTGGCGGGGGAGATCTGGACGAGCTTGGCGTCGTCGAAGACCTTCTGCATCGACTCGGAGACCGAGGAGTTCAGCGGGCCGACGACGCCGACGACGTCCTTGTTGGCGGTGAGCTTGGTGGCGTTCTGCTGGCCGGAGGAGGCCTGCGCCTGGTCGTCCAGCGCCTCGATCTTGAAGGTGACGCCGGGGACGGTCTTCTTCTCGTTGGCCTGGCGCACCGCGAGGTCGACGGAGTTGCGGATGCCGAGGCCGAGGGCCGAGAGGTCACCGGTGAGCGGGGCGTCGACGCCGATGACGACCGTGGCGGTGGCGCCGCCGGCGGTGTCACCACCCTTGTCGTCGCGGGAGCCACAGGCGGTGAGGGTGAGGGCGCCCGCGGCGAGCGCGGCGGTCACGGCAATGAGAGAACGCTGACGCACGATCAGTCCTTTCCTGGCACTGCGTCCCCCGTGGGACGCACCGTGTCGAACGCGGGGAACCGAACTGAAAGGAATCCGGTGGTCGCGGTGACTGGCCGTGACTCTAAGCGGGACTTCGGACGTTATGGAGGGCTGAGGCCAATGATGTGACTCTCTTGTTATGCCACGGCGTAATACATAGCGGATCTCTGTGGGTGGAACGGGGGAATTCCGGCCGGTTCGTCTTGTCCGCATGGTGAGATGCGGCAGGACCGTTGGCCGGTTTAAGTACTGACTTTCCAGGTGTCTGGGGGGTTTTGCTCATGACGGCGGGGCGTCGGCCGCGTCTCGATCTTCGGGACAGGCCCTGGTCAGGGCGACGGAGAGATCCCTGGCATATCGGTCACCCGGGATGTAACTGTGCCGCTCTTTCCGAAATCCATTACTGAGGGTCACTTCCAGGAAAGGGAGTCCGGAATTCCGTGCCACATGCACGCAGTCGGTCGCCAGAATGCGGACGACGAGCTCGCGCGCTTCCCCCGCACCCACCGTGACGGGCAGCGGTGGCCGGATCATCACGCTCAGTGCCCGGGAAGGTTGATCGATCCCCTCCACCGCGACGGGGCCCGCGGAGGCGTTCCGCACACGCACAGTGAACGCGAAGGCCCCGTCCGGAGGGGGAGGTTCCACCGGTTCGAGGTAGGTCAGGGAGATGACCTGGGACGGCGCCGGAGGGACGTACGCGGCGGGGTGCGGGCGGTCCGCGTACACCCGCAGGGCGCCCGCGGTCACCACGGCCGCGCAGGTCAGCCCGCCCAGGACCAGGACGGCCCGCCGGTGGCGCGCGTAGCGGGCGCGGGCCCACCGGGCGGCGGCGGGCCCGGCGCGGCCGGTGCCGGCGTCGTCGTGGCTCTCGTGGCCCGCGGTGCCCTCGCCGGGCTCGACCGGGCCGATGCCCCCGCTCATGTCGTCGCCCGGGCGGCCGTGACGCGCGGCGGCGCCGGTCCGGATCCCATGTGGGAACGCTAGACCGGCGCCGGGAAGCGCACAACGGCCGGTGCCGGAAACGGTGTTACGAGTCCGTGTCGCGCAGGAGGCAGGTCAGGCGGGCGGTGCAGACGCGCTTGTCCTGGTCGTCGGTGATGACGATCTCGAACGTGGTGGTGGAACGGCCCCGGTGGACGGGCGTGGCGACGCCCGTGACCAGGCCGGAGCGGACACCGCGGTGGTGGGTGCAGTTCAGGTCGACGCCGACGGCGATCTTGTTGATGCCGCCGTGCATCATCGCGCCGATGGAGCCGAGGGTCTCGGCGAGGACGGCGGAGGCGCCGCCGTGCAGGAGTCCGTAGGGCTGGGTGTTGCCCTCGACGGGCATGGTGGCGACGACCTTGTCGGCCGAGGCCTCCAGGATGCGGATGTCCATGCGTTCGCCGAGGTGGCCCGCCGAGAACAGCGCGGGCAGGTCGATGCCCATGGCCGTGTACTCGTCGAGGACCTCCTGCGGGAACTTCACGGTGTGCTGCTCGCCCATGGGTCGGCTCCGTTCGTGTGTCAACGTTCGTTAACCAGCTTGTCCTGAGGTCGTTCTATCAGGCCGGTTCGAAGCGCACGACGACGGACTTGCTCGCGGGGGTGTTGCTGGTGTCCGCCGTGGAGTCGAGGGGGACCAGCACGTTGGTCTCCGGGTAGTAGGCGGCGGCGCAGCCGCGGGCCGTCGGGTAGTGGACGATCCGGAAGCCGGGGGCCCGCCGCTCCACGCCGTCCTTCCACTCGCCGACGATGTCGGTGTACGCGCCGTCGACCAGGCCCAGCTCGGCCGCGTCGAGCGGGTTGACCATGACGACGCGACGGCCGCCGGTGATGCCCCGGTAGCGGTCGTCGAGGCCGTAGATGGTGGTGTTGTACTGGTCGTGCGAGCGCAGGGTCTGGAGCAGCAGTCGGCCCTCGGGAACGCGCGGGTACTCCACGGGCGCGGCCGTGAAGTTCGCCTTCCCGGTCTTGGTGGGGAAGCGACGCTCGTCACGCGGGGCGTGCGGCAGCCGGAACCCCTCCGGGCGCGCGGCGCGCGCGTTGAAGTCCTCGAAGCCGGGCACGACCCGGGAGATCCGGTCGCGGACGGTCGCGTAGTCCCGTTCGAACTCCTCCCACGGGGTGGCCGAGGCGGCGCCGAGGACGGCGCGGGCCAGGCGGGCCACGATCGCGGGTTCGGAGAGCAGGTGCGGGGAGGCGGGGGTGAGGTTGCCCCGGGAGGCGTGAACCATGCCCATGGAGTCCTCGACCGTGACGAACTGCTTGCCGGAGGCCTGTACGTCCTTGTCCGTGCGGCCGAGGGTGGGCAGGATCAGGGCCCGTCGGCCGGTGACCGCGTGGGAGCGGTTGAGTTTGGTGGAGACGTGGACGGTCAGGCGGGCGCGGCGGATCGCGGCCTCGGTGACGGCGGTGTCGGGGGTGGCGCCGACGAAGTTGCCGCCCATCGCGAAGAGGACCCTGGCCTCGCCGTCGCGCAGCGCCTCGATGGAGCGGACCACGTCGAAGCCGTGCCGGCGGGGCGAGGTGATGCCGAACTCCCGGTCGAGGGCGTCGAGGAAGGCCGGCGCGGGCCGTTCGAAGATCCCCATGGTGCGGTCGCCCTGGACGTTGGAGTGGCCGCGGACGGGGCAGACGCCTGCGCCGGGACGGCCGATGTCGCCGCGGAGCAGGAGGAGGTTGACGACCTCGCGGATGGTGGCGACGGAGTGCTTGTGCTGGGTGAGGCCCATGGCCCAGCAGACGATCGTGCGCTTCGAGGCCAGGATCATGGCCAGGGCGGCCTCGATCTCCGGGCGGGTGAGGCCGGTGGCGGTGAGGGTCTCCTCCCAGTCGGTCTTCGCGGCCGCCGCGGCGAGCTCCTCGTACCCGTGGGTGTGCTCGCGGATGAACTCTTCGTCGGTGGCGCCCGCGGTCTCGATGACGAGCTTGTTGAGGAGCCGGAAGAGGGCCTGGTCGCCGCCGATGCGGATCTGGAGGAACAGGTCGTTGAGGGCGGTGCCGCGGAGCATGCCGAGAGGGGTCTGCGGGTTCTTGAACCGTTCCATGCCGGCCTCGGGCAGCGGATTCACCGAGATGATCTTCGCGCCGGCGGACTTGGCCTTCTCCAGGGCGGAGAGCATGCGCGGGTGGTTGGTGCCCGGGTTCTGGCCCGCGACGATGATCAACTCGGCCTGGTGGAGGTCCTCCAGGGAGACGCTGCCCTTGCCGATGCCGATGGTCTCGTTCAGCGCCGAGCCCGAGGACTCGTGGCACATGTTGGAGCAGTCCGGCAGGTTGTTGGTGCCGAACTCGCGGGCGAAGAGCTGGAAGAGGAACGCCGCCTCGTTGCTGGTGCGGCCCGAGGTGTAGAAGAGGGCCTCGTCGGGGGAGTCGAGCGCCGTCAGCTCCTCCGCGATGATCGCGAACGCCCGCTCCCAGGTCACCGCCTCGTACCGGTCGCCGCCCTCGGGCAGCAGCATCGGCTCGGTGATCCGGCCCTGCTGCCCCAGCCAGTACCCGGAGCGCTGCTCCAGCTCGGCGAGCGGGTGCGCGGCGAAGAACTCGGGGGTGACCCGGCGCAGCGTGGCCTCCTCCGCGACGGCCTTCGCGCCGTTCTCGCAGAACTCGGCGGTGTGCCGCTTCTCGCCCTCGGGCCAGGCACAGCCCGGACAGTCGAAGCCGTCCTTCTGGTTGACCTTGAGGAGGGTGCGCGCGGTACGGGCCACGCCCATCTGCTCCTGGGCGATCCGCAGCGTGTGCCCGATGGCCGGCAGCCCGGCGGCGGCGCGCCCCGGGGGCGCGATCCGGGGCGCGTCCTGTACGGGATCACCTGCGGGCGGCTTGGTGGCCATGTCGCTCCCCTTCGAGCATCGCAGCGGCGCCGCTGCGTCCATCCGAGTACTCCCGCGATCCTGTCACGCCCGCGCCGGCCCGCCGACGGTGTGCCCGGCCGGCCCGGTGCGCGGGCGGGCGGCGAAGGCCCGGACGGAATTGTCGGAGCGGACGCCTAGGATCGGGGGCGTGGCAGATTCAGCATCGAAGAAGACCGACCAGACGACCGCAGCGGACCGCCCCCGCCTGATGCTCATGGACGGGCACTCCCTGGCGTACCGGGCGTTCTTCGCGCTGCCCGCGGAGAACTTCACCACCGCGACCGGCCAGCCGACCAACGCCATCTACGGCTTCGCGTCGATGCTGGCGAACACGCTGCGCGACGAGGCGCCCACGCACTTCGCGGTGGCGTTCGACGTGTCCCGCAAGACGTGGCGCTCGACGGAGTTCCCCGAGTACAAGGCGAACCGGTCCAAGACCCCCGACGAGTTCAAGGGGCAGGTCGAGCTGATCGGCGAGCTCCTCGACGCGATGAAGGTGCCGCGCTTCGCCGTCGACGGCTTCGAGGCCGACGACGTGATCGCGACCCTGGCGACGCAGGCGGAAGCCCTCGGCTTCGACGTGCTGATCGTCACCGGGGACCGTGACTCCTTCCAGCTCGTCTCCGAGCACACCACCGTCCTCTACCCCACCAAGGGCGTCTCCGAGCTGACCCGCTTCACCCCGGAGAAGGTCGAGGAGAAGTACGGCCTCACCCCGCAGCAGTACCCCGACTTCGCGGCGCTGCGCGGAGACCCCTCCGACAACCTCCCGGGCATCCCCGGCGTCGGCGAGAAGACCGCCGCCAAGTGGATCACCCAGTTCGGCTCGTTCGCGGAGCTCGTGGAACGCGCCGACGAGGTCAAGGGCAAGGCCGGGCAGAATTTCCGCGACCACCTCGACGCCGTCAAGCTCAACCGGGTCCTGACCGAGATGGTCAAGGACGTCGAGCTGCCCCGGACCCCCGCCGACCTGGGCCGCACCGCCTACGACCGGGCCGCCGTCACCGGCGTGCTGGACGTGCTGGAGATCCGCAACGCCTCCCTGCGCGAGCGACTGCTCGCCGTCGACCCGGGCGCGGCCGAGGAGGAGCCGCCGGCCCCCGTCGCCGCCGTGGAACTGGACGCGTCCGTCCTCGGCACCGGCGAGCTGGCGCCCTGGCTGGAGGCCCACGCGGGCGGACCCCTCGGCGTCTCCACCGTCGACGCCTGGGCGCTCGGCCAGGGCGACGTCGCCGAGGTCGGGCTGGCCTCGGCGGGCGGCGCCGCCGCCTGGTTCGAGCCGTCCTCGCTCGACGAGAGCGACGAGCGGGCCTTCGCCGCCTGGGCCGCGGACGCCGCCAAGCCCAAGGTCGTGCACAACGCCAAGGGCCTGATGCGGGTCTTCCCCGAGCACGGCTGGACGCTCGCCGGCGTCACCATGGACACCGCGCTCGCCGCGTACCTGGTCAAGCCGGGCCGCCGGTCCTTCGCACTGGACGTGCTGTCCATGGAGTACCTGCACCGCGAGCTGGCACCCGCCGCCGCCGACGGGCAGCTGGCCTTCGGCGCCGACGACACCGCCGAGGCCGAGGCGCTGATGGCGCAGGCCCGCGCCGTCCTCGACCTGGGCGACGCGTTCACCGCGAAGCTGGCCGAGGTGGGCGCCGTAGAACTGCTCCACGACATGGAGCTGCCCACCTCCGAGCTGCTGGCACGCCTGGAGCGGGCCGGCATCGCCGCCGACCGGGACCACCTGGAGGGCATGGAGCAGCAGTTCGCGGGCGCCGTGCAGCAGGCCGTGAAGGAGGCGCACGCCGCCGTCGGCCACGAGTTCAACCTCGGCTCGCCCAAGCAGCTCCAGGAGGTGTTCTTCGGCGAACTGGACCTGCCCAAGACGAAGAAGACCAAGACCGGCTACACCACCGACGCGGACGCGCTGGCCTGGCTCGCCGGCCAGACCGACCACGAACTCCCCGTGATCATGCTGCGTCACCGGGAGCAGGCCAAGCTCCGCGTCACCGTCGAAGGCCTGGTCAAGTCCATCGCCGCCGACGGCCGCGTGCACACCAGCTTCAGCCAGACCGTCGCCGCGACCGGCCGGCTGTCCTCCACCGACCCGAACCTGCAGAACGTTCCGGTGCGCACCGACGAGGGCCGCGCCATCCGCCGCGGCTTCGTCGTCGGCGAGGGCTACGAGTCGCTGATGACGGCCGACTACAGCCAGATCGAACTGCGCGTCATGGCCCACCTGTCCGAGGACGAGGGCCTCATCGAGGCGTTCGCGACCGGCGAGGACCTGCACACCACCGTCGCCTCCCAGGTGTTCGGCGTGGAGCGCTCCGAAGTCGACGCCGAGATGCGCCGCAAGATCAAGGCCATGTCGTACGGACTCGCCTACGGACTCTCCGCGTTCGGGCTGTCCCAGCAGCTCAACATCGAGCCCGGCGAGGCCCGCGGCCTCATGGAGACCTTCTTCGAGCGCTTCGGCGGGGTGCGCGACTACCTCCAGCGCGTCGTCGAGGAAGCCCGCGCCACCGGCTACACCGAGACGGTGCTCGGCCGCCGCCGCTACCTGCCCGACCTCAACAGCGACAACCGGCTGCGCCGCGAGGCAGCCGAGCGGATGGCGCTGAACGCCCCCATCCAGGGCACCGCCGCCGACATCGTGAAGGTCGCGATGCTGCGCGTGGACAAGGCGATCACCGAGGCCGGGCTGACGTCGCGGATGCTGCTCCAGGTCCACGACGAAATCGTCCTGGAGATCGCCCCCGGCGAGCGGAAGAAGGTCGAGGAGCTGGTGCGCCGCGAGATGGGCGCCGCCGTCGAACTCCGTGCCCCGCTCGACGTGTCCGTGGGCGTCGGACCCGACTGGGAGTCCGCCGCGCACTGACCCCTCGTACGGCCGCCGCGACGCCCGCTCCCGTCACGCCACGGGGGCGGGCGTCCGCGCGTCCTCGTCGTCGGCACTCCGATCGCCCCGCCGGCGCAGCCGCACCAGGGCCCCGTACAGCGGCAGCGCCACGATGAGACCGCCGCCCGCGCCGAAGCAGACGGTCGGGATGATGTCGAGGGGCGTACGGATCCGGTCGAAGAACGTGAAGAAGCGGATCACCCGCATCGTCACCCCGACGGCCACGCACCCCACGACCAGCGCGATCGCACCCCAGACCTCCGCCCGGCCGAGCACCGGCACCGACGCGGGAACGGGGGAGAGCGGCAGCCGGCGCAGCGCCGTCACCGTGAACCACAGCAGCGCGCACGCGGCGAACGCCGAAGTGCCGTACTGGAGGTACGAGTAGAGCGGCAGCCCGAACGCGAGGGGCTCGCCCAGCGACGGCAGCGCGTTCGTGCCCCACCGGTCCAGGTGCGTGAAGCTGTCCCACACCACATGGGTCAGGGACCCGAGAACCGCCGACAGGTAGAACCACAGCGCGAGCGAGGGCCGTCGACGATCCCGCCAGGACTCGCCCCGCACGAAGGTGTACACGCGGCCCCGCCGGGCCCGCGGCAGCAGCGCGACCAGCGGTTCGCGCAGCAACAGCCAACAGGCCGCCAAGGCGGCGGTGAGGACGGCGTCGGCGGTCAACACCCCGGGGATCGAGTGGGTGAAGTCCCCGTACCGCATGACGCCGCCGACGATCGCGTCCAGGAAGTAGAAGACGTCCGGCGCGAACGAGCCGAGGACCAGGGCGCAGGCGACGAGCGGGCCGCGAGCCCGACCGCTCCGGCGGACCGCCGGAAGGACGGCGGCCGCGTGGCTGAGGGTGAACGGCATGGCGCCTCTCCTGGTCCTCGGGAGACCCCCCGGACCCGCCCGGGAGACGTCCCCGCTTCGGTTCTTTACTTCGGTCAATGCGCGCGGAACGGTCCGCACAGTATGCGTGACCTGCGCAGGGACGTGGGGAAGTGGTGAATTCGGCCCACGGATGGCTGCCTTGTGCAGCCGGTTGACGTAGGGTCACGCGCACGTCGAGGGGGAGGGGGGTCGGCTCATGCCGTCTCGAATAACGGCCCGGTGGGGACACGGACCGCGCAGGGGCGCCGCCGCCGTGATCTCCGCGCTGGTGATCGCCGCCATGAGCGCCTCGCAGGGTCCGGCCGTCGGGAGCGAGGACCGGGTCAGCGCGGCCGGCGCGAGCGCGACCGGCCCCGGGGGGACCGCCACGCCGAACGACGCCGGAGGCGACTCCAGCTACTACACCGAACTGCCGCCCCTGATCAGCCCGCAGCCGCCCGCGCTCCTCCTGCCCGCGCAGGACGACCCGACCGCGTCCCCGCAGCCGGCGCCCACCGCCTCCGAGGTCCCGCGCACCGAACCCGTCGCGATCGGCGACGCCGAGGGCGCGCAGGGGATACCGGCGAGCGTGCTGGCCGCGTACCGGCGGGCCGAGGCCGAGGTGGGCCGGACCGACCCCGGATGCGGGCTGCGCTGGCAACTCCTCGCGGCCATCGGCAAGGTCGAGTCGGGTCAGGCCCGCGGCGGCCGGGTGGACGCCGCCGGCACCACACTGCGACCGATCCTGGGACCCGTGCTCGACGGGAACGGCTTCGCGAACATCTCCGACACCGACGGCGGCGCCCACGACGGCGACGCGCGGTACGACCGGGCCGTCGGGCCCATGCAGTTCATCCCGTCCACGTGGGCTGCATGGGGCCAGGACGCCGACGGCGACGGCCGGCGCAACCCGAACAACGTCCACGACGCGGCGCTCGCCGCCGGGCGCTACCTCTGCGCGGGCGACCGCGACCTGCGGGTGGGCGCGGACCTGGACCGGGCGGTGCTCTCCTACAACCGGTCCGGGGAGTACCTGCGGACGGTGCGGTCCTGGTTCACGTACTACCTGAAGGGCGCGCACGAGGTCCCGGACGGCTCCGGCCCCGGCGCGGCGGCGCCGGCGGTGACCAACCCCCGCCCGACCCCGGCCACGACGCCCGCCCCGAAACCGGACCCCAAGCCGACGCCGACGCCCAAGCCGACGCCGACGCCGACGCCCAAGCCGACGCCCAAGCCCAAGCCGACGCCGACGCCGACGCCCAAGCCGACACCGGACCCGACGCCCAAGCCGACCCCGGACCCGACGCCGACGCCCAAGCCGACCCCCACACCCACACCCACACCGACGCCGACCCCTACACCGACGCCGACCCCCACACCGACCCCGAAGCCGACCCCGACCCCCACCCCGAAGCCCAGCCCGACGGCGAGCGCCGAGCCCACCGCGTCCCCGAGCGCCGGGCCCACCGCGTCCCCCTCGGCCTCGGCGAAGCCGAGCCCGACGGCCACCCCGCCCGCCACGGAAACCCCGTAGCCGAACGGTTCTCATCTCGCCCCCGCGTTGCTACGGTGCCCCCTCCCTGACGCCCCATCAGATACCGGAGGCACCGGCATGCGCGCTCTCGTCGCCGCCGCCATCGGGCTGGTCGCCGCGCTGGCCCTCGTCTTCGCCATCACGGCGTTCGGGGTGCCGGACGGCACGACCTCGCCCAAGCCCCTGCTCACCACCGCGCCCCCCGCGCCCGGAAAGTAGAGGAGGCCCGCCATGCGACGCAGAGCGAGCCTCGTCCTGCTTGCCGTTGCCGTGTTCTGCGCGGCCCTCGCACCGCTACTGCGCTGGTACGCGTACCCCCGCCTCGCCAAGATCCCGCCGGGGCAGTACCAGGAGATGGTCCTGGAGGCCAAGGGCGCGACCCTCCTCGACTACACCGCCGGCATGACGCCCAAGAAGGTCGACAAGGTCACCATCGTCCAGACCCTCAAGGGCAACGTCGAGGCGTCGAAGGAGATCGAGGCGAGCGCCGGCAAGGACGTGGTCGTCTGGGACACGCTCACCCACATCATGGGCCCGGACGGGAAGATGGTCTCCCAGATCCCCGAGCGCTACGTCTTCGACGCCCACACCCAGGACCCGGTGCACGCCACCGGCGAGATGGTCGACGGCGACCCCGTCAAGCGCGAGGGCATCGAGTTCAAGTGGCCGTTCTTCACGGAGCCGCGCGACTACCTGTACTTCGACGCCCAGACCCGCGGTTCCTCGCCGATCCACTACGTCGGCCCGCGCACCTTCAAGGGCATGGACGTCTACTACTTCGAGCAGACCATCCCCTGGACCAAGGTGGCGCTGCCGAAGAAGATGCCGATCGAGGGCATCGACCCGAAGACGTTCGAGCAGAACACCGGCACCAGCCTCTGGTACACGGCCAAGGCGATGTTCTGGGTCGACCCGGTGACCGGGGCGCCCGTCAACGCCGAGCAGGACATCCGGCAGGAGATGCGCGGCGGCATCGCGGCCGGGGCCCAGGACGGCCGGCTCACCGTCTTCGCCGGGCACGTGACGATGCGCGAGGACTACGCCGAGTACACCCGCGAGCTGGTCGCCGCGAACCGCGTCAAGGTCCTCGCCCTGCACACGTACGCGCCCCTCGGCCTCGCCGTCGGCGGGCTCGCCCTGTTCGGCCTGGCCCTGTGGCTGGAGGCGCGCGGCCGGCGGCCCGAGGACCCGATGGGCCATCGAGCCACCCGGGCGGCGCCCTGAACCACCCGGTCAGCGCCCGAGCCGGGCGTTGGTGTGCCGGGTCGGCTCGGCCGTCGCCGGGTCCTGCGGCCACGGGTGCTTGGGGTAGCGGCCCCGCAGTTCGGCGCGGACGGCCTGGTAGCCGCCGGCCCAGAAGGACGCCAGGTCGGCGGTGACCGCCGCCGGCCTGCCGGCGGGCGACAGCAGGTGGACGAGTACGGGAACCCCCGCCACCCGGGGCGTCCGGGCCCACCCGAACAACTCCTGGAGCTTGACCGCCAGCACCGGTTGCTCGCCCGTGTAGTCGACGCGGACGCGTGAGCCGCTGGGCACCTCGATGCGTTCCGGGGCCAACTCGTCCAGCCGGCCGGCCTCCCCGCCGGCCCAGGGCAGCAGCCGGTTCAGCGCCTGCCCGGCATCGATCCGGCCCAGGTCGGATCGGCGCCGGGCCCGGGACAACTCGGGCTCCAACCACTCGTCGGCCCGCTCCACCAGCGCCCGGTCGTCGGCCACGTCGGGCCACGCGCCGCCGAGCGCGCGGTGCAGGAACCCGAGGCGGGCCCGCAATGCCCGCGCGTCCTGGGACCAGCGCAGCAGACCCAGCCCCTCCGCGCGGAGCCCGTCGAGCAGGGCGCCCCGCACGAGCGCCGGATCGGGGTCCTTCAGGGGGCGCGCCGCGAGTTCGATCGCCCCGAGCCGGGTGACACTGCGGGCCACCAGGTCACCGCCCTCCCAGCGGACCTCCTCGCCCGACCGGAAGAGGTGCCCCGCGGCCGCGCGGGCGGTGTCCTCGTCGAGCGGGGCGGCGAGCCCGACCCGCGCCGACGCCGCGTGCGGCGGCCGGTCGGCGACGGCCACCGCCAGCCAGGGCGCGCTGCGCAGCCGAGAACCGTCACCGAGCGTCGCGGCCGTCCCCGACGCCATCAGGAAGGCCCCCTCGCCCCTGGCCCTCGCCACCCGCTCCGGGAACGCGAGCGCGGCCACCAGCCCGGCGGCGGCGTCGTCCGAGAGCGGACCCCGCCCCACCGGACCCGGCCCCACCTGAGCCTGTTCCACCGGACCTCGCCCCACCGCCGCCTGAGCCGGTTCCACCGGACCCGGCCCCACCGGAGCGCCCGCCGGTGCCGCCGTCTCCCGCGTCGGCGCGGGCCCCGGCTCCTGCGCGGCCCGCTCCAGCCGGCGGACCTCCGTCCGCCACCGGTGGCCGTACGCGTCGCCGCCCTGCCGGGCCCGCCGCCAGGCGCCCGCCAGATCGTCCCCGTACTCCCGCGGCGGCTCCTCGCTCAACAGGGCCACCAGCTCCGCCGCCCGCCGCGCCCCGAGCGCGGCCGCACCGTCCAGCAGCGCGCGCGCCAACCGCGGGTGCAGCCCCAGCCGGGCCATCCGCAGCCCCCGCGCCGTCGGTCGCCCGGCGGCGTCCACCGCGCCCACCGCGCGCAGCACCTCCCGGGCCGCGCCCATCGCCCCGGCCGGCGGTGGATCCGGCAACGCCAGCCCGGCGGCGTCCGGGTCGCCCCAACAGGCCGCCTGCAACGCGAACTGCGCCAGGTCCGCGATCCGGATCTCCGGCGCGGGAAACGCGGTCAACCGGGCGTCCTCGGCCTGCGACCAGCAGCGGTACACCGCCCCCGGCGCCTCCCGGCCGGCCCGGCCCGCCCGCTGACGGCCCGCCGCGCGGGACGCCCGTACCGTCGCCAGCGCGCCCAGCCCCCGGGCGTGGTCCACCCGGGGCTCGCGGGCCAGCCCCGCGTCCACGACCACCCGGACGCCCGGCACGGTCAGGCTCGACTCCGCGACCGCCGTCGACAGGATCACCCGGCGGTGCTCCGCCGGCCGCAGCGCCGCGTCCTGGACCGCCGCCGGGGCGCGGCCGTGGATCTGCAACACCTCGGCGTCGACCCCGCCCAGCTGCCCGGCCACCCGACCCAGCTCACCCACGCCCGGCAGGAAGCACAGGACATCGCCGGAACGTTCCGCCAGTGCCCGCCGCACCACCGACGCCACATGCGTCAGCTGCGCCGGATCCACCCGCAACCCGTGCGGCGGCCGTACGGGACGCGCCGGCGGCGCCCACACGACCTCCACCGGATACGACACGCCCGCCGTCTCCACCACCGGCGCGCCCCCCAGCACCCGCGACCACCCGGCCGCGTCGGTCGTCGCCGAAGCCGCCACCAGCCGCAGCTCCGGGCGCAGGGTCTCGCGTACGTCCACCAGGAAAGCGGCGACGGTGTCGGCGTCGAGATGGCGCTCGTGGCACTCGTCCAGGATCACCACGTCCACCCCCGCCAGCTCCTGGTCCCGCTGGAGCCGCTGGAGCAGGACGCCCGTGGTCACCACCTCCACCAGCGTGTCGGGGCCCACCACCCGCTCCCCGCGCACCGTGAAGCCCACCGAACCGCCGACCGTCTCGCCCAGCAGCCACGCCATCCGCCGCGCCGCCGCCCGCGCCGCGATCCGACGCGGCTCGGCCACCACGACCCGGCGCGGCGGCGCGCCCTCGGCCCGGGCCGTCAGACCCGCGAGGACCAACGGCACCAGAGTCGTCTTGCCGGTGCCCGGCGGTGCGCACAACACCGCCGCGCCGTGCCCGTCCAGGGCGGCCACGAGCGCGGGCACGGCGCCCCGTACGGGGAGGGAGTCGAGTTCGGCGCGGCGGATCACGGGATCAGTCCCTTTCGCAGACGAAGATCGCGGTGCCGGGGATCAGGTTGCCGCGCAGCGGGGACCAGCCGCCCCACTCCTGACTGTTCCACTCGGGCCACTGCGGCTCGACCAGGTCCACCAGGCGGAACCCGCCCGCGACCACGTCCCGGACCCGGTCGCCGATCGTCCGGTGGTGCTCCACGTACAGCGCCTCGCCCCGCTCGTCCTGCTCGACGTACGGGGTCCGGTCGAAGTAGGAGGCGGCCACCGACAGCCCCTCCGGCCCGGGCTCGTCGGGGAACGCCCACCGCACGGGGTGGGTGACCGAGAAGACCCAGCGGCCGCCGGGGCGCAGGACGCGGTGCACCTCGCGCATCACGTTCACCGGGTCCGCGACGAAGGGGACCGCCCCGTAGGAGGAGCAGGCCAGGTCGAAGGAGGCGTCGCGGAAGGGCAGCCGCCCCGCGTCGGCCTCGACGAGGGGGATGTCGTCACCGATCCGCAGGGCGTGCTGGAGCTGGCGGTGCGAGAGGTCCAGGGCGACCGGGCGGGCCCCCTGGGCGGCCAGCCAGCGCGAGCACTGCGCGGCGCCCGCGCCGATCTCCAGGACGTCCCGGCCCGCGAGGGAGGCCGCGGGCCCCAGGAGCGCGGCCTCGGCCTCGTCGAGTCCCTCGGGGCCCCAGACGAAACGGTCGTCGCCCAGGAACGCGCCGTGATCGCTCTGGTACTCGTCGGCGTTGCGGTCCCACCAGCTGCGGCTGGCGCGACTGCTCTCCGCCTCCGACGCGTCACGGCGCGTGGCCTCGGCGTCGTCCCCGGCGCCGCCGTCGGCTCCGAGCGCTTCTTCGTGGGCGTAGTCCTCTTGGTTCATGGGGCCCGTCGTCGTAGTCTGCGAATGTCTGGGTGGCCGTCGTGGTGGCCGCGGGCGTCGCCGACGCACGCGCACCTCCGCGGACGTCTCGGGATTCGTTCGGGAAACCCCATCGGGGCCTGCCCGCACACGAATTGTGCCGGTTATGCGGCGATCCGCCCGGGGTGTGCGCCTTCGCGCATTGACCCTGCTGGGCTGCCCCCGTATGCTACAAGTTGCGCTGCGAGCCTGTGCTCCTCAGACCTAGCAGGCTGCGCTTGCATCTGTTGATGTCCCCTCGGTTTTCGAGGCCCTGCCGCCACAGCGGAAGAGGGGCCTCCTTGGCTGTCCGGCTTAGGCAGATGCCGATAAGGGCTCCCGGCGTAGCAGTACCTACGACTTTCTGTCCGTAACCGGAGCCCTTTCCCACATGACGAGCAGCACCGAGACCACCGCCACCACCCCTCCGCAGGTAGCGGTCAACGACATCGGCGACGCGGACGCGTTCCTCGCGGCGATCGACGAGACGATCAAGTACTTCAACGACGGCGACATCGTCGACGGCGTCATCGTCAAGGTGGACCGGGACGAGGTTCTCCTCGACATCGGTTACAAGACCGAGGGCGTGATCCCGAGCCGCGAGCTCTCGATCAAGCACGACGTCGACCCGAACGAGGTCGTCAAGGTCGGCGACGAGATCGAGGCCCTGGTTCTCCAGAAGGAGGACAAGGAAGGCCGTCTCATCCTGTCCAAGAAGCGTGCTCAGTACGAGCGCGCCTGGGGCACGATCGAGAAGATCAAGGAAGAAGACGGCATCGTCACCGGTACCGTCATCGAGGTCGTCAAGGGTGGTCTCATCCTCGACATCGGCCTCCGCGGCTTCCTGCCGGCCTCTCTCGTCGAGATGCGTCGCGTCCGCGACCTCCAGCCCTACGTGGGCAAGGAGCTCGAGGCGAAGATCATCGAGCTGGACAAGAACCGCAACAACGTGGTCCTGTCCCGCCGCGCCTGGCTCGAGCAGACCCAGTCCGAGGTTCGCCAGACGTTCCTCACCACCCTGCAGAAGGGTCAGGTCCGCTCCGGCGTCGTTTCCTCGATCGTCAACTTCGGTGCCTTCGTGGACCTGGGTGGCGTCGACGGTCTCGTGCACGTCTCCGAGCTGTCCTGGAAGCACATCGACCACCCGTCCGAGGTCGTCGAGGTCGGTCAGGAAGTCACCGTCGAGGTCCTCGACGTGGACATGGACCGCGAGCGCGTCTCCCTGTCGCTGAAGGCGACGCAGGAAGACCCGTGGCAGCAGTTCGCCCGGACCCACCAGATCGGCCAGGTCGTCCCGGGTAAGGTCACCAAGCTGGTTCCGTTCGGTGCGTTCGTCCGCGTGGACGAGGGCATCGAGGGTCTGGTCCACATCTCCGAGCTGGCCGAGCGCCACGTGGAGATCCCGGAGCAGGTCGTCCAGGTCAACGACGAGATCTTCGTCAAGGTCATCGACATCGACCTCGAGCGTCGCCGGATCTCGCTGTCGCTGAAGCAGGCCAACGAGTCCTTCGGTGCCGACCCGGCGTCGGTCGAGTTCGACCCGACCCTGTACGGCATGGCCGCGTCCTACGACGACCAGGGCAACTACATCTACCCCGAGGGCTTCGACCCCGAGACCAACGACTGGCTCGAGGGCTTCGACACCCAGCGTGAGACGTGGGAGCGCCAGTACGCCGAGGCGCAGGTCCGCTTCGAGCAGCACCAGGCCCAGGTCATCAAGAGCCGTGAGGCCGACGAGGCCGCCGCTGCCGAGGGCGCTGCCGCCCCCGCCGCCGGTGGCAACGCCGGTGCCGGTGCCGGTATCTCCGGTGGTTCGTACTCCTCCGAGGGTGCGGACGAGACCTCCGGCGCCCTGGCGTCGGACGAGGCCCTGGCCGCCCTGCGCGAGAAGCTGGCCGGCGGCCAGAGCTGATCGCAGCAGCGCGTCACGCCCTCGCGCCTCGGCGCGAGAGCGGGCTGAGCTGAGCTGAACGACAAGGCCCGTCCCCTTCGGGGGGCGGGCCTTGTCGCGTTCGTCGGGGATGCGGCGCTTCACCCCGCCGACATCCGGGCATCCATCCCGCGCGGTGCGGAAGTTCGTGGCATTGCGTTCTCGTGAAGGCGGCCAACTGGGGAATGGTGGCGCCTCCTTGGACGTTCTTGGCAGAGAACACGGCGAGGAGGAGTGGTGGCGGTGCTTGATCCACAGGGTTTGTACGAATGGGACGCCAAGGGCCTGGCGGTGGCCGACCTGGCGCTTGCCCAGGACTCGGCCGGGCTGGTCATGCTCTACCACTTCGAGGGGTACATCGACGCGGGTGAGGCCGGCGAGCAGATCGTGGAGCGACTCCTCGACACGCTGCCCCACCAGGTCGTGGCCCGCTTCGACGCGGACCGGCTGGTGGACTACCGGGCCCGGCGCCCGCTCCTGACCTTCCAGCGCGACCACTGGGCGGAGTTCGAGGAGCCCGAGCTGGAAGTGCGCCTGGTCCAGGACGCCACCGGCGCGCCGTTCCTGCTGCTCTCCGGCCCCGAACCCGACGTCGAGTGGGAGCGCTTCGCGCTCGCCGTCCGGCAGATCGTCGAGCGCCTCGGCGTCCGGCTCTCCGTCAACTTCCACGGCATCCCGATGGGCGTTCCGCACACCCGTCCCGTCGGCATCACCCCGCACGGCAACCGGACCGACCTGATGCCCGGACACCGCAGCCCGTTCGACGAGGCCCAGGTGCCCGGCAGCGCCGAGTCCCTGGTCGAGTTCCGCCTCGGCCAGTCCGGGCACGACGTGCTCGGGGTCGCCGCCCACGTACCGCACTACGTGGCCCGCTCCCCGTACCCGGACGCGGCGCTGACCGTGCTGGAGGCGATCACCGCGGCGACCGGACTGGTCCTGCCCGCCGTGGCACACGCCCTGCGGACCGAGGCCCACCGCACGCAGACCGAGATCGACCGCCAGATCCGCGAGGGCGACGAGGAACTGGTCGCCCTGGTCCAGGGACTGGAGCACCAGTACGACGCGGCCGCCGGCGCCGAGACCCGGGGCAACATGATCGCCGAGCCGGCCGAGATCCCGTCCGCGGACGAGATCGGGCGCGAGTTCGAAAGGTTCCTGGCGGAGCGCGAGGGCGAAGGCTGACCCGGCCCGCCCGGGCCCCGGGCCGTCTCCTTCGGCCCTGACCGACCGGATCCGCCGGAGACGAAAGGGCCTAGGCTGCCGGGCATGCTGAAAGTAGGACTGACAGGCGGAATCGGCGCCGGCAAGAGCGAGGTCTCTCGACTGCTGGCGGGGTACGGGGCGGTCGTCGTCGACGCGGACCGCATCGCACGCGAGGTCGTCGAGCCGGGGACACCCGGGCTCGCGGCCGTCGTGGCGGCGTTCGGGGAATCCGTGCTGACCCCCGAGGGGACGCTGGACCGGCCGCGACTCGGGTCGCTCGTCTTCTCCGACGAGGAGAAGCTGCGGACGCTGAACGCGATCGTGCACCCGCTCGTCGGGGCCCGTTCCGCCGAACTGGAAAGGGCGGCGGGCGCCGACGCGATCGTGGTGCACGACGTGCCGCTGCTCACGGAGAACGGCCTGGCGACCCTCTACGACCTGGTCGTCGTGGTCGACGCGTCGTCGGACACCCAGCTGGACCGGCTGACCGCACGGCGCGGCATGACCGAGGACGAGGCGCGGTCGCGGATGGCGGCGCAGGCCACCCGGGAGCAGCGGCTGGCGATCGCCACGCTCGTCATCGACAACGACGGGCCGCTGGAGGCGCTGGAACCGCAGGTGCGCAAGGTGTGGGAGGAACTCGCCGCGCGGGCCGCCGCCGGGGAGTGAGTGGCGGGCGGCGCGGGAAGAACCCTCCGGCGCGTGCCGGACGCCCGGGAACAGCGGGCGCGGGCACGGGCGTTGAACATGTCCGCGCTGAACATGTCCGCGTTAGGCATGTCCGCAGAGGGAAGGAAAGACACCGTGTCCGACACCACGCCGCCGCAGCCGCCGTCCGCCTCGTCCCCCTCGGGTTCTCCCGGCTCCGCGAGCCCGGAGACGCACGTCATCGACTACCGGGCCGCCGAGCACCTGTTGGCCGCCCGTGATCCGCGCGGAGCCGTGCGACTCCTCGACTCGGTCATAGCTGCCCACCCGGAGAACACGGGGGCCCGGCTGCTGCGCGCGCGGGCCTTCTTCGCGGCGGCGCAACTGCGCGCGGCCACGCTCGAATTCGAACTGGTGCTGGAGCGGGAGCCGGACAACGCGTACGCCCACTTCGCGCTCGCCCGGACCCACGAGCGGTCCGGGCGGCGCGAGCAGGCTCGCAAGCACTTCCGGCTGGCCGCGGCCCTCGATCCCCAACCCGAGTACCTGGCCGCGGCCCGCTTCGAGGAGTGAGCGACCCCCGGCCACAGCACTAGGCCGTCTCTTTCGGATCTTGCCGGGGCCGCGGTGTCCGGTGCCGCCCCTGGCGGTGTTGTCGGGGCACCCGAGTACGTCCAGTACACGGGTGCCCCTCCGCCTTGCCGGGCACGGCGCCGGACACCGCGACCCCGACCGACAAGATCCGAAAGAGACGGCCTAGTCGCGGGGAGGCTCGTACGGAGGGACGCCCGGGCCCGGCTGGTAGTGCGGGCCCTGGTGGATGTGGTGCACCACCACCGCCAGGTCCACCGCCGCTAGCAGGACGATCACCCCACAGGCCGCCGCCCACCCGGGACGACCGGCCAGCGAGAACGCGACCGTCCCGGCGGCGGCCCAGATCAGCCCCCACAGACTCAACCAGAACCGCAGCCGCAGCGGGCTGCGGGCGGTCACCGGCTCGTTACCGGAACGCATGGCCATCGCCTCGGATCGTCGCAGGCCCCGGGTCCATGGTCCCACCATCGGCCGGTCAGGGGTTGAGCTTGTTCACCGCCGTGGTGGTCGTCTT
Organism: Streptomyces sp. NPDC102278; assembly: GCF_044766345.1. Lineage (NCBI taxonomy): Bacteria > Bacillati > Actinomycetota > Actinomycetes > Kitasatosporales > Streptomycetaceae > Streptomyces > Streptomyces sp. NPDC102278. The sequence goes on along the minus strand of NZ_JBIWLV010000009.1, from coordinate 168,365 downwards.
CTTGAACGCGGGCACGGGCGCGTCGCCCAGGTGGCCCATCTGCCCCCACTTCACGACGGTCACGGTGACGCCGTCGCGGCCGATCCCGTACAGGTGGACGCCCGGCTCGGAGTCCGGGACCGAGGTGTGCACCCCGTAGACGTGCGCGCCCTCCTCGACGGGCAGCTTGCCGTAGTCCTGCCAGGAGGCCGTCCCACCCGGAGTCGTCCGCAGCCAGTCGGCGGCGCAGGCCGCGACCTTGCGCTCCAAGGCGGTCGTGAGCTTGGCGGCCGCGGCGTTCGAGGCGGTCCGCACGGAGATCTGCGTCGCGCCGGTGTCGTAGTCGGTGCCGAAGGCGCGGTGCCAACTGCCGGCCGCGGGCAGTGCCCCCTCCAGACAGAACGGGGCGGACTCCGGCAGGCCCTTGGTGACCTTGCCGGCGTACCAGGGGGACGAGGGATGCGGCGGCAGGTCGGTGCCGCTGAGGAATCCGGGCGCCGCGGCGGCCGCGGTGGCGGTGGCCGAGGTGGCGAGGAGCAGCGCGGCGGCCACGGTGGCGGTGGCCGCGAAGGCTGTGGTGAAGCGTCGGAGCATGGTGGTCGGGTCCCCGTTTCCGGTCGGTGTGGCTGTCCGGTGAAGAGCTTCCACCCGAGGCGGGATCGCACGCTACGGATTGGGGCGGATTCGGGACACTGGAACGCCCTTATGGCCTTCCACCTGGGGGAACATGCTGGGGTGGAACGGTTTCACGGGACGGGGGGACGTCGTGGGCGAGGCGGAACGGTCGGCGGAGGCGGAGAACTTCGCACGGCTGATGCGGGAGCTGAAGGAGCGCGCGGGGCTCAGCTACGGCGTCCTCGGACGCCGGCTGCACACCAGTACCTCGACCCTGCACCGGTACTGCAAGGGGGAGGCGGTCCCCGCGGAGTTCGCGGTGGTGGACCGCTTCGCGCGTGCCTGCGGGGCCGGCCAGGAGGAGGCGGTGGAACTGCACCGGGCGTGGCTGCTGGCCGACGCGCGACGCCGGGCGCCGGCGGAGGCGGTACCGGTGGTGGTTCCCGCGCCCGTGTCCGCACCTGCCTCCGAGCCCGAGCCCGAGCCCGAGCCCGAGCCCGAGCCCGAGCCCGAGCCCGAGCCCGAGCCGGACCGGGATCCCGAGCCGGAGCCGGAGCCGGGGCCCGAGCCCGAGCCGGACCGGGATCCCGAGCCGGAGCCGGAGCCGGTGGGCGTGGTTTCGGGGGCGCCGTCGCCCTGGTACCGGCGGCGGGCGGTGGCGGTCGCCGGCGCGGGACTCGCGGTGAGCGCGATGGCGGTGGCGGTGCTCGCGGCGGCCGGGCCCGAACGGGGCACGGCCGGGGTGACGGGCAGCGGCGCCCCGGCCGCGAGCGTGCCGTCGATTCCGCCCTCGTCCACGGCCTCGCCCTCGAACGCGTCCGGCGGTCCGAGCCCCTCCGCGTCCTCCTCCGCCCCGCCCCCGGCCTCCGCCGCGGGATCGGCGCCGGCCTCGAACCCGACCGGCGGCCCGGTCCCGCGGAGCCCCTCCGCGCAGGCGCCCGCCGGCGGCGGGACGCCGGCGGATCCGGCGCCGCCGCGGGCGGTCGTACGTTCCCACGTGTGGGCCGCCGGCTGCGACCACGCCTACCTCTCCGCACGGGAACCGGCGGCCGTGCCCCCGCCTCCGGTGGAGGCGGACGCCGCCGCCTGGGCGCGGTCCCAGCGGGCCGTGCACGCCGGGAGCCAGATCGTCGAGGTCACCCTGCACGGGGCGGGGGAGGGGGCCGTGGTCCTCCAGGGCCTGGAGGTCCGGGTGGCCGCCCGCCGCACCCCGCCCGCCTGGAACGTCTACCAGATGTCCCAGGGCTGCGGCGGGGGACTGACCCCGGCCACGTTCGCGGTCAATCTGGACGCCCCCAGGCCGCTGGCCCGGCCCGTCGCGGGGAACGACGCCGGCGAGGCGATTCCCGCGCCGGCGTTCCCGATGCGGGTCTCGGCGGCCGAACCGGTCGTGCTGCGGGTGGAGACGGCCACCACCGGCTGCGACTGCGACTGGTACCTCGATCTCCGCTGGTCCGGCCCCTCCGGCTCGGGCACCCTGCGCCTGGACGACGACGGCCGCCCATGGCGCACCAGCGCCCACCCGGGCCGTCCGGTGTACGGCTTCGCCGCGGAGCGGTCCCGCTGGTCGCGCTGAGGCGGGCACCCGGCTCCGGCCGCCCCGTTCCGTCCCGTCCCGCCCCGTCCCGGCCGCGCGCGGGGCCGCCGGCCGCCGCCCGGCCGGGCGGCGGCGCTGTCAGTGCCCCCACCTAGACTCGACGGCAGACGCGACCGCCGCCCACCGGGAAGGGAGGAACACCCCGTGACACCGCCACCGCCGCCCCCGGCGGACCCTCTCGTCCCGCTGTTGCGGCACGCCGCCGTGTTCCTCCCCGACGCCGTTCCCCGCCGGGGCCGGCTCGTCTTCTGGGCGCCCGACGGCGCCCCCCTGCCCGAGGTCGGCACCCCGCATCCGCTGAACGTCGTCCGCCCGCACGGGAGCGGGGTGCGCGCCCGGATCGTCCCGGCCGTGGCCCTGCCCGTCGTCGAAGCGCTGCCCCTGCTGGTCCGGGCCTCCCGCGACCGGGCCGTGGCCTGCGCTCCCGCCGCGCGGGCCTGGGCCACCGCCGCCACCCAGGCGCTCAGCCTGGTCGCGCGCGGCCGGCTGCTGCCCGGGGTCACCCCCGAGGGCGTCGACGCCTGGCGGGCCGGCCCCCTCGACGCCGAGGACGTCGGGTACCTGCGCGCGGTCGCCGCCGCCCTGCCCCACGAGGCGTACGCCGTACCGCTCGCCGGCCGGCGCCCGACGACGCTCCCCGAACCGGAGGCCCTGGTCCGGGCTTTCCTGGACGCCGTGGCCGACAGCCTGCCCCGTACCCCGGCGGCGTCGGTGGCCGCCGGGCGCCCGTTCGCCGCGTGGGAACCCCAGCCGGTGTCCGGGATACGGGAGTGGGCCACCCAGGTCGCGGCAGGCGCCGACACCGGGGTGGGGATCTCGCTGCGGCTCGACCTGTCCTCCTTCCGGCTGTTCGACGAGGCCGAGCCCGAGGACGTGCGGCGCGCCGGGGCCGCCGTGGTCCAGGTCCACAGCCTCGCGGACCCGACGCTCGTCGCCGACGCGGCGACCCTCTGGGCCGGTACGGCTGCCGCGGGATTCGGTCCGCGGGCGCGGATCGACGCCGCGCTGGCCCTGCGCCGGGCCGCCCGGGTGTGGCCGCCGCTGCTGCGCCTGCTGGACCAGCCGGTGCCCGACGCGCTGGCCCTGTCGGATCCGGATCTGGAAGACCTGCTGGGCGCCGCCGCGACCCGGCTGGCGAGCGCGGGGGTCCTGGTCCACTGGCCGCGCGAGTTGGCCCGTACGTTGTCCGCGACCGCCGTCGTGCGGTCCACCGCGCCCGGCTCCGCCACCGACGGCACGGCCTTCTTCGACGCGGGGCAGCTCTTCGCCTTCTCGTGGGAGCTCGCCCTGGGCGGCGACCGGCTCACCCCGGGGGAGATGGACGCGCTCGCGCAGGCCCACCGGCCCGTGGTGCGGTTGCGCGACCAGTGGGTGCGGGTGGATCCGGAGCTGGTGCGCAAGGCCCGCAAGCGGGAGTTGGGACTGCTGGACCCGGTGGACGCGTTGGCCGCCGTACTGACGGGGACCACCGAGGTCGAGGGCGAGCCGGTCCAGGCGGTCCCCGTGGGGGCGCTGGCCGCGCTGCGGGAGCGCCTCACCGGCGAACTCGCGCCGTTGCCGCAGCCCGCCGCGTTGAAGGCCACCCTGCGCGACTACCAGGCGCGGGGGCTGGCCTGGTTGGACCTGATGACCTCGCTCGGTCTCGGCGGCTGTCTGGCCGACGACATGGGCCTGGGCAAGACGGTGACGCTGATCGCGCTGCACCTGCACCGGGACCGGGCGGAGCCGACCCTGGTCGTCTGCCCGGCGTCGTTGCTGGGCAACTGGCAGCGGGAGATCGAGCGGTTCGCCCCCGGCACCCCGGTCCGCCGGTTCCACGGCGCCGGCCGCAGCCTCGACGGGCTCGACGCGGCCGGCGGGTTCGTGCTCACCACGTACGGGACGATGCGCGCCGGCGCCGCCCGGCTGGCCGAGCAGCGCTGGGGCATGGTCGTCGCGGACGAGGCCCAGCACGTGAAGAACCCGCACTCGGCGACGGCGAAGGCCCTGCGCACGATCCCGGCCCCGGCCAGGGTGGCGTTGACGGGCACCCCCGTGGAGAACAACCTCTCCGAGCTGTGGGCGCTCCTCGACTGGACCACACCGGGGCTGCTGGGCCCGCTCACCACGTTCCGGGCCCGCCACGCCCGCCCGGTGGAGCACCAGTCGGAGGAGGACGGCGGCAACGACGAGGCGGTCGCCCGACTGGCCGCGCTGGTACGCCCCTTCCTGCTGCGGCGCAAGAAGTCCGACCCCGGCATCGCGCCCGAGCTCCCGCCGAAGACCGAGACCGACCACCCCGTGTCGCTCACCCGGGAGCAGGCTTCGCTCTACCAGGCGGCGGTGGACGAGGCGATGGCCGTGATCGAGACGAGCGAGGGCATCGAGCGACGCGGGATGATCATGAAGTTGCTGGCCTCGCTCAAGCAGATCTGCAACCACCCCGCCCAGTACCTCAAGGAGGAGCGGCCCCGGATCCCGCACCGGTCGGGCAAGCTCGCGCTGTTGGACGAGTTGCTGGACACGATCCTGGCCGAGGGCGGCTCCGTGCTGATCTTCACGCAGTACGTGACGATGGCCCGCATCATCGAGCGACACCTGGCGACCCGCGGCATCGCGCACCAACTGCTGCACGGCGGCACCCCGGTGGCGCGCCGGGAGGAACTCGTGGACCGGTTCCAGGCGGGCGAGGTGCCGGTGTTCCTGCTGTCGCTGAAGGCGGCCGGCACCGGCTTGAACCTCACGCGCGCCGGTCACGTCGTCCACTTCGACCGCTGGTGGAACCCGGCCGTGGAGGAGCAGGCCACCGACCGCGCGTACCGCATCGGCCAGACCCAGCCCGTCCAGGTGCACCGGATCATCGCGGAGGGCACCGTCGAGGACCGGATCGCCGAGATGCTGGAGGCCAAGCGGGCCTTGGCCGACGCCGTGCTGGGCTCCGGCGAGTCGGCGTTGACCGAGCTCTCCGACCGCGAGCTGGCCGACCTGGTGTCCCTGCGGAGGCCCGAATGATCACCGCGCGGGACGATCGCCGGCGCACCTTCGAGACCGTGCCCGCCGGGGTGGAGGCGATGACCTGGTGGGGCCGGGCCTGGGTGGTCGCGCTGGAGGAACGCGCTTCGGACGCGGCCCGCCTCGCGCGGGGGCGCACGTATGCCGCCGAGGGCCACGTCGACGCGGTGACGATCACCCCCGGTCGGATCGTGGCGTACGTCCGGGGGAGCCGGGCCCGCCCGTACCGCACCGAGCTGGCGCTGCCGGCCTTCACGGACGCCGAGTGGGGCGAGGTGCTGGAGACGGTGGCCGCCGACCCGGCGGCTCTGGCCGCGCTGCTGGAACGGGAGGTTCCGGAGTCCCTCGCGGAGACGATCCTGCCGGGGCCGGGAGAGCCGGCGGCACGCTGCTCCTGCCCGGACGTGGGGCGTCCGCCGTGCAAGCACGCGGCGGCCCTCTGCTACCGGGCGGCCCGGCTGCTGGACGAGGACCCGTTCGTGCTGCTGCTGTTGCGCGGGCGCGGGGAGCGGGAACTGCTGGAGGAGCTGACCCGGCGCAACGCCGCCCACGCCGCCCGCGAACAGCCCGACACCACCCCCGACTTCCCCGGGGTCCCCGCCCGCGCGGCGGTGGCCCGCACCGCGCTGCCTCCGCTGCCGGCGCCGATGGCGGCCCCGGTCGCCCCCGGACTGCCGCCCGCCTACCCGGCCGACCCCGCCGCACCCGACCCGCTCGCGCTGGACCAGCTCGCGACGGACGCGGGCGCCCGGGCCCTCGCACTGCTGGCGACCGGCGAGGACCCGATCGCCGGCCTCACCCTGTGGCAGGACGCCGTCCGGCTGGCCTCCGCGCACCCCACGGCCGGCCTGACCGGCGTCGCCCGCACCCTCTACCGGGACCTGGCCCGCGCCACCGGCCGGACCACCACCGACCTGGCCCGGGGCGCGGCCGCCTGGCGTCAGGGGGGCCTGCCGGGCCTGTCCGTCCTCGACGAACCCTGGGACCCGCCGGCCGGCCCCTTCGACCGGGCGCGCCCGGCCCTGCTCGCCGCGGGCCGGGGCCCGTACCGCCCCGACCGCAACCGCCTGACCGCCGGGAACCGTCAACTCCGGCTCAGCCGCGAGGGCCTCTGGTACCCCTACGAGTCCCGCTTGGGCGACGCCGACTGGTGGCCCTCCGGCCGCCCGTCCACGGACCCGGTCGACGCCGCCCTGCGGCGCTGAGCGCCCCGACAGACCGGGACCGGTGCCGCGAGGTGGAGCATGCGGCCCCGGGCGCCGTCCTGCGGTGTCCGTCGACCCTTCCTCGGCGTCCGCGAGGGCTTCGGCGAGCGTCGTCAGCCGCGTCCGGCCGGCGGCCGAGCCTGTCGGCGCGGCTCGACGACGTCCGGCCGCGACGCCGGGGCGTCGGTCCGGGACGTCGGATCGCGAGTGTCGGGGCGTGGCGCCAAGGCATCGGGCCGGGACGTCGGTCCGGGGCGTTGGGGTCGTCAGGCGGGGCCGTCAGGCCGGGACGTTGGTCCGGACTGTCGGGTCGTCGGTCCGCGCGGGCGGGTCAGGGCGGGGCGGGACGTCGGTTCGGGACGTTGGGTCGTGATGCGGGGCCGTCAGGCCGGGACGTCGGTCCGGAGCGTCGGGTCCGGTCCGCGCGGGCGGGTCAGGGCGGGGCGGGACGTCGGTCCGGGACGTTGGGTCGTGATGCGGGGCCGTCAGGCCGGGACGTCGGTCCGGAGCGTCGGGTCCGGTCCGCGCGGGCGGGTCAGGGCGGGGCATCGGTCCGGGGCATCGGTCCGGGACGTCGGAGACACCGGGGCGGTCAGGCCGGCGCGGCGTGGTGTGGGGTGTCGGGCCGTCGGTCCGCGCGGGCCCGTCAGGCCGTGGCGTCGGGCCGTTCCAGGCGCGCCGCCCAGCGGGTGAGCGTGGCGAAGTCGCGGTCGCGGAGCCCGTGGCGCGGATGGACGCGCAACAGCAGGGCCGGAGCGGGGTGATGGGCGGCGACCCAGGCCCGGTCCAGTGGGTTGATCATGTCATCGACCCAGGCGAACGGACGGCCGGCGGCCCAGGCGAGGAGCGGGCGGGTCTTCCAGGAGAGACCGTCGGGATCATGGGCGAAGAGTTCCGGCCATTCGATCACGGGGAGATCGCCGGGCAGCCCGATGTGCGGGGCGATCATGGTGTTGGCCTGGTGCATCCAGGTGGTCGCCCAGGCGAGTTCGTAGGGCAGGGCCAGCAACCGGGCGCCGTGCGCGGGGTGCAGGCGGACCCGGAGCCCGCGTCGGGCGCTGCGCGAATCCGCGGCGCGACGGGACATCCAGACCTCGGGACGCATCCGGTGGCTGTCGTACCCGCGCAGTCCGGCGAGCCGCGACCGGAAGGGGTTGAGGGGGCCGTCCACATCGAGGAGAAGCAGCGGGCTTTTCATCATGCGATATGCATTACCCCGTACACGATGGGGTGAAATGCTCATCGCCGCTATAACCCGAATGGGGTTACGGCGTTGTTTCCGGTGCGGGCGAGACGCCCGCGGACTCCTCCGGAAGGCGGGAAAACTGATGCGTCACAGTCGTCGCAATGGCTTGATCACGGCGGTGGTTGCGGGAGGTGGACTGGCGGTCGCGGGGGTGGGTGGCCTCGCCTACGCCGATGCGGACGCGGGCGGCAGAGCCGTGGGCTCCCCGGGCCTGCTCGCCGGGAACCTGGTGCAACTGCCGGTCAATACACCGGTGAACGTGTGCGGGAACACCGTGAGCGTGGTCGGGCTCCTCAACTCCGCCACCGGAAACCGCTGTGCGAACACCTCCCAGGGCGACGGCGCCCGCTCCGGTTCGGGTGCCTCGGGGCAGGGTCACTCCTCGTCCTCCACGAAGGCCGGTACCGCCAACGGCGGCGGAGCGGTGGCCGACGGTCAGACGCAGGGTTCCCCCGGACTGCTCTCCGGCAACGGCATCCAGCTCCCCGTGGACCTCCCGCTGAATGTCAGCGGCAACTCCGTGAACGTGGTCGGAATCGGCAACCCCTCCAGCGGCAACATCTCCGTCAACGGGGGCAAGCCCAGTGGCGGCAAGCCCGTTCAGCCGCCCGTCGTCGTCACGCCCCCCGTCACCCCGCCGGAGCCCGTCACGCAGGTGAAGCCGCCGGCGCCGCAGACCCCGCAGACGCCGCCCCGGCACACCGAAGCCCTCGCCCACACCGGATCCGACGGCCTCGGCTACCTGGTCCCCGGCAGTGGCGCGCTGCTGCTCGGCGGAGCGCTGCTGTACCGCCGCTTCCGCGCGCAGGGTTCCGTCTAGGCCAGGGCCGTCCAGGCCCGGACCGGCTCTCCGGGCGCCGTCCGCCAGCCGTCCAGGATCGCGTCGATCCGCTCCGCCAGCCGTGCCCGGGCGGCGAACCGCGGTACTCCCGCCATGAGCAGGGCGTCGTACTCGGTGTCGAGGTGCCGCACGGCCGCCCGTACCGCCACGGACACCGCCTGTTCGTCCAGGGCCCGGCCGGCGGCGGTGCGGCCCACCCGGCCGCTGCCGCGCAGCGAGGCGTGCGTCGCGATGGCCCGGGCGCGTTCCTCGGGGCAACCGGGGAACAGCCGCCGGATCTCGGCGGTGAAGGCCGCCGTGAAGCGGACGTCCTCGGCCGCGCGCCGCAGCCGGTCGCGGTCCCGGCGGCGGGCCCGGACCTCGGCGTCCGCGAGGCAGGCGCGCTCGGCGCGCGCCAGCGCGGCCCGCTCGACCAACAACCCCTGGCGTTCGTAGCGGTGGCGGCGCTTGTGTCGGCGCACCACCACGGCGGAGAGTGAACTGGCCTCCCGCGCGCGCCGGGTGAGCGCCGCGTCGCCGCGCGGCAGGTAGACCAGGTGTCCGAGGTCGACGCAGTCCAGACAGCGGGGCACCCCCGCCTCCCGGACGAGGAGGCGCAGCGGGCCCTGCCGGCACTCGGCGCAATGGATCCGCTTGTGCGACTCGAAGACGACAAGACTCATGACGAGGTGATACCGCGCCCCGGTGCTTATATCACCTTGTAGAGAAGGGTTGTTGTCCTTTCATCAGTTCTTCCTCGACCTCATGATCTCCTCCTACCGTGAGGCGGCCGGGCCGCGGCGGCCCCGTGGAGGAGGACCGATGGGCGGACGGCAGGCGACGGCACGACGGCCGAGGGCGAGCGGGCGATCGGACCTCACGGGTCGGGAGATCGTGATCGAGTCCGGGCAGTGCACGGGATGGCACTACCACGACGTACCGCTGATGGCGGCGGTCACCTCCGGAACGCTGACCCGGATCCTGGACGACGGATCCGTCGAGACGCACCCGGTGGGCAGCACCTTCGTCGAGCCCCCGGGCATCGACCACGTCCACCTCGGCCGCAACCTCGGCAGCGAGCCGGTCGTGCTGCACGTCACCTGCGCCCTCGGTGCGGACGCCCGTTGGTCCGTGGACACGCCCGCCCCGTACGGCGCCACGCCCTGCCCGTGCCCGGGCCACGCCCGGTGAGTCACCGACTCCGGCCGGGCGGGCGCGGCGCGCCCCGCGCTCCGCGACCGGCTCAGACCAGTCGGCGTATCTCCCCGCGCACCCGGTAGAAGCCGCCGGACGACGCGTGCAGCCCCTCCACCACGTAGCGGGCGCCGGCCTCCCGGATCCCGCGCGGGAACTGCACGTTCCAGCCGGGCTCGAAGCCGTCGGACACCACCTGCACCCGCGTCCGCCCGCCCTGCTGGACGCACTCCACCACCACCCCGCCCGCCGGCGCCGCGGCCACCGAGACCGTCGCCACGGCCGAGGCGGACGCCGCCGGGGTGAACACGGGCAGCGCGGCGGCCGACTTGACGTCCAGCGCCGTCGGCACCGAACCCTGCTGCGCGGCCGCGATCGCCTGTTCGCTCGCGTCCACGCACACCAGCGAACCGTCCGTGGTGACCAGGTACAGCCGTCCGTCGAGGTACTGCATGGACAGGGCCGACCCACTGCCCGTGCGCAGCTTCCACAACCGCCGGCCGTCGGCGTCGAAGCAGTACACGGAGGAGGAGAGGTCGCCCGCGAACACGTGCCGCCCGTCCGGCGAGGTCGCACACGAGTACACCGCCGCGTCACACCGGTACGAGGCCTCGACCGCGCCCGTCGCCTTCGACAGCCGCTGCACCGTGTTGCGCCCGGTGCCCGCGTACACGGCGTCGTCCTCCTGCCAGCCGAACAGCACCGAACCGTCGGTCGCCGTGTGCCACAACTCCCGCCCGCCGTCCGGGGCGTAGGCCGTCACGCCCTTGCTGTGACCGTGGTAGACCGCCCGCTCGTCGGCCCGCACCATCCAGGCGTTGGATCCCGACGAGCGCCGCGACCACTGGAACTCGTCCTCGTGGTCGATGACGGTCAGGCCACCGCTGCGGTCGGACACGTTCAGCACGCCCTCGCGGATGTCGAGCCAGAAGATGTCCACGTCCGCGGCGATGTCGTACGCCCCGAACGGCACCTTCGACGACAGGTCGTACACCGTGCCGTCGTCACAGCCCGCGTAGATCCAGAACTCGTCCGCCACCAGGCACTTCACCCCGTCCGGCAGCGAGTACCGGGCCAGCACCTCGCCGCCGTGGCTCAGCGTGTAGACGTCTCCCGCCTGGTTGCCGACCCAGCAGCGGTCCTCGTCCACATGGATCCCGAACGCCGAGGAGCCCGTGCGGAAACGCCACAGCACCGGGGCCACCGCGCGCGCCGTCGACGGGGCCGAGGTCACCTGCCTGCGGGTCACCGACCGCGCCGCGCGGGCGCCGCGAACCGCCGGGGCGTAGCCCTTGCGGACCTTCTCCCCGACCTTCTTCGCGGCGGCCGCTCGGGCCTTCTCCACCGTCGGGAAGGAGGAGTTCTGCACCTGGCCCTCCGCGCCGATGCGCCCGTACCGCACGGTGACGGACGTGCCGTCCACCGTCACCTCGTAGAACTTGTGCGCCCCGCCGTCGTCCTGCGACAGCTCCATGTACGTCGTCTCGCCGGCCATGACAGACCCCTCCCCGCGGTCGGGCCGACGACTTCCGTTTCGCGCCGGTGATCCCTCGTGGAAAAAGCTAGGACCCGCCACTGACAATGGCCTCGTGCAGTTGGAAGCGATCACATGGCAACGGATGGCCGAGCGGCTCGCCGGTCGCCTGGAGAACCGGTCCGAAGACCCCGAACGGGGACCCTGGCAGCGGGTGGGCATCGACGGCGCGCCCGCCGCCGGAACGGACGTGCTCGCGGACCGGCTCGCCGAGGAACTGCGCGGGCGGGGCCGGCCCGTACTGACGGTCCCGGCCGACGGGTTCCTGCGGCCGGCCTCCCTCCGCTTCGAGTTCGGACGGCAGGACGTGGACGCCTACCTCGGCGGCTGGTACGACACGGCCGCCCTCTGGCGCGAGGTGTTCGGGCCCACCGACCCCGGCGGCACCGGCCGGGTGCTGCCCGACCTCTGGGACCCGGCGACCGACCGGGCCACCCGCAGCCCCTACGTCGAACTCCCGCCGGGCGGCGTACTGATCGTGCACGGACCGCTGCTGTTCGGCCACTGGTTCCCCTTCGACCTCGGCGTGCACATCCGCCTCTCCCCGGGAGCCCTCGCCCGCCGGACGGAGGAGTCCGCGCGCTGGACCCTGCCCGCCTTCGCCCGCTACGAGGCCGAGACCGACCCGGCGGCCCTGGCCGACGCCGTGGTCCGGGCCGACGACCCCCGCCATCCGGCCTGGACGGGACTCGCGGACTGACGCCGAGGCATCCGCCGGGTCACGGACGTCCGGGGTCGGCAACAGCGCGATTCCCGGACGGTGACGAACGGGAATCGGCCATCGCCTCGGCCGACACCGCGGGCTACGTTGTCGCCACGCTTCGACGGCGGCCACCTGGTGGCGCCTTGGCAGAGGGAGACGGCAATGGGCGGACGCGGCGAGACGATCGAGGGACCGAGACGGTCGCGGGGGTGGACGCTCGGCGCGCTCGCCCTGTGCGCGGCCCTGACCCTCACCGCCTGCAACGGCGACGACGGCAGCGCCGGAGCGGCGGGTACGACACCCGGCGCGAGCCCGGCCGGCCCGAGCACCTCCCCGACGACGAACCCGACCGCGACCGCCACCCCGGCCGGGGCCGGTGGCGCCGAACCCTCGGCGTCCGCCCCGAAGCCGAGTGCCCCGAAGCCGAGCGCCCCGACCACCGCCAAGGCGACCCCGGCGGGGAAGCCGAAGTCGCCCGCGCCCACCTGCGGCCACACGATGCCGATCTCGCCCGACGAGATCGCCGTCAACCGCTACACGCCCGAGGGCGGCTTCCACAGCCTGATCGTCAAGCACGGCAACTGGGGGTGCGGCGCCCCCGACTCCGACGGCGCCCCCTTCGAGACGGTCGGCAAGGAGACCTTCATCCCGATCCGGGACGACGCGAAGATCACCGCCGTCACCCCGATCGTCGAGAGCACGGAGAACAAGCCGATCACCCTCGACGCCCTCATCGAGTGGCTCGTCGCCCACCCGAACCAGGGCCTGGTGTTCCGCTACCACCTCGGCGGCACGGGCGCGATCGACACCCTGGACCAGGTGTTCACCCCGTGAGCCCGCCCCGGGGCGGCCCTGGCCGACCCGCCCCGGGTCCCTTCGACACCGGTCCCGGCCGGGCGGTGCGCAGGGGAGCGGCCCTACGGACGCCCGCCCAGCCGGGTGACCGCCACCGCGGCCGCCCGGCAGCCCGCGCGGGCCGCCCCCACCGGGGCCGCGCCCGCCAACCGGGCCGCCAGGAAACCGCCGGTGAAGGCGTCCCCCGCCCCCGTGGAATCCACCGCCTCGACGGCTTCGGCGTCGACCTCGGCCGTGATGCGCCCGTCCTCGGCGATCAGCGCCCCGGCCGCGCCCCGGGTGACCACCACCAGCGGCACCCGGCGGCTCAGCGCCACCGCCGCCCGGGCCACCCCGGCCGGCTCCGGAAGCCCCGCCAACAGGCGGGCCTCGTCCTCGTTCGGCAGCAGTGCGCCCGCCCCGGCCACCGCCGCCAGGAAGCGCTCCGGGCCCAGCGCGGCCAGGAACCCCGCCGAGGCCGGGTCCACGCTCACCGGCACCCCCCGGGTCCGGGCCGCCCTCAGCGCCACCATCGCCAACTCCCTGCTGCTGTCCGCGAAGAACAGGTACCCCGACAGGTGCAGGTGCGCGGCCCCGTCCAACAGGGCCGGCGTCCAGTCGGCCGGGCACAGCCGCAGGGACGCCCCGCTGTCGGTCAGGAAGGTCCGCTCCGCGTCCTTGCCGACCAGCGCCACCACCGTCCCGGTCGGCTCCGTCCGGTCGACGACCAGTTTGGGTCGGACCCCCGCGTCGACCAGCGCCCGCTCGTGCCACCGCGCCGCCTCGGCGCCCACCCGCGCCAGGATCCGTACCTCCGGGGCGCCCTCGTGCGCCGCCCAGCAGGCGGCGTTGCCGCCCGCCCCGCCGGGCAGGGTACGGATCCGGGCGAGCGTGTCGGTGGCCGGTGCGAGCGGTTCCGTGTGCACCGCGACCACGTCCGTCACCACGTCCCCGACGACGAGCAGCGCCCCCGGCGCACCCCCCGCCCCGCTCACGCCCGGGCCGCCCAGGCCCCCGCGATCCGGGCCCCGAGCCGGACGTTGCCCCGTACCGCCGCCAAGTTCGCCTCCAACGAGGCGCCGCCGGTCGCCCGTACCAGGAACCCCAGCAGGAACGGCGTCACCGCCTGCCCCGTGATGCCCCGCTCCCGGCACGCGTCGAGGGCCTCCGCCAGCACCCGGTCGTGGAGGTCCGGGTCCAGCTGCTCCGCCTCCGCCACCGGATGGGCCACCAGCAGCGCGGACTCCGGTCCGCCGAGCGCGTCCTGAGCCGCCATCACCGCCGCCACCTCCTCGGGCCGGTGCACGGTCCAGTCCACCGGCTCGCCGGAACTGGACAGGTAGAAGCCGGGGAAGCGGTCCGTCCCGTACCCGAGCACCCCGACCCCCAGGGTCTCCAGCCGTTGCAGCGTGGCGGGCACGTCCAGGATCGACTTCACCCCCGCGCAGACCACCGTGATCCGGGTGCGCGCGAGCAGGGAGAGGTCCGCCGACTCGTCCTGGGTGTGGGCGAACTCCCGGTGCACCCCGCCCAGCCCGCCCGTGGCGAACACCCGCAGGCCGGCCCGCGCCGCCAGGAAGGCCGTCGCGGAGACCGTCGTCGCCCCGGTGGCACCCGCCGCCAGGGCGGGCGCCAGGTCCCGGTGGCCGAGCTTGCGCACGTCCTCGCCGCCCGCGATCCGCTCCAGTTGCCTTTTGTCGAGGCCCGCGTAGGCCACTCCGTCCACCACCGCGATCGTCGCGGGAACCGCGCCCTCGGCGCGGACCAGGGCCTCCAGTTCGGTGCCCACCGCCAGATTGCGGGGGCGCGGCAGGCCGTGCGCGATGATCGTCGACTCCAACGCGACGACGGGCCTCCCGGCGGCCAGCGCCTCGCGGACCTCCTCCGACAGGACGGGCACCGGGGTCGGGGCCGGCGCCGAGGTCGGCGCCTGGGGCGGGGCCGGGACAGCGGACGCGGACGGGGGCGCGGATGCTCTGTGCTGTGACATGCCCCCATCCATGGCACCCGACTCGCGCCCCCAAACGCGCTCCCGCCACTCCCCCGCGAACCTGTCCGAGTACCGTGCCCCGGGCGGCCGCCCGGCCTCCCCCGGGAACCGGCCGGACGCCACGACCCGACACACCCGGACACCCGCGCGGACGACTCCGGCCCGCATCCGCCGCCCTGGCCGAAACCCGACGGATCTCCGACCCGGCGGGGTGGACAGGATGCCTCGTTCGGCGCGTCCGCGCTGGACGCTCTGGTCGCCCCGACGCGAGGCACGACCCGATTAGGCTGGCGCGCCATGAGCACCCGTGATCACCGCGCAGCCCCCGCCTCCTTCGCCGTCTCCGTACCGGACTTCCCGGACGCGGAACTGGAGGTGGAGGAGCTCGACCCGGCCCAGATCGTCTCCGGCACTCCCGTCGTCACGGGCAAGGTGCTGTGGGAGGCCGAGGACGGCTCGCAGATCCGGGGAATCTGGCAGATCACCCCCGGTGTGGTCACGGACACCGAGGCCGACGAGCTGTTCGTGGTGGTCGGCGGGCGCGCCACCATCGAGGTCGAGGGCGGCGACACGCTGGAGGTGGGACCCGGCTCCGCGTGCGTGCTCAGGGAGGGCGACAAGACCACCTGGACCGTCCACGAGACGCTGCGCAAGGCCTACCACATCAGCTACTAGACAGCACCGGACCCCGCCCCCCGGGGCAGCCGGACCCGGGGCCGGCTACGTGCCCGCGCCGGCCTTCGCGGGGACCGGGTGGCGGCGCGCCGTGAAGAGGGCCAGGGCGGCCATCGGCAGCAACAGCGCCGCGCCGATCGCGTTGAGCCAGCCGTATCCCGCCCGGGCCATGACCAGGCCGGCGGCGGCCCCGCCCAGACCGGCGGCCGCGTTCATCGTGAGATCGCTCAAGCCCTGGACGGCCGCCCGCGCGGGCTGCGGTACGGAGTCGGTCAGCAGGGCCGAGCCCGAGACCATCCCCGCGGACCAGCCGAGACCGAGGAGGAACAGGCCGAGCGCGGACTGCGCGTGGCTCGGTCCGGCCGTACCGGCGAGCAGCGCGGCGACCGACAGCAAACCGGCCGCGAGCCCGATCACGGACAGCCGTCCGATCCGGTCGGCGAGCCACCCCATGACGGGGGAGAAGGCGAACATGCCGGCGATGTGACCGCTGATCACCAGTCCGACGAGCTCCAGGTCGGCGCCGTGGTGACCGAGGTCCACCGGGGTCATGACCATGATCGAGACCATGGTGGTGTGCGAGACCGCGACGGTCAGCAGGGCGAGCCTGGCGCGCGGCGATTCCCGGACGGCCGTGAATCCGGCGCGCAGCGAGCGCCCGGCCCGGGTCTGTTCCCCGGGCGCCAGCGCCCGGGCGGTCAGCAGCGGATCGGGGCGCAGCAGGACGCCGATCAGCGTGCCGGTGAGGACGAAGACGGCGCCGGCCCACACGAAGGGGCCCGCCGTCTCGGGTATCGAGGTGCCGGCGAAGCTGTGACTGGCCGGCGCGGAGAGGTTCGGGCCGAGCACCGCGCCGATCGTGGACGCCCACACGACCACGGAGATCGCCCGCGCGCGGCGGTCGGGCGCCGCGAGGTCGGCGGCGGCGAACCGGGCCTGGAGGTTGGCGGAGGACGCCGCGCCGAAGGCGGCCATGCCCACCAGCAGGAGCGGGAAGTTCCCGATCGTGGCGGCCAGCACGACCAGGGCCGCGCCGGCGGCGCCGATGGCGTAGGCCAGGACCAGACCGGGACGGCGCCCGCGTGCGGTCATCAGCGCGGCGAGCGGCAGCGAGAGCAGCGCGGTGCCGATCACGGAGGCGGTGGAGGCGAAGCCCGACATCGCCTCGGTGCCGCTGACCTCGGTGGCGAGGACCGGGGCCAGCGCGATGCTGATGGGCACGCCCAGGCCGCCGAGCATCTGAGCGGCGATCAGCACGGCGGAGGTGCGCCGCCGCAACCGGGGGAGGTCCGCCGCCGCGACCGGGGGCGCGGTGCGTTCGGTGCCGGGGGAGACCGTCACCGCCGACACCCCCTCGGCGGCCTCGGCGGGCGTGCGGACGCGGGAGGGCCGGGTGCGGCGGCGGGAGTGTTCACCGCGGCAGTGTGCCACCCCGTACCGCGAGGTGGAACCGGGTATCGGAGCCCTCGGGACGGCGCGCGGGCGCGCGCCCCGCGTGCACCCGGCGCGCACCCGCGGCGCCGCGCCGCGGCCGGGCTTCAGAACAGCGATCCCGGGGCGCCAGAACAGCGGTCCCCGGGGCGGCAGAACAGCGGTCCCCGGGCGTCAGGACAGCGGTCCCCCGGCGTCAGAACAGTGGTTGCGGAAGCACGCCCTCCAGCGCGAGCAGCAGCCGCTTGGTCTCCACCCCGCCGCCGAAGCCGCCGATCCCGCCGTCGTTCTCCACCACCCGGTGGCAGGCCACCACCAGCGGCAGGGGGTTCGATCCCATGGCGTTGCCCACGGCCTGGGCCGCGCCCGGCTGCCCGACCCGCGCGGCGAGTTCCCCGTACCCGACGACCGACCCGTAGGGCACCGAGCGGTCCAGCTCCCGTAGCACCTGACGGTTGAAGCCGGAGCTCAGCCGCCAGTCCAGGGGCAGCTCGAAGCGGCGCAGCGAACCGGCGAGGTAGGCGTTCAGCTGGCGTACGGGTTCGGCGAGCAGGACCTCCTCGCCCGGCGCCGGCCGCCGGGCGTCGGCGCCGAGCCGGGAGACCAACGAGCCGATCATCTTCTCGACGCGGTCCGGTCCGGCATGGAACTCGACCCGGACCAGCCCCTCGGGGGTCGCCGCCAGGAGCAGGGGCCCGATGTCGCCGGTGACGACCGTCCATTCGAGGTGCGGCCCGCGGGGCCGTTCGGAACTGTCCACCCGTCCACCGTACGGCGCCCCGCGGCCGGCGAGGACGGGTTCGCCCCGGTCGGGGCGGGGCTCAGTACCAGCCCACCGCCCTGCGGACGACGTCGGGCGTGTTGGTGATGATCCCGTCCACGCCCATCTCCTGGACCTTCCGGGCGGTGGCCGCGTTGTCCACGGTCCAGGTGTCCACCTCCATGGTCTTGCCGTGGGGGCCGCGCAGGGCGTGCACGGCCGCCACCCAGTCCGCCGAGAGGGTGGTGTGCCAGGGGTTGATCCGGTCGGTGAAGGCGGCGTAGCGCGGCAGCTCGGCCACGGTGGGCGTGCCCAGGAAGGCCGTCACCAGTTCGGGGCGCAGGTCGTGCACGATCCGGATGGAGTCGGCGCTGAAGCTCTGCACCACCAGCCGATGGTCCGCGCGGTTCTTGTCGAGCCAACCGGTGGCGTCCAGCAGGTTCAGGGTCTCCCGTTCGATCCCGGGGTAGATCTCCGGCCTCTTGATCTCCAGCAGCAGCTTCTGCTGGTTGCGCCGCACCCGGGCGAGGTACTCGCGCAGCGTCGGCACCGTGGCGCCCTCGTACTGCTTGTCCTTGCCGAACCAGCTGCCCGCGTCCAGCACCGCGATCTCGTCCGCGGTGAAGTCCTTGACCAGCCAGGGCTTGCGATCGGGGAACACCTCCTCGACATCGGTGGTGCGGGCCAGGTTGTCGTCGTGGACCACGACCAGTACGCCGTCCTTGGTGCGCTGGACGTCGTTCTCCACCCAGTCGATGCCCATCCGCATGGCGAGGTCGATCGAGGCCAGCGTGTTCTCCGGGGCGTACGCCGAAGCCCCCCGGTGGGCGTAGACCACGGGGGGGCCGGCCGCGACCGGGCCGGCCCCCGAGGCGGGACCGGACGCGGTGGCCGAGGTGGCCGTGCCCAGCACGGAGAGGGTGAGGCCCAGGACTGCGGCGGCCACGGCGGCTGGTCGGACGACGTACATGTGCGTTCTCCTCGGGTCGTGAGCCCTGCTCCTGCCGCAAACGGGCGCGGAGCGGCAGACGTTGCGGCGATGCACTTCACGGAGTTTCGCGATCATCATGGGGTTGAAGATCACCTTGCCGCCACCGAACTACGACAAACGGACCGGAATGGAGCAGACCCGCCGGAGCCCCGCGAGCGCGTGCCGGGCGTGAGTGTCAGTGGGGGGTCGTACGGTTGAGGCATGCGGCCCGTATCGAAGATCGAACGCACGGTGGCGCCTTTCGAGGTCGTCAGCCCCTACCAGCCCAGCGGCGACCAGCCGGCGGCCATCGCCGAGCTGGAAAAGCGCATCCGTGCAGGTGAGAAGGACGTCGTACTGCTGGGTGCGACCGGCACCGGCAAATCGGCGACCACTGCCTGGATGATCGAGAAGCTCCAGCGACCGACGCTGGTGATGGCGCCGAACAAGACCCTCGCCGCCCAGCTGGCGAACGAGTTCCGCGAGCTCCTGCCGAACAACGCCGTCGAGTACTTCGTCTCGTACTACGACTACTACCAGCCCGAGGCCTACGTACCCCAGTCGGACACCTACATCGAGAAGGACTCCTCGATCAACGAGGAGGTGGAGCGGCTGCGCCACTCCGCGACCAACTCGCTGCTGACCCGGCGCGACGTCATCGTCGTCGCCTCCGTGTCCTGCATCTACGGCCTCGGCACCCCGCAGGAGTACGTGGACCGGATGGTCTCCCTGAAGGTCGGCGAGGAGTTCGACCGGGACCAGCTGCTGCGCCGGTTCGTCGACATCCAGTACACGCGCAACGACGTGGCCTTCACCCGCGGCACCTTCCGGGTCCGCGGCGACACCATCGAGATCTTCCCGGTCTACGAGGAACTGGCCGTCCGCATCGAGATGTTCGGCGACGAGATCGAGGCGCTGTCCACCCTGCACCCGCTGACCGGCGAGGTCATCAGCGAGGACCGCGAGCTGTACGTCTTCCCCGCCAGCCACTACGTCGCCGGTCCCGAGCGCATGGAGAAGGCGGTCGCCGGCATCGAGGTGGAGCTGGCCGACCGGCTGGCCGAGCTGGAGAAGCAGGGCAAGATGCTGGAGGCCCAGCGGCTGCGCATGCGCACCACCTACGACCTGGAGATGATGCGCCAGATCGGGTCCTGCTCCGGCATCGAGAACTACTCGCTGCACATGGACGACCGCGAGCGCGGCTCCGCCCCGAACACCCTCATCGACTACTTCCCCGAGGACTTCCTGCTCGTCATCGACGAGTCGCACGTCACGGTGCCGCAGATCGGCGCGATGTACGAGGGCGACGCCTCCCGCAAGCGGACCCTGGTCGACCACGGCTTCCGGCTGCCGTCCGCCCTGGACAACCGGCCGTTGAAGTGGGAGGAGTTCCAGGAGCGGATCGGCCAGACCGTCTACCTGTCGGCCACCCCCGGCAAGTACGAGCTGTCGCGCGGCGACGGCTTCGTCGAGCAGATCATCCGCCCCACCGGCCTCATCGACCCCGAGGTCGTCGTCAAGCCCACCGAGGGCCAGATCGACGACCTGGTGCACGAGATCCGCCGGCGCGTCGAGAAGGACGAGCGCGTCCTGGTCACGACGCTCACCAAGAAGATGTCCGAGGACCTCACGGACTACTTCCTGGAACTCGGCATCCAGGTCCGCTACCTGCACAGCGACGTGGACACCCTGCGCCGCATCGAGCTGCTGCGCGAGCTGCGGGCCGGCGAGTACGACGTCCTGGTCGGCATCAACCTGCTGCGCGAGGGCCTCGACCTGCCCGAGGTCTCGCTGGTGGCCATCCTCGACGCGGACAAGGAGGGCTTCCTGCGTTCCGGGACCTCCCTGATCCAGACCATCGGCCGCGCGGCGCGCAACGTCTCCGGCCAGGTCCACATGTACGCGGACAAGATGACGCCGGCCATGGAGAAGGCCATCGACGAGACGAACCGGCGCCGCGAGAAGCAGATCGCCTACAACACGGCGAACGGGATCGACCCGCAACCGCTCCGCAAGAAGATCAACGACATCGTCGCCACGATCGCCCGTGAGGAGCTGGACACCGAACAGCTGCTCGGGACCGGCTACCGACAGGCGAAGGAGGGCAAGGGGGCCGCCAAGGCCCCGGTGCCCGCGCTCGGCGGCAAGGCAGTCGGGGGCAAGGCGGGTGGAAAGGGTGCGAAGGGGGCCAAGGCCGCCGGTGCTCCCACGGACCGCCCCGCCGCCGAACTGGCCGCGCTGATCGAGCAGATGACCGAACGGATGCGGGGCGCGGCGGCGGAGCTCCAGTTCGAGGTCGCGGCCCGGATCCGCGACGAGGTGGGCGAGCTGAAGAAGGAGCTTCGACAGATGAGGGAAGCGGGCCTCGCCTGACGTGGGGGCTGTCAGTAGGGTTGGGCGACAGCCGCAGGTACACGCTGCGACCCGCCGACATCGGGGCGGGCCATGGAGAGGGGACATCACGTGACGGTCAACATGACCAAGGGTCAGGCCATCAGTCTGCAGAAGGCGGACGGAGGCACGCTGACGGCGGTCCGGATGGGGCTCGGCTGGCAGGCGGCGAAGCGTCGGGGGCTGTTCGGGTCGCGGACCCGGGAGATCGACCTGGACGCGTCGGCGGTGCTGTTCGCCGACAAGCAGCCGGTGGACGTCGTGTTCTTCCGGCACCTGCAGAGCGACGACGGTTCGGTCCGCCACACCGGTGACAACCTCGTCGGCGGCGTCGGCCAGGGTGGGGACGACGAGGCGATCCTCGTCGACCTCCAGCGCGTGCCGGTTCACATCGACCAGATCGTCTTCACGGTGAACTCCTTCACCGGGCAGACGTTCCAGGAGGTGCAGAACGCCTTCTGCCGCATCGTCGACGAGACCAACGGCCAGGAGCTGGCCCGCTACACCCTCGACGGCGGCGGCGCTTACACCGCGCAGATCATGGCGAAGGTGTCCCGCGCGGGCGCCGGCTGGCAGATGACGGCCCTCGGAAACCCGGCCAACGGGCGGACCTTCCAGGACCTGATGCCGTCGATCCTGCCGCACCTGTAGACAGCACCGGACAAGAGCAAAGAGAAGAAGGCACGGGGGAGGGCTGCACGATGACGGCCGAACTGGTCCGGGGGCAGAACCACCCCCTGTCCAAGAGCAGGGTGGAGATCAGGGTCTCGGCGGGCACGCCGGTACTGGCCCTGGTCTCGACCGGCGACGACGAGGGCCGGTCGACCGGACCCGAATCGCTGGCCCACCCCGGTGCCCGGGCACTGCCGGGCCTCGAGGTGCCGCAGACGATCGCGGGCGGGCACCGCTTCACCGTCGACCTCGACGCCGTCGCCGAAGCCGTGCACCGGCTCCGGGTGGTGCTCGTGCTGCCGCCCGGCGGCCCGGTGCGCTTCGGCGCGGTGCCGGCCTCGTACGTCGCCGTCGCCGAACCGGAGGGCGCCGAGCTCGCCGGGTACACGCTGACGGGCCTGGAGTCCGAGACCGCCGTGGTGGCCCTGGAGCTGTACCGGCGTCAGGGCGCGTGGAAGGTCCGGGCCGTGGGCCAGGGGTACGCCGGGGGGCTGAGCGCCCTGCTGGTCGACGCCGGGCTGCCCGCGCCGGCCGCCGCCGAGCTGGCCGCCGCGGCCACGGGACTCGTGGCCTCGGGCGACATCACCCTCGCGGCCATGCCGACCGGGGCCGCCCCCACCGTCCCGCGCGGCCTGCGGGCCCCGCTGGACGCGGCGCCCCCGACCCCGCAGGCTCCCGAGCCGCCGGACCCGATCCCGGTCTCCGACGTACCCCTCGCGGCCGGCTCCGGTCCGGCCGGCGACACCGCGGGCGGCCCGCCGAGCATCAGCTACGCCCACCCGCGCCGCCGCCGCACCAGCACCGAGCCGCCCGAGCCGGCGCCGCGGGCCGCCGAACCGGACGAGCCGGGCCGGCCCCCGCGCCCCGTCGCGGGCGACGCCAGTGGCTGGTCCATGGACGAGCGGCTCTACAACCAGGTCTGGGGCATGTTCGAGGACATGGCCCGCACGGTCGCCGCCTACCGCAGCGCCGTCGAGTTCGCCGACTCCCGCATGGACCGGGAGCTCGACGAGGCACTCTCCGACCCGCGCCACCGCCTCGGCGGCTCCGGCGACGGCGCCCGCGCCACCGCCCGGGCACGGCGCGAGGAGCTCGTGGCCCAGGCCCGCGCCGTGCTCGACCGGGACCTGGCCCAGCTGGTCGCCGAGTCCGAAGTCGTCGAACCGGCCCTGCCGGCCGCGTACGCCCGCTGGGACAATCCCGTCTGGCACGCCCCCGGCACCCCCCGGGAGAACCCGCTCGCCCTGCGCCTGGGCGACCTGTCCCTGCCCGAGCGACCCGAACTGCGCATTCCGATGCTCATGCGGGTGCCGCTGGAGCGGGGCCTGTGGATCGACAACGGCCGCACCGGCTCCGAGGCCGCCATGGCCATGGACACCGACCGCCTGCGCCGGGCCGCCATGGACATGGCCGTCGCGCATGCCGTCCGGCTGCTCGCGGTCCACCCCGGCGACAAGTACTCCGTGCACGTCATCGACGCCGCCGGGGCGGGCGCCGCCTCGCTGGCCCCGCTCGTCCGCTCCGGGGTGCTGGCCGGGCCGCCCGCCTCCGGGGCCGCCGGGGTCACCCAGACCCTCGCGCGGCTGACCCGGCGGGTGGACCTCGTACAGATGGCGCTGCGGGCCGGCGCCCCCGAGGACCTGCCGCCGGACCTGGACACGGCCGAGCAGCTCTTGATCGTCCATGACTTCCCGCACGGCTTCGACGACCGTTCCGTCACGCAGTTGCGCTACCTCGCCGACGAGGGGCCGGCGGTCGGCGTGCACCTGCTGATGGTCGCCGACCGTGACGAGGCCTCCGCGTACGGGCCGCTGCTCGACCCCCTGTGGCGCTCGCTGATGCGACTGTCCCCGGTCCCCGACAGTCATCTGGCGGACCCCTGGGTCCATCACGCGTGGACCTTCACCCCGGATCTGCCCCCGCAGGGCAGCCGGGTCCTCGACCAGGCACTGAACCGCATATCGGAGGTCCGGCGCAGCGCCCGCCCGTGAGTCGCGGGGCAGGTCGCGGACCGTTTCATGACGGGTGTGTGACCTGCCACTGACCCTTTCTTGGGATTCTCTTTACCTTTGCCCGGTCCGGCGGGTACTCTGGTGCACGCGGAGGGGAGTATTCCTGCTACCTGCTACGGCGTACCCGTCAATACGGACCGCAATCGGTCCCGGGGCGTCGGCCCGAGGCCTCCAGGCCATCCGGGTGGAAGAGACCTCCGGCAGCGATGACGCTGACGAAGTGCTGAGCCATCCCGCCGGAGGCGTGTAGACAGTGGACGTTTCATTCAACTTGTGGTTGCTGACCATTCTCGGTTTGGGCATCCTGATCGGCGCCGATTTCTTCATCGGCCGCAAGCCCCATGACGTTTCCATGAAGGAAGCGGGCATCTGGACGGTCGTCTGGATCGCCCTCGCCGGACTCTTCGGCCTCGGCCTGCTCTTCTTCGGCAACGGCCAGGCGTCCCAGGAGTTCTTCGCCGGCTTCATCACCGAGAAGTCGCTGAGCGTGGACAACCTCTTCGTCTTCGTCCTGATCATGGCGAAGTTCGCGGTGCCCTCCCAGCTCCAGCAGCGTGTCCTGCTGATCGGCGTACTGATCGCCCTGGTACTCCGCGCGATCTTCATCGCCGCCGGCGCCGCGATCATCACCAACTTCTCCTGGGTCTTCTACATCTTCGGCGCGTTCCTGATCTACACCGCCTGGAAGCTCATCCAGGAGGCCCGCGGGAACGACGAGGAAGAGGAGTTCGAGGAGAACCGCCTCCTCAAGACCATCGAGAAGAAGTTCGGCGTCGCCGACCGCTACCACGGCACGAAGCTCTTCATCCGGAACAACGGCAAGCGCATCATGACCCCGCTGATGGTCGTCATGCTCGCCATCGGCACCACCGACGTGCTGTTCGCCCTGGACTCGATCCCCGCGATCTTCGGCCTCACCCAGGACCCGTACATCGTCTTCACCGCCAACGCCTTCGCCCTGATGGGTCTGCGCCAGCTGTACTTCCTCATCGGCGGACTGCTCAAGAAGCTGGTCCACCTCAGCTACGGCCTGTCCGTCATCCTCGGCTTCATCGGCATCAAGCTGGTGTTGCACGCACTGCACGAGTCCGGACTGCACGTCCCGCAGATCTCCATCCCGGTCTCCCTGGGCGTCATCTGCGGCGTGCTGGTGATCACCACCATCACCAGCCTGATCGCCTCGAAGAAGCAGGCGGCGGCCGAGGCCGCCGCCGACTCGAAGACCATCGACGCCTAGCGATCGAGGTCGGGAGTCCGTCGACTCACACGGGGGCGGCCGCTTCGGCCGCCCCCGTTCGCGTGCCCCCGGCCGCCTTCGAGGCCCGAGCGCCGAGCACCGTCGGATTCGTCTCCGGCAGCAGCGCGAAGCACCCCAGGCTGACCAGGGCGATCACGGTCAGGTACACCGCCACCCCCCAGGGCGGACCCGAACCGTCCGCCAGCGCCGTCGCCACGATCGGGGTCAGCGCCCCGCCCAGGACCCCGCCCAGGTTGTAGCCGACGGCCGCCCCCGTGCAGCGGATCCGCGGGGCGTACAGCTCGGGCAGGTACGCGCCCACCACGGCGAACATCGTCACCATGCCCAGCAGGGCGACGACACAGCCCAGGGTCATCAGCAGCGGATCCGCCGTGCGCAGCAGCGCGACGAAGGGGAACATCCACACCGCGCACAGCGCGCAACCGGCCAGGCACAACGGTCGACGCCCCCAACGGTCGCCGCACAGCGCCACCAGCGGGGTCGCCAGGCCCTTCAGGGCGACCGCCGCCATGACACAGGCCAGCATGACCGTACGGTCCACCCGCAGGTGCTCGGTGGCGTACGCCAGGGACCAGGTGGTGACCGCGTAGAAGACGGCGTAACCGATCGCCAGCGCCCCGCCGGTCAGCAGGAGCAGCCGCCAGTGGCCCCGCACCACCTCGCCGAGCGGACTCCGCGCGCGGCGGCCCGTCTCGGCGAGCGCGCGGAACTGCGGGGTCTCCTCGACCGAGCGCCGCAGCCACAGCCCGGCCAGGGCCGGCACCGCGGCGGCCCAGAACGGGACGCGCCAGCCCCAGGCGGTGAACTGCGCGTCGGTCAGGGTCGCGGACAGGGTCAGCATCAGACCGTTGGCCAGCAGGAACCCCACGGCCGGGCCGGCCTGCGGGAAGCACGCCCACAGCCCGCGCCGGTGCTCGGGGGCGTGCTCGGCGGTCAGCAGCACGGCGCCGCCCCACTCGCCGCCGAGCCCGAGCCCCTGGAGGAAGCGCAGCAGGAGCAGCAGGAGCGGCGCGGCGATGCCGATGGACGCGTACGAGGGCACGCAGCCGACCGCCACCGTGGCGAGGCCGGTCAGCAGCAGGGAGCCGAGCAGGACGGGCCGCCGGCCGTACCGGTCGCCGATGTGGCCGAAGACGGCCGAACCGAGGGGGCGGGCCAGGAAACCGATGCCGAAGGTGCCGAAGGCGGCGAGGGTTCCGGCGAGCGGGGAGAGGGACGGGAAGAACAACGGCCCGAGCACGAGGGCGGCGGCCGTGCCGTACACGAAGAAGTCGTAGAACTCGATGGCGGTGCCGGCCAGGGACGCCGAGGCGAGCCGCAGCATCGAGGGCGGTGCCGAGGAGGGGGCGGGGGAGGGGACTTGTCGCATGGTGCGGGAACTACCCCGCCCCACGTCCTCGGGACGTGCGTTCGGCCATCATCGACCGGAAGGAGTGCACCCCGTCACGGTGTTGACCGGGTTCCGAACAGCCGGGTTCCGACCGGCCGGGTTCCGAACGACCGGGTTCCGGACGACCGGGCTGCGAACCGCCGGCGGCCGGCCGTCGGATGCCGGGCGGCCGCCGGGGACCGGCTACCAGCCGCGCTCGCGCCATTCGGCCAGGTGCGGCCGCTCGGTGCCGATCGTGGTGTCGTTGCCGTGACCCGGGTAGACCCAGGCCTCGTCCGGCAGCCGCTCGAAGAGCTTGTGCTCGACGTCGTCGATGAGCTGCGCGAAGGCCTTCGCGTCGCCCGAGGTGTTGCCGACGCCGCCCGGGAAGAGGCAGTCGCCGGTGAACACGTGCGGGTGCCCGTGCGGGTCGTCGTAGACCAGGGCGATCGAGCCGGGCGTGTGGCCGACCAGGTGCCGGGCGGTCAGTTCGACGCGCCCCACCCGGATCGTGTCCCCGTCCCGGACCGGCACGTCCGTGGCGACCGGGATGCCCTCGGCGTCGAAGGCGCCCGCGTACGTCCGCGCGCCGGTGGCCTCGACCACGGCCTCGAGCGCGCCCCAGTGGTCGCCGTGCCGGTGGGTGGTGACCACGGACGCGATCCCGCCGTCACCGATCAGTCGCAGGATCGTCTCCGGCTCGGCGGCCGCGTCGATCAGCAGCTGCTCGTCGGTCGCCCGGCAGCGCAGCACGTAGGCGTTGTTGTTCATCGCGCCCACCGCGACCTTGGAAATCATCAGGTCCGAGAGTTCATGCACGTCGGCCGGACCGCCGACCTTCACCGCTCCGCTGTAGGTCATGTGTCGATCCTAGAGCGGCGGGAGAGCGGGGAGGGATCCGCCGTCCACGGTCAGGTGCGCGCCGCGGTCGCCGCGCCCGGCCAGCCAGCCCAGCAGTTCGGCGCCGGTGCCGGACACGGTGACCGGGGCGCCCTCGCCGCCGCCGATGTGCCAGGTGCGGCCGGAGTCGCCGGACCCGAGCACCAGGGTCACCGGCGGGACCTCCGGGCGGCCCGACCAGCGGTCGGCCAGGAACGCGATCTCACGGGCCGTGAACTCGTCCGGGAGGTCGGCGAGCCCGTACCCGATGCCGAGGTCGACGTGGTGCAGCTCGACCTCCACGAGCCGGCGGAAGGGGATCCGGGCGGCGGAGTCGGTGACGCCGTTGCGCAGCTCCACGGTCCGCGACCAGTCCTGCGGGAGGTCGCAGGCGGCCTGGTAGCGGTCCGCGGAATTCCGGAGGTCCTCCAGCTGTTGGAGGAGGGGTCGGCCGGAGTCGCGCTCGATGTCCGCGTCGCGGGCGGCGCCGCTCACGTACATCGGTCGGCCTTCGACGACGTTCACGAGGGCGTCGGCGTTGCGTGCCAGGTGGGCCAGGACGTGGCCGCGGGTCCACCCGGGGAGGAGTGACTCCTCGGCCAGGGCGGCGTTGTCCAGTTTCGCGGCCGCGGTCAGCAACCGATCGGTGGCCTCACGCAGGGATCGCAGGTCGTGCACATGATCAGTCATGGTTCCGAGCCTAGTGCTGACAAGGGCCCCGCCACACGATCGGGTGAACCGGTCTTGCGCGTGCCGTAAATCGAATGTGCGTGCTATACGCTCGGAAGTCCACTCATCAATCCCATCGCAGAGGCGCCCCCCATACCCTGGGACGGGGGCCCGTGCCCCCGCTCTCTCAAGAAAGGTGCGGACCGGCGTGACCGACCGTCTCATCGTTCGTGGCGCTCGCGAGCACAACCTGAAGAACGTCTCGCTCGACCTGCCCCGCGACTCGCTCATCGTCTTCACCGGACTCTCCGGGTCGGGCAAGTCCTCCTTGGCCTTCGACACGATCTTCGCCGAGGGGCAGCGCCGCTACGTCGAGTCGCTCTCGTCGTACGCCCGCCAGTTCCTCGGCCAGATGGACAAGCCCGATGTCGACTTCATCGAGGGCCTCTCCCCGGCCGTCTCGATCGACCAGAAGTCCACCTCGCGCAACCCGCGCTCGACCGTGGGCACCATCACCGAGGTCTACGACTACCTCCGCCTGCTCTTCGCGCGCATCGGCAAGCCGCACTGCCCCGAGTGCCGCCGGCCGATCTCAAGGCAGTCGCCGCAGGCGATCGTCGACAAGGTGCTCGCGCTGCCCGAGGGCAGCCGCTTCCAGGTCCTGTCGCCGCTGGTGCGCGAGCGCAAGGGCGAGTTCGTCGACCTCTTCGCCGACCTCCAGACCAAGGGGTACAGCCGGGCGCGGGTGGACGGCGAGACCATCCAGCTCTCCGAGCCGCCCACGCTCAAGAAGCAGGAGAAGCACACCATCGAGGTGGTCATCGACCGCCTCACCGTCAAGGAGGGGGCCAAGCGCCGGCTCACGGACTCCGTGGAGACCGCCCTCGGCCTCTCCGGCGGCATGGTCATCCTCGACTTCGTCGACCTCGCCGAGGACGACCCCGAGCGTGAGCGGATGTACTCCGAGCACCTCTACTGCCCCTACGACGACCTGTCCTTCGAGGAGCTGGAGCCCCGCTCCTTCTCCTTCAACTCCCCCTTCGGCGCCTGCCCCGAGTGCACCGGCATCGGCACGCGCATGGAGGTCGACCCGGACCTGATCATCCCGGACGAGGAGAAGTCCCTGGACGAGGGCGCGGTCTCCCCGTGGTCCCTCGGGCACACCAAGGACTACTTCCAGCGCCTGATCGGCGCGCTCGCCGGGGAACTGGGCTTCCGGACCGACATCCCGTGGGCGGGTCTGCCGCTGCGGGCCAGGAAGGCCCTGCTGTACG
This sequence comes from Streptomyces sp. NPDC102278, assembly GCF_044766345.1. NCBI lineage: Bacteria > Bacillati > Actinomycetota > Actinomycetes > Kitasatosporales > Streptomycetaceae > Streptomyces > Streptomyces sp. NPDC102278. The sequence goes on along the minus strand of NZ_JBIWLV010000009.1, from coordinate 139,297 downwards.
GGCACAAGACGCAGATCGAGGTCCGCTACCGCAACCGGTACGGGCGCGAGCGGGCGTACACGACGGCCTTCGAGGGCGCCGTGCCGTTCGTCAAGCGGCGGCACGCGGAGTCCGAGAGCGACGCCAGCCGCGAGCGCTTCGAGGGCTACATGCGCGAGGTGCCCTGCCCGACCTGTGAGGGCACCCGGCTCAAGCCGATCGTGCTCGCGGTCACCGTGATGGACAGGTCCATCGCCGACGTCGCCGCCATGTCGATCAGCGAGTGCGCGGACTTCCTGGGCCGGCTGCGGCTCGACGCCCGCGACAAGAAGATCGCCGAGCGGGTCCTCAAGGAGGTCAACGAGCGGCTCCGCTTCCTCGTCGACGTCGGCCTGGACTACCTCTCGCTGAACCGCGCCGCCGGCACCCTGTCGGGCGGCGAGGCCCAGCGCATCCGGCTGGCCACCCAGATCGGCTCCGGCCTGGTGGGCGTGCTGTACGTCCTGGACGAACCCTCCATCGGCCTGCACCAGCGGGACAACCACCGGCTGATCGAGACGCTGGTGCGGCTGCGCGACATGGGCAACACCCTGATCGTGGTCGAGCACGACGAGGACACCATCAAGGTGGCCGACTGGGTCGTGGACATCGGCCCCGGCGCGGGCGAGCACGGCGGCAAGGTGGTGCACAGCGGTTCGCTCAAGGACCTGCTGAAGAACACCGAGTCGATCACCGGACAGTACCTGTCGGGCAAGCGGGCCATCCCGCTGCCGGACGTCCGCCGCCCCGTGAACGGGGAGCGCCGGCTGACCGTCCACGGCGCCAAGGAGAACAACCTGCGGGACATCGACGTGTCCTTCCCGCTGGGCGTCCTCACCGCGGTCACGGGCGTCTCCGGCTCCGGCAAGTCCACGCTGGTCAACGACATCCTGTACACCCACCTGGCCCGCGAGCTCAACGGCGCCCGGTCCGTCCCGGGACGGCACACCCGCGTGGACGGGGACGACCTCGTCGACAAGGTCGTGCACGTCGACCAGTCGCCGATCGGGCGGACGCCGAGGTCCAACCCGGCGACGTACACCGGTGTCTTCGACCACGTGCGCAGGCTCTTCGCGGAGACGATGGAGGCGAAGGTGCGCGGCTACCTGCCGGGCCGCTTCTCCTTCAACGTCAAGGGCGGCCGGTGCGAGAACTGCTCCGGTGACGGCACGATCAAGATCGAGATGAACTTCCTGCCGGACGTGTACGTCCCGTGCGAGGTCTGCCACGGCGACCGGTACAACCGGGAGACGCTGGAGGTCCACTACAAGGGCAAGTCCATCGCCGAGGTCCTCGACATGCCGATCGAGGAGGCGCTGCACTTCTTCGAGGCGGTGCCGACGATCGCCCGGCACCTGAAGACCCTGAACGAGGTCGGGCTCGGTTACGTCCGGCTCGGTCAGTCCGCGCCGACGCTGTCGGGCGGCGAGGCCCAGCGCGTGAAGCTGGCGTCCGAGCTGCAGAAGCGGTCGACGGGGCGGACGGTGTACGTCCTGGACGAGCCGACGACCGGCCTGCACTTCGAGGACATCTCGAAGCTGATCAAGGTGCTGTCGGGGTTGGTGGACAAGGGCAACTCGGTGATCGTCATCGAGCACAACCTCGACGTCATCAAGACCGCGGACTGGGTCATCGACATGGGCCCCGAAGGCGGCTACGGCGGCGGCGTGGTCGTCGCCGAGGGCACCCCGGAGCAGGTCGCGTCGGTCGGGGCGAGCCACACCGGCAAGTTCCTGCGCGACATCCTGGGCGCGGACCGGGTCTCCGACGCCGGATCGGCTCCGGCCCGGAGCGCGGCGAAGAAGCCCGCGGCGAAGAAGGCCACCGCCAAGAAGGCCGCGGCGCCCGCCAAGAAGACGGCGGCGGCCAAGAAGGCGGCGGCCCCGGCGAAGAAGACGACGAGGGCCCGCAAGGCCTAGATCGAAAGAGGGGCGCCCGCGTACGGCTTCGTGTGCGGGCGCCCCTTCGTCATGCCCGGGCAGGCGGACGGGCCGTCGGGTGGCCGGCAGCGTGCGCGCGCAGGGGGGCGATCAGGCGGCGATGCCGACCGCGTGGCCGATCGTCATCGGATCGGCCAGGGTGGTCAGGAGTGCGTCCGCGACGTCCGCGCGGGCGATGGACTTGCCACCGGGGACATTGGCATCGAGGGCCCGTCGGTACGTGCCCGTGCGGGGCCGGTTCAGCAGGCGTGGCGGGCGGACCACCGTCCACTGGACATCGCCCGCCGCGATGGCCGCCTCCATCACCGCCAGGTCCGCGTACAGGTCCCGCAGCACCCGCCGCAGGATCGGGTAGACCACTACCCGGGTCAGGAAGCCGTCCCGCGAGTCCGGCGGGCCCAGCGGGGCGGCGCTCACCGCCGACACGCGCCGCACCCCGGCGCGGGCCATCGCCGAGACGATCGACCGCAGGGCCGGGCCGGCGATCGGGGTCAGCCGGGCCTGCTTGTTGTTGGCCGAGCCGAGAGCCGAGACCACCGCGTCCCGCCCCGTGACGAACGGGAGCAGGGCCTCCTCGTCCGTGAGGTCCCGCACCACGGCCACCTGGAGGCGGTCGTGCGCCGGCACGTCCAGCCGCGCCGGGTCGCGTACGACGGCCGTCACCTCGTGACCCGCGCCGAGGGCCTGCCGGACGACCTCGCGGCCGACCCCGCCCGTGGCCCCGAACACCGTGAGTCTCATTGCGAACTCCTGCCCCGTTGATGGTGGGTGAGTATTCACTCACCCCCGTTCCCCCTTAGAGTGAGTGAATGCTCACCCCCACGTCAAGCCGCCCCACGCCGGAGCGTCTGCTGGACGCCGCCGAGACGCTGATGCGCACCAGCGGGCTGGCCAACGCCACCACCAAGGCCATCGCCCGCGAGGCCGGCTGCTCGGAAGCCGCGCTCTACAAGTACTTCGCGAACAAGGAGGAGCTGTTCGTCCGCGTGCTCATGGAGCGCAGGCCCAACGCCGCCGCGCTGATGGCCGCGCTCGCCGGCGACCCCGGGGAGCAACCCGTCGAGGACCGACTGGGCGACATCGCCCGCCACGCCTCGCTCTTCTACGCCGACGCCATGCCCATGGCGGCTTCGCTCTTCGCGGACCCCGCCCTGCTCATCCGGCACCGCGAGGGCGTCCGTGAGATCGGCGCCGGACCGCACGTGATGCTCGACGCGCTGACCGGCCACCTGGTGCGCGAGCGCGACCGCGGGCGGCTGCGCCCCGACGCCGATCCGGCCGCCGCCGCCGCCCTGTTGCTCGGCGCCTGCTTCCAGCGGGCCTTCTTCCTGCACTTCTCGGGGGCCGACGTGGTGCGGCCGGTCGAGGAGTTCGCCCCGGCCCTGGCGCGCACCGTCTGGGCCGCGCTGCGCTGAAGGGCCCCGCGGCCCCGCTCCGCGGCCTCACCGTGCGGGGGTGTCGCGGTGGGCGGTGGGGTCGTCGGGCGCCGGCGTCGGAGTCCGCCCCCGTCAGAGTTCGCCCGCGTAGGGCGGTTCCGCGCCCGCCCGTGTGCAGGTCACCGCCGCCGCGCGGGCGGCGTACGCCAGTACCTCCGGCCAGTCCACCGGACCCGGCCGCCCGGTCAGCCGGTGCAACAGCGCCGCGTTGACGGTGTCGCCCGCGCCGATCGTGTCCACGACGGGCACCCGCAGTCCGGGCACGGAGTGCTCCGCGCCCGCCCGCGTCCACACCGTCAGGCCCGCACCGCCCCGGGTGAGCACCACTGCGGACGGTCCGGCCGCCAGCCAGTCCGCGACCCGGCCGCCCAGCCAGGCCGCGTCCTCCTCGGAGAGCTTGAGGATCGACACGTGGGGGAGCCGGCGCAGGAAGCGGTCCCGGTAGGCGTCCGCGTCCGGGATCAGCGCCGGCCGGATGTTGGGGTCCATGAGGGTGGTCAGCCCGCGCCCCGACTCGCGGCGCAGCAGGGCGTCGTAGGCGCTCGCGCCGGGCTCCAGCACCAGGGAGCAGGTGCCGAGCGCGAGGGCCCGTGCGCCGGGCGGCAGGGCGGGCGGGAGGGCGAACAGCCGGTCGGCCGTGCCCTCGGTGTGGAAGACGTAGGCCGCCGAGCCGTCCGGGGCGAGTGACGGCACGGCCAGCGTGGTCGGTTCGGGGCCGCGTTGGACCAGCGAGAGGTCCACCCCGGCGGCCCGGAGGCCGTCCAGCAGCGAGACGCCGAAGCCGTCCGTCGACACCCGGGAGCAGAAGGCGACGTCGGCGCCGAGCCGGCCCAGCGCGAGCGCGGTGTTGTACGGTCCGCCGCCCGGCCGGGGCAGCAGGGCGCCCGGCGGCTCCGCGACGGGCACCAGGTCGATCAGGGCTTCTCCACCGACGACGATCACGCGGGGGAAGGTATCCCATCGGGCGCGGGTATCGTCGGGTGGGCCGAACCCCACGCCCAACCCCACCGAACACCCCACCGAACACCACGCCGAACCCCACGCCGAATCCCGGGAGAGTTCCATGTCCGCGTCGCAGTCCGCCGCCCGCCGTACGGTCCTCAAGGGCGCGGCCGCGCTCGCCGGGGCCGCGGGCGCCGGGATGACCCTGGCGGCCTGTTCCACCGAGACCAACAGCGGCGGCGGCTCCCCGGCGGTACCGACCGAGCCGGTCGAACTGGGCGCGACGAGCGAGGTCCCGGTCGGCGGCGCGAAGCTGTTCCGGGAGCGCAAGCTCCTCGTCAGCTGCCCGGCGCAGGGCCAGTACAAGGCGTTCAGCGCCCAGTGCACGCACGCCGGATGCGTCCTGGACAAGATCGTCGAGGGTGAGGGCAACTGCCCCTGCCACGGCAGCCGTTTCGACGTGGCCACCGGCAAGGTGCTGCGGGGCCCGGCCGCCGCCCCGCTGCCCGAGGTCCCGGTGAAGGTCGAGGGCGGCAGGCTCATCGCCGGCTGACCTCCGCTCCGCAACGGACGAAGGAGCCGCCGGCGGGCGAGCGGACCGGCCTACTCCCAGTCCCAGGCTATGCCCAGGATCCCGCGCCGCACCCCCTCCTCCAGCAGGTGTACCGCCCGGTGCCGGCCGCTCGGGGTCAGGTCCGCGAGCCCGTCGCGGCGCGCCCCCGGCCCGCTCCGGCTGAACCGCCGGCAGCGCACGGGCAGGGCCGCCTCGTCGAAGCGGACCTGGAGCATGTACTGGCCGCCGGTGTAGCTGAAGCCGCGCACGTACTCGGTGCTCCGGCCGCCCGTGCCGTCCTCGAAGCCGTAGCCGAAGACGTACGTGTCGCCCGCGCGCAGCCGCGCGTCGAAGAGCAGCTCGGCGACCACCACCTCCGCCTCCCGGTGCCACCGGACCCGCCCCGTCCGGCAGTTCTCCTCCGCCCGCACCCGGATCCGGGCCGGGTCGCAGCCGGGGTCGCCGTGGTGGACGGCGAGGTAGCGGTCGACGCCGTCGCGGTGGGCGCGCACCACGTGCTGCGAGACCCTGCCCACCAACTCGCCGTCGGCGCCGATCCGCACCCGCTCGTGGTGGCCGACCGTGTGCAGACCGCCGTCCGACGGCAGCTCCAGCGCGGCCAGCAGCTCCTCCACCGCGGCTCCCACGCTGACCAGGGACCGGTAGGAGCGACCCGGTGGGCGAATCGTTTCAGCGGAGCCGCCCCCCGGCGCGTCCAGCAGACGTGACAGGGTGCCCCCGGGCAGCTCCAGGATCTCCTCCAGCGCCTCCACGGCCCTCAGGGACTCGGCGCGGCGCGGACGCCGGGCGCCCTGCTGCCAGTAACTGAGGCTCGTCACACCGAGCTTGATGCCGCGCGCGGCGAGCCGGTGCTGCACCCGGTGCAGGGGCAGGCCCCGGGCCGTCAGCGCGGCCCGCAGGGCGAGGTGGAAGGGGCCCGCGCGCAGCAGTCGCGGCAGGTCGTGGGCGCTGTCCGCGGTCGGGCGCATGGCGGAAACCTCCTGTGAACGTTCACGCGTCACGGGGCGGGAGACCGCGTCCGGGACGCCCGGGATTCAGGTGGGCCCTGGTGAGCGAGGGTGGACGGAGGGCGGCCGTTCACATTCCGGTTGCCCCGTTCACACGGTGATGTCACCGCGTATTGAAGCGTGTTGACCTGATCGCGACAACACCCCGATGCTCCTCCACAGCGTCCGGACGCGCTCCTCCGATCCCCACTCTCCACCTCGGGAGGAACGCGATGCGCAAGCCCAACCGGCGGCTGTCCCCGGCCGCCCTCCTCATCGCCCTGCTCTTCGTCCTGTCCACCGGCACCGCCACCGCCGTCGACGCCGGCACGGAATCCGCTCTCGCCTCCAAGCGCCTGAACATCACCATGCAGGCCCAGCAGAAGACCAACTGGTGCTGGGCCGCCGGCGGCAACACGATCGCGACCTGGTTCGGCCGCGCCTACAGCCAGAACCAGTTCTGCAACGCCGCCTTCAACCGCCAACAGGGCACCGAATGCCCCAACAACCAGGCCACCCTGGGCAACGTCCAGACCGGTCTGCGCTGGGCCGGCGTCAACTCCGGCTCCTACGTGACCGGCTGGCTCCAGTACTCCACCGTCCAGACCGAGATCAACGCCGGTCGGCCCATGGAGACCCGCATCCAGTGGTCCAACGGCGGTGGCCACATGCACGTGATCTACGGCTACGACACCGCGAACAGCTGGGTCTACTGGGGCGACCCCTGGCCCTCCAGCGACCGCTACAACTGGGCCTCCCACGCCTGGTACGTCGACAACGACACCTTCTCCTGGACCCACTCCCTCTACCGGATCGGAGCGTGACGCCGTGACCGCCGCACCCCTGCGCGCCGCCGCCGTCGCGGTCCTCGCCGGCGCCTGCCTGCTCCTGTCCCCGCAGGCCCAGGCGTCCCCCGTGCCGCAGCCCCCGGTCGCCGGAGCCGACGTCCGGCAGGCCGCCCGACAGGCGGCCGTCGCCCCCGACACCCTGGCCACCCTCGCCCGCTTCTTCGCCCGGGAGGGCAAGGTCGGCCTCACGGAGGCCAAGCCCCGCATCGAGGGCGAGACGATCCCCGTCAACCACCTCTCCCCGGACTTCGTCGCCGGCAAGGCCGGGGCGCCCGTGGCCCGCCTGGAGTTCCTCGCGAGCGAGGCCGTCTCCTCGGACGGGCAGCGGGCCGCCCTGTGGACCGCCCGGACACCCGCCGGCTGGCAGGTGGTGAACATCGCCACCGGAGACGACGAGTTCCGCTATGCCGGGCTCGGAGCGGAGAAACTGCCCGGCGGCACCGTGTTCCGCGAACCGCAGATCGACGCGTGGTACGTGGCCCGGGGCGACCGCGTGCTGCCGCTCGACGAGGACGCGGCGCGGGCGGTGGGCGCCACCGGGACGAGCCTGGCCGGCTACCGGGCACGCGTCGCCAAGGCCTACGGCGACAAGCTGCCCGGCTCGGCCTACGCCAGGGACGGCCGGGCCGGCGGTTACGCCGAACCCGCCGCGGCGACGGCGGCCCGCTCCACCGGGTCCTCCCCGTCCCCGGCCTCGTCCCCGGTCCTGCCGACGGCCGGGGCCGCCGGGGCCGCCGGGGCGCTCGCGCTGGCCGGCGTCGGGATCCTGCTCCTGCGCCGCCGCGCGGTCCGCCCGTAGGGAAGGCCCGCGGGACCCGGCCCTCCGCCAGGGGGCCGGGTCCCGCGGGCGCCGGGCGGCGCCCCTCCCCGGGCGCCGCCCGCGCCGGGCGGCGCCCCTCCCCGGGCGCCGCCCGGAAACCGCCGCGCCGGGCCCGCGGCCGAAAGCCGCCGCGCCGGGTCCGCGGCCGGGTACCGGCGGGGCCGGTGCCCGGGGGCCCGTTGTCGGCCGTCGCCAGTAGGGTGGTTGGCATGGCCGACCCTTCCAGCTACCGCCCCAAGCCGGGGCAGATCCCCGACTCCCCGGGGGTCTACAAATTCCGCGACGAGCACCGCCGGGTGATCTACGTCGGGAAGGCCAAAAGCCTGCGGCAACGCCTGGCCAGCTACTTCCAGGACGTCGCGGGCCTGCACCCGCGTACCGCCACGATGGTCACGACCGCCGCCTCCGTCGAGTGGACCGTGGTGTCCACCGAGGTCGAGGCGCTCCAGCTGGAGTACTCCTGGATCAAGGAGTACGACCCCCGGTTCAACGTGAAGTACCGGGACGACAAGAGCTACCCCTCCCTCGCCGTCACCATGAACGAGGAGTACCCCCGGGTCCAGGTCATGCGCGGGCCCAAGAAGAAGGGCGTGCGCTACTTCGGCCCCTACGGGCACGCCTGGGCCATCCGCGAGACGGTCGACCTGATGCTGCGCGTCTTCCCCGTGCGCACCTGCTCCGCCGGGGTGTTCAAGCGATCCGCCCAGATCGGCCGGCCCTGCCTGCTCGGCTACATCGGCAAGTGCTCCGCGCCCTGCGTGGGCCGGGTCACCCCCGACGAACACCGCGACCTGGCCGAGGACTTCTGCGACTTCATGGCCGGCCGCACCGGCACCTACCTCACCCGCCTCGAACAGCAGATGCGCGAGGCCGCCGAGGACATGGAGTACGAGAAGGCCGCCCGGCTGCGCGACGACATCGGGGCCCTGCGCCGCGCCATGGAGAAGAACGCCGTCGTGCTCGCCGACGCCACCGACGCCGACCTCGTCGCCGTCGCGGAGGACGAGCTCGAAGCCGCCGTGCAGATCTTCCACGTACGCGGCGGCCGGGTCCGCGGCCAGCGCGGCTGGGTCACCGACAAGGTCGAGGCCGTGGACACCGCCGGGCTCGTCGAGCACGCCCTCCAGCAGTTGTACGGGGAGGAGAAGGGCGAGGCCGTCCCCAAGGAGGTGCTGGTCCCGGCACTGCCCGAGGACACCGCCGCGCTGAGCGAGTGGCTGGCCGGGCGGCGCGGATCCCAGGTGAGCCTGCGCATCCCCCAGCGCGGGGACAAGAAGGCCCTCATGGAGACCGTCCACCGCAACGCCCTGCAGTCCCTCGCCCTGCACAAGACCAAGCGCGCCGGCGACCTGACCACCCGCTCCCGGGCCCTGGAGGAGATCGCCGAGGCGCTGGACCTGGACGGCGCGCCGCTGCGCATCGAGTGCTTCGACATCTCCCACCTCCAGGGCGACGACGTCGTGGCCTCGATGGTCGTCTTCGAGGACGGCCTCGCACGCAAGAGCGAGTACCGGCGCTTCCAGATCAAATCGTTCGAGGGACAGGACGACGTCCGTTCCATGCACGAGGTGGTCTCGCGGCGCTTCCGCCGCTACCTCCAGGAGAAGCTCAAGACGGGCGAGTGGTCACCCGAGGGCGCGCAGGACGGCGAGGTCCCGGCCGAGGACGACGGCCGGCCGAAGCGGTTCGCCTACCCGCCGCAGCTCGTGGTGGTCGACGGCGGGCGGCCGCAGGTCGCCGCCGCCAAGCGGGCCCTGGAGGAGCTGGGGGTCGACGACGTCGCCGTGTGCGGCCTGGCCAAGCGGCTGGAGGAGGTGTGGCTGCCCGGCGAGGACGACCCCGTCGTGCTGCCCCGCACCAGCGAGGGCCTGTACCTGCTCCAGCGGGTCCGTGACGAAGCCCACCGGTTCGCCATCCAGTACCAGCGCAGCAAGCGCGGCAAGCGCCTGAAAGCGAGCCCGCTGGACGACGTGCCCGGGCTCGGCGAGAGCCGCAAGCAGGCCCTCGTCAAACACTTCGGTTCGGTGAAGAAGCTGAGACAGGCGACAATCGACCAGATCTGCGAGGTCCCGGGCATAGGTCGCAAGACGGCCGAGACCGTGGCCGCGGCCCTCGCCCACGCGGTTCCCGCCGGTCCTGCCGTCAACACGGCGACAGGAGAGATCATGGAAGACGAGACCCCCGCGCCCGCGGGAGCATCGTCCGAACGGGGGACCGAGCAATGACCGAGCACGAGACCACGCACGACCGAGACGGAGCACAGGTGAGTACGGGCACGACAGTGGAGCCCGGCGAGGCCGCCGAGGCGGCCATCCCCGAGCTGGTGATCATCTCCGGGATGTCCGGAGCCGGCCGCAGCACCGCGGCGAAGTGCCTGGAGGACCTCGGCTGGTTCGTCGTCGACAACCTCCCCCCGGCGCTCATCCCCACCATGGTGGAGCTCGGCGCCCGCTCGCAGGGCAACGTGGCGCGCATCGCCGTCGTCGTCGACGTCCGCGGCCGGCAGTTCTTCGACGCGCTGCGCGAATCCCTCGCCGACCTCGAAGGCAAGGGCGTCACCCGGCGCATCGTCTTCCTGGAGTCCTCCGACGACGCGCTGGTCCGCCGCTTCGAGTCGGTCCGCCGCCCGCACCCCCTCCAGGGCGACGGCCGCATCACCGACGGCATCGCCGCCGAACGCGACCTGCTGCGCGAGCTGCGCGGCGACGCCGACCTCGTCATCGACACCTCCAGCCTGAACGTGCACGAGCTGCGCGCCAAGATGGACGCCCAGTTCGCGGGCGACGAGGAGCCCGAGCTGCGGGCCACCGTCATGTCCTTCGGCTACAAGTACGGCCTCCCCGTCGACGCCGACCTCGTCGTCGACTGCCGCTTCATCCCCAACCCGCACTGGGTCCCGGAACTGCGCCCCTTCACCGGGCTCAACGAGGAGGTCTCGGGCTACGTCTTCAGCCAGCCCGGCGCCAAGGAGTTCCTCGACCGGTACACCGAGCTGCTCCAGCTCATCGCCACCGGCTACCGCCGCGAGGGCAAGCGCTACGTGACCATCGCGGTCGGCTGCACCGGCGGCAAGCACCGCAGCGTGGCCATGTCCGAGAAGCTCGCCGCCCGCCTCGCCTCCGAGGGAGTCGAGACCGTCGTAGTGCACCGGGACATGGGGCGCGAGTGACCGGACGGAGCCTGAGACTGCGCCGCCTGCGCCGTCTCACCCCCGGGCGCGGCGGGGACGGCGCGGGCCGTCGCCGCGGCGCCACGCCGAAGGTGGTCGCCCTCGGCGGCGGCCAGGGCCTGTCGGCCTCCCTCGCCGCCCTGCGGCGGATCACCGGCGACCTCACCGCCGTGGTCACCGTCGCCGACGACGGCGGATCCAGCGGCCGGCTCCGGGAGGAGCTCGGCGTGCTGCCGCCCGGCGACCTGCGCAAGGCGCTGGCCGCGCTCTGCGGCGACGACGAATGGGGCCAGACCTGGGCCCGCGTCATCCAGCACCGCTTCCAGTCCCGCGGCGACCTGCACGAGCACGCCGTCGGCAACCTGCTGATCGTCGCCCTGTGGGAACAGCTCGGCGACCCCGTCCAGGCACTCGACCTGGTCGGCAAGCTGCTGGGCGCGCAGGGTCGCGTGCTGCCGATGTCGGCGGTGCCCCTGGAACTCCAGGCACTGGTCAAGGGGCACGATCCGGCCCGCCCGGACGACGTGGACACCGTCCGGGGGCAGGCCACCGTGGCCCTCACCCCGGGCGAGGTGCTCTCCGTACAGGTCGTGCCCGGCGACCCGCCGGCCGTGCCGGAGGCCGTCGCGGCCGTGCTCGACGCCGACTGGGTGGTGCTCGGTCCGGGGTCCTGGTTCTCCTCCGTGATCCCGCACCTGTTGGTGCCCGAACTGCTCGACGCGCTCGTCGAGACGAAGGCCCGCAGGGTCCTCTCGCTGAACCTCGCGCCGCAACCCGGGGAAACAGAGGGCTTCTCTCCGCAGCGTCATTTGGAGGTTTTGGCCCGACACGCCCCTAAACTCGCCCTGGACGTGGTGCTGGCCGACGAGGCCGCCGTGCCCGACCGCGAGTCCCTCTCCGATGCCGCGAAACGGTTCGGTGCCGCGGTCGAGCTGGCGCCGGTTGCCAGGCAGGACGGCTCTCCGAAGCACGACCCGGAGCTGCTGGCCGCCGCGTACGACCGTATTTTTCGGATGCATGGAAGGATCGGCCCATGGCGATGACGCCTGCGGTGAAGGACGAGATCTCTCGCCTGCCCGTCACCCGGACCTGCTGCAGGAAGGCCGAGGTCTCGGCGATCCTCCGGTTCGCCGGTGGCCTGCACCTGGTGAGCGGCCGCATCGTCATCGAGGCGGAGCTGGACACGGGGGTCGCCGCCCGGAGACTGCGCAAGGACATCCTGGAGATCTTCGGCCATTCCTCGGACCTCGTCGTGATGGCTCCCGGCGGGCTGCGCCGCGGCAGCCGCTTCGTCGTGCGCGTGGTCGCCGGCGGGGACCAGCTGGCACGCCAGACGGGCCTCGTGGACGGCCGGGGGCGCCCCATTCGGGGCCTTCCGCCCCAGGTGGTCTCCGGGGCCACCTGCGACGCGGAGGCGGCCTGGCGCGGTGCCTTCCTGGCCCACGGCTCCCTCACCGAGCCGGGTCGGTCGTCCTCCCTGGAGGTCACCTGCCCCGGCCCGGAGGCCGCCCTGGCCCTGGTGGGCGCCGCCCGCAGGCTCTCCATCGCCGCCAAGGCGCGCGAGGTGCGCGGGGTCGACCGGGTCGTCGTCCGCGACGGCGACGCGATCGGCGCCCTGCTCACCCGACTGGGCGCGCACGACTCGGTACTGGCCTGGGAGGAGCGGCGGATGCGGCGCGAGGTCCGCGCCACCGCCAACCGACTGGCCAACTTCGACGACGCCAACCTGCGCCGCTCCGCCCGCGCCGCGGTGGCCGCCGGAGCCCGGGTCCAGCGGGCGCTGGAGATCCTCGGCGAGGAGGTCCCCGAGCACCTGGCGGCGGCCGGCCGGCTGCGCATGGAGCACAAGCAGGCCTCCCTGGAGGAGCTGGGCGCGCTCGCCGACCCGCCGCTGACGAAGGACGCGGTCGCCGGCCGGATCCGTCGCCTGCTGGCGATGGCCGACAAGCGGGCCCAGGACCTGGGCATTCCGGGCACCGAGTCGAACCTCGACCTCAGCGAGGAACTGGCCGACAACATGGCCGGCTGACCCGCCCGACCGGGCCGGAGCCCGCCGCGCTCCCCGGGTGCCCGCACGAGTGATCGTGCGGGCACCTTTCGGTACGCCCCATTGACATGCGCATGGGCGGTCGTGAGCCTGTCGTCCGAACGCTTTCGTGGCAGACGACGCCCAGGGGGGCACATGAGGCACCGCGCGAGATCGATCCTCGCCGCAAGCGCACTCGTCTTCGGAACCACACTGGCCGCACTACCCGTCGCGGCCCAGGCGCAGCCCGCCGCGGAGGACGGCTCCGCCGCCTCCGACGAGGTGCGCGTCTACGACGCGGAGATCACCCGCGAACAGGTCCCGCTCGTCCTCGCCGCCGGCCAGGACGCCCACGAGCTCGCCGAACGGGCCCCCGAGCACGGGACCGCCAAGGTCGAACTCTTCCTGACCGCCGCCCAGGCAAAGGAACTCGCGGCCCGGGGCGTGAAGCCGGTCGAGCGCGAGGTCGCCGCCGGCGCGACGGCCCGCGGGAAGGCCGCCGGCGACGGGGTGTTCCGCCCGTACAGCGGCAAGGGCGGCCTCCAGGAGGAGATCCTGCGCACCGCGCGGGAGAACCCGGCGCTCACCAAGGTCGTCTCCATCGGCAAGACCGTCCAGGGCAAGGACATCCTCGCCCTGAAGGTCACCAAGAACGCCAAGAAGGGCAAGGACGGCGACAAGCCCGCCGTCCTGTACATGTCCAACCAGCACGCCCGCGAGTGGATCACCCCCGAGATGACCCGGCGGCTGATGCACCAGACCCTCGACGGATACGGCAAGGACGCCCGGATCACCAGGCTGGTCGACTCCACCGAGCTGTGGTTCCTGCTCTCCGCCAACCCGGACGGCTACGACCATACCTTCACCGCCGACAGCGCCCGCCTGTGGCGCAAGAACCTGCACGACAACAACGGCGACGGCAAGATCACGGCGGGCGACGGCGTCGACCTCAACCGCAACTTCGCCTACAAGTGGGGCTACGACAACGAGGGTTCCTCGCCGAACCAGGCGAGCGAGACCTACCGCGGCCCCACGGCCGGCTCCGAGCCGGAGACAGCGGCGCTCGACCGGTTCGAGAAGCGCGTCGGCTTCGAGTACGCCATCAACTACCACTCCGCGTCCGAACTGCTCCTCTACGGAGTCGGCTGGCAGGTGGCCACCCCGACCCCCGACGACGTCGCCTACAAGGCGCTCGCCGGAACCCCGGAGAACTCCGCCATCCCGGGCTACCACCCACAGCTCTCCTCCGAGCTCTACACCACCAACGGCGAGGCCGACGGACACGCCGCCAACGCCAACGGCGTCATGATGTTCACGCCGGAGATGACCACCTGCCAGACGGCTTCCGCGAGCGACCCGAACGACCGCTGGAAGCCCGAGGACTGCGCCTCCGGATTCAACTTCCCGGACGACGAGAAGCTGATCCAGGCCGAGTTCGCCAAGAACGTCCCCTTCGCGCTGTCCGTCGGCGAGAGCGCCGCGCGCCCGGACCAGCCGACGTCCTCCGTCGGCCTGAAGGCCGCCGACTTCACCGTCGACCCCTTCACGACCTCCTACGTCGCCCGCGGCGAGGACCAGACGGTCGCCGTCACCGCCCGCAAGGCGCTCAAGGACAAGGAACTCAACTTCCGGATCAACGGCGGTCGCACCCACGACGAAGGGCTCAAGGCCTGGAAGGGCGGCGAGACCTACGGAGGCGAGGACAACAACTGGTTCGACGAGTACCGGGCGAAGGTCGACGGCGCCGAGCCGGGCGACAAGGTCGAGGTCTGGTTCACCGGCCGCGACCGTTCCGGCAAGCGGGTCTCCAGTGAACACTTCACGTACAGCGTGGCCGAGCGGCCCCGGGCGGACGTCCTGGTGATCGCGGAGGAGGGCGCCCCGGCCCAGCACGCGCGGACCTACGTCGACGCGCTGCGCGCCAACGGGCGGTCCGCCGCCGTCTGGGACGTCGCCGTCCAGGGCGCCCCGCACCCCCTCGGAGTCCTCTCGCACTTCCGCACGGCCGTCCACTACACGGGGGCCAAGAGCCCCGGTGGTGACACCCAGCTGGCGCTCCGCGACTTCCTCAACGAGGGCGGCAAGCTCATCGAGGCCGGCGAACTGGCCGGCGGCAACGCCCAGGTCGGGCCCGCCGTCACCAACGACTTCAGCCAGTACTGGCTCGGCGCCTACGGCCGGGCCGGCGTGAGCGCCCCCACCGGCTTCACCGGAGCCGGCGGCCTCGCCGGCGCCGCCGGCGGTCTCGGGGACGCGGCGGGCAACCCGCTGAACGCGCCCGGCTCCTACACCGTCACCTCGGACACCCTGCCGGCCGCGCAGTTCCCGCGGTTCAAGAGCGCCCAGGCGGGCCGGTACGCCGGGGTCGTCAACCCGTACGCCCCCCACGCCGGCGCCGGGATGGCCTCGGCCCTGCACACGGACGACGACTGGAAGCGGCTGACCCGCACGCTGGACCTGACCCAGGTCTCCGCCGCCGACAAGCCGGCCCTGCGGATGGCCCTGAACTGGAACACCGAGGAGGGCTACGACCACGCCGCCCTGGAGGCCCGCACGGCCGGCGGGGACGACTGGACCACCCTGCCCGAGGCGAACGGTCTGACCAGCGCTGCTGTCCCGACCGAGTGCGAGGGCGGCTTCCTGCTGAACGGCCACCCGTTCCTGCGGCACTACCTCACGCTCGACGGCGCGGGGTGCGCCCCGCACGGCACCAGCGGGGCCTGGAACAGCTTCACCGGATCCTCGGGCGGTTGGAAGCAGGCCTCCTTCGACCTGAGCGCGTACGCGGGCAAGACCGTCGAGGTCTCGCTGTCGTACGTCACCGACCCGGGATCGGGCGGCCGCGGCGTCTTCGCGGACGAGGCGCGCCTGAACGTGGGCGGAGCGGACCAGGCCGTCGAGGGGTTCGAGACCTCGCTGGGTGCCTGGACCGCCGGACCCGCACCGGCCGGAAGTCCCGACGTTCCGGGCGATTGGTCCCGGTCCGGGGAGCTGTTCAAGTCCTACGCGGCGGTGACTACGCGTGACACGGTCCTGGTCGGTTTCGGCCTCGAACACCTGCCGACCGCGAAGGACCGAGCCGTACTCGTCGGTAAGGCGCTCCGATCACTGAACCACTGAGCCCCACCCCGTCCGCCGCTCACTTTGAGTGACGGGGGACAAGGTCCCGGAGGTCCCGCGCCGGCGCTTGCGGTGCAGGACCTCCCTGGCGGACAAGGGTGTGTCAGTCCCCGGCCGATGTCACTCCGAAGCTCACGGAGAGGTAGGGTCGTAAGCGGTCGGGGACATCCCATACAGCTCGCCGGCGGACAGGCCGGCGCACCAACGAGGAGATCGGTTCGTGACGATCCGCGTAGGCATCAACGGTTTTGGCCGAATTGGCCGCAACTACTTCCGTGCGCTCCTGGAGCAGGGAGCGGACATCGAGATCGTCGGTGTCAACGACCTGACTGACAACGCCACCCTGGTGCACCTGCTCAAGTACGACACCATCCTGGGCCGCCTCAAGCACGAGGTCTCCCACACCGCCGACACCATCACGGTGGACGGCAACACCTTCAAGACCTTCGCCGAGCGCGACCCCGCGAACCTCCCCTGGGGCGAGCTGGGCGCCGACATCGTCATCGAGTCGACCGGCATCTTCACGAAGAAGGCCGACGCCGCCAAGCACATCGCGGCTGGCGCGAAGAAGGTCCTCATCTCGGCTCCGGCCAAGGACGAGGACATCACGATCGTGATGGGCGTCAACCAGGACAAGTACGACGCGGCCAACCACCACGTCATCTCCAACGCCTCCTGCACCACCAACTGTGTGGCGCCGATGGCCAAGGTCCTCCTGGAGAACTTCGGCATCGTCAAGGGCATGATGACGACGGTCCACGCGTACACGAACGACCAGCGCATCCTGGACTTCCCGCACTCGGACCTGCGTCGCGCCCGCGCCGCCGCCGAGAACATCATCCCGACGACCACCGGTGCCGCCAAGGCCACCGCGCTGGTCATCCCGGAGCTGGCGGGCAAGCTCGACGGCATCGCGATGCGCGTCCCGGTCCCCACCGGTTCCGTGACCGACCTGGTCATCGAGCTGGAGCGCGAGGTCACCAAGGACGAGGTCAACGCCGCGTTCCAGAAGGCCTCCGAGGGTCAGCTCAAGGGCATCCTGGACTACACCGAGGACGCGATCGTCTCCTCCGACATCGTGAACTGGCCGTACTCCTGCACCTTCGACTCCTCCCTGACCATGGTCCAGGGCAAGCAGGTCAAGGTCATCGGCTGGTACGACAACGAGTGGGGCTACTCCAACCGCCTCGTCGACCTGACCGTGTTCGTCGGCGAGCGGCTCTAAGGGTCACCAAGGTTTCAGGGCAAGGCACCACGATGTAGGCACAGGGCTCGGGCAGCGCGATGAAGCGCTGTGCGGGCCCTGTGGCTTGCCTCGTCCCTCTCGCCCCGCACGGGCACAAGGCCCTGCGTGGGGAAAAGGAGCAGAAAGACACATGAAGACGATCGACGAACTTCTCGCCGAGGGCGTCTCCGGCAAGCGGGTCTTCGTCCGGGCCGACCTCAACGTGCCGCTGGCCGAAGGCAAGATCACCGACGACGGCCGCATCCGCGCCGTCCAGCCGACCATCGCGAAGCTCGCCGAGGCCGGCGCCCGCGTGGTCGTGGCCTCGCACCTGGGCCGCCCCAAGGGCGCCCCGGACCCGGCCTTCTCGCTGGCCCCGGCCGCGGTCCGGCTCGGCGAACTGCTCGGCAAGGACGTCGCGTTCGCCACGGACACCGTCGGCGCCTCCGCCAAGGAGACCGTCGCGGCGCTCGCCGACGGCGATGTCGCCCTCATCGAGAACCTGCGCTTCAACGCCGGCGAGACCTCGAAGGACGACGCCGAGCGGGGCGCCTTCGCGGACGAGCTCGCCGAGCTCGCCGACGTCTACGTCGGCGACGGCTTCGGCGCCGTGCACCGCGCGCACGCCTCGGTCGTCGACCTCCCCGCGCGCCTGCCGCACGCGGTCGGCTACCTCATCGCCGCCGAGATCGACGTCCTGAAGAAGCTGACCGCCGACGTCAAGCGTCCGTACGTGGTCATCCTCGGCGGCGCCAAGGTCTCCGACAAGCTCGCCGTCATCGACGAGCTGCTCGGCAAGGCCGACCGCATCCTCATCGGCGGCGGCATGGCGTACACCTTCCTCTACGCCAAGGGCCACGAGGTCGGCATCTCCCTGCTCCAGAAGGACCAGGTGGACGTCGTCAAGGAGTACATGGAGCGCGCCGAGGCCAACGGCGTGGAGCTGGTCCTCCCGGTCGACATCCTCGCCTCCACGGACTTCCCCGACCTCAAGGGCAAGACCCCCGCGAAGTTCATCACCGTCGACGCGGACAAGATCCCCGCCGACCAGGAGGGTCTGGACATCGGTCCCAAGACCCGCGAGCTGTACGCGTCGAAGATCGCCGACGCGGAGACCGTCTTCTGGAACGGTCCCGTGGGCGTCTTCGAGCACCCCGACTACGCCGGCGGCACCCGCGCGATCGCGCAGGCCCTCGTCGACAGCGACGCGTTCACCGTCGTCGGTGGCGGGGACTCCGCCGCCGCCGTGCGCACGCTCGGCTTCGACGAGAACGCTTTCGGCCACATCTCGACCGGTGGCGGCGCCTCCCTCGAATACCTCGAGGGCAAGACGCTCCCCGGCATCGCCGCACTGGAGGCCTGAACCAAGTGACTTCGCGTACCCCGCTGATGGCGGGCAACTGGAAGATGAACCTCAACCACCTCGAGGCCATCGCGCACGTCCAGAAGCTCGCGTTCGCCCTGGCCGACAAGGACTACGACGCCGTCGAGGTCGCGGTGCTGCCGCCCTTCGTCGACCTGCGTTCGGTCCAGACCCTGGTCGACGGCGACAAGCTGAAGATCAAGTACGGCGCCCAGGACATCTCGGCGCACGACTCCGGTGCCTACACCGGCGAGATCTCCGGCCCCATGCTGTCGAAGCTGAAGTGCGCGTTCGTGGCCGTCGGCCACAGCGAGCGCCGCCAGTACCACGGCGAGAACGACGAGATCTGCAACGCCAAGGTCAAGGCCGCCTTCAGGCACGGGATCACACCGATCCTCTGCGTCGGCGAGGGCCTGGACGTCCGCAAGGCCGGCGAGCAGGTCCCGCACACGCTGGCCCAGGTCGACGGCGCACTGAAGGACGTGCCGGCCGAGCAGGTCGAGTCCATCGTGATCGCGTACGAGCCCGTCTGGGCGATCGGCACCGGCGAGGTCGCCACGCCCGAGGACGCGCAGGAGGTCTGCGGCGCGATCCGCGGTCGCCTCGCCGAGCTGTACTCCCAGGAGCTGGCCGACAAGGTCCGCATCCAGTACGGCGGCTCGGTGAAGTCGGGCAACATCGCCGCGATCATGGCGCAGCCCGACGTCGACGGCGCGCTCATCGGCGGCGCCGCGCTGGACGTGGACGAGTTCGTCAAGATCGTCCGGTTCCGCGACCAGTGACCTGTGTGAATATCGCAGCGAGTATGCGGTAGGGCGGATCCGTCGTACCCTTGCGGGGGCCAGGAGGCTGAACCACCAGCCACTGGCCCCCGCGCACATCCCGGAAAAGCCAGAAAGTAGGAATCAGCCGTGATTATGGGGTTCTCGATCGCCCTGATCGTCTTCAGCGCCCTGCTGATGCTGCTCGTGCTGATGCACAAGGGCAAGGGCGGCGGCCTTTCCGACATGTTCGGCGGCGGCATGCAGTCGTCGGTCGGCGGTTCCTCGGTCGCCGAGCGCAACCTGGACCGCATCACCGTCGTGATCGGTCTGCTCTGGTTCGCCTGCATCGTGGCGCTCGGTCTGATGATGAAGTCGACCAGCTGACCGTTCCGGCCATTCCGGCGGTCCGGCGGGCTCCTCCCGGCCTATCATGGGCCTTTGCGGGGGCGGTCCTTCCAGTTCCTGGACGGTCGCCCGGTCTTCCGTGACTCGGGCGCCCGCGGCAGCGGACCTCCCCTCGCACTCCGCGGCACCATCACGCAGGGAGTTACGACCGTGGCAAGTGGCAACGCGATCCGTGGCAGTCGGGTCGGAGCGGGGCCGATGGGCGAGGCCGAGCGCGGTGAATCCGCGCCCCGCCTGCGCATCTCCTTCTGGTGCTCGAACGGGCACGAGACGCAGCCCAGCTTCGCCAGTGACGCGCAGGTGCCGGACACCTGGGACTGCCCGCGCTGCGGGTTCCCGGCCGGTCAGGACCGGGACAACCCGCCGGCCCCACCGCGTACCGAACCGTACAAGACGCACCTGGCGTACGTGCGGGAGCGGCGGACCGATGCCGACGGCGAGGCGATCCTCGCCGAGGCCCTCGCCAAGCTCCGCGGCGAGATCTGAACCGTTCGAACCTCGGCCTCCGGCCGGTTCGCACTCGAGAGTGACTTGGGGCCCGGCCCCGCGGAAGACACGAACCCGCGGGCCGGGCCCCTTTGTGCGCGTTGGCCCCCTTCACATCCCTTAGGTTGGGGCGTGGCGGGGCACAACAGGACGGAAGAAGTGGGTTGATGTCCGAGATGAACGCAGACACCCGTACGAGGCTGAACCGGACACCCGAGTGGCTCGCACTCGGCAAGCACCGGGAAGAGCTGGGGCAGACGCATCTGCGGGAGCTGTTCGAGGCGGATCCGAGCCGGGGCACCGGCTATACCCTGCGGGTCGGCGACCTGTACATCGACTACTCGAAACACCTCGTGACGGACGAGACGCTCGCGTTGCTCCGCGAACTGGCGTCGGCGACCGGCGTGGCCGAGCTGCGCGACGCGATGTTCCGCGGCGAGAAGATCAACACGACCGAGGACCGGGCGGTCCTGCACACCGCCCTGCGCGCCCCGAAGGACGCGGTGATCGAGGTGGACGGCGAGGACGTCGTCCCCGGCGTGCACGCCGTCCTCGACAAGATGGCCGCCTTCTCCGACCAGGTCCGCTCGGGTAAGTGGACCGGTTTCACGGGCAAGCGCATCAAGAACGTCGTCAACATCGGCATCGGAGGCTCCGACCTGGGCCCGGCGATGGCGTACGAGGCACTGCGCGCCTTCGCCGACCGCGGCCTCTCGCTGCGTTTCGTCTCCAACGTGGACGGCGCCGATCTGCACGAGGCGGTAAGGGAGTTCGACCCGGCGGAGACGCTGTTCATCATCGCGTCGAAGACCTTCACCACGATCGAGACCATCACCAACGCCACCTCGGCCCGTGAGTGGCTGCTCGCGGGGCTGGGCGGTGACCAGAGCGCCGTGGCACGGCACTTCGTGGCGCTGTCCACCAACGCCGAGAAGGTCACCGAGTTCGGCATCGACCCGGCCAACATGTTCGAGTTCTGGGACTGGGTCGGCGGGCGCTACTCCTTCGACTCCGCGATCGGCCTCTCGCTGATGATCGCGATCGGCCCGGACGCGTTCGGGGAGATGCTGGGCGGCTTCGCGGCCATGGACCGGCACTTCCGGACCGCGCCGCCGCAGGAGAACGCGCCGCTGCTGCTGGGCCTGTTGGGGGTCTGGTACGGCGGGTTCTTCGACGCGCAGTCGCACGCGGTGCTGCCGTACAGCCACTACCTGTCGAGGTTCCCGGCCTACCTGCAGCAGCTGGACATGGAGTCCAACGGCAAGTCGGTGGACCGGGACGGCAACCCGGTGGACTGGCAGACCGGACCGGTGGTGTGGGGCACGCCCGGCACGAACGGGCAGCACGCGTACTACCAGTTGATCCACCAGGGAACGAAGATGATCCCGGCGGATTTCATCGGGTTCGCCCGGCCGGTGGCGGAACTCTCCGCGCCGCTGAAGGCCCAACACGACCTGCTGATGGCGAACTTCTTCGCGCAGACGCAGGCGCTGGCCTTCGGCAAGACCGCCGAGGAGGTGCGGGCGGAGGGCGTCGACGAGGCGCTGGTCGCCCACAAGACGTTCGCGGGCAACCACCCCACGACGACGATCCTCGCGACCGAGCTGACGCCCGCCGTGCTGGGGCAGCTGATCGCCCTGTACGAGCACAAGGTGTTCGTCCAGGGCGCGGTGTGGAACATCGACTCCTTCGACCAGTGGGGAGTCGAACTCGGCAAGGTGCTCGCCAAGCGGGTGGAGCCGGCGCTGACCGAAGGCGCGGACGTGGAGGGCTTCGACGCCTCGACGCGGGCCCTGATCGCGACGTACCGCTCGCTGCGCGGCCGGGCCTGACCCGGGGCGGGGGTGCGGGGGCCCGGCCTCCGCACCCCCGCCGTTCGGGCGCGGACGGTCAGGCCGAGGCCGGCGGGTACATGTCCGACGGGAGCTTGGCCGCCGCCGCGCGGTCCAGGAGCCACAGGGTGCGGCTGCGACCGTGGGCCGCCGCCGCCGGAGCCTGGACGTCGCCCGCGCCGCCGAGCGCGAGGGCCACCGCGCCCGCCTTGTCCTCCCCGGCCGCCAGCAGCCAGACCTCGCGGGCCGCCCGGATCGCCGGGAGGGTCAGCGAGACCCGGGTCGGCGGCGGCTTCGGGGCGCCGTGCACACCGACCACGGTGCGCTCGGTCTCGCGGGACGCCGGGTGCTCCGGGAACAGCGACGCCACGTGGGTGTCGGGACCGACGCCCAGCATCAGCACGTCGAAGCGGGGGACCGGGCCGTGGTCCTCCGGGCCCGCCGCCTTCGCGAGTTCCGCCGCGTAGGCCGCCGCGGCGGCGTCGACGTCCGCCCCGTACGGGCCGTCCGAGGCCGGCATGACGTGGACGCGCGCCGGATCCACCGGCACCGCGTCCAGGAGGGCCTCACGGGCCTGGACGTGGTTGCGCTCGGGGTCGTCGGCGGGGACGTACCGCTCGTCGCCCCACCACAGGTCCAGCCGGGACCAGTCGATCGCGTCCCGCGCCGGCGCGGCCGCCAGCGCCGCGAGCAGGCCGTTGCCGTTGCGGCCGCCGGTCAGCACCACCGAGGCGCTGCCGCGGGCCGCCTGCGCGTCCACGATCTTCGTGATGAGCCGGGCCGCCGCGGCCTGGGCCATCAGCTCCTTGTCCCGGTGGACGACGACCTGGGGAGTCGTCATACCCATGTGCGTGCCGCCTTCTTGCTCGTTGCTGCGGGGAAATGGCTCGGCCGCCGGCCGGACTCCCTCGCGGGCGTCCGGCCGGCGGCCGTGGTGCGTCACTGCTTGGCCGGGGCCTTCTTGGCCGGAGCCTTGGCGGCCGGCTTCGCCGGCGCCTCGGCCGCGGGGGCCTCGGCCTTGCCGGCGGAACCCTCGGCCTTGCCGGCCGGGGACGCCTTCTTCGCGTCCAGCCGGTCCACGCCGAACTTCAGCGAGGCCTCGTACGTGTTGTCCGGGTCCAGCCGGCGCAGTTCCTCCGCCAGCAGCTCGGCCGTGTCACGGCGCTTGAGCGCCACCGCGCGGTCGGGCTGACCCGGCATGCACAGCGTCGCCAGCGCGCCGTCCGCCCGGTCCAGGACGATGACGCCGTCCGTGGTCTCCAGCCGTACGGCCGTGAGGCCGGGGCCGGCGGAGTGGGTGCGCTTGACCGGTACCCCGAGGCGGTCCGCCAGCCACATGGCCAGCAGCTCACAGCTCGGGTTGTCGTCCTCGCCCTCGACGGTCGCCGAGACGACCGAGACGCGACTCTGCTGGTCGAGCGCCGCGGCCAGCATCGAACGCCACGGGGTGATCCGGGTCCAGGACAGGTCCGTGTCACCCGGCGCGTACGCCTGGGCCCGGCTGCCGAGTGCGGCGATCGGGCTCTCCGAGGCGTACGTGTCCGAGATCCGGCGCTGTCCCAGCGAGCCCAGCGGATCGCCCGCCAGGTTCGCCGGAGCGCCCTCCGGCCACCAGACCACCACGGGGGCGTCGGGCAGCAGGAGCGGGAGAACCACCGACTGGGCGTGGTTGACCAGTTCGCCGTGCATGCGGAGCACGACCGTCTCGCCGGAGCCGGCGTCCGCACCGACACGGACTTCCGCGTCGAGACGGGCGTCGCGGCGACTGCGCGGCGAGCGGCTGACCCGCTTGACCACGACGATGATCCGCGAGGGGTGCTCGTGGGACGCGTCGTTCGCCGACTTGAGCGCGTCGTACGCGTTCTCCTCGTCGGTCACGATCACCAGCGTGAGGACCATGCCGATGGCCGGCGTGCCGATGTCCCGGCGCGCCTGCACCAACGCGGCGTTGATCTTGCTGGAGGTGGTCTCCGTAAGGTCGATCTTCATGGCCGGCGCCAGCTCCGTCCGTCTCGTGCGAGCATCTCGTCCGCCTCGACCGGTCCCCAGGTGCCCGCCGGGTACTGCGCGGGCTTGCCGTGCTTGTCCCAGTACTGCTCGATCGGGTCGAGGATGTTCCAGGAGAGCTCGACCTCCTGGTGACGCGGGAAGAGGTTCGCGTCACCCAGCAGGACGTCGAGGATCAGCCGCTCGTACGCCTCGGGGCTGGACTCCGTGAAGGACTCGCCGTAGGCGAAGTCCATCGTGACGTCCCGCACCTCCATGGAGGTGCCGGGCACCTTGGAGCCGAAGCGCACCGTCACGCCCTCGTCCGGCTGGACCCGGATGACCAGGGCGTTCTGCCCCAGCTCCTCGGTCGCGCCCGACTCGAAGGGGAGGTACGGGGCCCGCTTGAAGACCACCGCGATCTCCGTCACCCGACGGCCCAGGCGCTTGCCGGTCCGCAGGTAGAACGGGACGCCCGCCCAGCGGCGGTTGTTGATCTCCAGCCGGATGGCCGCGTAGGTGTCGGTCTTCGACTTGGGGTCGATGCCGTCCTCTTCGAGGTACCCGACGACCTTCTCGCCGCCCTGCCAGGCGGCCGAGTACTGGCCGCGCACGGTGTGCTTGCCCAGGTCCTCGGGCAGCTCCACGGCGGTCAGCACCTTGAGCTTCTCCGCCACCAGCGCCTTCGGGTGGAAGGAGCCGGGCTCCTCCATCGCGGTGAGCGCGAGCAGCTGGAGCAGGTGGTTCTGGATGACGTCACGGGCGGCGCCGATGCCGTCGTAGTACCCGGCGCGGCCACCGATGCCGATGTCCTCCGCCATGGTGATCTGCACGTGGTCGACGTACGACCGGTTCCAGATCGGCTCGAACATGGTGTTGGCGAACCGGAGCGCCAGGATGTTCTGGACGGTCTCCTTGCCGAGGTAGTGGTCGATCCGGAAGACCTCGTCACGGGGGAAGACCTCGTGGACGACCTTGTTGAGCTCTTCCGCGCTCTTCAGATCGTGGCCGAAGGGCTTCTCGATGACGGCGCGCCGCCACGAGCCCTCCTTCTGCGCCAGACCGTGGTCCTTGAGCTGCTGGACCACCTTGGGGAAGAACTTCGGCGGGACCGAGAGGTAGAAGGCGAAGTTTCCGCCGGTGCCCTGGGCCTTGTCGAGTTCCTCGATCGTGGCCTTGAGCGTCTCGAAGGCCGCGTCGTCGTCGAAGTCGCCCTGGACGAAGCGGCAACCCTGGACGAGCTGTTGCCACACCTCCTCCCGGAAGGGGGTGCGCGAGTGCTCCTTGACCGCGTCGTGCACCTCCTGGGCGAAGTCCTCGTCCTGCCACTCGCGGCGGGCGAACCCGATGAGCGAGAAGCCCGGCGGGAGCAGGCCGCGGTTGGCCAGGTCGTAGACGGCAGGCATCAGCTTCTTGCGCGACAGGTCACCCGTAACGCCGAAAATGACCAGGCCGGACGGCCCCGCGATGCGCGGGAGCCGCCGGTCCTGTGCGTCACGAAGCGGGTTCGCTCCGTTGAGAGACAAGGTGTTCAGGCCTCCGTGGGGGCGAGGCGCTCGAGCTCCGCCTCGGTCGACTTCAGCAGGTCGTTCCAGGACGCCTCGAACTTCTCGACGCCCTCGTCCTCCAGCAGCTGAACGACATCGTCGTACGAGATGCCCAGCTTCGCTACCGCGTCGAGGTCGGCGCGCGCCTGCTCGTAGGTGCCGCGGATGGTGTCGCCGGTGACCTCGCCGTGGTCGGCGGTGGCCTCCATGGTGGCTTCCGGCATGGTGTTCACGGTGCCGGGCGCGACCAGGTCCACCACGTACAGGGTGTCCTTGTAGGCCGGGTCCTTGACGCCGGTCGAGGCCCACAGCGGACGCTGCTTGTTGGCGTGCGCCTTGTCCAGGGCGGCCCAGCGCTCACCGGCGAAGACCTCCTCGAAGGCCTCGTAGGCCAAACGGGCGTTGGCGAGGGCCGCCTTGCCCTTCAGGGCCTTCGCCTCGTCGGTGCCGAGGTCGTCGAGACGCTTGTCGATCTCGGTGTCCACGCGGGACACGAAGAACGAGGCGACCGAGTGGATCTTGGAGAGGTCCAGGCCCGCGGCCTTGGCCTTCTCCAGACCCGCCAGGTACGCCTCCATGACCTCGCGGTAGCGCTCCAGCGAGAAGATCAGCGTGACGTTGACGCTGATGCCCCGGCCGATGACCTCGGTGATCGCCGGCAGGCCGGCCTTGGACGCCGGGATCTTGATGAGCGTGTTCGGGCGGTCCACCAGCCAGGCGAGCTGCTTGGCCTCGGCGACGGTCGCCGTGGTGTTGTGGGCGAGACGGGGGTCGACCTCGATCGAGACCCGGCCGTCCTGACCGTCCGTCGCGTCGAAGACGGGGCGCAGGATGTCGGCGGCGTCGCGGACGTCCGCCGTCGTGATCATGCGGATCGCCTCTTCGACGCTGACCTTGCGGGCGGCGAGCTCCGTGAGCTGCTGCTCGTATCCGTCGCCGCTGCTGATCGCCTTCTGGAAGATCGACGGGTTGGTGGTGACACCGACCACGTGCTGCTGGTCGATGAGCTCGGCGAGGTTGCCGGACGTGATGCGCTTGCGGGACAGGTCGTCCAGCCAGATCGCCACGCCCTCGTCGGAGAGGCGCTTGAGTGCGTCTGTCATGGGAATTGCATCTCCTACTGGTCGTGTACCGGTGTCAGCGCGCGGCGGCGGTGAGGGACTCTTGGGCGGCGGCGGTCACGGCCTCGGCCGTCAGACCGAACTCGCGGAACAGCAGGGCTCCGTCGGCGGAGGCACCGAAGTGCTCCAGCGACACGATCCGACCGGCGTCGCCTACGTAGCGGTGCCAGGTCAGACCGATGCCGGCCTCGACGGCGACGCGCGCCTTGACGGCGGGCGGCAGGACGCTGTCCTTGTACGCCTGGTCCTGCTCCTCGAACCACTCGACGGACGGCATCGAGACCACGCGGGTCGGGATGCCCTCGGCCTGGAGCGCCTCGCGGGCGCCGACGGCGAGCTGGACCTCGGAGCCGGTGCCGATGAGGATCACCTGCGGCTCGCCGCCCTCGGCCTCGAAGAGGACGTACCCGCCCTTGGCGGCGTTCTCGTCCCGCTCGTAGGTGGGCACGCCCTGGCGGGTCAGCGCCAGACCGTGCGGGGCGCCCTTGCCGAACACCTTGGTGTGGCGGCGGAGGATCTCGCGCCAGGCGACGACGGTCTCGTTCGCGTCCGCGGGGCGGACCACGTTCAGGCCGGGGATGGCGCGCAGCGCGGCGATGTGCTCGACCGGCTGGTGGGTCGGGCCGTCCTCGCCGAGGCCGATGGAGTCGTGCGTCCACACGTAGGTGACCGGCACGTGCATCAGCGCGGAGAGGCGGACCGCGTTGCGCATGTAGTCGGAGAACGTGAGGAACGTGCCGCCGTAGACGCGGGTGTGGCCGTGCAGCGCGATGCCGTTCATGGCCGCGGCCATGGCGTGCTCGCGGATCCCGAAGTGGATCGTGCGGCCGTACGGCTGGGCGCCCGGGAGCGGGTTGCCCACCGGCAGGAACGAGGAGTTCTTGTCGATGGTGGTGTTGTTGGAGCCGGCGAGGTCCGCCGAGCCGCCCCACAGCTCCGGGATGACCGCGCCGAGGGCCTCCAGGACCTTGCCGGACGCGGCGCGGGTGGCGACGCCCTTGCCGGTCTCGAAGACGGGGAGCTTCTCCTCCCAGCCCGCGGGCAGCTCGTTGGCGTTGATGCGGTCGAACTCGGCCGCGCGCTCCGGGTTGGAGGTGCGCCAGGCGGAGAAGTCCTTCTCCCACGCGGCCTTGACCTCGCGGCCCCGGTCGAGCGCCTCGCGCGTGTGGGCGAGGACCTCGTCCGCGACGTCGAAGCTCTTCTCCGGGTCGAAGCCCAGGACGCGCTTGGTGGCCGCGACCTCGTCGGCGCCGAGGGCCGAGCCGTGCGCGGCCTCGGTGTTCTGGGCGTGCGGGGCGGGCCAGGCGATGATCGAGCGCATCGCGATGAAGGACGGGCGTTCGGTCTCGGCCTTGGCGGCCTCCAGCGCGGTGAACAGCGCCTTCGGGTCCAGGTCGCCGTTCTCCTGCGGGGCGACGCGCTGGACGTGCCAGCCGTACGCCTCGTAGCGCGCGAGGGTGTCCTCGGAGACGGCCGTCTCCGTGTCGCCCTCGATGGAGATGTGGTTGTCGTCCCACAGCAGCACGAGGTTGCCGAGCTTCTGGTGGCCGGCCAGCGAGGACGCCTCGTGCGAGATGCCCTCCTGGAGGCAGCCGTCGCCGGCGATCGCGTAGATCATGTGGTCGAACGGGGAGGTGCCCGGGGCGGCCTCCGGGTCGAACAGGCCGCGCTCGTAGCGGGCGGCCATGGCCATGCCCACCGCGTTGGCGACGCCCTGGCCGAGCGGGCCGGTGGTCGTCTCGACGCCCTTGGTGTGTCCGTACTCCGGGTGACCGGGGGTCTTGGAACCCCAGGTGCGGAACGCCTCCAGGTCAGCCAGCTCCAGGCCGAAACCGGCCAGGTAGAGCTGGGTGTAGAGGGTCAGGGACGAGTGCCCTGCGGAGAGCACGAAGCGGTCACGCCCAACCCACTCGGGGTCGGCCGGGTCGTGCCGCATGACCTTCTGGAAAAGGGTGTACGCGGCGGGGGCCAGGCTCATCGCCGTACCGGGGTGGCCGTTCCCGACCTTCTGTACCGCGTCGGCGGCCAGGATGCGGGCGGTGTCGACGGCCCGCTGGTCCAGTTCGGTCCACTCGAGCTCTGTGGTGGTCGGCTTGGTGCTCACCGTTTGTCAGGGCTCCTCTCCACATGTCGTTTCCCGGTGACGAACGGTGCACCGGCGCGATTCCGAGCCTACCCCCGCCGGGGCGTGCGGCTATTCGAGTGCCGGTAGTGCGTCGCCTGGTTGGCCACTGGTGTTCACCTGGGCTCCCGCCGATCGGCCCAACACGAGGCGACCCCCGCGCGGGGCGACACAAGAGCAACGTCTAGAGTGGCGTGGTACGCGCAAGCCTTTACCGGACTTTCACGCCTGAAGAGTGCGAGTCGGAGCTTGCTGGATTCTCTCTCAGGGGTGTGCGTGACGGCCGTCGAATCCCGTCCAGCGGCGGTGCTCGGGACGAGCCCCGGTCACCGGCCGTTCGGGGCCAGGGCCATGGCATTCGTGGCTTTGACCAAGCCTCGGATCATCGAACTTCTGCTGATCACCACAGTGCCGGTGATGTTCCTCGCCGAGGGGGGCGTCCCCAGCCTCTGGCTGGTGCTCGTGACCTGCTTCGGCGGTTACCTGTCGGCGGGTGGCGCGAACGCGCTGAACATGTACATCGACCGCGACATCGACGCGTTGATGGACCGCACGGCGCAGCGGCCGCTGGTGACCGGCATGGTGAGCCCGCGCGAGTGCCTGGCCTTCGGCCTCGGCCTCGCGGTGGTGTCCACCCTCTTCTTCGGGCTCCTCGTCAACTGGCTCTCGGCCGCCCTCTCGCTCGGCGCGCTCCTCTTCTACGTCGTGGTCTACACGATGCTGCTGAAGCGGCGCACCGCGCAGAACATCGTCTGGGGCGGCATCGCGGGTTGCATGCCGGTGCTCATCGGCTGGTCCGCGGTGAAGAACGAGGTCTCCTGGGCCGCGATCATCCTGTTCCTCGTCATCTTCTTCTGGACTCCGCCGCACTACTGGCCGTTGTCGATGAAGGTCAAGGACGACTACGCGCGCGCCGGCGTGCCGATGCTGCCGGTCGTGGCGGGCAACAGGGTCGTGGCGCGCCAGATCGTCCTCTACAGCTGGGTGATGGTGGCGGTCTCGCTGCTGTTGACCCCGCTCGGGTACACCGGCTGGTTTTACACGACGGTGGCGCTGGTGGCCGGTGGTTGGTGGCTGTGGGAGGCGCACGCGCTGCACGCGCGGGCCAAGGCGGGAGTGACGGGCGCGAAGCTGAAGGAGATGCGACTGTTCCACTGGTCGATCACCTATGTGTCGCTGCTCTTCGTCGCCGTCGCCGTGGATCCCTTCCTCAAGTGATTACTCGTCGGTAGCATGCGATCCATGGCAGACACCGCAGACACCCCGGTCACCCCGGCCACGCCGGACAAGAAGCAGGACCGCACCGCCGCGAAGCTGGCCCGGCAGATCGGCGCGTTCGCCAAGCAGCACGGCGGCGCCGAGGGCCAGCTGGCCCACATCGGCCAGGCCGGCACCCGGATCGTGCTCGTGGGCACCGACGGCGGCTGGGGCGACCTGGTGGCCCCCACCCACGGCGTGGCCGAGCTGGCCGCCGAGAAGGCCGGACTGACCCTGCACGCGGAGTTCGACGGCGAGTTCGCCGCGCGCGTGCGGACCGGGCCCTACGAGTGGACCCGGATGGCCGGCATCCAGTGGGGCGGTCCCGCCAATCCCGGATTCTGAGGGCTCGGTCAACAGCGCGAGCAACACCTCACACCCCGCTCACCCGTTAGGACGTGTGGAAGCCCCTTCCTCACGTCCGCAACGGGATGACCGGATGATCGAAACGCCGCCCCTGGTGGACCAGTACTGCCACGGAGTGCTCCGCACGGAGCTGGGCCTCGGCACCTTCGAGACCCACCTGATCAGCTCTGCCGGCCCGCCCGCCGCGGGCACCACCTTCTTCGACACCCAGACCGGCTTCGCCGTGCGCCGCTGGTGTCCGCCGCTGCTCGGGCTGGAGCCGCACTGCACGCCCGCCCGCTACCTGGCCCGCCGGCGCGAGCTCGGGGTCGTCGAGGCCGGCAAACGCCTGCTGCGCGGCTCCGGGGTCGCCGCGTACCTGGTCGACACGGGGGTGCCCGCGGACCTCACCGGGCCCAAGGAACTGGCCCTCGCCGGCGACGCCGACGCCTTCGAGATCGTTCGACTGGAGCTGCTGGCCGAGCAGGTCGCCGACACCTCCGGGAGCGTCACCGCCTTCCTCGCCAACCTCGTCGAGGCACTCCAGCACGCAGCCGCCGGCGCCGCGGCCTTCAGCTGCGGGGCCGCCGCCGGATACCCCGCCGTGCTGGCCTTCGCCCCCGAGCCGCCCGGCCCGGGCGAGGTGCACGGGGCGGCCGGGCGGTGGCTCGCCCGCCGGGCCAAGGGCGAGGCCGTACGGGACCCGGTACTCCTGCGGCACCTGCTGTGGAGCGCGGTGGCGTCCGGGCTGCCGATCCAACTGCACACGGGCGCGGGGGAGCCGGCGGAGTACCCGGGGCGGGCCGATCCGGCCCTGCTGACGGACTTCGTACGGGCCACCGCCGGCCTCGGGACCCGGCTGGTCCTGCTCGGCGGCTACCCGTACCACCGTCACGCGGCGCGACTGGCGTCCGCCTTCCCCCACGTGTACGCGGATCTGGGCGCCGTCCTCTCGCAGACCGGGGCGCGGGCGGCGACGGTCCTGGCCGAACTGCTGGAGACCGCCCCCTTCGGGAAGCTGATGTTCTCCAGCGGCGGTCGCCGGCTGCCCGAGCTGCACGCCGTGGGCGCCCTGGTGTTCCGGGAGGCCGTGAACGGGGTGCTCGGCGGCTGGGTCGCCGACGGGTCCTGGGCCCGGCGGGACGCGGACCGGGTCGCGGCCATGATCGCGGCGGGCAACGCCCGCCGCGTCTACCGGCTGGACGAACGCGCCTGAGCGGCCCGGCCCGCGAGGGACCGGGCCGGGTCCCGGGCGGACCGGGTCTCAGACGCCGGCGAGCAGCGGGTCGCCCTGCGCGGGGATCCCGGCCGCGCCGGCCGGCCGCTCGCGCAGGCTCAGCACGATGCGGAGCACCGCGATCCACACCAGGCAGGAGCCCAGCATGTGGGCCGCGACCAGGGCCTCGGGCACTTGGGTGAAGAACTGCACGTAGCCGATGGCGCCCTGGGCGAGCAGGACGACCAGCAGGTCGCGGGCGCGCGCCCGGGTGTCGACGGGGGCGTCGACCACGCGCAGCACCAGCCACATCGCGACGGCGAGCGCGCACACCACCCAGGCGGCGATGGCGTGTACGTGGGCGGTGGCCGCCCAGTCGAACGGCATCCGCTTGATCTCGCTGCTGTCACCCGCGTGCGGACCGGATCCGGTCACCACCGTGCCCGCGGCGATCAGGACCAGGGTGGTGGCGAGCAGCGCCCAGGAGAGCCTGCGCACCGGGGCGGGCACCCGGGGCCGGGCCGGGGAGTCGCCCTCGGCCGCGCGCTGCCAGGTGATCGTCGTCACCGTGATCAGCGAGGTGGCGAGCAGGAAGTGCCCGGCCACGCTGTACGGGTTGAGCCCCGTGAGGACGGTGATGCCGCCGAGCACGGCGTTGCCCATCACGATGGCGAACTGGAGCCAGCCCAGCCGGCTGAGGGAGCGGCGCCACGGCTTGGCCGAGCGGGCGGCGACGATGGCCCAGCCGACGGCGGCGCAGAGCACGTACGTCAGCATGCGGTTGCCGAACTCGATCGCCCCGTGGAAGCCCTGTTCCCGGGTCACGATCAGGCTGTCGTCGGTGCACTTGGGCCAGGTGTCGCAGCCGAGACCGGATCCGGTCAGCCGCACCGCGCCGCCGGTGACGACGATGACCACGCTCATGACGAGCGCGGCGAGCGCGGCCCGCCGGACGGTCCGGGGTGACGGGGTCCAGCGGCCGGCGATGAAGGAGAGAGGGGTCAACACGGCCCCCATCGTATGCCGCCCCTTGTGCAAACTTTCACGAGGGGGTGCCGGCGGCCGAGTCCGGTCCCATGACCAGGCGGAACCGCGCCCCCGCCGGGTCACCCTCCTCGTGCCACCACAACCGGATCCGCCACAGGCCGCTGTCGCCCGGGTACTGCGGCGCATCCATGAAGCCGCGCACCAGCTCGGCCGCCACGTCCTGCGCGGTCCGGTTGCGCACCTCGGTGGCGCCGTGCCACGGACGCTCCTGCACGGTCCACAGCCCGTCCGCCCCCCGCACCTCCACCCGCCACACCGCGAGCCAGGGCGTGACCTCCAACATCGTGCCCACCTGCTCGGCGCCCAGGCCCAGCCGAGCGGCGATCTCGGGCTCGGCGACGCCCTGGATCCGCGCGGCCACCACCGCCTGCGGCAGCAGCCGTTCGGGCAGCAGGCCGCCCGCGCGCAGGCTCACCAGCGAGTCGAAGGACAGGAAGCGCAGGCGCAGCTCCAGTTGCCGACCGATGTGGTCCAGGGCCTCCTCGGCCTCCTGCGCCTCCTCGGCGCCGGGCGCGGCCAGCAGCAGGCGACGGAACCCGGCCTCGGCGTCCACCGCCCAGGCCACCGCGTCCTCGGCGAACCCCAGCTCCGCGAGCCGGTCCCCGAGGAACACCTTGGCCTGCGCCAGGCCCCGGCGGTTGACCGGGTCGTGCTGGTCGAGGGAGGCCCACACCTCGACGGCGGCCCGGGTCAGGTCCCGGGCGCGCTCCCCGGCCGCGCGTTCCATCGGGGTCGGGCCGCTCTCGGCCACCGTCCCCAGCGGATACCGGGGGAGCCGGGCGCCGTCGCTGAGGGGCCAGGACAGCCAGACGCCCTGGTTGATCAGACCCCGGGCGTACCAGCGGGCGTACTCGGGGGCGTGTCCGGCGGCCTGCTGCGCGTGCCGCAGGGCCTCCTCGATCGCCGAGAGAGCCCCGGCCCGGTCCCCGACGGCGAACCGACGGGCCGCGAGGTCGCCCAGCCGCAGCCCCAGCCGGGCCGCACACTCGGCGTCGGTCCGGGCGGGCTCACGGAGCGCGCCGATGAGTTCGGCCAGCAGACGGTCGTCCTCGCCGGGCTCCGCGTGCGCGGCCCCCGACCGGACCCTCGCCCATTGCTCGTCCAGCCGCAGAACGGCCTCCCGCTGTGTCATGCCCGCCCCCCGGCGTCCTCGTCCTGCGTCGCTGATGCGTGGAGGTGGTCATCCTCCTGCCAAGCCAACGCACGGGGGAAGGGATTCACTCCCAGCGGAAGAACCGCGCGGCGGCCCCCAGTCCCAGCACCGCCCAGCCGGCCAGGATCGCGGCGTCGCCCCAGGGCATCGGGGCCCCGTGTCGGAGCACCTCCCGCAGCCCGTCGGACAGGGCCGAGATCGGCAGCAGTTCCAGTACGGAGCGCACCGCGTCCGGGAACCGGTCCAGCGGCACGATCACCCCGCCGCCGACCAGCAGGAGCAGGAAGACGAGGTTGGCGGCGGCCAGGGTCAGCTCTGCCTTGAGCGTGCCCGCCATCAGCAGGCCCAGCCCCGAGAAGGCGGCGGTGCCGAGCAGGATCAGCGCCGCGACCGACAGCGGGTTCCCGTGCGGGGACCAGCCCAGCGCGAGGGCGATCACCGTCAGCAGGGCGATCTGGAGCACCTCGGTGACCAGGACGGACAGCGTCTTGGCGGCCATCAGGGCACGGCGCGGCAACGGGGAGGCCCCGAGCCGCTTGAGGACCCCGTAGCGGCGGTCGAAACCGGTGGCGATGGCCTGCCCCGTGAAGGCGGTGGACATCACCGCGAGGGCGAGGATGCCGGGCGCCAGGAAGTCCACGGCCTTGCCCTCGCCGGTGTCCACGACGTCGACCGCGGAGAAGAGCACGAGGAGCAGCGCCGGAATGATCACGGTCAGCAGCAGCTGTTCCCCGTTGCGCAGCAGCATCCGGGTCTCCAGCGCGGTCTGCGCCCGGATCATGCGGGACAGGGGGGCGGCCCCCGGCTTGGGGGTGAACGTACCGGCGCTCATGCGCGCAGCTCCTTGCCCGTGAGCGTGAGAAAGACGTCTTCCAGCGTGTGCCGCTCGACCGAGAGGCTGTCCGGCATCACCCCGTGCTGCGCGCACCAGGACGCGACGGTGGCCAGCAGTTGCGGGTGCACGTCGCCGGTGACCCGGTAGACGCCGGCGCTGAGCTCGGCGGCCTCGGTGCCGTCGGGCAGCGCCTTCAGCAGGGAGGCCAGGTCGAGGGAGGGGCGGCCGGTGAAGCGCAGGGTGTTCTCGGCGCCGCCCCGGCAGAGCTGCTCGGGGCTGCCGTGGGCGATGACCTTGCCCGCGTCGACGATGGCGACCTCGTCCGCGAGCTGCTCGGCCTCGTCCATGTGGTGGGTGGTCAGGACGACGGTGACCCCGTCGGCGCGCAGTTCCCGGACCAGGTCCCAGGTCGCGCGGCGGGCCTGCGGGTCGAGGCCGGCCGTGGGCTCGTCGAGGAAGACCAGCTCGGGGCGGCCCACGACGGCCATGGCGAGCGAGAGGCGCTGCTGCTGGCCGCCGGAGAGCCGGCGGTAGGTGGTGCGGCCGCATCCGCCGAGTCCGAGGCGCTCCACGACGGTGTCCACGTCGAGGGGGTCCGCGTACAGCCTGGCCATGTGGCGGAGCATCTCGACGGCGCGGGCGCCGGAGTAGACCCCGCCGGACTGGAGCATGACGCCGATCCGCGGACGCAGGGCCTCGGCGTGGGCGATCGGGTCGAGGCCGAGGACGCGGACGGTGCCCGCGTCGGGGTGCCGGTAGCCCTCGCAGGTCTCCACCGTGGTGGTCTTTCCCGCGCCGTTGGGGCCCAGTACCGCGGTGACCGACGCCGTGCGGACGGTGAGGTCCAGTCCGTCCACGGCCGGCCGGTGGGGGAGGGGGCGGTACCGCTTCACCAGTCCGCGGATCTCCACGGCGGGGTCGTTGCTCATGCCGGTGAGTCTACGGAGGGCCGAGGGGGGGCCTCGGCGGCGGGGGCGGCGGGGTCACGGGCGCGGCCGTCCATGATTCCTCGGCCCGCGGGACGCGGTGGAAATCCCCGCTCCCAGGTCGCCCGGGCGGATTTCCCGGCCATCGGATTCGAACACGGCGTCCCGAACCCGGCTCTTTTCGGCCCGGTGATCCTGGATGGCCCAGTCGGTTTCCGTGAACTTTTCCGGCCCTCCGCGCCTACCGCTTCCGGAGCCCTCCCGGGACCGTCCTGGGCGGGGGATTGCTGGTGGGAGCCGTGGGACGGGGCATCGGAGGCGCCCCCGCAGAGTAGGGAATGCAGGCCTCCGAATAACTCTGCGTCGACAAATTAGGTAACCCTTAGTGATGGAGACCACCTGGAGTGGCCTCGGTCACGGCTTGTCGATGCTCGGTTAATTACGCAACAATGGCGTTGTGAAATACGGCGAACGGATGATCGAGACCCCCCAGGGGGAACTCGTGACCGGGGAGCGGTCCACCCGCAACCGGGTCGCGCGCTCCATCCTGGACCACGGTCCGTCCACCGTCGCCGACCTCGCCCAGCGTCTCGGCCTCACCCAGGCCGCCGTCCGTCGTCACCTCGACGCACTCGTCGCCGACGACGTGATCGCACCCCGAGAGCAGCGTGTGTACGGCGCACGCACTCGGGGTCGACCGGCCAAGGTCTTCGCGCTCACCGACTGTGGACGCGACGCCTTCGACCAGTCCTACGACTCGCTCGCCGTCGAGGCCCTGCGCTGGATCGCGCAGTCCGCCGGCGGAGGCGAGCAGGGCGAGGCGGCGGTGGCCGCGTTCGCCCGGGCGAGACTGGCCGCACAGGCGGAGACCTACCGGGAATCCGTCGAGGCGGCCGCCCCCGCGGAACGGACCGAGGCCCTGGCCAAGGCGTTGACCGCGGACGGGTACGCTGCTACGGCCAAGAGCGCTCCCGGTCCGCACAGCGGTGAACAGCTCTGCCAGCACCACTGTCCGGTCGCCCACGTGGCCGAGCAGTTCCCGCAGCTCTGCGAGGCGGAGACCGAGGTCTTCTCCCGCCTGCTCGGGACCCATGTGCAGCGACTCGCCACGATCGCCCACGGCGACGGGGTGTGCACGACGTTCATTCCGCGCAGCGCGGGCGCCGGCGCCAAGGGTGCCGCACAGACCGACACATCAGTATCTGCAAGTACGGCCGGGAGGAACCCCGCATGACCACGGAGACTGCTCACCCTGAGCTCGATGGCCTGGGCACCTACGAATACGGCTGGGCCGACTCCGACGCGGCGGGCGCCGTCGCCAAGCGGGGTCTGTCCGAGGATGTCGTCCGCGACATCTCGGCCAAGAAGTCCGAGCCGGAGTGGATGCTGAACCTCCGGCTCAAGGGCCTGAAGCTGTTCGGCAAGAAGCCCATGCCGAACTGGGGCTCTGACCTCTCGGGCATCGACTTCGACAACATCAAGTACTTCGTGCGTTCGACCGAGAAGCAGGCCGCTTCCTGGGAGGACCTGCCCGAGGACATCAAGAACACGTACGACAAGCTCGGCATCCCGGAGGCGGAGAAGCAGCGCCTCGTCGCCGGTGTCGCCGCCCAGTACGAGTCCGAGGTCGTCTACCACCAGATCCGTGAGGACCTGGAGGAGCAGGGCGTCATCTTCCTCGACACGGACACCGCGCTGAAGGAGCACCCGGAGCTCTTCCAGGAGTACTTCGGCACGGTCATCCCGGTCGGCGACAACAAGTTCGCGTCGCTGAACACCGCCGTGTGGTCGGGCGGCTCGTTCATCTACGTCCCCAAGGGCGTCAAGGTCGACATCCCGCTCCAGGCCTACTTCCGCATCAACACGGAGAACATGGGCCAGTTCGAGCGGACGCTGATCATCGTCGACGAGGACGCCTACGTCCACTACGTCGAGGGCTGCACCGCCCCGATCTACTCCTCGGACTCCCTGCACAGCGCCGTGGTCGAGATCATCGTGAAGAAGGGCGGCCGCTGCCGCTACACGACGATCCAGAACTGGTCGAACAACGTCTACAACCTGGTCACCAAGCGCGCCGTGGCGTACGAGGGCGCGACCATGGAGTGGATCGACGGCAACATCGGTTCCAAGGTCACCATGAAGTACCCGGCCGTCTACCTGATGGGCGAGCACGCCAAGGGCGAGACCCTGTCCATCGCCTTCGCGGGCGAGGGCCAGCACCAGGACGCCGGCTCCAAGATGGTCCACATGGCGCCGAACACCTCCTCGAACATCGTCTCCAAGTCGGTGGCGCGAGGCGGCGGTCGCACGTCCTACCGCGGCCTGGTCGAGATCGGCGAGGGCGCGCACGGCTCCAAGTCCAACGTGCTGTGCGACGCGCTCCTGGTCGACACGATCTCCCGCTCGGACACGTACCCCTACGTGGACGTCCGCGAGGACGACGTGTCCATGGGTCACGAGGCCACCGTCTCCAAGGTCTCCGACGACCAGCTCTTCTACCTGATGAGCCGCGGTCTGACCGAGTTCGAGGCCATGGCCATGATCGTGCGCGGCTTCGTCGAGCCGATCGCGCGCGAGCTGCCCATGGAGTACGCGCTGGAGCTGAACCGGCTGATCGAGCTGCAGATGGAGGGGTCGGTCGGATAGTCCCGACCGCCCGACCGTCCCGCAGACATTCTTTGACGTAGGAAGAGAGCACGAAGACAGCCATGGCTGAGGCTCAGAACATTCCGGCGGGCTCGACCACCGCCGGCGCGATCGCGGTGGCCGCCGAGTCCACCGTCGCCACCCGGATGAGCGCGCCCCCGTCCTTCGACGTGGCGGACTTCCCGGTTCCCAACGGCCGCGAGGAGGAGTGGCGGTTCACCCCGCTCGCCCGCCTCAAGGGCCTGCACGACGGCACCGCGGTCGCCGACGGCACCCTGAAGGCCCAGATCGACGCACCCGAGGTCGTCACGATCGAGTCGGTGGAGCGCGGCGACGCGCGCATCGGCAAGGCCGGCACCCCGGTGGACCGGATCGCCGCGCAGGCGTTCTCGTCCTTCGCGAAGGCCACGGTCGTCACCGTGCCCAAGGAGGCCGTCCTCACCGAGCCCGTGCGCGTCACGCTGCACGGCGAGGGAGGCACCACCTTCGGCCACACGGTCTTCGACGTGAAGGCCTTCGCGGAGGCCGTCGTCGTCATCGACCACACCGGTGACGGCGTGCGCGCCGCCAACGTCGACTTCCTCGTCGGCGACGGCGCCAAGCTCACCGTCGTGTCGGTGCAGGACTGGGACGACACCGCCGTCCACGTCTCCCAGCACAACGCGCTGGTGGGCCGGGACGCGACCTTCAAGTCGATCGTCGTCACCTTCGGCGGCGACCTCGTCCGCCTGCACCCGCGCGTGACCTACGCCGGCCCCGGCGGCGAGGCCGAGCTCTTCGGCCTGTACTTCACGGACGCCGGCCAGCACCAGGAGCACCGTCTCCTGGTCGACCACAGCGCGCCCCACTGCAAGTCGAACGTGGTCTACAAGGGCGCCCTGCAGGGCCAGGACGCCCACGCGGTCTGGATCGGTGACGTGCTCATCGAGAAGACCGCCGAGGGCACCGACACCTACGAGATGAACCGCAACCTCGTCCTCACGGACGGCGCGCGGGTCGACTCGGTGCCGAACCTGGAGATCGAGACCGGCGAGATCGTCGGCGCCGGCCACGCCTCCGCGACCGGCCGCTTCGACGACGAGCAGCTCTTCTACCTGCAGGCCCGCGGCATCCCGGCCGACGAGGCCCGCCGGCTGGTCGTGCGCGGCTTCTTCGCCGAGCTGGTCCAGCAGATCGGTGTCGACGACATCGAGGAGCGCCTGCTCTCCAAGATCGAGACCGAGCTCCAGGGTTCCGTCTGATGAATTACGTCAAGGCCTGTGCGCTGAGCGAGCTGGAGGCGGACACCCCCAAGCGGGTGGAGCTGAACGGCACGCCGGTGTCCATCGTCTCCACCGAGGGGGAGGTGTTCGCGATCAACGACATCTGCTCGCACGCGAACGTGTCCCTCTCGGAGGGCGAGGTCGAGGACTGCATGATCGAGTGCTGGCTGCACGGCTCGGCGTTCGACCTGCGAACCGGCAAGCCGTCCGGCCTGCCCGCGACGCGCCCCGTACCCGTATACCCCGTAAAGATCGAAGGGGACGACGTGCTCGTCTCCCTCACCCAGGAGTCCTGAGGTATCCATGGCAACGCTTGAAATCCACGACCTGCACGTCTCCGTCGAGGCCGAGAACGGCGCCCGCGAGATCCTCAAGGGCGTCGACCTCACCGTCAAGCAGGGTGAGACGCACGCCATCATGGGTCCGAACGGCTCCGGCAAGTCCACGCTGGCCTACTCGCTGGCCGGTCACCCGAAGTACACGATCACCGGTGGCACCGTCACCCTCGACGGCGAAGACGTCCTGGAGATGTCCGTCGACGAGCGCGCCCGCGCCGGCCTGTTCCTCGCGATGCAGTACCCGGTCGAGGTCCCCGGCGTCTCGGTCTCCAACTTCCTGCGCACCTCGGCCACCGCCATCCGCGGCGAGGCGCCGAAGCTGCGCACCTGGGTGAAGGAGGTCAAGTCCGCCATGGAGCAGCTCCAGATGGACACGGCCTTCGCCGAGCGCAACGTCAACGAGGGCTTCTCCGGCGGCGAGAAGAAGCGCCACGAGATCCTCCAGCTGGAGCTTCTCAAGCCGAAGATCGCGATCCTCGACGAGACCGACTCCGGCCTGGACGTCGACG
This sequence comes from Streptomyces sp. NPDC102278, assembly GCF_044766345.1. Taxonomy (NCBI): domain Bacteria; kingdom Bacillati; phylum Actinomycetota; class Actinomycetes; order Kitasatosporales; family Streptomycetaceae; genus Streptomyces; species Streptomyces sp. NPDC102278. The sequence goes on along the minus strand of NZ_JBIWLV010000009.1, from coordinate 99,033 downwards.
CCCTGCGCGTCGTCTCCGAGGGCGTCAACCGGGTCCGTGAGAGCGGCGAGGTCGGCACCCTGCTGATCACCCACTACACGCGCATCCTGCGCTACATCAAGCCCGACTTCGTGCACGTGTTCGCGAACGGCCGGATCGCCGAGTCCGGCGGCGCCGAGCTGGCGGACCAGCTGGAGGCCGAGGGTTACGACAAGTACGTGAAGGGTGGCGCGACCGCGTGACACAGCTGCCCGGCCTCCTCGACATCGAGGCGATCCGCAAGGACTTCCCCCTTCTGGATCGTGTGGTCCACGACGGGAAGAAGATCGTTTACCTGGACAACGCGGCGACCTCGCAGAAGCCGCGCCAGGTGCTCGACGCGTTGAACGAGTACTACGAGCAGCACAACGCCAACGTCCACCGCGGCGTGCACGTGCTCGCCGAGGAGGCCACGGCGCTGTACGAGGGCGCCCGCGACAAGGTCGCCGCCTTCATCAACGCACCGAGCCGCGACGAGGTGATCTTCACCAAGAACGCCTCGGAGTCGCTCAACCTGGTCGCGAACATGCTCGGCTGGGCGGACGAGCCCTACCGGGTCGACCGCGAGACCGAGATCGCCATCACCGAGATGGAGCACCACTCCAACATCGTCCCGTGGCAGCTGCTCTCGCAGCGCACGGGCGCGAAGCTGAAGTGGTTCGGCCTCACCGACGACGGCCGGCTCGACCTGTCCAACATGGAGGAGGTCATCACGGAGAAGACGAAGATCGTCTCCTTCACGCTGGTCTCCAACATCATGGGCACGGTCAACCCGGTCGACGCGATCGTCCGCCGGGCGCAGGAGGTCGGCGCGCTGGTGCTGATCGACGCCTCGCAGGCCGCTCCGCACATGCCGCTGGACGTCCAGGCGCTCGGCGCCGACTTCGTGGCCTTCACCGGCCACAAGATGTGCGGCCCGACCGGCATCGGCGTCCTGTGGGGCCGGCAGGAGCTCCTGGAGGACCTCCCGCCGTTCCTCGGTGGCGGCGAGATGATCGAGACCGTGTCGATGCACGCCTCGACCTACGCCCCGGCCCCCCACAAGTTCGAGGCGGGTACGCCCCCGATCGCCCAGGCCGTCGGCCTCGGCGCGGCCGTGGACTACCTGAGCGCGATCGGCATGGACAAGATCGCCGCGCACGAGCACGCGATCACGGAGTACGCGGTCAAACGCCTCCTGGAGGTGCCCGACCTGCGGATCATCGGTCCCACCACGGCCGAGGACCGCGGCGCCGCCATCTCCTTCACGCTGGGTGACATTCACCCGCACGACGTAGGCCAGGTGCTGGACGAGCAGGGCATCGCGGTGCGCGTGGGACACCACTGCGCGCGCCCCGTCTGCCTGCGCTACGGAATTCCCGCGACCACGCGGGCGTCTTTCTACCTGTACTCCTCTCCGGCCGAGGTCGACGCGCTGATCGACGGGCTGGAGCACGTACGGAACTTCTTCGGATAGCGACGAAGGCGACGAGGACGCAGTGAAGCTGGATTCGATGTACCAGGAACTGATCCTGGACCACTACAAGCACCCGCACGGGCGTGGCCTGCGCGACGGCGACGCCGAGGTGCACCACGTCAACCCCACGTGCGGTGACGAGATCACGCTGCGCGTGAAGTACGACGGCGAGACGCTCACCGACGTCTCGTACGAGGGCCAGGGCTGCTCCATCAGCCAGGCCAGCGCGTCCGTGCTGAACGAGCTGCTGGTCGGCAAGGACCTCGCCGACGCGCGTCGGATCCAGGAGACCTTCCTGGAGCTGATGCAGTCCAAGGGCAAGATCGAGCCCGACGAGGCCATGGAAGAGGTACTGGAGGACGCGGTCGCGTTCGCCGGTGTCGCCAAGTTTCCCGCCCGCGTGAAGTGTGCTCTGCTGAGCTGGATGGCGTGGAAGGACGCGACCGCCCAGGCCCTGGGCGACGCGGAGAGGAAGACGGCATGACCGAGAACGCGACGCCCGAGGCGTCGATCAAGCCGGCCAGCGAGGAAGAGGTCCGCGAGGCCCTCTACGACGTGGTCGACCCCGAGTTGGGCATCGACGTCGTGAACCTGGGCCTGATCTACGGCATCCACGTCGACGACGCGAACATCGCCACCCTCGACATGACGCTCACCTCGGCGGCCTGCCCGCTGACGGACGTCATCGAGGACCAGGCGAAGTCGGCGACGGAAGGCATCGTCAACGAACTTCGCATCAACTGGGTCTGGATGCCCCCGTGGGGCCCGGACAAGATCACGGATGACGGCCGTGAGCAGCTGCGCGCACTCGGTTTCAACGTCTGAGTGGACGTGTGTGAGGAGGGGCCCCCGGCACGGTGCCGGGGGCCCCTCCTGCCGTTCGGGCCCTCGTGCGAGGTCCGCTCCACGGCCTGTTCGCCCGGCCGTCGGACGGCGTGCACCGGAAGTTGGCCGCAGTGGCCGAATCTTCTCCATGGCCGCCATGCTCATGCCGTGGCGCAGCAGACGAGAGGACCATCCGTGACCGTTCGCCTGTCGCCGGTGCGCCGTGCGGGCGCCGTGGGCGTCGCCGGGGCCGCAGCCCTCCTCCTGGCCGGGCTGGGAGCGCCCGCGCACGCCGTCGGGCACACCGGCGGGTACGCCGACCCGACGATCTCGCTCTCCGCCACGCACCTCACCGGGGCCGTGGGCGCGCACGGCGACCCCGCCGTGACCGTGGACGTCGAGCAGGCCGGGGTGCCCGTCGGGTTCCTGCGGCTGCGGGTGCTGTCCTCCAGCAACCCCGCGGTGGTCGCGGTGGGCGACGTACGACAGGAACGCACCCGCTCGGGCGACCGAAGCCTGACGGTGCGCCCCCGCGGGCAGGGCTACACCGACCTGACGCTCCAGGTCACCGGACGCGGCGGGAAGACCGCGACGGCCACCCTCGCCTACGCCGCCTCGGCGCGGGTCGGCGGCGCGCCCACGACCCGCTACCTCACGGGGTCCTCGGACGCCTCGGCCGCCGTGGACGTGGGCGGCGGGCACGTGCTGGTCGCCGACGACGAGTCCAACGTGCTGCGTCTGTACGACCGTTCCCGCACCGGCGCTCCGGTCAGGACCTGGGACCTCGGCCCCTCGCTCGGCCTGAAGAAGGAGGTCGACATCGAGGCGGGTGCCCGGGTGGGCGACACCGTCTACTGGACGGGCTCGCTGGGCAACAACAAGGACGGCAGGTACAAGGCGGAGCGGAACACCGTCTTCACCACGAGGATCACCGGATCGGGCGCCGGTACCGAGGTCTCCTTCGGCGGCGCGTACCGCGGCCTGCGCGAGGACCTGATCGCCTGGGACACCGAGCACGGCGACCGCTTCGGCTTCGCGGCCGGCGCCGCGAACGGGCAGGTCCCCAAGCGGATCGACGGCTTCAACATCGAGGGGCTGGAGTTCGCACCGGGCTCCACGAGCACCGCCTACCTGGGCTTCCGCGCCCCACTGGCGCCCGCGGTGCCCGGCGGGAAGGCGCTTGTCGTGCCCGTGACCAACATGGACCGGGTGGTCGCGGGCACGGCCCGGCCGGCCTTCGGCGAGCCGATCGAGATGGACCTCGGCGGGCTGGCGATCCGCGACGTCCGCAAGAACGCGGCGAACCAGTACCTGATCCTGGCCGGTACGCACGCCGCGGACGACAACTCGGACCCGTACGCGCTGTACCAGTGGGACGGGATCCCCGGGCACGCCCCGCGCAAGCGGGTGGACCTGCCCACCGCCGATCCCGGCGGCTGGGAGGCCGTGGTGAACGTGCCCGACCTGCGGGCCCCCGGCGCCCGCGTGCAGCTGATCACCGACAGCGGTTCCGCCGACCTGTACGGGGACGGCACCGAGGCCAAGGACCTGACGCACGCGGAGTGGAAGAAGGCGCGGGCGGCCTGGTTCACGCTGCACTGACCTCCGTCCGCGCCGTCGGACCGGTCTGCGGGCGTGTGCCCGGGCGCACGTACGGGCGCGTTCGGCCATGTGTACGGGCGTACGCAACGTTGTGTACCCTCGTACACATGCCCTACGTACTGCTTGCCGCGGCCATCGCCGCCGAGGTCGCCGGCACGACCGCCATGAAGTTCAGCGACGGCTTCACGAAGCTGTGGCCCTCGATCGGCACGGTCCTGGGCTACCTCGTCGCCTTCACCCTGCTCGCCCAGACCCTGAAGTCGATGTCGGTGGGAACGGCGTACGCGATCTGGGCGGGCGTCGGCACGGCCGCGATCGCCGCCATCGGCATGCTGTTCCTGGGGGAGGCGGCGACCGCGGCGAAGATCGCCGGGATCGCGCTGATCATCGGTGGGGTCGTCCTGCTGAACCTCGGCGGGGCGGCCCACTGATGCCGGCCGGAGCGGTGCGCCGGCACGACCCGGAGCGCCGGCAGCGGATCATCGACGCGGCGATCCGGGTCGTGGGTGCCAGGGGCATCGCGGGCCTGAGCCACCGCACCGTGGCGGTCGAGGCGGACGTCCCCCTGGGGTCCACGACCTACCACTTCAAGACCCTGGACGACCTCCTCGTGGCGGCCCTGCGTCAGGCGAACGAGCAGTTCGCCCCGGTGCTCGACCCCGCCGAGCCGGACCTCGCGACGGCGCTCGCGCGGCTGCTGGGGGAGTTCCTGGCGGCGGGCCGGGACCGGGGGCGGGTGGAGCTGGAGTACGAGCTGTACCTGGCGGCCCTCCGGCGCCCGGCGCTGCGGCCGGTGGCCGCCGAGTGGTGCGCGTCCGTGGCGGCGGCGCTGGGCGGGCGGACGGATCCGGTGACGGCGCGGGCGCTGGTGGCGGTGATGGACGGGATCAGCCTCCAGGTGCTGCTGACGGACGCGGAGTACGACCCGTCGTACGCGCGGGACATCCTGGGGCGGGTGCTGGCCGGGGGATGAGGGGCGGCAGCCCGGGGGCCGCCGCCCGACGGTGGCACCCGCGGCCGGCGGGGCCGCTCAGGGGGCGCGGCGGACCGCCTCCAGGGCAGTTCGGACGCCGGCCTCGATGTCCGTGATCGGGTAGATCACCTCGCGCACCGTTCGCTCCCGGTCCAGGACCAGCGTCAGCCGCTTGAGCCGGCTCACCCCCGCCGCGCGGAAGGTCGGCAGCCGCAGCGCCGAGGTCAGCGCGAGTCCCGCGTCCGAGAGGAGGGGGAAGCGCAGCCGTTCCGCCTCGGCGAACTCCCGCTGCTCGTCGGGCCGCTGGGTGGAGACGCCCTGGACCGTCGCGCCCGCCGCCGTGAACTCGGCCAACTGGTCCCGGAACGTGCAGGATTCGAGGGTGCACCCCTTCGCGCCGGGGATCCCGGCCCACCCGGGCGGATACGACTCGGCCCGGGCGTAGGCGCCGGGGAAGCAGTACAGGACCGTGTACGGCGTGTCCGCCACGGGGTCGCGAGGCTCCCCGAACCGGTCCGGCAGCAGCAACTCCGGTACCCGGGTGCCGAGCAGCGCCTGGACCCGCGCCGCCTCCCGCGAGGACTCCTCGGTCGTCGCCGTCACCTCTCCCCCTCCCAGGACCCAGGTGTCCCCCCAGTCCTGGAGGGCCACCAGCACCGGCAACAGCCCCCGGCCGCGCGGGGTCAACCGGTACTCGTGCCGCACCGGACGTTCCTGGTACGGCTCGCGCGTCAACACCCCGGCCTCGACCAGCAGTTTCAGCCGCTCGGTCAGCACCTTGCGGGAGACGCCGAGCTCGCGCTGGAACTCCTCGAAGCGGTGCACACCGCGCGCGGCGTCGCGCACGACGAGCAGCGTCCACCAGTCGCCCACCACGTCGAGGGCCTGGGCGATGGAGCAGTCCGCGTCGCCGAGGTGCGTGCGCTGGGCCATGGGAACTCCTTTGTCCGTTGACCCAAGGCTGCCATGCTGACATAGTCCGTTCCCAAAGGGAACTGATGTGTTCGTGGGGGGCGCCACCGTGTTGCGAGGGTTCAAGGACGTGCCGAGGGTGGTGTGGCTCCTGGCCGCCGGGGTGTTCGTCAACGCCGTCGTCGGCTTCACCTTCGTGTTCGTCTTCGTGTACCTGGTCGGGCCGCGCGGCCTCGGCGCGGCGCAGGCGGGCCTCGCCGTCGGAGTCGGCGGCGTCGGCCTGGTCGCCGGCAACTTCACCGGAGGCTGGTACGGCGACCGCCTCGGCCACCGCAAGGTGCTGCTCGCCGCCTCCGCGTTCGGCGGCCTCGCCCTGGTCTGCCTCCCGCTCCTGCCCACCCCGCTGCTGTGCGCCGCCCTGCCGGCCGTCCAGTACGCGTCGGGGGTCGTCCGCGCCGCCAACTCCGCGCTCGTCGCCGTCACCGTCCCCGCGGGTGCCCGCCGCCAGGCCTACGCCGTCCTGCGGTGCGCCTCCAACGGCGGCTTCACCCTCGGCCCGCCCCTCGGGGCCCTGGTCGCCGCCGGCCTCTCGTACGACTGGCTGTTCGTCGCCGACGGCGTGGGCACCCTCGCCCTCGCCGTCTGGACCGCCCGGATCGTGCCCGCCCGCGGCGCCGCCCACGGACCCGCCGCGGCCCGGGACGGGGGTCCGGGCCGCGGCGTCACCGCCGAGCTGCGGGCCCGCCCCGCCCTGCTCGTCCTGCTCGCCGCCGTCCTCGTCGTGGACGTCGTCTACCGGCAGCAGTACTCCACGCTCCCGGTCTTCCTCGCCGACCACGGTTTCGACATCCGCGCCTTCGGGCTCGTCGTCGCCCTCAACGGCGGGGTCGTCCTGCTGCTGGAACTGCCCGCCGCCGTCGCCCTGCGCAAGCGACCGCCCCTGGCCGTCGTCGGCACCGGGCTGCTCCTCGTCGGGGCCGGATACGCGGCGCTGATCGCCGGGGCGGGCATCGCGAGCGCCGTCGTGATGATGGTGCTGCTCAGCCTCGGGGAGATCCTGTACAAGACCACCGCCACCGCCTACGTCGCCGACCAGGCCCCCGCGCACGCGGTCGGCCGCTTCCAGAGCCTGTACGCGGGGGTCTCGGTCAGCGGCGTCGTCCTCGGCGCACCGCTCGGCGGCGCCCTGTACGCCGCCGCCCCCGGGCTGCTGTGGCCGCTGTGCGCGGCCCTGGCCGGGGGCGCGGGGGTCGCGGTGCTGTGGACCTCCCGCCGCCCGCCGCGGCCCGCGGGGCGGGGAACGGGCCGGGTAGCGGGCGCGTCCGGGGCGGCGCGCGGTGCGGGCGTCGAGGCCGCCGGGGCGGCGCGTGGTGCGGGCGTGGAGGTTTCGGGTGCGGCGCGCGGTGGGGGCGTCGAGGCCGCCGGGGCGGCGCGTGGTGCGACCGTCACATGAGACCGGTTCGCGACCGCGGCCCGTCGCCGGTTAGGTTTCGGGCATGACTGCTACGCGTACCTCCGGCGCCGTCGCCGCCGGCCTTGCCACCATCACCGCCGACGGCACCGTCCTCGACACCTGGTTCCCCGCCCCCCGCCTCGTCGCCGAGCCCGGCCCGGCCGGCACCGAGCGCCTCACCGCCGAGCAGGCCGTGGAACTCCTCGGGGCCACCGCGCCGAAGGCGATCCGCCGCGACGCGGTCCGCGGGGTCGAGGTCGTAGCCGTCCGTACGGTCATCTCCTCGCTCGACGACAAGCCGCTGGACGCCCACGACGCGTACCTGCGCCTCCACCTGCTCAGCCACCGCCTGGTCAAGCCGCACGGCCAGAACCTCGACGGCCTCTTCGGCCTGCTGGCCAACGTGGCCTGGACCTCCCTCGGACCCGTCCCCGTCGACGAGATCGAGACCGTCCGCCTGAACGCCCGCGCCGAGGGCCTGCACCTCCAGGTCACCTCGATCGACAAGTTCCCGCGCATGACGGACTACGTCGCCCCCAAGGGCGTCCGCATCGCCGACGCGGACCGCGTCCGCCTCGGCGCGCACCTCGCCGAGGGCACCACCGTCATGCACGAGGGCTTCGTCAACTTCAACGCCGGCACCCTGGGCACCTCCATGGTCGAGGGCCGCATCTCGGCCGGCGTCGTGGTCGGCGACGGCTCCGACATCGGCGGCGGCGCGTCCACCATGGGCACCCTCTCGGGCGGCGGCAAGCAGATCATCTCGATCGGCGAGCGCACCCTGATCGGCGCCGAGGCGGGCGTGGGCATCGCGCTGGGCGACGAGTGCGTCGTCGAGGCCGGCCTCTACGTGACCGCCGGCACCCGCGTCACCCTTCCGGACGGCCAGATCGTCAAGGCCCTGGAACTCTCGGGCGCCGACAACATCCTCTTCCGCCGCAACTCGGTGACCGGCGCCGTCGAGGCCCGCCCGTACAAGGCGGCCTGGGGCGGCCTGAACGAGGTCCTGCACAGCCACAACTGACGGCCCGCCGGGGCCCCCTCGGGCCGGCCTGATCGCCGGCGCCGGATGTCGCGACGCCCTCCCACCCCGAGCGGGTGGGAGGGCGTCGCGCGTCCCCGAGTGGACGCCGGCCGCGGGCGGCCCTCCCGCCCCGAGCGGGGGAGGGGGCCCTGCGGGCCGAACCGGTCAGTGCGGGGGGATCGAGCGGACCAGGCCGGCGAAGGCCTGCTCCTCCTCCTCCGTCAGTTCCACCGACTCCATGGGGTGCCCGGCCGGGCCGCGCTGGGTCGGGATCGTCGACAGGCCCTGGAACGCGCCCGGCTGCGGCTGGTGGAAACGGCCGTCCCACAGGATGTGGCCGAGGCCGACCACCCAGACGAGGGCGGCCACGAGCAGGACGGCGATGCCGATTTCCTGGACGAGGGTGATGGAGGGGAACACACGGTCCTCCGGGGTGCGGGATCGAGCGTGCAAGATCGGGCGTGCAGACACTCAACACCAGAACGGCCGAATTGGACAGGGGTGTGTCGAGTGTCACGCCAGGGCCGAAAGCCCCCACCTTGTCCTGAAAGGCGCCCTCCGGTCTGGCAGGGGATCCGGGCGGGACGGCGCCCGGACCCCCTGCCGATCCGCCCGTGACTACGGACGGAAGCGCAGCACCTGCGGGTCGTGGTCGCTGTTCTGGTCCGCGAACTCCGCGTTGATGTGCACGCTGTCGTACGTGAAGGTCTTGATCGCCGGGCTGGTCAGGATCTGGTCCAGCACCTGCGCGTTGCCCTGGTACACGTACGAGTAACGCTCCGCCTTCGGCAGCGACTTGATCGCCGGGTACAGCGCCCCGCCGTCCGCCAGGGCGTCGGCGGTCGCCGAGAACTCGAAGTCGTTGATGTCGCCGAGGGCGATGACGTTCGCCTTCTTGTCGGCCGCCAGGATGTCCTTGACGAAGCCGTTCACGGCCTGCGCCTGGAGCAGGCGCTTGGCCTCCGAGGAGCGCACCGGCGGCTGGTGGTGCGAGGTGAGGCCCTCGTCGCCGCCCTTGGAACCGAAGTGGTTGGCGATGACGAAGACCGACTTGCCGCGGAAGACGAACTCGCCGGCCAGCGGCTTGCGGCTGTCGGCCCACGCCGCGTTCGCCGGGTCGATCCGGCCGGGGGAGTGGGTCAGGGCGGCCTTGCCGTCGACCGTGGTGACGCCGGTGGCCGTCACCGCGTCGCCCGCGGCGCGCTCGGTGAACGAGACCCGCGCCGGGTTGTAGAGGAACACCTGACGGATGTTGCCGCCGGGCTCGCCGCCGTCCTTGTTGTTCTCGGGGTTGACGGTGCGCCACTGGTACGCGGGACCGCCGGCCGCCGTGATCGCCGCGGTGAACTTCGTCAGCGTCTGCTCGGCCGAGACGGTGCCGTCGTTCTTCGCGCCGTTGTCGTCCTGGATCTCCTCCAGGGCCACGACGTCGGGCGAGGCCAGGTTCTCCACGACGGCCTTCGCCAGCGCGTCGAACTTCTCCTGCGGGTCGCTCGGGTCGAGGTTCTCGACGTTGTACGTGGCCACCGCGAGCTCGTTCGCCGCCTGCGCCTTGGTCTTCTCGGGGGCGAGGGTGCCCGCCTTGACCGTGCCGAGGGTGCGGGCCACCAGGGTGTAGCCACCGAACTGGTTGAAGTCCAGCGGGCCCTCGGTGGTGCCGGTCAGCTTGTCGCCGACGTTGGCCACGGGGAAGGGCTGCTGCGCGACGGGTGCGAGCTGCTGGATCTGGAGCCGGCCGGTGTTCTGGGACTCGTACGATCCGTAGATCGTGCCACCGCGCTTGGCGGTGTTCTCCCAGCCCTTGACCGTGACCCACAGCTCCGAGTACGGGTCGGTGGCGCCGACCACGCGGGAGTTGCCGATCTTGACGTTCATGCCCTCGACGGACTCGTAGAAGTCCAGGGCGTAGCGCGCGGGCTCCAGGGTCAGCCCGTTGACGCTGCCGGCGGCGGCCGGGTCGCCGGCCGGGGCGTACTCGGCCGGGACCGTGTACTCGTTGATCGCGGCCGCGGCGGGCAGGGCGTTGCCCGAGGACAGCACGGTCACGACCGGCTTGGCGATCTGGGTCACGGACTGGTTGCCGGAGGAGACGCCGCCCGGGATGTACTCGCCGACCGTGCCGGTCACCTTGACGGCGTCGCCGACCGCGACGGTCGGCACCGAGCTGGTGAAGACGAACACGCCCTCACTGGTGGCGGCGTCGTCGTCGGTGTCGGGGTCCTGGATCCAGAAGCCGCGCGAACCGTACGTCCGCACACCGGTCACGATGCCCTCGACGTCGGCGACCTGCTTGCCGTTGAGCGGGGATATGCGGGTGGTGCCCTGGATGTCGTGGATGCGTATCGGATCGGCGGACACGGCGCCTTCGGCCGCGTCGGCGGAGCCCGCGAGCAGGCCGGTGGCCAGCGCGGTGGCGACGAGGGCCGCGACGGCGGCGGAACGGGGATGCGAGGAGCGCATGGGCGGGAACTCCGGTGTGAGGGTGGGGGGGAACGCCGGGAGATCCGGGGCTCCTGTACTGCTCAGTACATCTACGCGCGTCAATTTCCTGTGTGGACCGCAAAGTTGTCAAGGTCTCCGAGGAAGACGGCAGCTGACTGGGGGATGAACCAAGGGCGATGGCCCCTCGGGCATGCCCGAATTGCGTCTACGCTGGGTCGTCGCCGTACGACCCAACGGCCCCACCGCGACCGCGAGGAGAACCGCCCCATGTCCGCAGAGCCGCACCCCACACTGCCGCCGGTACGGCTGCACTCCGATGCGGAACTGGCCCGCGACGCCCTGGTCACCCCGCTGTTCGCGCACGCCGTGCGCCTCGCCCGCTGGGCCGGGCCCCACACCCGCGTGGACGTCGGCGGCGAACTCACCGCCGAACAGCTCGCCGAGGCGGCCGCCGTACTCGGGCTCGACCCCGAGGGCGAGGAGGGCCCGGTGCACGCGAGCCAGGCCTGGCGGGTGGCCGTGGACACCGGGCTGGTCGACGTGACCGAGCCGGACGAGGAGGCGGGCGCCGCGGAGCACGAGGCGGGCGAGGGCGCCGCGGACGGCGCCGAGCCGCGGTACGGGACCGCCGCCCCCGGCGAGGACCTGGCGCTGATCGCGGGCGGCGCGCCCGGCGACGTGCTCGACCTGTGGCTGGCGGCCCTGGACGCCGTCCTCGCGGACGCGGCCGTGCCCGACCTCGACGACCTCGTCGACGCGTTGGACGCGGGCGGTGACATCGACTTCGACCGGCTCGACTGGAACCCGCAGCGCGAGGCGGACTTCCTCGACGGGGTGCTCGCCAACCTCTACCTGCTGACCGTCGCCGAAGGGGGCTCCGGCGACAGCCCGGTACCCCTGCCGGTGCTCGCCGCCTCGATGGTCGTCCCCGACGACATGGGCGATCCCACCGACGCCGTGCTGGAGCAGGTCTCCGACGCGATGATGCGCCTCGACGACCAGTTCCGGCAGCTGGAACCGATCGGGCTGGTCGAGTTCCGTCCGGTGGACGAGGCGCTGATGGCGGAGGTCGACGACGAGGAGCTCCTCGCCGGGCAGGGCGACGGCTCCGAGGACGACGTGGCGCGGTACGGGATGGTCCGGCTGACCGCGCTCGGCCTGTACGGGATCCGGGCCCGGATGCTGGAGGCCGGAGTCGCGGCCCCGGCCATCGGAGAACTGGCCGACAAGGGCGCGGACGCGCTGCTCGACGCGGTCTCCCTCTACCCGGAGGGCGCGGCGCAGGCCGAGATCGAGCAGTGGCTGGCCGGACGTGAACTGCCGGTCGCGGTGGCCGAACTGCTGGCCGCGGCCCGCGGCGACGACGAGGGCGCCCCGCTGCGCAGGCTGCGCTGCCAGCAGGCCCTCGCCCCGGCCGGCCCCGACGCCGAACCGGCGGTCCGCGCGGTACTGGGCGACCCGGAACTCGGCGGACTCGCCCGGGTCTGGCTGGCCGAGCGCGGGGCGACGGACGTGCCGGCGCCGGACGGGGCGATGGTGTTCTGGCTGACGGTCGACACGATCGCCGCGCAGCTCGCCGCCGACGGCGAGACCGACGAACTCCCGTTGTTGATGGGCACCCTGACGGAACATCATGCAGGGTTCTTCGAGCAGGCGTGGCGGGTGGAACACCCCGCGACGGCCTACGTGCTGGAGGCGATGGGGCGGCTGCACCCGGACAAGAAGGCGGCGAAGGAAGCCCGCAAGGCCGCCTTCAAGGCCCGCTCCCGGCAGGGCTGACGGGCGGGGCGGCGGCTCCCGCCCGGCGGACGGGCGGGGCGCGGTACGGACGGGGCGGCGGGCGCGCGCGACGGATGAGGCGGCGGGTGCGCGTGGCGGGCGGGGTGGCGGGTGCGCGTGGCCGATGAGGTGTCGGATGCGGGCGGGGGCAGCGGGCGCGACGGATGGGGCCGCCGCTCCCGGCCGCCGGGGTGCGCGAGGAGCGGCGCTGTCGGCGGGGGCGCACCCTCGGGGCTCCCGCTCGGTGGGCCCGTCGGGGTGCACAACGCGCCGATCCTGGGCCGGAGTCCGCCATTCCGGCCGGACGTGAGGGGATGGCCCGCGTTCCCGGGTAGTTCAGCCGCCGTTCACGTGCGGGCGGGAGCGTGTGCGCCGACGACCGCACGACAGGCGCACCACCTCCCCACCCCAGGAGATCCGATGCCGCTCACCCGTAGAGACTTCACCGCCCGCACCGTGATCGCCGGCGCCGGAGTGGCCCTCACCGGAACCGTCGGCGCCCTCGCCACCGCCCCCGGCGCGCTCGCGGCCGACGACGACACGCGGCACGACGAGCACGGCCGCCCGCACGGCCCCGGCTACGGCCCGCTCGTCCCCGACCCGGCCGGAATCCTGGCCCTCCCCGCCGGATTCAGGTACCGCGTGATCACCCACAGCGGTGTCACCACGCTGGACTCGGGCGAGAGCACCCCGTCCCACCACGACGGGACGGCCGCGTTCGAGGGGCACCGGGGAGTCACCCTCCTCGTCAACAACCACGAGCTGAAGGGCCCGCGCACGGGCTGGGAGCGCCCCGTACCGCTCACGGAAGGTCTCGTCTACGATCCGGCCGCCGCCGGCGGCTGCACGGTCGTCGAGGTCCGGCGCGGCGGCGAGGTCGCCGAATGGGTGGGCATCGCCGGTACGTCGACCAACTGCGCCGGCGGTGCCACCCCCTGGGACACCTGGCTGACCTGTGAGGAGAACTCCGACCTCGCCGGCAAGAACGGCATGACCAAGGACCACGGCTACGTCTTCGAGGTGGATCCGCACGACCGGCGCGCCAACCGCGACCCCAGGCCCGTCAAGGCCTTCGGGCGCTATGACCACGAGGCCGTGGTCATCGACCCGCGCCAGGGCCACGCGTACCTGACGGAGGACGCCTCCGGCCCCAACGGGCTGCTCTACCGCTGGACCCCGCCGCACGGCTTCCGGCACGGGCGGGGCCGGCTCCGTACCCTCGCGCCGGACGCGGGCGTGCTCGCCGCCGCCAAGTGCTTCGACCGCACCGGCCGGTTCGTCGACGACCTCTCGCGCGCCACCGCGATCGGCACCGTGTACGGGGTGGACTGGGTGGAGGTGCCCGACCGCGACGCGCGGACGACGCCGGTACGCAAGCAGTTCGCGGACACCGCGGTGACCCGGGGGCGCAAGCTGGAGGGCATGTGGTGGGCCGACGGGGGCGCCTACTTCGTCTCCTCGTTCGCCCGCGCGGAGAGCCCGGGCGCCCCGCACGACGGCCAGGTGTGGTTCTACGACCCGAAGCGGCGCACGATCCGGCTCACCGTGCTGCTCGGTGTGAACGCCGACCCGGCGAAGGAGGGTGCCTACGACGGCCCCGACAACATCACCGTGTCCCCGTACGGAGGCCTGGTCATCGCGGAGGACGGGACGGGACTCCAGCACCTGTTCGGCGCGACCGAATCGGGACGCACCTACCCGCTGGCCCGGAACGAGCTGAACATCGGGACGGACGAGGCGCCCGAATACTCGGAGTTCACCGGCGTCTGCTTCTCACCGGACGGGCGCACCCTCTACGCGAACCTCCAGGACCCGGGCATCATGCTGGCCGTCACCGGACCGTGGCGGCGCGCCCGCTGAGGCGGGGCACGACCACGGCCGGCGGCGCGCTACTGGGTCGCCGCGGTCTCCGAGCGGGAGGCGGCGGCCCATTCCTCCAGGAGGAATTCGTACGCGTCGGAGGGCCACTCACCGCCGACCCCGGTCTCGACGAGGTGCCGGATCGCCTCGTTCGCCTCTGCGGCGGACGGGCGGGCCGGACCCGCAGGCTGGAGTGTCTTGTGCATGGCTCAAGGCTACGGGCGGGCACTGACGGCCACCGCCGATTCGGGGGTGGAATCGCTCACCCGAACCGGGCTTTGGTAGCGCCATGTGCCCGCCCACCTGCTCAGAGTGCCTGCGAGGCGGGCTTGACCATGCCGCGCACTGTGCGGGACTTCACAAAGTCCCCGATGGCCGTCATCTCCCACTCACCACTGAACTGCTTGATCAACTTGGCCATCATCACCCCGGTTTGGGGTTCGGCGCCCGTGAGGTCGAAGCGCACGAGCTCCTCTCCGCTCGCCGCGTCGATCAGGCGGCAGTAGGCCTTCGCGACCTCGCTGAACTTCTGGCCGGAGAAGGAGTTGACCGTGAAGACCAGCCCCGTCGCCTCGGCGGGCAACCGGCCGAGGTCCACGACGATCACCTCGTCGTCCCCGGAGCCCTCGCCGGTGAGGTTGTCCCCGGAGTGCTTGACGGCGCCGTTCAGGATGGACAGTTTGCCGAAGTAGCAGCTGTCGATGTGGTTGCGCTGGGGGCCGTACGCGATGACCGACGCGTCGAGGTCGATGTCGCGACCGCGGAAGGCGGGCTCCCAACCGAGACCCATCTTGACCTGGGAGAGCAGCGGGCGGCCGCCCTTGACCAGGGAGACGGTCTGGTTCTTCTGGAGGTTGACCCGGCCCTTGTCGAGGTTGATCTTCCCGGCCCCGGGGGCGGCCGCGGGCGGGGCGGCGGGGGGAGGCGTGGGCGCTCCGGCGCCCCAGGCCTGAGGCGTCTGGGCGGGGGCCTGGGCGGGGGTCTGGGCGGCCGGGGTGGGCGTCGAACCCCCCAGCCAGGGGGAGGGCGGGTACTGGGTCGGCGGTGCGGCGGGCGGCGCCGGCGGGGCGGGGGGCGCCTGCGGTGCGGCGGCGGCAGGGGTCGGCTCCTCGTCCACGGAGACCCCGAAGTCGGTGGCGATGCCGGCGAGGCCGTTGGCGTAGCCCTGGCCGACGGCGCGCACCTTCCACACTCCGCCGCGCAGGTAGACCTCCACGACGACGAGCGCGGTCTCGGAACCCAGCTGCGGCGGGGTGAAGGTGGCGATCACCGCGCCGCCCACCGCGTCCCGCACGGTGGCCGTGGGCTCGATGCCCTGGAAGGTCTGCCCGGCGGCGTCGGGGCTGGCGGTGACCACGATCCGCTCGATGCCCGGCGGGACGGCGCCGGTGTCCACCGTGATCGAGTCGGGCGTCGACCCGCCCCCGGACCGGTGACTCACACCGGGCCCGGTCGGCTGGTTGTAGAAGATGAAGTCGGCGTCCGAACGCACCTTGCCGTCAGCGGCGAGGAGGAGTCCCGATACGTCGAGCCGCACCGGAGCAGCCACGTCCACCGTCACCCGGACGGTGTTGAGCGGCAGATTGGAACCAGGGGTCATAGCGGTCATGCCCGGAGAACGACCGGGGGTGCTTTGCCGTTCCCTTACCTTCGCGGGATATTTCCGGGGCCGGTGGTGCCGGTGGTGCTTGCTCGACGGGCCGGGGCCGGGGGCGGTCGGCCAAGGTGCCGGGGCGCCGGCGGCCGGTGAGAAGGCGGCCGGCGCGGATCAGCGTTGGTTGCGGGGGTGGTTCCTGGCGGTGCGCTCGTTGCCGAACTTGTAGGCGCCCGTCCAGCGCGCCATCACCAGCTGCGCGTCACCCGACTCCACCTCCGCCAGGAACTTCTCGGCGCGCCCGCCCCGCAGGGTCCCGGCGGCGCGCCCCCGGTGTGTGATGACGACGGAGTCGCCCTGTCTCTCGTACGTGAATCCGTGTGGCTTGGGCATGACGCGCAGCCTGCCGGGCCGGGGCCGGGCGGGCAACGGATTATGCGCCGACGGTCGAGGTTGCGTGGCGGGGGTGGTGGCCGCGCAGGCGCGGGGGCGGCTCAGTGCTCCGGTGTGCGGGCCCGCTCCCCGGTGACCCGGCGGGGCAGCCCCAGCGGGTTGGCCCCGCGCAGTTCCGCCGGCAGCAGGGCGTCGGGCACCGACTGGTAGGCCACCGGCCGCAGCCAGCGTTCGATGGCGGTGCCGCCGACGGACGTGGAGTGCGAGGTCGCCGCCGGGTACGGGCCGCCGTGGTGCTGGGCCGGCGCCACCGCGACGCCGGTCGGCCACCCGTTGACGACGATCCGCCCCGCCAGCCCGGTGACCAGCTCGATCAGCGCGCCGGCCGGGTCGGACGCGCCCCCGGTCTCGGCAGTGGACAGCTGGAGGGTGGCGCTCAGATTCCCGCCGAGCAGGCCCAGCACCCCGGCCGCCTCGGATTGATCGGCGTACCGGACCACGACGGTCACCGGACCGAAGCACTCCTCCAACAGCACCTCGTGGGCGCCGCCCGCCAGGAGGCTCGCGGCGTCGACCGTCAGGTAGCCCGCGCCGACGGTGTGTTCCCCGCCGGAACCGGGGGTCACGGGCGCGGTGACGCCGGGCAGGGCCGCCCGCTCGCCGACCCCGGCGATGAAGTTCTCCCGCATCCGGTGGTCCAGCAGCACGCCGGGTTCGGTCTCGCCGAGCGCCTTGGTGAGGGCAGTGGCCAGCCGGTCGCCGTCACCGCCCGAGGGGACCAGTACCAGGCCCGGCTTCACGCAGAACTGGCCGACCCCGAGGGTGACGGAGGCCGCGAGTCCGGCGCCGATCTCCTCGGCGCGCTCGGCGGCCGCCGCCGGGGTGACCACGACGGGGTTGAGGGAGCCGAGTTCGCCGTGGAAGGGGATGGGCACGGGCCGCGCGGCGGCCGCGTCGAACAGGGCCCGGCCGCCCCGGATGGAACCGGTGAATCCGGCGGCGGCGACCAACGGGTGGCGCACCAGTTCCAGCCCGGCGTCGAAACCGTGGACCACCGCGACGACGTCGGCCGGCAGCCCGGCCGCGACCGCCGCCCGGCGCAGCAGGGAGGCGCACAGCTCGGAGGTGGCCGGATGGTCGGGGTGGGCCTTGACCACGACCGGACAACCGGCGGCCAGCGCGCTCGCGGTGTCCCCGCCGGGGACGGAGAAGGCGAGCGGGAAGTTGGAGGCGGCGTAGACGGCGACCACGCCCAGCGGCACCTTGTAGCGACGCAGGTCGGGGCGCGGCGGGCTCAGCGTCGGGTCGGCGTGGTCGATGCGCACGTCGAGGTACGCGCCCTCCTCCACGGCGTCGGCGAAAGCGCGCAGCTGGCCGGTGGTGCGGGCGAGTTCGCCGGTGAGGCGGCCCGGGCCCAGCGCCGTCTCGGCGTCGGCCGCCTCGATGACGTGGCCGGCGGACTCGTCGAGCAGATCGGCGGCGGCGCGCAGGAACGCGATCCGAGCGGCGCGGTCCGTCAGGGCGGCGCGGGCGGCGTGGGCCGCGCGGACGGCCTCGTCCACCTCCCCGGGTGTGGCCTCCACCGCAACCTGTTCGCGCTGCTTCCCGGTGCGGGGGTCCACACTCCAGACTGGTGTTGCTGCCATGGCGCACTGCCTCCTGGATCTACGCTGACCCGCGCGGCGGCGTTCAGTATTCTGAACGCCGTTCCGATGGATGAATGATCACATCCATCGTGGACTCTATTTCCGCGTCTTCCGGGTTGACAAGAGACAAAGGGGCACGAAGGCGAATGACCACAGCTGAGTCCGCCGGGTCGGGGGGTGCGGAGCCGGGGGGTTCGGGCACGCACGCGGCCGTCAAGTCGGCGGTGCGCACGGTGCTGTTGCTGGAACACTTCGCGGCGCGGCCGGGGCTGCACAGCCTCGCCGACATCCAGCACGACCTCTCCCTGCCGAAGTCCAGCCTCTACATGCTGCTGCGCACCCTGGTGAACCTCGGCTGGGTGGAGACGGACGCGACCGGCACGCGCTACGGCATAGGCGTACGGGCCCTGCTCGTCGGCAGCTCGTACATCGACGGCGACGAGGTGGTGGCCGCCGCCCGGCCCACCCTGGACCGGCTCTCCGACGACACGACGGAGACCATCCACCTGGCCCGGATGGACGGGACGAGCGTGGTCTACCTCGCCACCCGACAGTCCCGGCACCACCTGCGGCCGTTCACCCGGGTCGGACGGCGACTGCCGGCCCACTCCACGGCGCTCGGCAAGGCGCTGCTGGCCACGCACACCGACGACGAGGTGCGCCGGCTGCTGCCGCGCCGGCTGGAGGCGGTCACCGAGCACACCATCACCGACCGCGACCGGCTCGTGGACGAGCTGGCGTTGGTACGGGAACAGGGCTACGCGGTGGACCGGGAAGAGAGCACGCTGGGGCTGCGCTGCTTCGGCGTGGCGGTGCCGTACCGGACGCCGGCGCGGGACGCGGTGAGCTGCTCGGTGCCGGTGGCCCGGCTGACGGACGGGCACGAACGGCTGATCAAGGCGGCGTTGTTCGAGGCGCGGGACCGGCTGTCGGTGGTGACGCGGCGGATGTGAGGCGCCGGCTGTGAGGTGGGGCGCGGGGGTGGGGGTGCGAGGGGGGTGGGGCGGCGGGGGTGCGAGGGCGCGGGGCGCGGGTCGGGGTGCCGGGGGGCGCGGGTCGGGTGGCCGGCGGGCCGGAGTCGGGCGGCGGAATCGATGCGTCCTCCCCCGCGTGGGGGAGGAGGTTCCCCAATGAGGGGGAGGCGCGGCGGGGCGGGGCACGGGACCGTTGAGTCATGACCGGAGCAACCGTTCACCCGCAGCCACCGACCTCCGACCCACAACCGTCGTCAACCACAGCTGTGCCCGTATCCGGACCCGCGCCTGTGCCCGTATCCGGACCCGCGCCTGTCCCCGTATCCGGACCCGCTCCGGTGCCCGCATCCGGGGCCGCACTGGGGGCCGGGCGGCGGATCCTGCGCGCGGTGGCGATCGCCGCCACCGTGCCGTATCTGACGCTCAAGTCTGCCTGGCTGGCCGGGAGTCACCTGGGCATACCCGAAGGCAGTGACCTGCTGGGGTCGGGGTTGTTCTTACCCGTGCTGAACGCCCTCTCCCTGGTCATGGACTCGGGCGTGGTGCTGCTCGCCCTGATCCTCACCCGGCCCTGGGGCATACGGCTGCCGGCCCGGCTGTTGACCGTCCCGGTCTTCGTCGCCACCGGACTGCTCACACCGATCGTCCTCGGCTATCCCGGCCAACTGCTCATGGTGGCGCTGGGATCGGGCCCGGACGCGGCCGAGCGCGCGCAGAGGGAGCCCTTCCTCGACCCCTGGGTGTTCGACGTCGTCTACCTGGGGTTCATGGTCCAGGCCGTGGCCCTGGCCGGGCTGTTCGTGCCCTACGCGCGGCAGCGCTGGGGCCGGCGGTGGCAGGGGCGCCTGGGCGAGCGGCTCCCGCCATCCACGGGGGTGGTGGCGGGAGCCGCGGCGGTCACGGCTCTGGCGGTGGCAGCCGCTTACGTGTACTGGGGCTTCGGCGGCACGGCCGGACAGAACCCGACGCAGATCGCGCGCTACTCCTCGGATTCGGGAGTGGTGTCCGTCGCCCACGCGATATGTGCCCTGGCCGCGGGGGCGGGTTCGGTGTGGCTGGCCCGGGGCGGGCGGAGACGGGCGCGGGGGCCGTTGGCCGTGGCCTGGATCGGTTCGTCCGCGACGTTGAGTTGGGGGATGTGGCTCGCCCTCGCCCTGCTGGGCGCAGGATCGGGGCCGGCCGAACGACCCACCGCCGCGACCCTTCTGCTCTACGCTGCCCAAATGATCACCGGACTGCTCGCCGGCATGGTTCTCACGCGGTTCCTCGCCGCCCGCCGCGCGGCCTGAGGCGACCGGGGATGACACGCGTGCGGTCGGGCAGGTCGGGCCGGTCAGGCCGGGGCGGTCTGGCGGGCCGGGCGGGTTTGGTGGGCTTGGTGGGTCGGCCAGGGTTGGTGGGGCGGGCAGGTTTGGTGGGGCGGGCAGGCCGAGCGGGGCGGGTGGGCTCGAACGGGCGGCCAGGGTTGGTGGGGCGGTTGTTCGGGGCGCGGGCGCGGTTGCGATGGGTGCACCAGATACTCGGCGGGGCCCTGCTGATGCCGTACTTCCTGCTGGCCCAGGTGGTGGTCGGGGTGGTCGCGGGCGGGCGCAACACCCTCACCTCCCTCCCGCTGGCCTTGGCCGCCTACGGGACGGCCCTGCCCCTCGCCGCCGCGACCGGGCTGTTCGGGTTGGTCCGGCCGATGTCGGTCGCGGCGGTGCGCGCCTTGTGCGGGGTGCCGGGGGAGAAGCTGGCGGAGGGCCCGGCCCGGTCCTGGTCGGCGCGGGGGCGCGGCTCGGTCTGGTGGACCGCGCATCTGGGGGTGGGCGCGCTGGTCAGCGGGATGTGTCTCGCGTTGCCGCCGTTGGCGGTGCTGCTCCTCGTGGCACCGTTCACGGGCTCGGTGCGGCACTCCGAGCTCGGGCTGTTCTGGCTCGACGGCGAGGCTCGGCCCTACACGACCCCACTGCTCGGGGTGGCCCTGCTCGTCGCGCTCGGGTGGTGCGTCGCCGGTGCCGGGGCGTTGTTGGCCCGGTTGGCGCCGGTCCTGCTCGGCCCCACCCCGGCGGACCGGCTGGCGGCCTCCGAGGAGAGGGCCGCCGACCTGGCGGTGCGCAACCGGCTCGCCCGGGAGCTGCACGACGCGGTCGGACACGCGCTGAGCGCCGTCACCCTCCAGGCCGGTGCGGCCCGGCGGGTGCTGGACCGGGACCCCGAGTTCGTGCGCGAAGCGCTGACCGCGATCGAGGAGACCACCCGCCGCACGGTCGGTGAGCTGGACGCGGTGCTCGGTCTGCTGCGCGAGGGGGAGGGCGGCCCGGGCGGCCTGTCCGGGGCAGGCACGGAACCGGCCCCCACCCTCGCCGGCGACCTCGACGGGCTGCTGGGGCGCTCCCGGGCCGCCGGTATCCCGATCACCGCCCACCTGGACCCCGGGCGGGCCGGCGACTGGGCCCGGCTTCCGGCGATCACCTCCCGCGAGGCCTACCGGATCGTCCAGGAGGGCCTGAGCAACGCCCTGCGCCACGGGTCCGGCCCTGTGGAACTGCGCATCGTGCTGCGCGACGGCGACGGTGATGGGGGTGACGGCGGTGGCGGTGGCGGGGGTGCCGGTACCGGCACGGACATTGGTACGGGCGACGGCCACGGCAGCCATGACCGCGACCCCGCCCCCGACCGCGACCGCGACCGCGACCCCGACCCCGCCCCCGACCGCGACATCCACCCCGACCGGGACCCCGGCCCCGAGCGCAACCCCGGCCAGGTCGGCAGCCGCGACCGCGACCCCCACCTCGACCCCGACCCCGGCCCCGAGCGCAACCCCGGCCGGGTCGGGAGCCGCGACCGCGACGGCGACGGCGACCGCGATCCCGGCCGGGTCGGGAACCGTGAGCGGGATCGGAAGCGGGATCGTGAGCGGGATCTGGATCGTGAGCGGGATCGGGGCCCGGGTTCGGATTGGCGTCCGTACGGGCAACCGCAGGGCCAACCGCACGGGCATCGGCATCGGCATCGGGCTCGGCATCGTGAACTGGAGATCACCATGACCAATCCACCGGCCTCCCCCGGGAGGACCGGGGCGGCCGGGGCGTCCGGCCACCGCGCCACCGGGGGGCGGGGGCTGCGCGGGATCGCCGAGCGGGCCGCCCTGCTTGGCGGCGCCGTCGAGGCCGGACCGCACGACGGGCTGTGGCGGCTGCGGGCCGTCCTGCCGCTGGGCGGGGGCGGCCGATGACCCGGGCCGCGCTGCGCATCGTGATCGCCGACGACGAGCGGATGGTGCGTACGGCCCTGCGGGTCATCCTGGAGGCCGAACCGGATCTGGAGGTCGTCGGCGAGGCCGGTTCCGGCGCCGAGGTCGTCCCGCTGGTTCGTTCGCTGGCGCCCGACGTGGTGCTGATGGACGTCCGGATGCCCGAGATCGACGGTATCCGGGCCACGGAGCAGATCCTCGACACCATGGCCGCGCCGCCCCGGATCGTGGTCGTCACCACCTTCGAGAACGACTCCTACGTGTACGAGGCGCTGCGCGCCGGCGCGGCCGGGTTCCTGCTGAAGCGGGCCGACCCCGACGAGCTGATCGGCGCGGTCCGGCTCGTCGGTCGCGGTGATTCGCTGCTCTTCCCGGCGGCCGTCCGATCGCTGGCCGCCGCGTACGCACCCGCCCCGTACGGACCATCCCCGCACTCACCCGCCCCGCACGCACCCGCCCCGCATTCGTCCGGCGGCCGGTTCGACGCGGCCTCGCGGGTGGCTTCGCGGGTGGCCCCGTGGGTGGCCCGGCTTACCGAGCGGGAGGCCGACGTACTGCGCCTGATCGCCACCGGGCTCTCCAACCAGGAGATGAGCGAGCACCTCGGCGTCGGACCGCAGACGGTCAAGACGCACGTGGCGGCCGTCCTCGCGAAGACCGGGTCCCGGGACCGTACGCAGGCGGTCATCGCGGCCTACGAGGGAGGCTTCCTCATGAGGAAAAGCTGAGAACCCCGCCACAATCGGGTCGGAGCGGAACGCCTGGGGCCGTTGACACGTCCTTCTTGAGGATGAACAAAACGATCAGGCGTGCGTCGGTCTTCTGTCTGCTTCTGGTGTTGGCCCTGCTGGTCCGCGTCACCTGGGTGCAGGCATACCAGGGCCAGGCGCTCGCAGACGACAAGAACAACCGACGGAACCTCATCGGGCAGTACGAGAACCCGTTGGGCAACATCATCGTGGGCGGGGAGGCGATCACCGGTTCCGTGAAGACGGGCGGCAAGGACTTCGGGTACAAGCGCACGTACACCGACGGTCCGCTCTACGCGCCGGTCACCGGGTTCAGCTCCCAGGCGTTCGGCACGTCGATGTTGGAGGGTGTCTACAAGAACATCCTCAACGGCTCCGACAACCGTCTCAAGACGATGATGGACATGCTCACGAACAAGCGGGCCTCCCCGGGCAACGTCCTGACCACCATCGACAAGGGCGTCCAGAAGGCCGCCTACGACGCGCTCCAGGGCAAGCAGGGCTCCGCCGTGGCCATCGACCCGGCGACCGGCGAGATCCTCGCCGTGGTGAACAATCCGTCGTTCGACCCCGGCCGCATCGCCGGAGCCAACGACACGAAGGCGTGGGCGGAGCTGTCCGCCGACAACGGCAAGGCCATGGAGAACGGTGCGCTGCGCAAGCCGCAGGCCCCCGGTTCCACCTTCAAGCTGGTCACGCTCGCGGCGGCCATCGAGAACGGGCTGGTCACGAGCATCGACCAGAACACCTCCGTTCCGGGCAACTACACGATTCCCGGCACCACGACCAAGCTCAAGAGCGAGGTCCCCGACGAGATGTGCAACAACGTCTCGTCGCGCACCGCCCTGCGGCTGTCCTGCAACAACGTGTTCGCGGAGTTCGCGCACAAGCTGGGCCAGGACAAGATGCTGAAAATGGCCGAGAAGCTCGGCTTCAACGCGCAGATCGACACCCCGGTGCGGACGAACCCGCCGAGCAAGTACCCGTCGGAGAAGATGTCGGTCGACCAGGTCGCGCAGACGGGTATCGGCCAGTTCGACGTGCAGGCCACCCCGCTCCAGATGGCGATGGTGACCGCCGCGATCGAGAACGGCGGCAAGCTCGTCGGCCCGCACATGGTCTCCGAGGTCACGGACGCCAACGGCAACGTGCTGGAGAGCCTGAAGGATCCGAAGACCGAAGAGGTCATGAGCGCCAAGACGGCCTCCATGCTCCAGGACGCCATGCGGACGGTCGCCACCGAGGGCGGTGGCAAGCCCGCCCAGGTCGCGGGCGCCGAGGTGGGCGGCAAGACCGGTACCGCGCAGCGCGGCGTGAACAACAGCCAGTCGCCGCTGGCGTGGTTCACCTCGTACGGGAAGTCGGGCGACCGGCAGATCGCCGTGGCGGTCGTCATCGAGAACTCGGACACGGACCGTTCCGAGATCGGCGGCGGCCGGCTCGCCGCGCCGATCGCGCAGAAGATGATGGCGGCGTGGCTGAAGAAGTAGCCGCCTCGAACGCGTAGCCGACGCGCCGGGAACCGACACGGTTCCCGGCGCGTTCCCCTTCCCATGATCCGGACCGCGCTCCCCGCCGATCTCGACGCCATCGCCGCCCTCCACACCCGGGCCCGCTCCACCTACTACCGGGGTCGGGTTCCCGAGGCGGCGCACGGCGGGGACGCCGGGTTCGCGCGGACCCGCGAGGGCTGGTCCCGGGCGGTCGCCCGGGCCGGCGCCGAGGGCGGGGTGTTCTGCGCGGAGCAGGACGGGGTACTGAGGGGGGTCGCCGCGTTCCGCACCGCCGACGGGCAGGCCACGCTCACCCAGTTGCACGTCGACCCCGACCACTGGCGGCGGGGCACCGGGGCGGCCCTGCACGCCGCCTGCCTGGACGTCTGGCGTCGGGCCGGCGTCGATCGGGTGCGCCTGGAGGTCTTCGAGCACAATCTGCGCGCCCAGGCCTTCTACGCCTCGCGCGGCTGGCTCCCGGATCCCGCCGCCGACCGCTCCGGGTCCCACCTCACGCTCTGGTTGCGGGTCACGGGCGGGGCGGGGCCGGTGTCCGGGGAATGAGACGACCCCCGGGTTGGTTGAACCCGAAACCGCCGTGCCGCGAAGGGTGCGGTCGCCGGCCGCGTCCCGAATCACGGAGACCGGCCGTGTCGCCGAACACGGAGAGAAGAAGGAACATGCGCGTCGAGATCTGGAGCGACATCGCCTGCCCCTGGTGCTACATCGGCAAGGCCCGCTTCACCAAGGGGCTGGCCGCGTTCGCGCACCGCGACGAGGTGGAGGTCGTCTTCCGGTCCTTCGAGCTCGACCCCAACGGCGCCAAGGGCGTCGTGGCCCCCGTCGTGGACATGCTGGCCCGGAAGTACGGCCGCACCCTCGACGAGGCGCGCGGCATGGAGGAGCACGTGGCGGCGAGCGCCCGCACGGAGGGCCTCGCCTACCGGGTCGAGGGCCGCGACCACGGCAACACCTTCGACATCCACCGCCTGCTGCACCTGGCCGCCGCCCGCGGCCGCCAGGAAGAGCTGCTCGACCTCGCCTACCGCGCCAACTTCGCCGAGGAGCGCAGCGTCTTCGACCCCGAGGTGCTTCGCGCTGGCCGTCGAGGCGGGACTGGACGAGGCGCAGGCCCGTACGGTCCTCGCCGACGAATCGTCCTACGCCGAGGCGGTACGGGCCGACGAGCGCGAGGCCGCGGAACTGGGGGCCAACGCCGTCCCGTTCTTCGTCTTCGACCGCCGCTACGGGATCTCCGGCGGCCAGCCGGCCGAGGTGTTCACCCAGGCGCTGGAGCAGGCCTGGGCCGGACGCGAGGCCCTCGAACCGGTGGCCGCGGCCTCCGACGCGGAGGTCTGCGCACCCGACGGGTCCTGCGCCGTCCCGAAGGCCTGATCAGATCCACGTGATCGCCCCGGCCATGGACTGCGGGGCGTTTGCGGCTCACAGTGGAAGGCATGGATCTTCCGCTTCCCGATTCCGTCCGGGCCGAGTTCGCGCACACCACCACCTACCTGAACACCGCCACCTGTTGCGTCCTCCCGCGTCGCGCGGTCGCGGAGGTACGGGCCCTGGCCGAGGCGGCCGGGGCCGGACTCCCCGCCGGATCCGGCGACTTCGACCGGGTGAACCGCGCACGGGACTCCTTCGCACGGCTGGTGGGGGTGCCGTCCGACCGGGTGGCCGTCGGCTCGACCGTGGCCACCCACGTCGGCCTCGTCTCGGCCTCCCTCCCGGCCGGCGCCGAAGTGCTGTGCCCCGAGGGTGACTTCGCCTCGGTGATCAACCCGTTCGTGGTGCGCGGGGACCTCAAGGTCCGCTTCGCCCCGCTGGAGGCGATGGCCGAGGCCGTCGGCCCGGACACCACGCTGGTCGCGTTGAGCGCCGTGCAGTCCGCCGACGGCCGTACCGCCGACCTCGCGGCGGTGCGCGCCGCCGCGGCCGCGCACGGAGCGCGGATCCTGGTGGACGCCACCCAGGCCGTGGGCTGGCTGCCCTTCGACGCGTCCCCGTACGCGTACACGGTCACCGCCGGTTTCAAGTGGCTGCTCGGCGCGCGCGGGGTCTCGTACCTGACCGTCTCGCGGGAGGCCCAGGACGACCTCACACCCCTGCACGCGGGTCGGGGCGCCGCCGAGTCCCCGGACGAGGCCACCTACGGGCCGATGCCCCGACCGGCCCACGGGGCACGACGGTTCGACGAGTCCCCGGCCTTCCTCGCCTACCACGCCGCCGAACCCTCACTGGCGCTGCTGGAGCGGATCGGCGTCGCGGCCGTGCACGCCCACGACACCGCGCTGGCCGCCCGCTACCGGGCAGGCCTCGCCCGCATCGGCCACGAGCCCGTCCCGGGCGGGTCGCCCATCGTGTCCGTCTCCGGACTGGCCGGCCGGCAGCCCGCGCTCCAGTCGGCGGGCATCGTCGTGGCGGCCCGCGCCGGTTCCCTGCGGGCCTCCTTCCACCTCTACAACACCGAGGCGGACGTGGACAGGCTGCTGGACGTACTCGCAGGCTGACCCACCCACCCACCCACCCGGCGCGGTCCCGGCCCCGCCCACGCGGCCTCCCGGCGGACCGGGGCCTCGGGCCCGGGTGTCCCGGGCCCGTCCCGTCACCAGGCCGCGGTCGCCGCCGCCACCGCCTCGGTCGGGTCGGCGGACAGCGCCGCGGCCAGGGCCGTCAAGGAGGCCCGCACCACGGGCAGGTCGGCCGCCGCACCGTAGTGGTTGACGCGCAGCATCTCCTCGGCCGGCGCCCCGCCACCCGCCGCGAGCGGGACGGACGGGTCAACCGACAGCGCCTTGGCCACCACAGCCGAGGCCCCGGGAACCCGCAGGGTGGTCGCCACCGGCGCGGCCTGCGCCGCCACCGCGACGTACGGGGCCACGCCCAGCGCCGCCGCGCCGGCCCGGGTGGCCCGCGCCGCCGCCGCGTGCCGGGCCTCGACCGCGGTCAGGCCCTCGGTCGAGATCCGCTCCAGGCAGGCCTCCAACGCGAGCATCTCCAACTGCGCCGGCGCGTGCGGCAGCGCCGTGCGACCGCCGTCGATCCAGCGCTCCTTCCAGTCCAGCAGCGACAGGTAGGAGCGGCGGGGCGCCGCCGGGTTCTGCGCGAACCGGGCCCAGGCCCGCTCCGACACCGACACCATCGAGACGCCGGCCGGGCCGCCCATCGCCTTCTGCGCGCCGATCACGCACAGGTCCACGCCCCACGCGTCCGGGAGCAGGGCCTCCGCGCCCACGGACGCCACCGCGTCCAGCATGAACAGCGCGCCGTGGGCGCGTACGACCTCGCCGATCTCCGCGATCGGGTTGGTGTTTCCGGTGGCCGCCTCGGCGTGCACCAGCGAGACGAAGTCGATCTCCGGGTGCTCCTCCAAGGCCTCGGCCACCTGCGCGGCGGTCACCGCGGTGTCGTACGGCACGGCCAGGTCCACCACCGTCGCCCCGCAGTCGCGCAGCCAGTTGCCGAAGGTGGTCCCGTACGGGCCGGTCACGATGTTCAGCGCCGTCGAACCCGGCCTGGCCCCCGAGCGGATGCAGCCCTCCAACGGCAGCAGTGCCTCGCCCTGGGTGATCACCACGTCCTGTCGGGTGCCGAGGAGTTCCGCGACCCCCCGCTCGATCGACGCGAAGCGCGCCGCGGTGAGCGGCGGAAGGTCCAGCAGGGGGTGGTTCACGGCGGTGTTCTCCTCGTCCGGGGCTACCGGTCGAGCCTACCGAGCACCCGCGTAGGGTGCCGACATGAGCGATGTGAGCGGTCCGGGCGTTGTGCTGCACGTGAGGGGACGGGTCCTCGTGGGACCCGACGAGGTACGCGACGAGCTCTGGGTCGTCGGTGGCCGGATCTCGTACGAGCGCCCGCGCGGCGCCCGCGACGTCACCGAGGTCTCCGGCTGGGCGTTGCCCGGTCTGGTCGACGCGCACTGCCACGTGGGACTCGACGCGCACGGGCCCGTGGACGCCGCCACGGCCGAGACGCAGGCACTCGCCGACCGGGATGCCGGGACCCTGCTGATCCGTGACGCCGGATCCCCCTCCGACACCCGCTGGATCGACGACCGCGAGGACCTCCCGAAGATCATCCGGGCGGGCCGGCACATCGCCCGCACACGTCGCTACATCCGCAACTACGCCCACGAGATCGAGCCGGCCGACCTCGTCGAGTACGTCGGCCGCGAGGCGCTGCGCGGCGACGGATGGGTGAAGCTCGTCGGGGACTGGATCGACCGCGACGCCGGTGACCTGACGGCCTGTTGGCCGCGCGCCGAGGTGGAGGCGGCGATCGCGGAGGCCCACCGCCTGGGCGCCCGGGTCACCGCGCACTGTTTCGCGGAGGACTCGTTGCGCGATCTGGTCGAGGCGGGCATCGACTGCGTCGAGCACGCCACCGGGTTGACCGAGGACACCATCCCGCTGTTCGCGGAACGCGGGGTGGCGATCGTGCCGACCCTCGTGAACATCGCGACGTTCCCGAAGTTGGCGGCGGGCGGCGACGCGAAGTTCCCGCGCTGGTCCGCGCACATGCGCCGGCTCCACGAGCGCCGCTATGACACGGTCCGGGCCGCCCACGACGCGGGAGTCCCGGTGTACGTGGGCACCGACGCGGGGGGTTCCCTGCCGCACGGACTGGTCGCCGCCGAGGTGGCGGAGCTGGTGAAGGCCGGAATCCCGCCGCTGGAGGCCCTGTCGGCGACGGCCTGGGCGGCCCGGGAGTGGCTCGGCAGGCCCGGTCTGGTCGAAGGGGCGCCGGCGGACCTCGTGGTCTACGCGTCCGACCCGCGCGCCGACGTGCGGGCGTTGGCGCGGCCGCTGCGGGTCGTGGTCGACGGCAAGGTCCGGGCCTGAGCGCCCGGTTGACCGGGCGTGACGTCGCGGGTCCGGCGGTCGTTAGGGACGCCTGATCGGGCCGTTCGGGCGCGGTGGGAGGTGACTTCCGTTCCTCCTGAGCCCTTCTGAGGCGCAAAGAATCGAAAGTATGCGTGGAAACCACCCGTTGGAGTGAACTCACCTCAGGTGCCCGCCCGTTCACTCACAGTGCGTAAAGATTCCGAGGGTCGAAGCCGTCGGCGCGCGCAATGTCCCCCATTGGCGGCGCGACGGCACCCATCTCCCCGGGGGTTCCACCATCTTGAACAGCAACACCTTCCGCATGCCCGCGGCCGCCCTGCTCGCGACGGGGGCGGTGGCGCTGCTCACCGCGCCGCCCGCCTCCGCCACGGGCGGCGGCGCCGGGAGCGAGGGCAGGGCCGGAGCCGTGGTCCTGCGGGCCACACTGGACGTGGGCCTGCTCAACAAGACCGTGCACGTCCCGCTGAAGACCACGCTCAACGAGGTCAGCGCCCCGGCGTCCGCCGAGAAGACCGTGCTCTCCGTCGCCCTCGACGGGGTCGACAAGGGCAAGCCGGTCAGCGTGCTGCGGGCCGAGGTCGCCACCTCCAAGGCGACCGCCGACAAGAAGCGCGCCGCTGCCGAGGTCAACCTGGCCAAGGCCAAGGTCCACGTCCCCGGACTGCCGCTGCTCTCCCTCGTCCAGGTCGAGAAGGTCACCTCCAAGGCGGTGTGCGAGGCCGGCAAGAAGCCGGTGGCGAGCGCGAACGTTCTGGGCGGCGTCTCCGTCCTCGGCAAGAAGGTCACCCTCACCGCGGGCGGCCCCACCAAGGTGGAGGTGCCGAAGGTCGGGCTGGTGAGCCTGGAACTGTCCGGTACGGAGACCACCTCCACCACGGCCGCCGCCGCCGCGCTCCGGCTGAAGGTGTCGGTGAACCCGCTGGACCTGAACGTCGCCCAGGTCGCGGGCGACATCGTGTTGGCGGAGGCGCGCTGCGAGTCCCCCTCGGGTCCGGCGCCGAGCACCTCCGCCCCCGCCCGGCCCGACGTCAAGCCCCAGACCGGGACGAACGTCACCGGCGCCAACGTCACCAGCCCCGCGCCCACCACCCCCGCGAGCAACCTCGCCGAGACCGGGGCGGGCTCGGTGACCCCCTACGTGGCCGGCGGCGCGTTGCTGCTGCTCGGCGTCGGGGCGGGCGCGCTCGTCGTGACCCGGCGCGGGCGGGCCACCCCGTAGTCGGGAGCGCCGGCGGGCGACCGCGGGCGGCCGTGGCCGGGCTCAGCGGGCGACGTGCTCCAGTCCCTGGGCATGCGCGCCGCGCGAGGCCACGGCCGCGGTGATCTGTCGGTCGACGGCGGCGTACCGGCTCCGGTCGGCCGCGGACAGGGCGGCGTCACCGGCGGCGCAGGAGGTGCAGACGACCCGGAACGGCGGGGTCATGTCCGAGTACTGCGTCAGGTACTCGGCCTTCACCACCTCCCAGCGTCCCGGCCGACCGGCCGCCGGGGAAAAGGTGAAGCGGGGGATCGAGGACATGTTGCCGCGTGCCTTGTCCGCCTCGTAGAAGCTGGCCACCTGGTCGCCCATGCCGAAGACCACCCAGGTCCCGTTGATCTTCTCGTAGGGCTGCGGAACGTGGTTGTGCGTGCCCAGGATCAGATCGATGTCGGGGAGGCCGTCGGCGCCGCGCGACGCGGTCAGGGCCTGGGCCAGTTCCCGTTGCTGCTGGTCGGGCGCCGTCTGCCATTCGGTGCCCCAGTGGACGCTCAGGACGACGACGTTCGCGCCCGCCGCCCGGGCGGCGCGGGCGTCGGCGATGATCCGGCCCTCGTCGATCAGGTTGACGGACCAGGGCTTGCCGGCCGGGACCGGAATGCCGTTCGTCCCGTACGTGTAGTCCAACTGGGCGACCTGGGCGCCGCCCGCCCGCAGGACCGCGGGCGCCTTCGCCTCGTCGGCGCCGCGGCCCGACCCGACGTGCTTGATGCCGACCCGGTCGAGGTGGTCGAGGGTGCGGACGAGGCCGTCGTAGCCGTCGTCGAGCGTGTGGTTGGAAGCGGTCGAGCAACTGTCGTACCCGGCGTCCTTGAGGCCGTCGGCCAACTCGTGGGGCGCCTTGAAGGCGGGGTAGCCCGTGTAGGGGCCGCCGGGGCGCCCGTAGGGTATCTCGTGGTGGCATATCGCCAGGTCGGCGGCGGATATCAGAGGTTTGACCCCCGCGTACATCTTCCGGAAGTCATGGGCCCGGCCGGTGCCCTTCGCGTCGTCGGCGGCCCGCTGGATGATCGACGGGTACGGGATGATGTCGCCGGTCGCCACCAGCGTGAACGGCTTCCAGGCGGGCGTCGGCGCCCCGGTGGACGGCTTCGCGCCCAGCCGCTGCCCCGTGGCCGGCTTGGCGCCGTCGCCCCCGCTCCCGCCCATCAGGTGCGGGACGGCGTAGACCGCACCGCCCACGACTGCCAACGCGGCCGCGGCGGCGCCCATCCTGGCGACTGCCCTCATCCTCGAACCCCCGGTGTTCACGCACGACTGGTGGGCTGATCCTCGCTCACCCCGGCCCCCGCCGCCACGGCCGGCCCCGGCCCGGCCGCCCCGGCCCGAGCGCGTTCCCCGGCCCGGCCGAGCCCGGCCCCGGCCCAGGTCAGCGCGTGGTCAGGGCGAGCGCGCGATCCAGGGCCTGGAGCAGTAGGCCCGTCGTGGCGCGGTCGCGGACCGCCAGCCGGAGCCAGGAGTGGTCCAGCCCGGGGAAGGTGTCACCCCGCCGCACGGCGAAGCCCAGGGCGCGCAGCCGGGTGCGGACCTCCGCCGCGCCGGCCACCTTGATCAGGACGAACGGCCCCTGCGCCACCCCCGCCACCGTGACCTCGTCGAACTCCGCGAGCCCGGCCAGCAGGTGCGCCCGGTCCACCGCGATCCGCCGCGCGGCCGCCTCCGCCTCCGCGAGCGCCGCCGGGGCCACGCAGGCCTCCGCCGCGACCAGCGCCGGCGTGGACACCGGCCACAGCGGTTGCGCCGCCGCGAGCTTCGCGATCACCGAGGGCTCCGCCAGGACGTAGCCGATCCGCAGCCCCGCCAGCCCCCAGGTCTTGGTCAGGCTCCGCAGCACCACCAGCCCCGGTACGTCCATCCGCCCGGCCAGCGCCTCCCGTTCGCCCGGGACCGCGTCCATGAACGCCTCGTCGACCACCAGGATCCGGCCCGGCCGGGCCAGCGCCGCCAGGTCCGCCGCCGGGTGCAGGACCGACGTCGGGTTGGTCGGGTTCCCCACGATCACCAGGTCCGCGTCCTCGGGAACCTCGGCCGGGTCCAGCCGGAACCCGTCCGCCGCGCTCAGCACCACCCGCTCCACCCGGTGCCCGGCGTCCCGCAGGGCCGCCTCGGGCTCGGTGAACTGCGGATGCACCACGACGGGCCGTACGGCGCCCAGGGCCCGCGCGATCAGCACGAAGGCCTCCGCCGCGCCCGCCGTCAACAGCACGCGCTCCACCGGCAGGCCGTGCCGGTCCGCGACGGCCGCGCGGGCCGCCCGGCCGTCCGGGTACGCGGCGAGGTCCCCGAGACAGTCGGCGATCCGCTGCCGCAGCCACCGCGGGGGCGTGTCCGTCCGTACGTTCACCGCCAGGTCCACCAGTGCCTCATCCGCGTCCAACACCTCGGCGTCCCCGTGGTGGCGCAGGTCGTGGGCCTGCGCGGTGGCCACGGCGCAGGTGGCGGCCATCGACCGGCGCTTCGGCACGAGGAGTTCCCCGCCCCCCGCGAGGGCGGCGGCCTCGGCGACCGAGGAGGTCCCGGCCGCGTCGCGCACCGCGTCCGAGGGATGCGGTACCACGATGGCGGCCAGCCGCTCGGCGGAGTAGCCGACGAGCGGTACGCCGAAACGTTCCGCCGCCCCGGCGAGACCCGCCTCCGCCGTCTTCGACTCCACGGTGGCCAGCGCCGTCACCGACCCGGTGGCCAGCCCGGCGCCGCGCAACGTCTCCTCGACCAGGGCGCAGACCTCCGCCACGGAGACCCCCGCGCGTCCGCCCACCCCCACCACCAGCGGCGTCACGTACTCACCCACGGGGTCCTCCCTCCGTCGTCACTTGCGACATCACATTCGTCAACTCGCTGATGCCCGCCACCCGCGAGCGGAAGTGCGCGAGCCGCCCCCGCCCGGTATCCAGGGGCACATGGCGGTGATCGTGGCGTTGGGCGCGTTCCTGATGACGCTGGCGGGCGGATGGACGGCGCAACGCGTCACCGACCGCCGCCACCTCGTCCTGGGCCTGGCCGGCGGGCTGATGCTCGGCGTGGTCGGCCTGGACCTGCTCCCGGAGGCGATGCGCGCGGCGGGCAGCGAGGTCTTCGGCGTGCCGCTCGCCCTGCTGCTCTTCGTGACCGGCTTCCTCGTCGCGCACGTGGCGGAACGCCTGCTGGCCGTGCGTCAGCACGCGCACGGCGCTGCGAACGGAGACGGCGCCGGCGTCGAGCACGGCGGCCGGGTACCGGAGGTCGGCCTCACCGCCGCCGCCGCGATGGTCGGCCACAGCCTCGCCGACGGGGTGGCGCTGGGCGCGGCCTTCCAGGTCGGCGGCGGCATGGGGGTGGCCGTGGCGCTGGCCGTCATCACCCACGACTTCGCCGACGGATTCAACACGTACACCCTGACCCGGCTCTACGGGAACGCCCGCCGCAAGGCGATGCTGATGCTGTTCGCCGACGCGGTCGCGCCGGTCGTGGGCGCCGCGTCCACTCTGCTGTTCACCCTTCCGGAGGAACCGCTCGGGGCCTACCTCGGGTTCTTCGGCGGTGTCCTGCTGTACCTGGCCGCCGCCGAGATCCTGCCCGAGGCGCACCACAAGCACCCCGCCCTGTCCACGCTGATGTGCACGGTGGGCGGGGTGGCCGGCATCTGGCTCGTGGTCGGCCTCGCGGGCTGAGGCCACCGGCTCGCGGACCGAGGTCACCGGACCGGCGCCGCGGCTTCCGCGAACCGCCGGGCGGACCCGGCGAACCGCAGGGCGACGGCCGGGGCCGCCGCCCAGTGCGTGTGCAGGTAGCTGGCGTGCACCCCGTCCCGCACGAACCCCTCGACGCGACGCTCGGGATGCGTGAACCCCCAGGCGGGCGAGGCGCCGGCGCCCGGCTCGATGACCGTGCGGTGGAACTCGTGCCCGCGCAGCCTGGTCCCCGCCACGGCGAGCGAGCTGTCGGACACCGCCACCGCCTCGCGGTAGCCCAGCGTCAGCCGCTCCGACATCCGGGCGTCCGCGTCGAGCACCCCGCACATCGGCCTGCCGTCCAACGAAGACGCGAGGTACAGCAGTCCGGCGCACTCGGCCGCGACCGGCCCGCCGGCCGCGGCGAAGGCGGCGACGGCCGCGCGCAGCGGCTCGTTGGCGGACAGCTCGGGCGCGTACACCTCGGGGAACCCGCCGCCGATCACCAACCCGGCGGTCCCGTCGGGCAGCCGCTCGTCCCGCAGCGGGTCGAAGGTGACGACCTCGGCGCCGGCGGCGGTGAGCAACTCCGCGTGCTCGGCGTACGAGAACGTGAACGCGGCCCCGCCGGCCACGGCGACCAGGGGCCGGCCGGGCCGGCCTGCCCCCCGGGTCCGCGCGCGGACGCCCGCGACCGCCCCGTCCACCGCCGGACCCGACAGCGCCGGACCCGACAGCGCCGGACCCGACACCGACGCGACCTCCGCGCCGGCGTCCCAGGGCTCGCCGTCCAACGGCGGCGCGGTCCGGGCCAGCGCCATCAGCGCGTCCAGGTCACAGCCCGCCCGTACCTGGTCGGCGAGCGCCCCGACCGAGGACACCGCGTCGGCCCGGCGCTCGGCCACCGGTACCAGCCCCAGGTGCCGCGAGGGCGCCGCGACCTGCGGAGCCCGCCGCAGGACACCCAGCACCGGCATCCCGGCCTCCTCCAGGGCCTCCCGGAGCATGATCTCGTGCCGGTCGGAGCCGACCTTGTTGAGGATCACGCCGCCGAGGCGCACCTGCGGGTCGAACGAGGCGAAGCCGTGCACCAGCGCCGCCACCGACCGCGACTGCGAGGAGGCGTCCACGACCAGCACCACCGGCGCCCGCAGCAACTTGGCGACCTGCGCCGTCGAGGCGAGCTCACCGCGCCCCGCGGCCCCGTCGTACAGCCCCATCACGCCCTCGATCAGGGCGAGGTCGCACCCGGCCGCCCCGTGCGCGAACAGCGGGGCGATCAGCTCCGGCCCGCACATGAAGGCATCCAGGTTCCGCCCCGGCCGGCCGGTGGCCAACGCGTGGTAGCCCGGGTCGATGTAGTCGGGCCCGGCCTTGTGCGGGGACACGGCGAGACCGCGCTGCGAGAAGGCCGCCATCAGACCCGTCGCGACGGTGGTCTTGCCACTGCCGGAGGACGGCGCGGCGATGACCAGGCGCGGTATGGGGAGCGACGTCACCACTCGATGCCCTTCTGACCCTTCTGGCCGGCGTCCATCGGGTGCTTGACCTTGGTCATCTCGGTGACCAGGTCCGCGAACTCCACCAGCTCCCGCGGCGCGTTGCGACCCGTGATCACCACGTGCTGGGTGCCGGGACGCCCGCGCAACACCTCGATCACCTCGTCCACGTCGATCCAGCCCCAGTGCATCGGGTACGCGAACTCGTCGAGCACGTACAGCTTGTGCGTCTCGGCGGCCAGATCGCGCTTGACCTGCTCCCAGCCTTCCTTGGCCGCCTGCTCGTTGTCGAGCTGCGCGTCGCGCTGGACCCAGGACCAGCCCTCGCCCATCTTGTGCCAGACGACGGAGCCGCCCTCGCCCGAGGCGCCCAGTACCTTCAGCGCGTTCTCCTCGCCGACCTTCCACTTCGCCGACTTGACGAACTGGAACACCCCGATCGGCCAGCCCTGGTTCCAGGCGCGCAGCGCCAGCCCGAACGCCGCCGTCGACTTGCCCTTGCCGGGGCCCGTGTGGACGAAGACGAGCGGGCGGTTGCGACGCTGGCGCGTCGTGAGTCCGTCGTCCGGAACGACGGACGGCTGTCCCTGCGGCATTACGCGGCCCTCCTGTTGCCGGCGCCCTGGGGCGACCGGGCGGATTCCACCGATGTACGAACGTTCTTCACGAGCCCCGCCAGACTGTCGGCCCGCAGCCCGTCGAGGCTCACCGCGGGCCCGCCCAGATCGGCGGCCAACACTCCGGCCAGGCCCAGCCGGACCGGCCCGCTCTCGCAGTCGACGACGACCGAGGTGACCCCCTCGGCGGCCAACAGCCGCGCCCCGCGCCCGGCCAACTCGCGCGCGTCTCCGCCCAGACCGCCGGCCGACGTGGCCCGCCCGTCGGTGACGACCACCAGCAACGGCCGCCGCGAGGGGTCCCGCAGCCGCTCGATGCGCAGCACCTCGCGCGCCTTCAACAGACCGGCGGCCAGCGGCGTACGGCCCCCGGTCGGCAACTGCTCCAGCCGCGCCGCGGCCGCGTCCACCGAGGACGTCGGCGGCAACGCCAGCTCGGCGCCCGCACCCCGGAAGGTGATCAGACCGACCTTGTCCCGACGCTGGTAGGCGTCCAACAGCAGCGACAGCACGGCGCCCTTGACCGCGCTCATGCGCTGCCGGGCGGCCATCGAACCGGACGCGTCCACCACGAAGAGCACCAGATTGCCCTCGCGGCCCTCCCGGGTGGCCTGCCGCAGGTCGTCCTTGCGCACCACCAGCCCGCGCCCGCTGCGCCCGCGCGCCTTCTGGTGCGGGGCGGCGGCGTGCACGGTCGCGGCCAGGTGCAGCTTCGTCAACTGCCCCCGGGGGCGCTGGGAACCGGTGGTCCGGCCGTGCGCCGTCCGGGCCCGGGAGCGGCGGCCGGCCGCGCCCTCGCCGAGACCGGGCACGCTCAACATCTTGGTGCGAAACGGCTCGGCGGCCCGTACCGCGGCCTGCTCCGGGGCGCCGCCGCCCTGCGGGGCCGGGGACTCCGGGACCTCGGCGGACTCCGGCGCGCCGGGGTCCTCCCCGGCGTCGGAGGTCTCCGGGGTGCGGGGCGCCTCGGGGGAGTCCGGCGCCCCGGGGCCCTCGCCCCGCGGCGCGCCGCCGCCCCCGTCCGGCCCGCCGTCGTCCGGGCCCTCGTCCTCGGGACCGCGGTCGTCCGGTCCCTCGGGCTCCGGTTCGGGTTCCGGTTCGTCGTCGGGGAACTCGTCCAGGATCCGGTCCAACTTGTCCTCGTCCAGGCCGGGCGCGTCGAACGGGGCCCGCCGGCGTCGGTGGGGGAGCGCCAGCAGCGCGGCCTGCCGCACGTCCTCCTTGACCACGTCGGTCCGGCCGGCCCAGGCCGCCAGGGCCGTGGCCGTACGGGCCATCACGATGTCGGCGCGCATGCCGTCGACCTCGAAACCGGCGCAGGTGGCGGCGATCCGCAACAGCGAGGTGTCCCCGAGCACGACCTGCGGCAGCAGGGCCCGCGCGGCCACCACCCGGGCGCGCACATCGTGCTCGTCACCGGCCCAGCGGCTCGCGAAGCCGGCCGGGTCGTCCTCGTAGGCCAGCCGCCGGCGCACCACCTCGACGCGCTGCGCCGGCTCGCGCGACGCGGCGACCTCGACGGTCAGCCCGAACCGGTCCAGGAGCTGCGGGCGCAGTTCGCCCTCCTCCGGGTTCATCGTCCCGACGAGCAGGAACCGGGCCGCGTGCCGTACGGAGACGCCCTCGCGCTCGACGTACGAGGCGCCCATCGCGGCGGCGTCGAGCAGCACGTCCACCAGGTGGTCGTGGAGCAGGTTCACCTCGTCGACGTACAGGATCCCCCGGTGCGCGTCGGCCAACAGACCGGGCTCGAAGGCCTTCACGCCCTCGGACAGGGCGCGTTCGATGTCGAGGGAGCCGACCAGGCGGTCCTCGGAGGCGCCGACGGGCAGCTCGACCATCCGGGCCGGCCGGTCCCCGCCGGGACCGGGCTCGTGGGGGCCGTCGGGGCAGTCCGGGTCGGGCGCGGCGGGGTCGCACGAGAACCGGCAGCCGGGCACGACGTCCACCCGCGGCAGCAGCGCGGAGAGCGCGCGCACGGCGGTGGACTTCGCGGTCCCCTTCTCGCCGCGCACGAGCACGCCGCCGACCGCCGGGCTCACGGCGTTCAGGAGCAGGGCCAACCGCAGGTCGTCCTGCCCGACGACGGCCGAGAACGGAAAGTGGGCGCTGCTCATGAGACGGTCACTCCTTCGAGTGGCTTGCGATGGACATCGGCGCCGCCGGATCGGCGGCCCCTCGGATGTGCGGCCCGAGCGGAGCCCGCGCCCCTCACGGGGCGCCCGGCGGCAGGAAGGGAAGACCCGCCGGGGCCCCGCCCTCGATCAGCCGCAGCAGGGCGTCCGTGTCGGCGTGTTCCTCGATCAGGTCGCCCAGCAGGTCGAGCTGTTCCTCGCGCAACGTCTCGAAGGAGGTGTCCGGCGCCGGGACGAAACGCCGCCCGGCCGCGGCCGCCACCTCCCGCAGGAAGGCGCGGCGGAAGCCGTCCGACTCCAGCGAGCCGTGCCAGTGCGTACCCCACACCTCGCCGACCCGGCAGCCGTCCAGGAAGGGGGTGCCGCCCAGCACCTCGGCCACGCCGTGGTGGATCTCGTACCCCGAGACCTCCTCGCCCAGCGCCGACCCCACCGGCCGCGCCAAGGTCTTCTCCCGCGCGAAGCGGACGCGCACCGGCAGCAGGCCGAGTCCGTCGACGGCGCCCGCCCGGGACTCCACCTCGTCCTCGATGTGCTCGCCGAGCACCTGGAACCCGCCGCAGATCCCCAGGACCGGCCGGCCCTCGGCCGCCCGCGCGGCCAGCGCGTCGGCCAGCCCCCGCTCCCGCAGCCACGCCAACGCCTTCACCGTGCCGCGGGTGCCCGGTACGACGACCAGGTCGGCGTCGGTCAACTCCTCGGCCCGGTCCACGAACCGGACCACCACCCCCGGCTCCGCCGCGAGGGCGTCGACGTCCGTGAAGTTCGACATCAGCGGGACCGCGCACACCGCGACGCGCAGCACGTCCGCGCCCACCGGCGGGGCCACCGCCGACTCGCGCACCGCGCCCCGCAGCGAGACCCGCAGGCCGTCCTCCTCGTCGATGCCCAGCCCGTGCCGGAACGGCAGCACCCCGTACGTGGCCCGACCGGTCAGCCCGCGCAGCATCTCCATGCCCGGCTCCAGCAACGACACGTCGCCGCGGAACTTGTTCACCAGGTAGCCCGCGATCAGGGACTGGTCCTCGGGCGACAGCAGCGCCGTGGTCCCGAAGAACGACGCGAAGACCCCGCCCCGGTCGATGTCGCCGACCACGACCACGGGGAAGCGCGCGGCCCGCGCGATGCCCATGTTCACGATGTCGGTCCGGCGCAGGTTGATCTCGGCCGGACTGCCCGCCCCCTCGCAGATCACGGCGTCATACGTGCCCCGGAGCTGCTCCAGACAGTCCGTGACGACCCCGAGGAGCTCTTCCCGACGCCCCCCGCGCAACTGCTTCCCGGAGGAAGCCCCTTCGGGCCCCCCGAAGAAACCGCGCGCGCTCATCTCGCCGACCGGCTTGCCCAGCAGCACCACCTGGCTGCTCTGGTCGCCGCCGGGCTTGAGCAGCACCGGGTTCATCAGCGCCGTCGGTTCCACGCGGGCGGCCTGGGCCTGCATGGCCTGGGCCCGACCGATCTCGGCGCCCTCCCGCGTGACGAAGGAGTTCAGCGACATGTTCTGGGCCTTGAACGGCGCCACCTTGACGCCCTGGCGGGTCAGCCACCGACAGATGCCGGCGGTGACCACGCTCTTGCCCGCGTCCGAGGTCGTCCCGGCGACCAGCAGACCGCCGCCCCGCTTGGTACCCGTCACGCGCTTCCCCTCCCGAACCGACGCGACACCGCACACCGCAGTGCCACACACGTGGCCAGCGCCACCCACGTCACCCGACGCGACAGCCGTACGGCGCGATCGATGTCGGCCACCTCCACCGGCCTGCCCGCCGCGCCGTTCAACACGGCCCGGTGCTCGACCCGGCCCCCGTACGCGAGGGTGCCGCCCAGCCGTACGCCCAGCGCGCCGGCGAAGGAGGCCTCCACCGGGCCCGCGTTCGGACTCGGGTGCGCGGCGGCGTCGGCGCGCCAGGCCCGCACGGCGCCCCGCCGGTCGGGTCCGGCCAGTACCGCGGCCAACGCCGTCAACCGGGCGCCCGGCCAGCCGGCCAAATCGTCGAGTCGGGCGGAGGCCCAGCCGTAGCGCAGGTGCCGGGGCGACCTGTGGCCCACCATCGCGTCCAGCGTGTTCACGGCGCGGAAGGCCAGCAGCCCGGGCACGCCGGCGACGGCGCCCCAGACCAGGGCCCCGACCACCGCGTCGGAGGTGTTCTCGGCGACGGACTCCACGACCGCGCGGGCCATCTGCTGATCGTCCAGGGCCTGCGGGTCGCGCCCGCACAGGTGCGGCAGTCGTTCCCGGGCCACCTCGGTGTCCCCGGCGCGGAGCGCCCCGCCGATGGCACGGGCCTCCCGCCCGAGGGAGGTGCCGCCGACGACGGCCCAGGTGGCGACGGCGGTGAGGGCGACACGGGCGGCCGCGGGCCGGGAGCGCACGGCGCGTGAACCCAGCGCGCCGAGGGAGGCCGCGCCCCCCACGCACACCAGGGCGTGCACGACGCCGCGGGCGCGGTCGTCGCGCCACAGGGCGCGTTCGAGGGAGGCGGCGGCTCTTCCGAAGGCGGCCACGGGGTGCCCGCGGCGCGGATCCCCGAGGATCCGGTCGCCGATCAGGCCCGCCGTGACGCCGTACGCGAAAACGCGATCGGCACGCATGGTGGCAGGTATGTCCTCACTCAGGGTCCGCGCCCTGGTTCGACGTGTCCGGCGGCGAGAGTTCCTGGCTCCCGGGGCGCACGGATGGTGTGCGCTCCCCGGTGACAGTGGCGGGACCGCGCCGGATTCGCACCGGACTTCCTCTCCATGCCGCCGTATTGGCTCGGGCAGTCCACCACGGCCCAGGAACGCCCGTCAACTTGCTGTTGACCTGCGGTGAGTGTGGGGCGACGGCATGCGAAAGCTCCCCCCGGGACGGACCCGGAGGGAGCTTTCGGACG
The DNA here is from genome assembly GCF_044766345.1 of Streptomyces sp. NPDC102278. NCBI lineage: Bacteria > Bacillati > Actinomycetota > Actinomycetes > Kitasatosporales > Streptomycetaceae > Streptomyces > Streptomyces sp. NPDC102278. The sequence goes on along the minus strand of NZ_JBIWLV010000009.1, from coordinate 57,723 downwards.
TGCGACGTCAGCTGACGATCAGGTAGATCCCGAAGGTCACGGCCGCGGCGCAGAGCGCGAAGCACGCGTACGCGCCGCTGCGGGCCAGGGTGGCGGCCCCGCCCTGTTCGGTGGCGGCCTCGTGCTTGGACAGGCCGACCAGGCCCAGGGTGAAGAGGGCCACGAGGGCGACGGTGGCGGAGAGGCTGACCCCGAAGACGGAGCCGAGTGCTGCCCAGTCGATCTTCATACTGCGGATTCCTCTGTCGTTCTCGGGGGTCAGACCGCGGCGGCCGGAGCCGACGGGGTCGCCGGAGCGGCGGCGGCCGGAATGGTGGCCCGGAGCTCGTCGTCCGCGGCGATCGCGGCCAGGGCCGCGGCGGTCGGCGGGACGGTGACGGCCGCGATGGCCGTGGTGACCACGCCGGGCTCCTCGGTCGCGACCTCGGAGACGGCGGGCTCCACGGCGTTGACGTTGTGGTGGTCGACGACCTGGCGGCGCGAGATGACCCAGATGGCGAAGCAGGACGCCACGAGGAAGACCGCGACGGCGGCGACGCCGATGTCACCGGTGCGCATGACCAGCTCGGCGCCGGCGGCGACGAGGGCGGCGGCCGGCAGGGTCAGGCCCCAGGCGATGAACATCCGGGTGGCGGTGGACCAGCGGACCACACCGCCCTTGCGGCCCAGTCCCGCACCCATGACCGCGCCGGAGCACGAGTGGGTGGTGGAGAGGGAGAAGCCGAGGTTCGAGGAGGCCAGGATGACGCTGGCGGCCGAGGTCTGGGCGGCGAAGCCCTGCTGCGGGTGCAGGTCGGTCAGGCCGCTGCCCATGGTGCGGATGATGCGCCAGCCGCCCAGGTAGGTGCCCATCGCGATGGCGAGACCGGCGGAGACGATGACCCAGACCGGCGGGTTGGACCCGGCGGGCAGGGCGTTCCCGGCGACGAGCGCCAGGGTGATGATGCCCATCGTCTTCTGCGCGTCATTGGTGCCGTGGGCCAGCGAGACGAGGCCGGCGGAGGTGATCTGACCGGCCCGGAAGCCCTTGGTCGAGGTCTTCTCGCCGAGGTTCTTGCCGACCCGGTACGAGAGCTTCGTGGCCAGCATCGCGGCGGCGCCGGCGACCAGCGGCGCGGCGATGGCGGGCAGCAGCACCTTGGTGACGATCACGCCGCCGTTGACGGCGCCGAGACCGGCCGAGGCGACGGCCGCACCGATCAGGCCGCCCATCAGGGCGTGCGAGGAGCTGGAGGGCAGACCCACCAACCAGGTCACCAGGTTCCAGAGGATCGCGCCGACGAGCGCCGCGAAGATCACTTCGGGCTGGATTCCGCTCTCGTTGACGAGTCCGCTGGAGATCGTCTTGGCGACCTCCACCGACAGGAAGGCTCCGACCAGGTTCAGCACGGCGGACATGGCGACCGCCGTCTTGGGCTTGAGGGCGCCGGTCGAGATGGTGGTGGCCATCGCGTTGGCCGTGTCGTGGAAACCGTTCGTGAAGTCGAACACGAGAGCGGTGATGATCACGATCCCGAGGAGAAGCGTTACGTGCTCCATTTACCCAGGCTTCTGTTTGACGTCAGTGGCTCGGCGACCGTAAGCAATCTGAGTGAACGGAAGATGAACTGGATGGGACCGGGTGGTGGATCAAGCCGCGGCTCGATCGGGTCGTTTCTCCCGATTCTTTCGTAGATATGTCGATTAATGCACGTCAGGGCGGGGTGAACACGCTGCCGCGCGCGGGCCCTTCGGTCGGGCGAGCTCCCCTCGGGCGGACCCCGAAGAGACCTACATCACTCCCTCACGTATCCCGGGCCTCTCCTTCCGATCCCGGTTCCGATTGCCGCGCCGAGCCTGCCGGGACGAAGGCGGAGCCTGCCGGGGCGAAAGCGGAGACATCCCCTCCGGTGGCCCCCGCGCCCGCACGCCCCGAGACTGGAGCGGTGCGAACCGCCACGACGACGGCAGCGGCCGTCACCACGACCCTGATCGGCGCCGGCGCGGCAGCCGTCGCCGCCGGTCGGTACGCCGCCGACGCGGCCCTGCGACCCCGACCCGGCCGCCCGCTCCCCGGCGGACCCCGGCTCAGCGTCCACTCCACGACCGCCGACGGGATCACGCTGACCCGCTCGCTCGCCTCCCTGCGCCCCGGTACGTACGGACTGGACGCGCCCGGGGTGCACGCGGTGGTCGGCCCGGTCGTCGCCGACGTCCCGCACGCCCCGGACACCGTCGTGCGGCGGCTCCTCGGCGTCACCCACGGCAGCCTCGACCCCGGAACCCGGGTCACCCTCACCCCCCAGGTGCACGTGGGCAACCCGCGCACCGCCCTGGGACTCGACCACGCGGACGTGGACGTCCCCGGCGAGCTCGGCCCACTGCCCGCCTGGTTCCTCCCCGGGGCCCGGGACACCTGGGTGATCACCGTGCACGGACTCGGCACCACCCGGGAACACCCGATGGCGCTCATGCCCTTCCTGCACCGCCACCACCTCCCCGTCCTCGACCTCGCCTACCGAGGCGACCTCGGCGCCCCCGCCTCCCCGGACGGTCTCGGCCACCTCGGCGAATCCGAATGGCGGGACCTGGACGCGGCGATCCGCTACGCCCTGCGCTACGGAGCCCGCCGCGTCATCCTGCACGGCTGGTCCACCGGGGCCGCCATGGCCCTGCGCGCCGTCGAGCGGTCGGCGCTGGCCGGCCGGATCTCCGGGCTGGTGCTCGACTCCCCGGTCCTCGACTGGCACGCCACCCTGCGGGGCCTGGCCGCCGCCCGGCGCACCCCCGCACCCCTGATCCCGCTCGCCGTCCGGGCCGCCGAGGCCCGCGCCGGACTGCGGGCCGACCGACGCGCCCCCGGCGCGGACCCCGACGCGCTGCGCGTCCCCATCTTGATCTTCCACGGCCCGGACGACCGGCTCGCCCCCTGGGAGCCCTCCCGCCGGCTCGCCGCCGCCCGACCCGACCTCGTCGCCCTGCGCACCGTCCCCGACGCCCCGCACGGCGCGATGTGGAACGCCGACCCCGTCCGCTACGAGGAGGCATTGCGCCGCTTCCTCACCCCCCTCATGTGAAGGGCGTGTGCCGGACGGGGCGAGGAGGGCGGTTTGCTCCGTTCCATCCCCCCGACGGCCGGCGGTAACGACCGGTTCCGTTTGGGCTTTCGGCCAGTGACGGGCGAGACTGCTTCCGTGACGTCCCGAAAGCCTGATGAGCAGTTGGCTCGCGACTCCAGACTCCGACTCGTCTCCCCGCGCTCCGTGGCCGCGGCCCGCAAGGCGGTGACCGACCGACGAACCCGACCCGCCCCCCGGCCCCCGGCGGGCACACCCGCCACGGCCGACCTGGCCAACAGGGCCCGGGCCTCCCTCACCGACGCGGTGCGGTTGGCCCGCTGGGCCGAGCTGCACCTCGGGGCGGGCGACGGGGGCCGGCCCGCACCGGCGGCGGGGCTCTCGACCGCCGACGTCGAACGAGCCGCGGCGGAACTGAACCTGACCCACGGCCAGATCAGGGTCGGCTGGGACCGCTCCAGACTCGCCGGCCTGATCGAGGTGCACGGCGGCCACGCCCGGCCGGGCTGGCGGCTGCGCGCCTGGGACCGCGACGACACGGCCGTGCTGCGCGGTTGGGTCGCCCTCTTCGACGCCTGGTCCCTCGTCCACCCGGCCCCCGCCGACATCGCCCCCGCCGTCGTCGCGGAGGTGGTCGAGGCCATGCCCCAACTGCTCTCGCTGCTCCAACTGTCCGCCGGCCCGGTGACCGTCCCGGACCTGCTGGACCTGCTCGGCCAACGCGTCACCGAACTGCGCGACGAGCGCTGCGAAGTGCCCTACGGGGCCTGTGCGAACGGCGACGCCAACGGCGACGCGAACGGCGACGGGGACCGGGTTGCGGCGACCGCGCAGGCGGGCCTCCCGGCACCGGGAGCCCCCGCGCAGCCCGTCCCGCTCGCCCGACTGCTGCGCTGGGCGCTCGGCGGCCTCGCCGCCGTGGACGCCGTCACCCTCGGCCCCGCGCAGGCCACCCTGACCCCCCTCGGCAGCTGGGCCGTCTGGGTCAAGCTGGAACAGATCTGCGTCGCCGCGCAGAGCCCGGCCGGGAACATCGAGCAGTCCGCCGCCGCGATGCTGCACGGCTGCGCCCGACTCACCCCGGGACCCGCCCGCGCCGAGTACCGGGCCTGGCTCGCCGCCCGGCCCGTCGGCCACGCCGTCGGCGAACTCCTCCAGGCCGCCCGGGGCGAGGACGCCCTGACGCGCGGGCTCGCCTTCGAGGCCCTGCGCGTGGTCGGCGCCCCCGCCGAGCCCGACGTGCGCGCCGCCGTACGCGAACCCGCGCTGCGCCCGTACGCCCTGCTCTGGCTCGCCGAGCACGACGGGGTCGACCCGGACGAGGCCCAGGACGTGCTCACCGCCGAGGAGTCGACCTGGCTCTGGGTGGACACGGCGGCGGCCATCGCCGACCACGGCGAGGCCGAACTGCTGGCCCGCCACCTCGATTCGGCGGTCCGCACCACGGTCCCGCGACTGCTGGACGAGGTCCGCGCGGTCGGCCACCCGCGCACCGTGCAGGTCCTGGTCGCGCTGGCCGCGGCCCACCCCGACCCGGCCCTGGCCAAGGCGGTCCGGCGGGCCGCGTTCCAGGTCCACACCGGCGGGGCGTAGGCCCGGTACGGCAAGGACGGACCGGAAGGACGCGCCGCAGGGTCAGATCTGCGGCGCGTACGTCCCGAAGCTCCAGACGTTGCCCTCGGCGTCGCGCGCCATGTAGTCGCGCGATCCGTAGTCCTGGTCGGTGGGCTCCATCAGGACCTCCACCCCGTGCTCGACGGCTCTGCGGTGGTGGGCGTCCACGTCGTCGACGACCACGTACACCCCGGTCGGCCCGGCCTCCGCCATGACCTTGTCGAACTGTCCGCCGCGGCCCTTGCTGCCGAGCATCACCGCGCCGTTGCCGTAGGACAGTTCCGCGTGCATCACGGCCCCGTCCTCGCCCTCGTACACCGCGACCTGCGTGAACCCGAACGCCTCCGTCAACAGTTGGATCGCGGCCTTGGCGTCGCGGTAGAGCAGAGTCGGGTAGACGGACGGAACACCTGCCATGACGATCACTCCCTCTCGTGCAGTGCGCCTGCGTGCGTGGACGGGCCAACGGCCACCGGCCGGTGACCGCTCATGTGACCCACGACACAGCATGGCAGGCGCCACCGACAGTCAGCGGAAGGTGTTGCACTGGGCCATGTCGCCGGTCCGGTAGCCCTGGTAGAACCACTGCCGGCGCTGTTCGGCGCTGCCGTGCGTCCACGACTCGGGGGTGACCCGCCCCTGGAACTTCTCCTGGATCCGGTCGTCGCCGACCGCGGCCGCCGCGTCCAGGCCGTCCTGGATGTCCGCGTCGGTCAGGCTGGTGATCAGCGGGCGTCCGGTGGACTCGTCCGGGGTGCGCGTCGCGTTGTGCGCCCACACCCCCGCGTAGCAGTCCGCCTGGAGCTCGACCTTGACCGCGTTGCTGTTCGCGCCCTGCCGGCCGTCCTGGGCGCGTTGCAGGGTGCCGGTCAGGTTCTGGATGTGGTGTCCGTACTCGTGGGCGACCACGTAGGCCTGGGCGAAGGGACCACCGGTCGCGCCGAACTTCGTCCGGAGCTCCTCGAAGAAGCCGAGGTCCAGGTAGACCTGCCGGTCGGACGGGCAGTAGAAGGGGCCGACCGCGGAGGTGGCCACGCCGCACGCGGTGTTCACGCGACCGGTGAAGAACACCGTCGAGGCCGGGGTGTACCGACCGCCGCGCTTTTGGAACTCCTGCTTCCAGAAGTCCTGGGTGCTGTTCACCACCGCGACGAGCCGGCAGTCCTCGCGGGTGTTCGCGTCCTGCCCGGTGCGACAGGCCTGCTGCACCTGGCTCGCCGAGGAGGAGGTGGCGGCCGGCTCGGGGCTGCCCTCGGTCAGGCCCAGCTGCTCCGGGCCCACACCGAAGAGCAACCCCATGATCAGTGCGATGAGACCGACGATGCCGCCGCCGACCGTGGCCCTCCCGCCGGGGATGCGGCTGCCCCGCACGTCCTTGACCTCGGACGTGTCCAGATTGGCGTTGTCGTCGAACTGCATGCCGCACCGCCCTCGATTCCACGTGTCCGCCCCTGCGGCGAGTATCAACCCCTTCATCCTGATACGCGCTCCGGACGATCGACGTGGGCCCTGCGCCGAACGGGGGACGCGGGGGAGGGCCCGTCGTGCGGCGTGATCGATGCCGGGCGGCCCGAAAAGTGGTTGCGCGCCCCCGTTAGAATGTCTCCATGGCAAATCTCCTCGCGGATTAGCGGCGTCGGAAGTCCCGCGCGTCCTGCCCCCCTTCCGCCGTCCCCACCGCCCTGGAGTATTTCCGTGATCACCGCCACCGGCATCGAGCTGCGCGCCGGCGCCCGCATCCTCATCGAGTCCGCCTCCTTCCGCGTCGCCAAGGGCGACCGCATCGGTCTGGTCGGCCGCAACGGAGCGGGCAAGACCACCCTCACCAAGTGCCTGGCCGGCGAGGGCCAGCCCGCCGGCGGCACGATCACCCGATCCGGTGAGGTCGGCTACCTGCCGCAGGACCCCCGCACCGGCGATCTCGACGTACTGGCCCGCGACCGGATCCTCTCCGCGCGCGGCCTCGACGTGCTGATCAAGAAGATGCGGATGAACGAGGAGCGCATCGCCACCGGCGCCGGCGGCACCCGCGACAAGGCGATGAAGCAGTACGAGCGCCAGGAGACCGAGTTCCTGACCAAGGGCGGGTACGCCGCGGAGGCGGAGGCCGCCACCATCTCGGCCGCCCTCGGCCTGCCCGACCGGGTCCTCGGCCAGCCGCTCCACACCCTCTCCGGTGGTCAGCGCCGCCGCGTCGAGCTGGCCCGCATCCTCTTCTCGGACGCCGACACCCTGCTCCTCGACGAGCCGACGAACCACCTCGACGCCGACTCCATCGTCTGGCTGCGCGACTACCTGAAGACCTACCGCGGCGGCTTCATCGTGATCTCCCACGACGTCGACCTGGTCGAGACCGTCGTCAACAAGGTCTTCTACCTGGACGCGAACCGCTCCCAGATCGACGTCTACAACATGGGCTGGAAGCTCTACCAGCAGCAGCGCGAGGCCGACGAGAAGCGCCGCAAGCGCGAGCGCCAGAACGCCGAGAAGAAGGCCGCGGCCCTGAACTCGCAGGCCGACAAGATGCGCGCCAAGGCCACCAAGACCGTCGCCGCGCAGAACATGGCCAAGCGCGCCGACCGGCTGCTCGCGGGCCTCGACGCCGTCCGCGTCTCCGACAAGGTCGCCAAGCTCCGCTTCCCGGACCCGGCGCCCTGCGGCAAGACCCCGCTCACCGCCGAGGGCCTGTCGAAGTCCTACGGATCCCTGGAGATCTTCACCGACGTCGACCTGGCCATCGACAAGGGCTCCCGCGTGGTCATCCTCGGCCTCAACGGCGCCGGCAAGACCACGCTGCTGCGCCTGCTCTCGGGCACGGAGAAGCCGGACACCGGCACCGTCGTCCCCGGCCACGGCCTCAAGCTGGGCTACTACGCCCAGGAGCACGAGACCCTGGACCCGGAGCGCACGGTCCTGGAGAACATGCGCTCCTCGGCGCCCGACCTGGACCTGGTCGCCGTCCGCAAGACGCTCGGCTCCTTCCTCTTCTCCGGCGACGACGTGGACAAGCCCGCGGGCGTGCTCTCCGGCGGTGAGAAGACCCGACTGGCCCTGGCCACGCTGGTCGTCTCCTCGGCGAACGTGCTGCTCCTCGACGAGCCCACCAACAACCTCGACCCGGCCAGTCGCGAGGAGATCCTGGGCGCGCTGCGCACGTACAAGGGCGCGGTCATCCTCGTCACGCACGACGAGGGCGCGGTCGAGGCCCTGGAGCCGGAGCGGATCATCCTGCTGCCGGACGGGGTCGAGGACCTGTGGGGCCCGGACTACCGGGACCTGGTCGCCCTCGCCTGATCGGCGTGTCGCGAGCCCGCCGAGGGTTCCGGTTCGTTGATCCAGTTCCTTATGGATCATTCGGCCCACGTGTGATCCATCATCTGAGTGAGGCGGTCTCATACCGTCGCACGGTGTTCGACGGCTCCGGCCGTACCCGCTCGGGTACGTGGCCGGAGCCGTTGGTCTTTCCGCGCCGGGCCCCTGACCTGCTGATTCCCGGCCGAGGTGAAGGAATGTGACGGAGGTCATGCAGCGGAAGAGAAGATTCCGTTCTGCTGCCGTGTCCACTCCTTGAGAAATGCCGTCGCACCGACCTTGCTGAATGGGTGGCCAGGAAGCGTGGGAGGGGTGATCATGAGAAGTCCAGAGCGCACTTCCCATGAGGAGGCACGGGTGGCCGAGACTCTGAAGAAGGGCAGCCGGGTAACCGGCGCCGCGCGCGACAAGCTCGCGGCAGACCTGAAGAAGAAATATGACTCCGGTGCGAGTATCCGGGCGTTGGCCGAAGAAACCGGTCGGTCGTACGGATTCGTCCATCGGATGCTCAGTGAGTCCGGAGTCGTGCTGCGTGGTCGCGGTGGCGCGACGCGCGGCAAGAAGGCGGCCTCGGCCTGATCCGGCCGGAGACGCTCCACAGCTCCATGCGTGACGTTTGACGTTCTGCTCAAACGGTTCCGAGGCTTTGACGGTTCCTTCGGTGACCCCCCGGTCGGTCATGTGGTCGGCTGGGTGGTTACTGTGCAGTCACTTAGGCCGGGCTCGCGGCCGACTACACACCGGAGGCACCGACATGGCTCTGCTCGACAAGGACGGCGTACGGCTCACCGTCGACGACACGGTCGCCACGGTGACTCTGACCAATCCGGCCAAGCGAAACGCTCAATCCCCCGCGCTCTGGCGGGCGTTGACGGAGGCCGGACGGTCGCTGCCGGGCACCGTTCGGGTCGTCGTGCTGCGCGGCGAAGGCAAGTCCTTCTCCGCAGGGCTCGACCGTCAGGCGTTCACCCCTGAAGGCTTCGAGGGTGAGCCGTCCTTCCTTGACCTGGCGCGCGGTTCGGACGAACTGCTCGACAGCACCATCGCCGAGTACCAGGAGGCATTCACCTGGTGGCGGCGCAACGACATCATCTCCGTCGCCGCCGTGCAGGGGCACGCGATCGGCGCCGGCTTCCAGCTCGCGCTCGCGTGCGACCTGCGGGTCGTCGCGGACGACGTGCAGTTCGCCATGCGCGAGACCAGCCTGGGACTGGTGCCCGACCTGGCCGGCACCCAGCCGCTGACCTCGCTCGTCGGCTACGCCCGCGCGCTGGAGATCTGCGCGACGGGACGCTCCGTGCACGCCGAGGAGGCCGAGCGGGTGGGCCTCGCGAACCTGGTGGTCCCCGTCGACGAGCTCGACGCCGCCGTCAAGGACCTGAGCATCGCACTGCTGGCCCCGCCGCGGGACGCGGTCATCGAGACCAAGGCCCTGCTCCGGGATGCCGCGGCCCGACCGTACGACGCCCAGCGCACCGCGGAGCGCGCTGCGCAGGCACGTCGTCTGCGCGACCTCGCGGGGCTCTCCGACTGACCCCGAACCCCTCCATGCCCCGGCGGGGCCCGGACCCCTCGCGCACCGGCGCCGTGCGCGCGGGGGGACCGGGCCCCGCCTGCGTGTGGCCCGCGGCGCGCCGGGTCACAACCGGTCGCGGCCGGGTCGGTTGGCGCCGGGGGAGGCGGGCAGACGGCCGGGGGGCGGATCGATCGGCCCAGTCCACGGGGCGGCGGGGCGCCCTCGCCCTTACCGTGGTCGGGAGTCCGCGAGCGCGAAGGGACACACGATGACCGAATCCACAGCAGGGGGTTCCCACCGGGACCCGGGCGAACGGGGCCGTACCAGCATCGCCGACGGGGTGGTCGAGAAGATCGCCGGACTGGCCGCCCGCGAGGTGGTCGGCGTCCACGCGATGGGCAGCGGCACCGGCCTCTCCCGTACCTTCGGGGCCGTCCGCGACCGCGTCCCCGGCGGGGCGAAGGCCTCCGTGTCCCGGGGCGTCAAGGCGGAGGTCGGCGAGGTCCAGACCGCCCTCGATCTGGAGATCGTCGTCGATTACGGCGTGTCGATCCGCGACGTGGCCCGGGCCGTACGTGAGAACGTCATCTCGGCGGTCGAGCGGATGACGGGCCTGGAGGTCGTCGAGGTCAACATCGCGGTCAGCGACGTCAAGCTGCCCGACGAGGAAGACGACGAGCCGGAATCCAGGCTCCACTAGCCGAGAGGAGCCCGCATGAGCATGGCGGTTGCCGGCCTGCTGGCCGGCATGGGACTGGGGTTCGCCGGCTACTTCGGCGGCTTCGGGGCCTTTCTGCTGGTCGCAGCCCTCGGCGCCATCGGCTTCGTCGCCGGCCGTTTCTTCGACGGGGACCTCGAACTCGGCGACCTGTTCCGTCCACGTGACGACCGGCGCAGGTGAGGCCCCGATGAGCGCCGCCGCCCCGCGGACCACGCCGCCCCCGGCGCCCGCCGCCGAACGGGGATCCACCCGGATCGCGGACCGGGTCGTCGCCAAGATCGCGGCGCAGGCCGCACGCGAGGCGCTGGTCGCCGAGGCTGACGCGGCGGCGCCCCCGCACGCGACCGTCACCGTGCACCACGACATCGCCCGCGTACGGGTGAGCCTGGAACTGCCCTACCCGTCCGACGTCGCCGCCCAGAGCGCGGCCGTCCGCCGGCGGGTGACCGAACGCATCGAACAGTGCGCGTCGATGACGGTGCCCGAGGTGGCCGTCGAGATCGAGCACCTGCACCCCGAGCACATCCGCCCGGCCGCCGCCGGGCGGGACCGGCGGCTGCGGTGACGGCGGGCGCCCGGCGGTTCCGCTCCGCGCGCCGGATCCCGGCCGCGCTGACCGCGTTGGCGGTGCTCGGCGCGGCCGGAGTCCTCCTGTACGACCTGGCGGCCGTCCGCGCCCACCGGCCCGGCATGAGCTGGCGCCGAGAACTCACCCGCCAACTGGAGCAGTACACCCCCGCCGACCCGGAGGTCCTCGTCGGCGCCGGGGTGGTGGCGCTGGCCGGGGCGGTCCTGCTGGTGCTGGCCCTCACCCCGGGGCTGCGCGGGATCCTGCAGATGCGCACCCCGGAGTCGGGGGTGCGGGCCGGGCTGGGGCGCAAGGCGGCCGGGCTGGTGCTGCGCGACCGGGCCATGGAGGTGTCCGGGGTGAACTCCGTCCGGGTCAAGGTGGGCCGGTCCCGCATCGGGGTCCGGGCCACCTCGCACTTCCGCGAGCTGGACGAGGTACGGGCCGACCTGGACGCGGTACTCGCCGTCGGCATCGAGGAACTGGGCCTCGTGCACGAGCCGGGGCACCGCGTACGGGTCCACCGGAAAGGGTGACGCGATGCTCGGCTCGGTCAACCGGGTACTGCTGGCCATCATCGGAGCCGTGCTGTTGGCGGCCGGGATCTCGGTGCTGACCGGATCCTGGCCGTTCGGCGGCCGGCACGCGCCGCTCCTGACGGCGGAGGTCCGCCGCCGGTACTGGCACGCGGACGGCTGGTGGTGGTGGGCGGTGATCGCCGCGCTGGGCCTGTGCGTGCTGCTCGCCCTGTGGTGGCTGCTGGCACAACTGCGCAGGTCACGCCTGGACGCCGTGCTCGTGGACACCGGGGACGGGGCGTACGCGCTGCTGCGCGGGCGGGCGCTGGAGTCGGCGGTGGCCGCCGAGGCGGGCGCCCTCGACGGGGTCGCCCGTTGCCGGGTCGCGCTGCGCGGGCGGCGGGAGACGCCGAGCCTGCGGGTCGCGATGGAGCTGGAGCCGCACGCGGTCCCGGCCGACGCCCTGGCCGGACTCGCCGGGCCGGTCCTCGCCCGCGCCCGGGCCTCGGCCGGCCTTCCCGAACTCCCCGCGGAGGCCCGGCTCAAGGTCGGCTCGCACCGGGCGGCCCGGGTCACCTGAGACCCGAGCCGCGCGGGCGGAGCGGCGCGAGCCGTGCCCGCCAAGCAGTCGTCAGAAGCCGTGGCCGGGTCAGAAGCCGTGGCGGGAGCCTCCGTCGACCGGCAGCATGACGCCCGTCAGGTACGAAGCCGCCGGGGACAGCAGGAACGCCGCCGTGCGACCGAACTCCTCCGGAGTGCCGTAACGCCGCAGCGGGATGCGGGACTCGTTCGCCTCCCTGGCGGCGTCCGCGTCGCCGGACAGGGCGTCCAGCTCCCGTACCCGGTCCGTGTCGATCCGGGCCGGCAGCAGCCCGACCACCCGGATCCCGCGCGGGCCCAGCTCCACCGACAGGGACTTCGCGAAGCCGGCCAGCCCCGGCCGCAGCCCGTTGGAGATCGTCAGTCCGGGGATCGGCTCGTGCACCGAGCCCGACAGCACGAACCCGATGACGCCGCCCTCGCCCAGCTCGGCCGCCGCCGCGCGCGCGAGCCGGACCGCGCCCAGGAAGACCGACTCGAAGGCCGCGGCCCACTGTTCGTCGGTGTTGTCCGCCGCGGTGCCCGGGGCCGGGCCGCCCACGCTGATCAGGACGCCGTCGAGGCGCCCGAAGCGTTCCCGGGCCTCGGCGACGAGGCGGGCGGCCGCCGCCGGATCGGCGTTGTCCGCCGCCACGCCCACCGCGTTCGGGCCCAGGGAGGCGGCGGCCTCGGCCGCGCGCCCCGCGTCACGGCCGGTCAGTACGACTTTCGCGCCGTCGGCGGTCAGCTCGCGCGCGGAGGCGAAGCCCAGCCCGCGGGTGGCTCCGGTGACGACGTAGACACGGTCCTTCAGTCCAAGATCCATGCCGGACACGCTACGCCGGAGCGGGCACCGATTCCGAGGAGGCCCTCGCCGCCGCCTCCGCGCGGTCCCGCTTCTCCCGGCGCACCAGGATCACCCACCCCACCGGCACCCCGGCCGTGAACATCCACCACTGGACCGCGTACGCCATGTGCGCGCCGATCGACTCGTGGTCGGGGTCGCCCACCGGCTCCGGGCCGCCGTTCGCCGGGACCGGCGCGGTGAGTTCCAGGTAGCCGCCGAGGACGGGCTTTCCCAGGGACTCCGCCTGCCGCGTGCTGTTGATCAGCATCACCTGGCGGTCCGGCAGCCCCTTGCGGTCCCTGATCCCGCTGTCGCCGCTCGTCTCGTCGGCCTTCAGCCGTCCGGTGACCGTGACCTCGCCCGTGGGCGCGGCCGGCACCGGGGGGTAGGCGCGCGCGTCGTCGCCGCCCGCCACCCAGCCGCGGTTGACCAGGACGACCCGGCCGTCGCGCAGCACCAGCGGGGTGATGACGTGGAAGCCGACCTTGTCGTCGTTGCTGGTCCGCCGCCGGACCACGACCTCGTGCGCCGAGTCGTACGTGCCGGTGGCGGAGACCGCGCGCCAGTAGTCGGCCCGGGGGACGGTGTGACCGGGGGAGGTGAGCTCGGTGACGGGCACCGGCTTCCCGTACAGGTTCCTCGCGATCAGCTCGTTCTGCGCCACCCGGTGCTCATGGCGGTGGAACTGCCAGAAGCCCAGCTCGATCATCGCGGGGACGAGGGCGAGGGCGATGAGGGTCAGGCACACCCACTGCCGGGTCAGTACAAAGCGGTACACGCCCACGACGGTACCCCCAGCCGGGAAGACCCCGGCGGCCGGGTGGCCGTCCGGGGCGGGTCGGGGAACGACGGGTCGGGGGACGACGGGGAGTCAGACGCGATCGACGATGCCCGCCTTTCCGGCCGCGCGGGCGCAGTGCGCCCCGCAGTACCACTGCCCCTCGACGTCGACGCCCTGCCCGATGATCTGGACCCGGCAGTGCTCGCAGATGGGCGCCATGCGGTGAATGGCGCAGGAGAAGCAGTCGAAGACGTGCACCGCGCCCTGCGCGTGCACCTCGAAAGACATCCCGTAATCGTTTCCGCAGACCTCACAACGTGCCATGCGCCACAGGGTGGAACCGGACGGGCGGAGCGGGAAGGAGGGCGCCGGGCGAGTCGCCCGACGCTCACCCGTCTGCCGCAGCCACGTCCCGCAGCAGGTGGGTGAAGGCGACCTCGTCGACGACCGGGGTGCCGAAGGACTTCGCCTTGACCGTCTTCGAGGTCGAGGAGTCGGGGTCGTTGGTGACGAGCAGGCTCGTGAGCCGCGACACACTCGTCGCGACGTGCAGGCCGGCCTCGATCGCCCGGTCCTCCAGCAGCTCCCGGTCCACGGAGGTGTCCCCGGAGAACGCGATCCGCATGCCCTGCTTGAGCGGCTTGCCGTCCTCGAACCGCCCGGGATTGGGGTACGGGCACGCGGGCCGCTTGCGGGAGGCCCGCCAACTGGTCGCGCCGAACGGCCCCTGGTACCCGACCCGGGGCGCGGCCGGCGTGTCCGACCACTCCGTCAACGGGCGGCACTCCAGCAGGGGCAGCCGTACGTTGTCCCGCGCCGCCGCGTGCAGCGACGGACGGAAGGCCTCCGCGAGCACCCGCGCGTCGTCGAGCGCGTGGTGGGCGCGCTGCTGGACCACGCCGAAGTGCGCGGCGAGGGACGCCAGCTTGTGGTTCGGCAGCGGCAGGTTCAGTTCCTTCGACAGGGCGATGGTGCACAGCCGCTGGCGGACGGGCGCCGTCGCGGCGGCCCGCGCGTACTCCCGGGCGATCATCTGCCAGTCGAAGACGGCGTTGTGGGCGACGAGCACCCGGTCCGCGAGGCGACCCGCGAACTCCTCGGCGATGTCCTCGAAGAGCGGCGCGTCCTGGAGCATGGCGCTGGTGAGACCGTGGATCCAGACCGGGCCGGGATCCCGGCGCGGGTTGACCAGCGAGTACCAGTGGTCCTCCACATTGCCCTGGGCGTCGAGCCGGTAGACGGCCGCGGACACTATCCGGTCGTCGCGAGCGAGCCCGGTGGTCTCCACGTCGACGACCGCGTACCCCTGTGGGTACGCGGTCGGCCACATCGTCTCTGCGGTCGTACGGTCGTCGAGCATGGTCACAGAGGATATCGGCCCCGACTGACACCCGTGGCCCCGACGGGGTACCCCGGCCGCCGGCCCCGGGCCGCGACGAGGTCACCCGCCGCCGGCCGTTCGCGCCGACGGCGGGTCGGGCGTCGGGTCGGGCGTCGGGTCCGGTGTCGGGTCCGGTGGCGGGGACAGCAGCGCGCCCACGAGGGCCCGTACCGAGAGCAGGAACAGCCGTTCCGGGTCCGCCGGGCGGGCCAGGGCCCGGGCGAGCGCCGGGTCGTCGGGGGCGTCGGCGGGGTCCCAGAGCTCGCTCTCCGCGGGGGACTGGGCGGGCGAGCGCTCGCGGTTGCGCTCGACGAGCAGGAAGCCGACGATCTGGAACTGGATCGCGCGCACCGCGTCGGCGGCCCGCGCCCCGCGCAGGCCGGCGGCGTGCACCTCGTGGACCAGGGCCTGTTGGGCGGGCAGGAACATCCGCTCGGTGAGGCCGCGTTCGTGGACCATCGCGATCAGGTGCGGGCGCTCGCGCAGTTCCCGGCGCAGTGTCCGGGCCACGGAGAGGATCCGGTCGGCCGGGGCGCGGCCCGCTCCGGTTCCCCCGGAGGGGGCGCGGGGCAGGATCGCGCCCATGTCCCGGACGGTCCGCTCCACGAGGGCGTCGAGCAGTGATTCGCGGTTGCCGACGTGCCAGTAGATGGAGGTGACGGCCGTGCCCAGTTCCGCGGCGAGTTTGCGCATGGTGAGGGCCGCCGGGCCGTGCTGTTTGACCAGCGAGGCGGCCGCCTCCACCACCTCCTCGCGGGTCAGCGGGTTTCGGGCCATGGGGCAGGCCGCCAATCTGTCGAGCCGTCAGTTCTGATGCGTGCGTGGGTCTTTACCCTTCATCGTCGGCGGTGTAACTGTGTTACAGAACCCCCGGGAAACCCAGCGAAGGGTGGTACACCCATGGCACGCGTACGGTACGGAGCGCGCACCGAGGCGGAGATCGCGGCGTCGCGCGAGAAGAGTTCCAGGCTCCCGGACATCTGGTCCACCGGGGTGGTGGCGGTCTGGGAGAGCGACGCGGACGTGGTCGCGGCCGTCCTGCCGCCACCGCTCAAGCCGGCCGAGCGGCCCCTGGTACGGGCCAACATCAGCAAGGTCGACCTGCCCGGCTACCCGCTCGGCGCCGGCTCGGTGGCCGTCGCCGCCCGGCACGGCGAAGTCGAGGGCTGGTACCCGCTCGTCATGCCGATGACGCACGAGCGCGCCCTGGTCGGCGGCCGCGAGGTGTTCGGGGAGCCCAAGAAGCTGGGCGAGGTCACCGTCGAGCGGGACGGGCTCGTCGTACGGGCCGCCCTCGCCCGGCACGGGATCGCATTCGTCGAGGTGCGCGGGGCGGTGGACCGCGCGCTGCCCCTGCCCGAACCCACCGTCAAGACCGACTTCTACTTCAAGTTCCTGCCCGCCGTGGACGGTTCGGGCTTCGACGTCGAACCCGTCCTGGTGCACTGCACCCGCAACGAGAAGGTCCGCAAGCTGGAGCACGTCACCGGTGACGTGGTGCTGCGCGAGTCGATGTACGACCCCATCGCGGACCTTCCCGTACGCCGCCTGGTGGAGATCACCATCGGCGAGAAGACCACCGACCAGCGGGGCAGGGTCGTCGAGCGGGTCAGCGCCCAGGCCCTGCTCCCGTACGTCCACCAGCGCTACGACGACCCGATGCAGATCCTGGACGGCCCCCCGGAAGGCAGCGTCTGACATGCGACTCGAACCGGGACAGGTGGCCGTCGTCACCGGCGCCGCGAGCGGCATCGGCCTCGCCATGGCCCGCCGCTTCGCCGCCGAGGGGCTGAAAGTGGTCCTCGCCGACGTGGAGGAGGCCGCCCTGCGCAAGGCCGCCGACGCACTGGGGGCCGACGGCGCCGAGGTCCTCGCCCGACCCGTCGACGTCGGCGACCGGGACTCCGTGCTCGCCCTCGCCGACGCCGCGTACGAGACCTTCGGCGCCGTCCACGTCCTGTGCAACAACGCGGGCGTCGGCTCCGGCGCCGAAGGCCGCATGTGGGAACACGAACCCAACGACTGGAAGTGGGCCTTCTCCGTCAACGTCTGGGGCGTCTTCCACGGCATCCAGGCCTTCGTCCCGCGCATGCTCGCCGGCGGCGCACCCGGCCACGTCGTCAACACCTCGTCCGGCGACGGCGGCATCGCCCCGCTGCCCACCGCCTCCGTCTACGCCGTCACCAAGGCGGCCGTGGTCACCATGACCGAGTCGCTCTACGCCCACCTCAAGGCGGAGGGCGCCCACGTCGGGGCCTCCGTCCTCTTCCCCGGACCGCACATGCTGCGCACCGGACTGTGGGAGTCGCACCGCAACCGGCCCGATCGCTACGCGAAGGAACGGCCGCGCAAGTCCCCGTACCGCAGTCTCGACCAGTACGAGACGGCGATGCGCGAGGCGGGCCACGCGGTGGACTTCACCCCGGTCGAGGAGGTCGCCGAGCACGTCGTCGAAGGGATCCTCGCCGACCGGTTCTGGATGCTCCCGGCGAGCGAGCACAGCGACCGGCAGATCCGCGCCCGGTCGCGGTCGATGCTCGACCGCGCCAACCCGGCCTACCTGGAAAGTTTCATCCTCGACTGAGGAGCGTTCCTCGTGAGTGACACCCCGTACGAAGACCCGTACCTGATCATCTCCTCCGACTGCCACGCGGGCCTGCCCACCGAGCAGTACCGCCCCTACCTCGACAGCGCCTTCCACCGCGAGTTCGACGAGTTCCTCGGCCAACGCGACGCGCGCCGCGAGGAGGCCACCCGGCTCGGCGTGCGCAACGAGGCCTTCGCCGAGAAGTGGTTCCACGACCACGAGGAAGGCCTCAAGGGCGGCTGGGACGTGGGCCGGCGCCTGAAGGAACTCGACGGGGACGGCGTGGCCGCCGAGGTCGTCTTCCCCGACGCGGACGCCGTCGACAGCCAGACCGCCGCCCCCTTCGGAGTGGGCCTGGGCCTGTCCGGCGACCAGGACCCCGACCTGGGCATGGCGGGCGCGCAGGCCCACAACCGCTGGCTCGCCGAGTTCGTGTCGCAGAACCCCGAGCGGCACTGCGGCGTCGCGCTGCTGCCCATCACGGGCGAGCCCGCCAAGGTGGTCGCGGAGATCCACCGGGCCAAGGAGTCCGGGCTCGGCGCGTTGATGATCCCCTCGATGTGGGTGGACAAGGCGCCCTACCACGACCGCCGCTACGACCCGGTGTGGGCGGCGGCGGCCGAGACCGCGATGCCCGTCGTCACGCACTCGGGGGCCGCGCCCCGCCACGAGTACGGAGACCACCTCGGCATCTACGTCTCGGAGGTCACCTGGTGGCCCTCGCGGCCCCTGTGGTTCCTCCTGTGGTCCGGGGTCTTCGAACGGCACCCCGGCCTCAGGTTCGGCGTCGCCGAGTCCGGCTGCTGGTGGCTGCCCAACCAACTGTGGTTCATGGACCGGCTCTACCTCGGCGCGCACGGCGGCAAGAAGCTGTCGCCCTTCGCGGAGCTCAAGCGCCCGCCGAGCGAGTACCTGGACCGCCAGGTGTTCATCTGCGCCACGAACACCAAGCGGCGCGAACTGGCCCAGCGCTACGAGATCGGCGTCGACAACATCCTGTGGGGCTCCGACTTCCCGCACCCCGAGGGGACCTGGCCGCACACCCGCACCTGGCTGAAGAACACCTTCCACGACATCCCCGTCGACGAGACCCGCCGCATGCTGGGCCTGGCCGCCGCGGACGTCTTCGGCTTCGACACGACGAGGCTCGCCCCGATCGCCCGCCGGATCGGCCCCACGCCGGCCGAACTCGGCCAGTCCACCGACCAGGCGGCGGTGCGCGCCTCCTGGGCCCGCTCGCGGGAGGTGGGCCGACACTGGCTCACCGAACACGACTTCCCGACGCTGGGCCTCTCGTGACCGCGCCGGCCGAGGACCGCTACACCGTCGTCTCGGCGGACTGCCACGCGGGCGCCGACCTGCTGGACTACAGGCCGTACCTGGAGAAACGCCACCACGAGGAGTTCGACGCCTGGGCGGCCTCGTACGTCAACCCGTACGAGGACCTCCTCGCGGACACCGCCGACCGGAACTGGAACTCGCGCCGCCGGCTGACCGAACTCGAAGCCGACGGCATCGTCGCGGAAGTCCTCTTCCCCAACACGATCCCGCCCTTCTTCCCGACCGCCTCCCTGATGGCGCCGGCGCCCACCCGCGAGGAGTTCACCCTGCGCTGGGCGGGCCTGCGGGCCCACAACCGG
The DNA here is from genome assembly GCF_044766345.1 of Streptomyces sp. NPDC102278. Lineage (NCBI taxonomy): Bacteria > Bacillati > Actinomycetota > Actinomycetes > Kitasatosporales > Streptomycetaceae > Streptomyces > Streptomyces sp. NPDC102278. The sequence goes on along the minus strand of NZ_JBIWLV010000009.1, from coordinate 38,603 downwards.
TGGCTGGCCGACTTCTGCGGCGAGGCCCCGGGGCGGCGCGCCGGCGTCACCCAGATCCTGCTGAACGACGTGGACGAGGCGGTCAAGGAGATCCGCCGCACCCGGGACGCCGGGCTGACCGGCGGCATCCTCCTGCCGGGCGCGCCCCCGGGCAGCGGCGTCCCCGAGTTGCACTCCACCGCCTACGACCCCATCTGGGCGGTGTGCGACGAACTGGAGGTCCCGGTCAACCACCACGGCGGCTCGGCCTCGCCCCCGCTGGGGGACGAGCCGGCGGCCCGGGCGGTCTTCATGGTGGAGACCACCTGGTTCTCCCACCGCGCCCTGTGGCACCTGATCTTCGGCGGCGCCTTCCACCGGCACCCGGGCCTCAGGCTCGTCCTGACGGAACAGGGCTCCGGCTGGATCCCGGGCGTGCTGGAGATGCTGGACTACTACCACGGCCGGCTGGTCGCCGCCTCGGCCACCGCGGAGGCCAAGTTCGGCGCGGGCCTGGCCCGGTCCATGGGCAGGGGCCCGAGCGAGGTGTGGCGGGAGAACTGCTTCGTGGGGGCCAGCTTCATGCGCCCCCACGAGGTCCCGCTGCGCCACCGGATCGGCCTCGACAAGATCATGTGGGGCTCCGACTACCCCCACGACGAGGGCACCACGCCGTTCTCCCGCGAAGGCCTCCGCATCGCCTACGCGGGCCTGCCCCGCGAGGAGGTGGCCGCGATGGTCGGCGGGAACGCGGCCCGCGTGTACGGCTTCGACCTGACCCTGCTGGACGCGGTCGCCGCGAAGTGCGGCCCGCTGGTCTCGGAGGTCGCCGAACCCCTGACGGAGATCCCCCCGGGCGCCACCAGCCCGGCCTTCGCCCGAGGGGGCTCGGTCCGGGTCTGGTGACCGGGCGGTCCCGCCGGAGCGGCTCAGTCCCTGCGCACGAGCCACTCCGGCGAGATCCGCTCCGCCCCGCTCACGTTCGTACCCCGGTGCACCTCCACCACCAGGCCCTCCAGGTCCGCGAGCGGCGACAGGTCCACCGTGCCCAGGCACTCGCTCAGCACCAGCCGCCGCAGCCCGCGGAACGCGCGCAACGGCTCCAACGTCCCCTCCAGCGCGCACCTGATCAGCGTCAGCCGGGTCAGCCGCTCGTACGGCAGGAGCGCCTCGACCGCCACCGGCGCGGCATGCCGGATCTGCAACCCGTCCAGGTCCGGCAGCGGCAGTTCCCGCGTCAACTGCCGGTACTGGCCGCTCCCGGCGATCGTCAGCGTCCTCACCCCGGGCCACCGGTCGATCCCGTCCAGCGTCATCCGACGGGCACCCTGCCAGATGTGCAGCGCGGCCAGGGTCCCCGCCGCCGGGACGTCCCCGATCCGCCGCTGCTCCGGCTCGAAACCGATCACCAGGGAGCGCAGCCCCCGGGCCCCGGCCAGCGGGGCCAGCGACAGCCCGTCCCGCAGGTACCCGAAGGCGAGGCTGTCCGCCGCCAGCTCGGTCACCACCTCGACCCCCGTCACCTGCGGGCAGTCCAACACCCCCAGGTGCCGCAGCGTCGCATGCCCGGCCAGCGGGGACAGGTCGCTCAGCCCCGGATTGCGGTGCATGACCAGCCACTCCAGTTCCCGCCGCTCCGAGATCGCCGGCGGGATCGGGCCGTCCCAGGTCAGGTGCACCCGGTGGATGTGCCGCAACCGCTCGTAGGCCGCCAACTGCTCGGCCGTGCGGATGTGCAGGTGGCCCTCGCGCACGGGCGCCCCGGACAACACCGCCTCCGCGTACGCCTCGTTGGGGAAGCGCCCCCACGAGTCGGACAGCTCGTGCACCACCTCGTACCGGTCGTCCGACCGGAACCCCGCGATGACCTGGAGCGCCCGGTCCCCACCGACCAGCGCGGCCGTCCGGATCGTAGCGGCGGCCTCGTCCTCGGTGAGGTCGGCCGGCTCCGGCAGCAACTCCAGGACGAGTTCGCCCGCCTTGGCCAGCTCCTCGGCCTGCGCGGCCGAACGCGGCGGAAGCAGGTGCGCCGTACGGGCCTCCACCTCGTGCCAGACCTCCGGGTCCAGCTCCGGGGCGTGCTCCAGGCAGGCCGCCGCCAGCAGCACCAGCCGACTGCGGTCCTGTTCGTTCTCGTCGGCCCGGCGCAGCAACTCCCTCAGCAGATGAGCCCGTTCATCGGGTCTGGCGTGCCCGACCGCCATCCGGACCACGTCGTCCCAGGTGTCCTCGTGCGCGTTGCGCACCAGCACGCCGAAGTCCCGGGCCTCCACGGCCGCCTTCGCCCCCAGGTAGTCCTGGAAGACGCGGTGCACGAACTGCACCGAATCCGGGACCGGTTCCCTGAGCAGGCCGCTGCGGATCAGCAGGTGCCGGAACACCTTGCGCGCACTGCCCTGCGCCCGGACCTGCGGCATCGCGTCGAGCCACTCGCCGACCATCTCGATCGCCTCCTCGAAGGAGGCCACCAACTGCCCGTTGCGGATGAGCCAGTACGCCAGCCGTTGGAGCAGTACCGTCTGCTCGTCGCGGCTGAGGTAGACCCCCTCGACCCCCGCTATGTCCCGCTCGGTGTCCCGGCGGACCAGGAGCATGTCCAACGCGGCGTCGTACAGCTCCTTGCGGGCCCGCGGCAGGTGCATGCGGCGGTCCCGGTTCAGGGCGCACAACAGGGCGCACATCAGCGGATTGGTGGCCAGTCGGCCCAGGTCCCGGCGCGTGCTCACCGCCTGGATGAGCGACTTCTCGTACGTGTCGAGCTGCTCGCGCTCCTGCCCGGAGACGCCCTCCGCGCGGGCGGAGTCGTGCCAGTGCGTGATGAAGGCGCCGACGCCGTCCCGCTCCATGGGCAGCAGCGACAGGGGGGAGAAGCCGTGCCCGGTCAGCCAGTCCTCCGGAACGGCCGAGGGGCGGGTGGTGATCACGAACCGGGCCGTGGGATAGGCGATGAGCAGGGCCCGCAGCCAGGTCTGCGTCCGGTCGCGCAGGCGGGGCGGGACCTCGTCCACCCCGTCGACCAGGACCAGCGCCCGTCCGGCGGAGAGGAGGGACTCCACCCAGCCGTCCGGCGCCCGCAGCGGCACCCCGGTCGCGCTCAGCCAGTCCTGCGGCATCGGCAACCCCGCCGGGGAGTTGAAGGACCGCAGCGGCAGGACGAACGGGACCAGCAGGTTCCAGTCCCGCAGTCCGGGGCCGAAGGTGCGTCGGGCGGAGTTCAGCGCCAGCCACTGCACGAGGGTGCTCTTGCCCGAGCCGGCCGGACCGCGCAGCAGCACCCGCTCCGAGGCGCCCAGGGCCAGTTCGGTGCTCATCGGTGTCGCCCGCCCCGGCTCCTCCAGGAGCTGCTCGCCGCTGACCGCCAGGCTGATGTACGCCCGGTCCAGCGGCCACTCCCGGCGGGCCTGGCTGAAGGTCAGCCCGAACAACTGGAGCCGCCCGTGCGCCTCGGCGATGTAGCGGCCGTACCGCTCCTCGAAGGCGAGCGCGGCGCCGTCGCCGGTGTGCGAGAGCCGGTCCACCGCCCGGGCCAACTCGGCCATCGCGCGCACCAGTTCCACATCGGCCCGGGCCGAGAATCCCGGCAGGGTCGTCGCGTACTCCACCACGTGCGTGCAGCAAAGCTCGACGAGCCGGCGGTGGACGGACTCCGCTGCCTCGCTCAGCCCCGCCGCGCGCGGTGACGGGATCGCCGCCGCGAGCGCCGCCGGTTCCAGGTCCGCGGCGAAGAGGGCGTCCGCGTCCAGCCGGCCCACCGCGGCGAAGGTGTCGGCCACGGACTCCACGACGGCCGCCCGTTCGTGGTCCGGCAGCCGGGCCGTCTCCTCGCCCAGGCGGGAGGCCAGGGTGCGGGCCAGCCGACGGATCTCGGGCTCACCCAGTTCCGTCGGCCGGCGCAGGCGGCCGGCGGGACGGACGGGGTCGGCGGTCAGGCCCGCCCCGGGGGCCCGGGCGAGGAGGGACTTCAGCAGGGTGGTCGCCGCGGTGCCCGCGACCCGTAAGAGAACCGTCTCGAAACCTGTCATCCCCTCGCCTTCCCCGTGACCCCGCCATCATCGCTCGAACCGTCGGTAACACCGATGGATACCGATCGGTAACAACCTCTAGCGGCGGCCCCGAGGCCCCCTCTATGGTGCGGACATGCCGAACCTGCCCGATGTCGTGCTGTGGTCCATACCGGCCTTCGTGCTGCTCACCGTCATCGAGGTGGTCAGTTACCGGCTCCATCCCGACGAGGACGCCGCCGGCTACGACACCAAGGACGCCGCCACGAGCATCACCATGGGGCTGGGCAGCATCGGCTTCGACCTGCTCTGGAAGATCCCGGTCGTCGCGGTCTTCACCGCCGTCTACGAACTCACCCCGCTGCGCGTGCCGTTCCTGTGGTGGACCGCCCTGCTGATGCTCCTCGTCCAGGACTTCCTGTACTACTGGCAGCACCGTCTCCACCACGTGATCCGCATCCTGTGGGCCTGCCACGTGGTCCACCACAGCAGCAAGCGGTTCAACCTCACCACCGCCCTGCGCCAGCCCTGGACCAGCGCCACCACCTGGTGGTTCTACCTGCCCATGGTGGCGCTCGGCGTCCACCCGGCGGCGATCCCGTTCTGCTACGGAATCAACCTGCTCTACCAGTTCTGGGTCCACACCGAGCGCATCGGGAAGCTGCCGCGGCCCTACGAGTACGTCTTCAACACCCCCTCCCACCACCGCGTCCACCACGCCTCGCAGGGCGGCTACCTGGACCGCAACTTCGGCGGCATCCTGATCATCTGGGACCGTGTGTTCGGGTCCTGGGTCGGGGAGACCGACCGGCCCGTCTACGGGCTCACCAAGAACATCGCCACCCACAACCCGCTGCGCGTGGCCACCCACGAATACGCCGCCATCGCCCGCGACGTACGCGCCGCCGGAAGTTGGAGCGAGCGCGCCGGCCGGGTCTTCCGCGGCCCCGGCTGGCAGCCCGCGGCGGGCGCCCTACCCGCCCAGGCCGCCCCTGCCGCCGGTCCCGCCCCCGGCTCCCCGGTCGGCGAACCCGCACCGGCCCCGCAGCCCTCCTCGCAGGCACAGCAGGCACAGCAGGCCCAGCAGGCACAGCAACCCCAGCAGGCCCCCGCCTCCGAGCACGCCGCGTGAGCGCCACCGAGTCCCGCACCCCGTCCTGGGCGCGGGTCACCGCCCCCGATGGCGGACGACGGGCCCTCGTCGGCCGGATCGCCCTGGCCGCGTTCGCCGTCGCCGCGGCCGTCGACCTCGGCTCGCTGCTCGCGGACTGGCACCTCGGGCACGTCATCGCCAAGCCCCTGCTGATGCCACTGCTCGTCGCCCACGTGATCGCGCTCGGGGCCCCCCGACCGCTGGTCGCCGCCCTGCTGTTCGGTTGGGGCGGGGACCTGGCCCTGCTCTTCGACGCCGACATCGCCTTCCTGATCGGCATGGGCTCCTTCGCCCTCGGACACGTCTGCTACCTCGTCCTCTTCGGCCGGCGCGCCACCAACCCGCTCCTCGGCGCCGCCTACGCCCTGGCCCTGATCGGCACCGTCGCGCTGCTCTGGAGCGACCTGCCCGCCGAACTGCGCGTCCCCGTCGCCGGATACAGCCTGCTGCTCACCGCCATGGCCCACCGCTCCAGCGCCCTGGGGGCGCGCGCCGGGATCGGTGGGGCGCTGTTCCTGCTGTCCGACACCCTCATCGCGACCGGGGTCGCCGAGTGGCCCCAGTTGCCCCGCCCCGACTTCTGGATCATGGCCACCTACCTGGCGGCCCAATACCTGCTGGCCACCGGCGTGCGCGCCCGGGGGGCAGGCGTACGGTAGGGGGGCCCACAAGGCGGGCTCTGCCCGGGCCAGGCCACCCCCGATCCGGAGGACTGCACCACCATGCGCGCCACCGTCATCCACGCCCCGCACGACATCCGCGTGGAGGAGGTGCCCGACGCCGCGATCCGGCGTCCCGAGGACGCCGTCGTCCGCGTACTGCGCGCCTGCATCTGCGGCAGCGACCTCTGGGCTTACCGCGGTGAGGCCGCGCGCGAGCCCGGCCAACGGATCGGCCACGAGTTCCTCGGCATCGTCGAGGAAACCGGCTCCGCCGTCACCGACCTGCGCGCCGGCGACCTGGTCGTCGCCCCCTTCATGTGGTCCGACGGCACCTGTCACCACTGCGTCGAGGGCCTCCACACCTCCTGCGTGGACGGCGGCTTCTGGGGCTCGGTCGGTCACGACGGCGGCCAGGGCGAGGCCGTCCGCGTACCGCACGCCGACGGCACCCTGGTCAAGCTGCCCGCCGACGCGGCCTCCGACGACCACCTGCTGACCGCTCTGCTGGCGCTGTCCGACGTCATGGGCACCGGCCACCACGCGGCGCTCGGCGCCGGCGTCCGCAAGGGCTCCACGGTCGCCGTCGTCGGCGACGGCGCGGTCGGCCTGTGCGGCGTCCTCGCCGCGAAGCGCCTCGGCGCCGACCGGATCATCGCGCTGGGCCGGCACACCGCGCGCACGGACATCGCCAGGCTGTTCGGCGCCACCGACGTCGTCGCCGAGCGCGGCGAGGCCGCCGAGGCGGCCGTCCGCGAGCTGACCGCGGGCCAGGGCGCGCACGCGGTCATCGAGGCGGTCGGCACCGAGCAGTCGATGCGCACGGCCGTCGACATCACCCGTGACGGCGGGGCCATCGGCTACGTCGGCGTCCCGCACGGCAGCGGCACCGGCCTGGACCTCGGCGTGATGTTCGACCGCAACCTGACCCTGCGCGGCGGCGTCGCGCCGGTGCGCGCGTACATCCCGGAGCTGCTCGCGGACGTGCTCAGCGGCGCGATCGACCCGTCCCCGGTCTTCGACCGGTCGATCTCCCTGGACGAGGTCCCGGACGGCTACCGCGCGATGGACGACCGCAGCGCGCTCAAGGTGCTCATCAAGCCGTAGGCGTCACACCCGGCGCGAACGCGGGGCGCGACGCGAGGGGGCCGGCCGGGGGAGCACCCCGACCGGCCCGCCGCACGTGTGCCTCGTGCCTACTTCTCGTGCCTACTTCACGGCGCGGAGCGCGTTCACCACGCCGGAGCCGTAGTAGGCGGTCTGGCCCCACTTGCTCGTGCAGGTGGTGGCGTCGATCAGCGCGCCGGCGCCGTCGTAGATCTTGTCCGGGCAGGCCTGCTTCGTGGCCTGGGCCTTCAGCAGCGCCTGGAGCTGCGACGGGGTGGCCGAGGGGTGCTTGCTCTTGAGCAGCGCCACGACGCCCGCGACGTGCGGGGCGGCCATCGAGGTGCCCTGCTTGTAGCCGTAGCCACCGCCCGGAAGTGTGGACAGCACCCGGCCGTTGGCGTCCGGCGTGGCCGGCACCTGCCACTTGTCGCCACCGGGACCGGCGACGTCGGCGACGCCCAGCCCGTAGCTGGAGTAGTACGACCGCAGGCCCTGGTCGCCGGTGGCGGTCACGGTGACCACGCCGGGGAGCTGGGTGGGAAGGTCGAGGCAGACCTTCGGGTCGATGGTGCGCGGCACGGGAGTGGTGTCGTTCGGGCTGGTGGTGTCCTCGATCGAGGGGCCGGCCAGGTCGTGGTCCGAGTTGCCCGCCGAGGCCACGCTCAGGACGCCCTTGCGCTCCGCGTACTTCGTCGCCCGCGCGATGGCCTCCACCAGCGCCTTCTGGTCGTCGTCCGACTTGCAGGTGTAGTTCCACGGGTCGACGTAGTAGCTGTTGTTGGTCACCTCGATCCCCTTCTCGGCGGCGAACATGAAGCCGCAGACGACGGCCTCGGTGTAGAAGAGGCTGGTCCCGGGCTCGCTCACCTTGATCGCGGCGACCTTCACGCCGGGCGCGACACCGCTGATGCCGAGGTCGTTGCGCGCGGCGGCGATGGTGCCCGCGACGTGGGTGCCGTGGTCGCTGCCGTCGGCGTACGGGCGCCAGGCGCCCTCGGTGGTGTCGGGGACGCCGCCCACGCAGTTGGCGGACTGGCCCTTGGAGAAGTTCGGGGCGAGGTCCGGGTGAGTGTCGTCCACACCCGTGTCGATGACGCCCACCGTCACGTTGCGGCTGCCGTCGTTGATCTTGTGGGCCTCGTCGGCCTTGATCGCCCGAAGGTCCCACTGGTTCGACTCCAGCGGCTCCTGGCCCGGCGCGGCCTTCGCCGCCGCCTTCGCGGCGTCCGCCGCGCTCAGCCGCTGGGTCGCGCCCTCCTCGGTGGTCTGCACCGGCGACAACGGGGCCGTCCGGGTGGCACCGACCGACACGAACAGGCTGCGCTGGGCGCGCAGTTGCTTGGCGAAGTCGGGGTTCTGGGAGTGCGCGACGACGACCCCGATCTGCTCGTGCGAGGTCACCACCGTTCCGCCGGCCTTCTCGATGGCCTTCTTCGCCTGCTTCACCGTCCCGTACGCGGTCAGGTTCGCCACGTACGACAGCTTGGGGCCGGAGGTGTCGGGCTTGGCCGTCGCCACCGTGTCCGCCGTGTTGCCCAGCGGGGCGGCGGACGCCGCGACGGAGGGGAGGAGGGCGAGCGAGGCGGTGAGTGCCAGTCCGACCGGAACGGCGAGTGCGCGCCGCCGGTGACCGGTTCCCAGGTGAGCCATGGGTTCTCCACATCATCCTGAAAAAGGCCGTGCGGGCACGGTTGCGCCCGACGGGTTCATGACACAGGAACCTAGTGCTGCCGTTCGGTCTTGCGCCATCAGTTCGAGGAATCAGTTTCCGATGAATCAGCGGGGGTTGAACCGTCTCGACACGCCGTCCGTGCCGTTGACAGGGGGGATCAGCGTCACCGTCCCCCTCGCACGGAGGTTGTTTTGTCCGTCGTCCCCCCTGCACCCGCGCCACAAGGAGAGCCCCCCGTGACCCTCGAAGCAGCAGCCCCACCACCGCCCGGCGGCGCGGGGCCGCACCATCCGGCCGGCCCCACCGCCGAAGAGTTCACGAGTGTCCAGCGCAGCCCCGAGTTCGCCGAACTGCGCGGCTCCCACCGCTCGTTCGCCTTCCCGCTCACCGTCGCGTTCCTCGCCTGGTACCTGCTCTACGTGCTGCTGTCCAACTACGCGGGCGGCTTCATGGGGACCAGGCTCTTCGGGAACATCAACGTGGCCCTCGTCCTCGGCCTCGGCCAGTTCGCGACCACCTTCCTGATCGCCTGGCTGTACTCGCGGCACGCCGCCGCCAAGCTCGACCCCAAGGCCTCGGCCATCAAGGCGCGGATGGAGGCCGGGGAATGACCACGCCGTTCGACCCGACGACGGCCCCGGCCCTCGCCGCCGGAGCCACCGAGCACCGGCCGCTGATCATCACCCTGTTCGGGCTGTTCGTCGTCGCCACCCTGATCATCACCGTCTGGGCCGGCCGTCAGACCAAGGGCGCCGCCGACTTCTACGCGGGCGGACGCCAGTTCACCGGCTTCCAGAACGGCCTCGCGATCTCCGGCGACTACATGTCCGCCGCCTCCTTCCTCGGCATCGCCGGAGCCATCGCCCTCTTCGGCTACGACGGCTTCCTCTACTCCATCGGCTTCCTGGTCGCCTGGCTCGTGGCGCTGTTGCTCGTCGCCGAACCGCTGCGCAACTCCGGCCGCTACACGATGGGCGACGTACTGGCCTTCCGCATGCGCCAGCGGCCCGTGCGCACCGCCGCGGGCACGTCCACCATCGTGGTCTCGATCTTCTACCTGCTCGCCCAGATGGCCGGCGCGGGCGTCCTCGTCTCCCTGCTCCTGGGCATCACCAGTGACGGCGGCAAGGTGGCCGTGGTCGCCCTGGTCGGCGTACTGATGATCGTCTACGTGACCATCGGCGGAATGAAGGGCACCACCTGGGTCCAGATGGTCAAGGCGGTCCTGCTCATCGCGGGCGCCCTGCTGATCACCCTCCTGGTGCTGATCGAGTTCCACTTCAACGTCTCGGAACTGCTGGGCAAGGCCGCCGAGAACAGCGGACAGGGCGTCAAGTTCCTGGAGCCCGGGCTCAAGTACGGCAAGGACGCGACCACCAAGCTGGACTTCCTCTCCCTCGGCCTCGCCCTCGTCCTGGGCACCGCCGGCCTGCCGCACATCCTGATCCGCTTCTACACCGTTCCCACGGCGAAGGCCGCCCGCAAGTCCGTGAACTGGGCCATCGGCATCATCGGCGCCTTCTACCTGATGACCATCGCCCTCGGCTTCGGCGCCGCGGCCCTGCTCAAGCGGGCCGACATCCTGGCCTCCAACAAGGCCGGCAACACGGCCGCCCCGCTGCTCGCCCAGGAGATCGGCGGCGGCGCCGACTCCACCGGCGGAGCGATCCTGCTCGCCGTGATCTCCGCGGTCGCCTTCGCCACCATCCTCGCGGTCGTCGCGGGCCTCACCCTGGCCTCCTCCTCGTCCTTCGCGCACGACATCTACGTGAACGTCATCCGCAAGGGCAAGGCCACCGAGAAGGAGGAGGTCAGCGCCGCCCGCTGGTCCACCGTGGTCATCGGCGCCGTCGCCATCGGCCTCGGCGCCCTCGCCCGCGACCTGAACGTCGCCGGCCTGGTCGCCCTCGCCTTCGCGGTCGCCGCCTCCGCCAACCTGCCGACGATCCTCTACAGCCTCTTCTGGAAGCGGTTCACCACCCAGGGCGCGCTGTGGTCCATCTACGGCGGCCTGATCTCGGCCGTCGGCCTCGTCCTCTTCTCCCCGGTGGTCTCCGGCAAGCCCACCTCGATGTTCAAGGACGCCGACTTCTACTGGTTCCCGCTGGAGAACCCGGGGCTCATCTCCATCCCCCTCGGCTTCTTCCTGGGATGGCTGGGAACCGTCCTGTCCAAGGAGAAGGCCGACCCGGACAAGTTCGCCGAGTTGGAAGTCCGCTCCCTGACCGGAACAGGCGCTGTCTGAGATCCACCGAACACCCAGCGTGGCCGTGTCGTACTTCCCTACGACACGGCCACGCCGTGTCTCGTTCGTTCGGGCATCCCTGCGCGGGGGAGCCGTCGCGTAGGCTCGAAGACGGCGCATGCGCTCTCGTTCACCGCAGCGCGACCTCTACGACCGGACAGGGGGAGGGGGCCCACCGTGCTTCTCGACACTTATGGCCGCGTGGCCACTGACCTGCGCGTCTCACTTACCGACCGGTGCAACCTGCGCTGTACGTACTGCATGCCCGAGGAGGGCCTGCAGTGGCTCGGCAAGTCCGACCTGCTCAGCGACGACGAGATCGTCCGGCTGATTCGGATCGCGGTGACCCGGCTCGGCATCACCGAGGTGCGATTCACCGGAGGGGAACCGCTGCTCCGCCCCGGCCTGGTCGGGATCGTGGAACAGTGCGCGGCCCTGGAGCCCCGCCCCAGGATGTCCCTCACCACCAACGGCATCGGCCTCAAGCGCACCGCACAGGCACTCAAGGCGGCCGGCCTGAACCGAGTGAACGTTTCGCTGGACACCCTGCGGCCCGAGGTCTTCAAGACCCTCACCCGCCGCGACCGGCACAAGGACGTCATCGAGGGCATGGCCGCCGCCCGCGACGCCGGGCTGACCCCCGTCAAGGTCAACGCCGTGCTGATGCCGGGACTCAACGACGACGAGGCCCCGGACCTCCTCGCCTGGGCCGTGGAGAACGAGTACGAGCTCCGCTTCATCGAGCAGATGCCGCTCGACGCCCAGCACGGCTGGAAGCGCGACGGCATGATCACCGCGGGCGACATCCTCCAGTCCCTGCGCACCCGCTTCACCCTCACCGAGGAAGGCGCGGACGAACGCGGCTCCGCCCCGGCCGAACGCTGGGTCGTCGACGGCGGCCCGGCCACCGTGGGCGTCATCGCCTCGGTCACCCGCCCCTTCTGCGGGGCCTGCGACCGCACCCGGCTGACGGCCGACGGCCAGATCCGCACCTGCCTCTTCGCCACCGAGGAGTCCGACCTGCGGGCCGCCCTGCGCTCGGGCGCCCCGGACGAGGAGATCGCCCGCCTGTGGAAGGTGGCGATGTGGGGCAAGAAGGCCGGATCCGGTCTCGACGACCCGACCTTCCTGCAGCCCGACCGCCCGATGTCCGCCATCGGCGGCTAGGCGGTCTCCCGAAGACCTCAGCGCCTCCGGAAGGCTCGGACCGGCTACCGCCGGTCCGAGCCTTCCGGCTGTACCCACTCGTCGAGCCTCACGACGTCCTTGAGGAAACCGCGGACCCCCAGGAATTGGGAGAGGTGCTCGCGGTGCTCCTCGCACGCCAGCCAGGTCTTCAGCCGCTCGGGCGTGTGGAGGGTCGGGTTGTTCCACGCCAGGACCCAGACCGCCGCGTCACGGCAGCCCTTGGCCGAGCAGGTGGGAGCGGCGGCGGGTGTGTTGGTGTCCGTATCAGGGGAGTTCACGCCTCAACCCTACAAACGGAAGGGCGACGCCGAGCAGCCACGGGGGGAGCTGCCCGGCGTCGGTCCGTCGCTCCGACGGGGGATGCGGAGCGCGTAGGCAGTATGTCACGCACGACCCGGTGCGGTGCACTGGAACTTCATGATTGATCTGAGGTTTTCTTGAGGTTTCCGGGCTCCAGTGCGGGGAGCACGGGAGCCGGCACGAAGTGCGAGGGAAGGGAGGGCGTCGACTCGCGGCCGGCGTTCGCGATGACCACGGCGACGTACGGCAGCAGGGCCCCCGCGACGAGCGTCACGATCGCCACGTGGCGCTCCACGTTCCACAGGATCACCGTGGCGATCACCGACAGGGTCCTGATCACCATTGAGATGACGTACCTGCGTTGTCGGCCCCGCACGTCCTCGGCGAGCCCCATCCGCGCCCCGGTGATCCGGAAGACCTCGTCGCTTTTCCGCTTGGTCCGCTGCACGTTTCCACCATCCGATCCACCCGCCGGACACGCCCGGGCCCGGAGGCTTCCACCGTACGCCGCTCCGCCGGCGAGGAGGAGAGGGGGTGGGCCTCGGCCGTCCCCGTGGGCGACCCCCGAATGGCGCGGTCCGAAGTGCGCGGTGGGCCGGCCCGGCCGAGACTGGGCGCACATGCGCACAACGCGCCAGGAGGAGGCTCGACATGGAATGGGTTTGGGCGATCATCGTCGGTTTTGTGCTGGGCCTGATTGCCCGGGCCATCCTGCCGGGCAAGCAGCACCAGCCACTCTGGCTGACCACCATCTTCGGCATCCTCGGAGCGCTCCTCGGCAACGCCGTCTCCCGGTGGATCGGCGTCGAGGACACCAAGGGCATCGACTGGATCCGCCATCTGCTGCAACTCGCCGGGGCGGTCCTGATCGTCGGCCTGGGCGACATGCTCTACCTGGCCATCCGGGGCAACAAGCGTCACACGGCCTGAACCCCACGAAGGGGCCGGCCCGGACCACGCGTCCGAACCGGCCCCTTCGTCATGCCGTCACCGGGTCACCCCGTGCGAACGGATCAGCCCGTGACCTCGACCGCGGCCAGGTTCTTCTTGCCGCGGCGCAGCACCAGCCAGCGCCCGTGCAGGAGGTCCGCCGCGGCGGGCACCGCGTCCTCGGCGGTGACCTTCACGTTGTTCACGTAGGCACCGCCCTCCTTCACGGTCCGGCGACCGGCGGACTTGCTGGCGACCAGGCCCGTCTCGGCGAGGAGGTCCACGACCAACCCCGGCTCGGCGACCCGGGCCCGCGGCAGCTCCGACAGGGCCGCGGCCAGCGTGGCCTCGTCCAGCTCCGTCAGCTCGCCCTGACCGAACAGCGCCTTCGACGCCGCGATCACGGCCGCGCACTGGTCGGCGCCGTGCACCAGCGTCGTCAGCTCCTCCGCGAGCGCCCGCTGCGCGGCGCGCGCCTGCGGCCGCTCGGCGGTCTGCGCCTCCAGCTCCTCCAGCTCCTCGCGGGACCGGAAGGACAGGATGCGCATGTAGGTCGAGATGTCCCGGTCGTCCACGTTCAGCCAGAACTGGTAGAACGCGTACGGGGTGGTCATCTCCGGGTCGAGCCAGACGGCGCCGCTCTCGGACTTGCCGAACTTGGTGCCGTCCGCCTTGACCATCAGCGGGGTCGCCATGGCGTGGACGTGTGCGTCCGGCTCCAGGCGGTGGATCAGGTCGAGCCCGGCCGTCAGGTTGCCCCACTGGTCCGAGCCGCCCTGCTGGAGCGTGCAGCCGTAGCGGCGGTACAGCTCCAGGAAGTCCATGCCCTGGAGCAGCTGGTAGCTGAACTCCGTGTAGCTGATGCCCTGGTCGGACTCCAGCCGGCGGGCCACCGAGTCCTTCGTCAGCATCTTGTTCACGCGGAAGTGCTTGCCGATGTCCCGCAGGAACTCGATGGCGGACAGGCCCGCCGTCCAGTCCAGGTTGTTCACCATGACCGCGGCGTTCTCGCCCTCGAAGGACAGGAACGGCTCGATCTGCGCACGCAGCCGGCTCACCCAGTTCGCGACCGTGTCCGGGTCGTTCAGGGTGCGCTCGGCCGTCGGACGCGGGTCGCCGATCTGACCCGTGGCCCCGCCGACGAGAGCCAGCGGACGGTGCCCGGCCTGCTGGAGCCGGCGCACGGTGAGCACCTGCACCAGGTGCCCCACGTGCAGCGAGGCCGCGGTCGGGTCGAAGCCGCAATAGAACGTGACGGGACCGTCCGCGAAGGCCTTGCGCAGCGCTTCTTCATCGGTGGACAGCGAGAACAGCCCGCGCCACTTCAGTTCGTCGACGATGTCCGTCACGGTTGTGACTCTCCTTGAGCGAGATGAAACAGGGTGCTGAGGGGTTCCCCGCCAGTCTAGGTGCGCGGGGAACCTCCCCCGACTCCCTCGTCGGCTCAGACGCCCTGGCTGACCGAGCTCATGTTGAAGTCCGGGATCCGCAGCGCCGGCATCGCGGCCCGGGTGAACCAGTCGCTCCACTCGCGCGGCAGGGTCTTCTCGGTCCGGCCCGCCTCGCAGGCCCGCGACAACAGGTCCACCGGGGACTCGTTGAAGCGGAAGTTGTTGACCTCCCCGACGACCTGCCCGTTCTCCACCAGGTACACGCCGTCCCGGGTCAGCCCGGTGAGCAGCAGCGTCGCCGGGTCCACCTCCCGGATGTACCAGAGGCAGGTCAGCAACAGACCGCGCTCGGTCGAGGCGACCATCTTCTCCAGCGAGCGGTCGCCGCCGCCGTCCAGGATCAGGTTCCCGAAGCCGGGGGAGAGCGGCTGCCCGGTCAGCTCCGCGCTGTGCCGGGTCGTCGTCAGTCGGGCCAGCTCGCCCCCGCTGATCCACTCGGTCGCCGGGATCGCGAGGCCGTTGTCGAAGACGGAGGCGTCGTCGCCCGAGCTGTGCGCGATCACGAACGGCGCCGACTCCAGGCCCGGCGCGTACGGGTCGCTGCGCAGGGTCAGCGGCAGCTCGGACAGCTTCTCGCCGAGCCGGGTGCCGCCCCCGGGCTTGGAGAAGACCGTCCGGCCCTCCACCGCGTCCCGGGCCGCCGCCGACCACATCTGGTAGATCATCAGGTCGGCCACCGCCGTCGGCGGCAGCAGGGTCTCGTACCGCCCCGCGGGCAGCTCGATCTTCCGCTCCGCCCAACCGAGGCGCACCGCGAGCTCCGCGTCCAAGGCCGTGGGGTCCACGTCCGTGAAGTCCCGGGTGGAGCGCCCCGCCCACGCCGACCGCAGCCGGTCGGGGGACTTCGCGTTCAGCTCCAGCGTGCCGTTGGGCTGGTCGTGGCGCAGCCGCAGGCCCGCGGAGCTGCCGATGTACGTGGAGACCAGCTCGTGGTTGGCGAATCCGTACAGCTCGCGCCCGCCCGCACGGGCCCGGGCGAAGGCCTCGCCGAGCTCCGGGGCGAACCGCGCGAACACCGCCGAGGAGGTCTCGGCGGGGCCCTCGGTGAAGTCCGGCGAGGCCGGCACGCCGGTCACCAGGGGCTGCGCGTCCTCGGCCGAGGCGCCACCCCGCGCGGCCTCCTCGGCGGCCCGCACCAGCGGCTCCAGCTCGGCGGCGGTGACGGCGGAGCGCGAGACGACCCCCGAGGCCGTGCCCTCCTTGCCGTCGACCGTCGCGATGACCGTCAGGGTCCGGCCGCGGGTGACGCCGTTCGTGGTGAGCGCGTTGCCCGCCCAGCGCAGGTTGGCGCTCGACTCCTCGTCCGCGATGACGACGCAGCCGTCCGCGGTGGACAGCTCCAGCGCGCGCTCGACGATCTCGTGCGGCTTCGTGCGGCTCATCGGCCGGCCTCCTGCGTGGTGTTCAGACGGTGCCGTCCCGGGGGGCGACCCCCGGACCCCCGGCGGATCGCGTGGTGATCGTGCGCGGTCATCGGCCGGCCTCCTGCGTGGTGTTCAGGACGTTCACGTCGCGGAACAGCGCGGACGGGCAGCCGTGCGAGACCGCGGCGACCTGGCCCGGCTGGGCCTTGCCGCAGTTGAAGGCGCCGCCCAGGACATAGGTCTGCGGACCGCCGACCTTCTCCATCGAGCCCCAGAAGTCGGTGGTCGTGGCCTGGTACGCCACGTCCCGCAACTGCCCCGCCAGCCGGCCGTTCTCGATCCGGAAGAAGCGCTGCGCGGTGAACTGGAAGTTGTAGCGCTGCATGTCGATCGACCAGGAACGGTCGCCGACGACGTAGATCCCGCGCTCCACCCCGCCGATCAGGTCCTCGGTGGACAGCCCGCCCGGGTCCGGCCGCAGCGAGACGTTCGCCATCCGCTGCACCGGGACGTGCCCGGGGGAGTCGGCGTAGGCGCAACCGTTGGAGCGGCCGAGGCCCGTCAGCCGCGCGATCCGCCGGTCCAGCTGGTAGCCGGCCAGCGTGCCGTCCTTGACCAGGTCCCAGCTCTGCGCCTCGACGCCCTCGTCGTCGTAGCCGATGGTGGCCAGCCCGTGCTCGGCGGTGCGGTCACCGGTCACGTTCATGATCGAGGAGCCGTACTTGAGCGTCCCGAGCCGGTCGAAGGTGGCGAAGGAGGTCCCCGCGTACGCGGCCTCGTAGCCCAGCGCCCGGTCCAACTCGGTGGCGTGGCCGATGGACTCGTGGATGGTGAGCCACAGGTTGGACGGGTCCACGACCAGGTCGTAGCGCCCGGCGCGCACGCTCGGGGCCCGCATCTTCTCGGCGAGCAGGTCGGGGATCCCCTCCAGCTCCGCGTTCCAGTCCCATCCGGTACCGGTCAGGTACTCCCAGCCGCGGCCGGCCGGCGGGGCGATGGTGCGCATCGAGTCGAACTCGCCCGTGGCCGCGTTGACGGCGACCGCGGTGAGCTGCGGGTGGATCCGCACGCGCTGCTGGGTGGTGACGGTGCCCGCCGTGTCCGCGTAGAACTTGTTCTCGTGGACGGCGAGCAGCGAGGCGTCCACATGGGCCACCCCGTCCGCCGCCAGGAGACGCGCGCTCCAGTCGGCGAGCAACGCCGCCTTCTCCGCGTCCGGCACCTCGAAGGGGTTCACGTCGTACGCGGAGATCCATGTCTTGTCGGCGTGGACCGGTTCGTCCGCCAGCTCGACGCGCTCGTCCGAACCGGCGGCCTTGATCACCTGCGCCGACAGCTTCGCCATGGCCACGGCCTGCGAGGCCACCTTGGCGGCGCCGTCCATGGTCAGGTCCACACCGGAGGCGAATCCCCAGCTGCCCCCGTGCACGACCCGGACCGCGTAGCCGAGGTCGGTGGAGTCGGACCCACCGGAGGGTTTGGCGTCCCGCAGCCGCCAGGAGGCGCTGCGCACGCGCTCCAGCCGGAAGTCGGCATGGTCGGAGCCCAGCGCGCGGGCCCGGGCGAGCGCCGCGTCGGCGAGCGCCCGCAAGGGCAGCGCGGTGAAGGCCGCGTCGATGGAATGGGGCACGGAAGTCCTCCCGGGGTCGGGGCCGGTCGCCCCGATCATGTCGCGCTCGGGGCTCGTGTGCCTACATCTTTCTGTAGGGACTCGACAGAGCCCGCCGCAAGGCCCTGTCGGGGCCCGATTCTCCGTAAGGACGATGCGACCTATAGGTTTTTGGTACTCAGACAGCTAGCGAAAGGGTGATCCGTTGAGCCGCTCGGTTCTCGTCACCGGAGGTAACCGGGGCATCGGCCTCGCCATCGCCCGAGCCTTCGCGGAGGCCGGCGACAAGGTCGCGATCACATACCGGTCGGGCGAGCCGCCGCAGGCGCTCACCTCGCTCGGCGTCCTGGCGGTCCGGTGCGACATCACCGACTCCGAGCAGGTGGAGCAGGCCTACAAGGAGATCGAGGACAAGCACGGCGCCGTCGAGGTGCTGGTGGCCAACGCCGGCATCACCAAGGACACGCTGCTGATGCGGATGTCCGAGGAGGACTTCGCGTCGGTCGTCGACACCAACCTCATCGGTACCTTCCGGGTGGTCAAGCGGGCGAACCGGGGCATGCTGCGGGCCAAGAAGGGCCGCGTCGTCCTCATCTCCTCGGTCGTCGGCCTCATGGGCTCGCCCGGTCAGGCCAACTACGCCGCCTCCAAGGCCGCGCTGGTCGGCTTCGCCCGCTCGCTCGCCCGTGAGCTGGGCTCCCGCAACATCACCTTCAACGTGGTCGCCCCCGGCTTCGTGGACACCGACATGACGAAGGTGCTCACCGACGAGCAGCGCGCCGGCATCGTCGGTCAGGTGCCCCTGGGCCGCTACGCGCAGCCCGAGGAGATCGCGGCGGCCGTGAGCTTCCTGGCGTCCGACGACGCCGCGTACATCACTGGAGCCGTCATTCCCGTTGACGGCGGATTGGGCATGGGTCACTGATCACATGAGCGGAATTCTCGACGGCAAGCGCATCCTCATCACGGGGGTGCTGATGGAGTCCTCCATCGCCTTCCACGCCGCCAAGCTGGCCCAGGAGCAGGGCGCCGAGGTCATCCTGACCGCGTGGCCCCGCCCGTCGCTGACCGAGCGCATCGCCAAGAAGCTGCCGAAGCCGGTCAAGGTGATCGAGCTCGACGTCACCAACCAGGAGCACCTGGACCGCCTGGAGGGTCTCGTCCGCGACGAGCTGGGCGGCCTCGACGGCGTCCTGCACTCGATCGGCTTCGCCCCGCAGGACGCCCTCGGCGGCAACTTCCTGAACACGCCGTTCGAGTCGGTCGCCACCGCCATGCACGTGTCGGCGTTCTCGCTGAAGTCCCTCGCCATGGCCTGCAAGCCGCTGTTCCCGGCGGACGGCGCGGCCATCGTCGGCCTCACCTTCGACGCGCAGTTCGCGTGGCCGCAGTACGACTGGATGGGCCCGGCCAAGGCCGCGCTGGAGGCCACCAGCCGCTACCTCGCCCGTGACCTGGGCAAGGAGAACATCCGCTGCAACCTGGTCTCGGCCGGTCCGCTCGGCTCGATGGCCGCGAAGTCCATCCCGGGCTTCTCGGACCTGGCCGACGTCTGGAACTCCCGCTCCATGCTGGAGTGGGACATGAGCGACCCGGAGCCGACCGGCAAGGCCATCGTCGCCCTGCTGTCCGACTGGTTCCCGAAGACCACGGGCGAGATCGTCCACGTGGACGGCGGCCTGCACGCGATGGGTGCCTGACCCCCGGGTCGGGTCCGTTGCGTCCGTACGGCGGTGGCCGCGTCTTCCTTCCGGGAGGCGCGGCCACCGCCGTTCCGGCCTGCGGGGGCGGGGGTCCACCCGACCCCTTCGATCAGATGTACGTGCTCCGGCCGGATCTTCCCGAGTCGTAGACCGGGACAAATGCCTGCAAACTGACCGAGCCGGGATCTTCCCGGTCCTCGGGGAGGAGGTACGGGCGTGCACGCGAGGCCGAGCCGAGCGGTATCGCTCCTGGTCACCTCGGTTGCCCTGGCCGGCCTCCTGATCCCGGGAGCCGTCGCGCAACCCGGGGACGACGAACCGGCGCCCGGCCCGGAAGCCATGGCGCCGGTCGTGGTCGACCCGGCCGAGATCCCCGCCGAGCCACCCGTACAGCCCGCCCGTCCGGGCCGCGGAGACCTCTTCGGCGCCGACTGCGACATCGAGATCGACGGCTCGCTGGTGACGGCGCACTGCCACAACGGCTATCCCGAGACCGACCTGATCCGCCTGCACGTGGAGTGCGACCGCTGGTGGGACGTGGACGGAGACGGCGCCGCGGTCGCCGTGGGCCCGGCCGGCCGCGTCGAACTCACCAGCCGCTGCTGGAAAGAGGTCCGTACGGCATGGGTGAGCCACGAGCGGCCCGGCCGACGCGACGCCGACCGACTCCGCTGAACCCACGGCCTCCCCGGACGCGCCGCCTCCCCGAGCGGGCCCCCGGGCAAGCCGACTCCCCGGACAAGCCGCCGCGCGGCCGCCCGGCCCCGGCTACGCCTCGCCGAGGCAGACGAACGGGTACCCCGCCGCCTCCGACGCGGCCGTGTCCCCGTCCCCGCGCCGGATCGCCTCGATCAGGCGGGCGTGGTCCAGATGTGCGGCGGGACGCAGTTCCGTCCCCACGTCCGTGCGCAGCCAGTCCGCCACCAGGTCCCCGAGGTCGGCGTACAGCTCGATGAGCACCTCGTTGTGCGAGGCCGTCACCACCGCCATGTGCAGGCTCACGTCCGCCGCGACGAACAGCTCCGCGTCCCCGCTCGCCCAGGCTTCCTCGCGTCGCGCCAGCAACGCGTCCAGCTGGGTCAGGTCCCGCTCGGTCCGACGCTCCGCCGCCAGCCGGGCGGCGGAGGACTCCAGGGTCGAACGCAGCTCGGCGATGTGCCGCGGGTCGGCCCCGGCGAAGCGCCGGTGCATCACCCCGGCGAGTTCGCTGGTCGCGAGGACGTAGGTGCCCGAACCCTGGCGGATGTCGAGCAGACCGTTGTGCGCCAGGGCCCGGACGGCCTCGCGCACCGTGTTGCGGGCGACGCCCAGCAGCTCCACCAGCTCGGGTTCGGTGGGGATGCGGGAACCCACGGGCCATTCACCGGAGGTGATCTGGTTCCTGAGCTGGGCGATCACCTGGTCGACGAGCGCGGATCGCCGGGGCGATGTCAGCGGCATGCGAACGGTGTCCTCTCCGGACATGACAGCGGAAGGGGGGTGGACAACCAATCATCCCATGATTCTATGATGGTTCAATGTCCGACGATGAAATCCAGACCATGAACCGGCCTCGGGCCGCGCGCACGGCACCCCCGCAGCCCCTCGCCGCCCCCGTCACCCGGCAGCCGGCGTGGCTCGGACCGGTGCTCATCGTCGCGATCGTGCTGGCCGCCCTCAACCTGCGACCCGCCATCACCAGCCTCGGCGCCCTCTTCGAGGAGACCCGCACGGGCCTCGGCATGAGCGGCACCGTCGCCGGGCTCGTCACCTCCGTCCCCGCCCTCTGCTTCGCCGTCTTCGGCGTCACCGCCCCCCGGCTCTCCCGCCGCTTCGGCCCCGCCGCCGTGGTCTGCGCCGGCATGGTCGCCATCGCCGCCGGACTGCTGATCCGACCCTTCGCGACCAACGCCGCCGGGTTCCTCGCCGCCAGCGCCCTGTCCCTGGCCGGCATAGCCCTGACGAACGTGCTGCTCCCGGTGATCGTCAAGCGCTGGTTCCCGGACCGGGTCGGTACCATGACCGGCCTCTACTCCATGGCCCTGGCCGCCGGCACCTCCCTCGCCGCCGCCGCGACCGTCCCACTGACCTCCGCCCTCGGCGGCAGCTGGCGCACCGGCCTGCTGATCTGGGCCGCCCTCGCGGTGGCCGCCGTACTGCCCTGGCTGCCCATCGCCGTCACCGGTCGCCGCGACAAGGCCGCCGCACCCGCCGGAGCGGCCCCCGACACCGGCCCGCGCGTCGCCCGCAGCCGCACTGCCTGGGCCCTGGGCTGCTACTTCGGCCTCCAGGCCACCGGGGCGTACGTCACCATGGGCTGGCTCCCGCAGATCTTCCGCGACGCCGGGGTCTCCGCCGGGACCGCCGGCGTCCTGCTCGCCGTCACCATGGTCATGGGCGTCCCGCTGGCCTTCGTCATCCCGAACCTCGCCGGCCGGATGCGCAACCAGGGCGCCATCGCCGTGGTCCTCGGCCTCTTCGGCTTCCTCGGCTACGCCGGTCTCTGGCTCGCCCCGGCCGCCGGAGCCTGGGCCTGGGCCCTCCTGCTCGGCGTCTCCAACTGCGCCTTCCCGCTCGTCATCACGATGATCGGACTGCGCGCCAAGTCCCCGGCCGGCGTCGTCAAGCTGTCCGCCTTCGCGCAGAGCACCGGTTACCTCATCTCCATCCCCGGCCCGCTCCTCATCGGCACCCTCTACCAGCACAGCGGCGGCTGGGACCTGCCCCTCGCCCTCATGGCCGCCCTCCTGGTCCCGCAGATCGCGCTCGGCGTCCTCGCCGGCCGGGACCGCACGATCGAGGACGAATGCGGCATGCGAGACTGAACGACATGTCGCCCGTACTCGAACCGAACCCACAGAACGGCCACAAGAAGCTCGGCCTCGTGCTGGGCGCGATGCTGCTCGTGACCGTCGTCATCGCCGTCATCGCGACCATCGCCTCCCCCTCCTGAGGCGCGCCCCCGAGAGGTGGTGGGGACAACCCCACCAACCCCTAGGGGGCCAGGCTCAGGGACGAGTGGGGTGCGCCCCGGATGGGAACCGCGGCCTCGGATCCATAGATTCGAAGCAGCGAGCCAGTCCCACCCGCACACCACCGGAGGCGGCCATGTCGGCCCCCACGCACGCCCCGTCCCTCGACGTCCCGTCCGGCCGCCGCCGCACCGCCGCCGGCAGCGGAGCCGACGCCCGCCTGCACTGGTGGGCCCTGGCCCTGCCGGCCCTCGCCTTCGGCCTCCTGGTGCTCCTCCTCGCCGGAGCCGGATCCGGCGCGGCCCACGCCGCCCCGGCCGAGAACTCCTCGCTGGTCCAGGTCACCGAACAGCTGCTGCGCGCCGTCGGCTGACCCGCGCACGCCGGAGCCCGCCCCACCCCGGGCGCGGACCTTCAACACCCTGCGCCCCGTGGCTCGTTTCATGCGAAGCTGGGAGTCATGAGCGCCGACACATCCCGCAGGATCGTCCTCCTCCGGCACGCCAAGGCCGAATGGTCGGACGGATCGGACCACGAGCGGCCCCTGGCCGAACGCGGTCGTCACGACGCCCCGGCCGCCGGCCGGAAGCTCGCCCAGACCGGCATCGCCTTCGACCTGGCCCTCTGCTCCACCGCGGCCCGCACCCGCGAGACGTGGAAGCTGGCCGTCCAGGAACTGCCGCACCGGCCGAAGACCACGTACGAGGAGCGCCTCTACGAGGCCTCCCCGGGCGAGCTCATCGCCCTGCTGAACGAGACCCCCGACGACATCGCCGACCTCCTCGTCATCGGCCACAACCCGGGCATGCACGCCCTGGCGGACGCCCTCTCCGGCAGCGCCCAGGGGGACGCGCTCTCCCGCATGCACCGCAGCGCCTTCCCGACCTCGGCCCTCGCCGTGGTCTCCTTCACCGGCCCCTGGAAGTCCCTGGAGCACGGCGTCGGCACGCTGCTGGACTACTGGACCCCCCACAGCTGACCCCGGCGGTCGCCTGCCGCCCCGGGCGGACCACCCCCCTTACGCGCGAACGGGACCCGGCGCCTCGATGGCGCCGGGTCCCGTTGCGCCGTACGCGTGGCGACAGGACTGCCGGGCGCCGCGGCCCCGGCAAGATCCGAAGAGACGACCTAGGCGAGGTCGGCGGCCTCGACCTCTTCCCGGGTGATGCCCAGCAGGTACAGCACCGCGTCCAGGAACGGCACGTTCACCGCGGTGTGCGCGGCCTCGCGGACCACCGGCTTGGCGTTGAACGCCACGCCCAGCCCGGCGGCGTTCAGCATGTCCAGGTCGTTGGCCCCGTCGCCGATCGCCACCGTCTGGGCCAGCGGCACGCCGGCCTCCGCGGCGAAGCGGCGCAGCAGCCGGGCCTTGCCCGCCCGGTCCACGATCTCGCCGACGACCCGGCCGGTCAGCTTCCCGTCGACGATCTCCAGCGTGTTGGCGGCGGCGAAGTCCAGTCCGAGCCGCTCCTGGAGGTCGTCCGTGACCTGGGTGAACCCGCCGGACACCACACCCACCTGGTAGCCCAGCCGCTTCAGGGTGCGGATCAGGGTCCGGGCACCGGACGTCAGCCGCACCTCCGTGCGGACCTTGTCCACCACGGAGGCGTCCAGCCCCGCCAACAACGCGACGCGCGCGTGCAACGACTGCTCGAAGTCCAGCTCGCCGCGCATGGCCTGCTCGGTCACCGCCGCCACCTCGGCCTCACAGCCCGCGTGCGCGGCGAAGAGCTCGATGACCTCGTCCTGGATCAGGGTCGAGTCCACGTCCATGACCACCAGGCGCTGGGCCCGACGGTGCAGACCGGCCGAGACCACGGCCACGTCGACGCCGATCCGGGCGGCGGCCGTGGCCAGCGCGGTGCGCAGCGGCTCCGTCTCGACACCGGACACCGCGAACTCCACCGCCGTCACCGGGTACTTGGCGAGCCGGAAGATGCGGTCGATGTTGCCGCCGGTCGCGGTGATCCGTGCCGCTATGGTCGCCGTGGACTCGGCGGTGAGCGGGTGGCCGAGCACCGTGACGTGGGAACGGCCACTGCCGCGCGGCCGGTTGTCGCCGGTGCCGGAGAGGATCTCCGCCTGCATCTTCAGCGACTCGGCCCAACTGTGGACGGTGGCCCGCAGCTCGCCCTCGGTGGCGCCGGACGGCTGGGTGACGAGGGCGCACAGGACGATGCGGCCACGGGTGACGACCTGCTCGATGTCGACGACGTCGACGGAGTAGGCGGCGAGGGTGTCGAACAGCCCGGCGGTGATCCCGGGACGGTCCTTGCCGAAGATCTTGACGAGGAGGGTGGGGACGTCGGAGGTCTGCGATGCGCTCATGGTGAGCTCACCGTATCTTCCCCGCCCCGGGAGCAGGACCCCCGTCCCACCCTGCGGGCGTCCGAAACCCCGGTACGGCGGTCCCGGAGGCGGTGCGGGAGTGAAAGCCACCGGTCCCGGAGGCGGCGCGGGAGTGAAAGGCACCGGTCCGGAAGGCGGCGGGCGAGTGAAGGCCACCCGGACCGCCCCCCACCCCGCCCCCCGGACCGCCCCCCGGACCGCCCTCCCCGGACCGCCCCCTCCCCCCCGACCCCGGACGCGCTGCCGCATCCCGGGGCGAGAAGTCCCGTATCGCACTCTCCGGGTGCCTTTCGACCCCGTCGAAGAGCCGTCGCGGGCACCCCGCGACCGCCTCGATTCCACATGTGGGCGCAGGCCTGAAATAGTTCCCACGGATGTTCGCCATCCCTAGACTCCCTGACGTCGGACTCCCTGACGTCAGGGGGATTCTCGGGGGACTTAAGTGGGGCTGGAGTGCCGGAACTCGTACTGGAATTGAATGGAAGGACCTGGACGCTCGATCCGTCCAGGTCGTACTCGCTGGGGCGCGACCCCCAGGGAGACGTCGTGATCGATGACGCCCGCGTGTCGTGGCGGCACGCCACCATCAGTTGGAACGGCCGTGGTTGGGGGATCGAGGACCACGGCAGCACCAACGGCACGTACGTGCACGGGTCCAGGGTCCAACAGGCCGAACTCGTGCCCGGCACGCCGGTCCACCTCGGCAACGCCACCGACGGACCGCGGCTGAACCCGAGCGCCGCCGCCGCGCCGCAGCACGTCGCGCCGCAGCACGTCGCCCACCAGGCCCCGGCCCACCAGGCCCCCGCCTACCAGGGCCAGGTGGCCGGTTACGAGGCGCCGGTCCGGCAGCAGCCGCAGCAGGAGGCCTGGCAGCAGCAACCGCCGGCGCGGCAGCAGGCCCAGCCGCAGTTCCCGCAGCAGCAGGGCGACCCGCGCCCCGCGCAGGGCGCGCCCGCCGGCCACGGCGACCGCAGTCCGACGACGTTCCACCAGCTCTCGCTGGGCCACGTCATGCGGATCGGTCGCGCGCTGGAGAACGAGCTGGTCGTCTCCGACCTCCAGGTCTCCCGCCACCACGCCGAGTTCCGCTCGATGCCCGGCGGCCGGTTCGAGATCCATGACCTCGGCAGTCACAACGGCACCTACGTCAACGGTCAGCCCCTCGCCAAGTCCGGCACGGCGGTGCTCGGCCCGAACGACATCGTGGGCGTCGGCCACTCGACGTTCCGGATCATCGGCGACCGGCTGGAAGAGTTCGTCGACACCGGCGAGGTCTCCTTCTCCGCCCGCCACCTCACGGTGACCGTCGACGGTGGAAAGCAGATCCTCAAGGACGTCACCTTCGGTGTCCCGGAGAAGTCGCTGATCGGCGTCATCGGCCCGTCCGGCTCCGGCAAGTCCACCCTCCTCAAGGCGCTGACCGGCTACCGGCCCGCCAACGAGGGCGACGTCCTCTACGACAACCGCAACCTGTACAAGCAGTTCGCGGAGCTCCGCCAGCGCATCGGCCTGGTCCCGCAGGACGACATCCTGCACAAGGAGCTGCGCGTCCGCACCGCCCTCAAGTACGCGGCCAAGCTCCGCTTCCCCGGCGACACCGCCGAGTCCGAGCGCGCCGCCCGCGTCGACGAGGTGCTGCGCGAGCTCAAGCTCGACATCCACAAGGACAAGAAGATCACCGCGCTCTCGGGCGGCCAGCGCAAGCGCGTGTCCGTGGCCCTGGAGCTGCTCACCAAGCCGTCGCTGATCTTCCTGGACGAGCCGACGTCCGGCCTCGACCCGGGCATGGACCGCGACGTCATGCAGCTGCTGCGCGGCCTCGCCGACGACGGCCGCACGGTCCTCGTCGTCACCCACTCGGTCGCCGAGCTGGCGATCTGCGACAAGCTGCTGGTCATGGCCCCCGGCGGCTCGGTCGCGTACTTCGGCCCGCCGGACGAGGCGCTGAACTTCTTCGGCTACACCACGTGGGCGGACGTCTTCTCGGCCTTCGAGAACTACCGCGAGTACGACTGGGCCGGCCGCTGGAAGGGCTCGCAGCACTACCAGCTGTACGCCGCCGACATCGACGCGGTCGCCCCCCAGTCGGTCGCGATGCCGCCCGCGCAGCAGATGCGCCCGCCGAAGCCGCAGGGCTGGGGCTCCCAGCTGTGGACGCTGATCCGCCGCTACGTCTCGGTGATCGCCTCCGACAAGGGCTTCATCGGCCTGATGCTGATCCTGCCCGCGGTCCTGGGCGTGGTCTCCACGGTCATCCCCGCGAAGTTCGGCCTCGCGCCCCCCGTGGCCCCCTCCCGCTTCAACGGCGACGCCGGCACGATCATGCTGATCCTCGCGGTCGGCATGTGCTTCTCCGGCGCGGCCAACTCGGTCCGTGAGCTGATCAAGGAACGCGTCATCTACGAGCGTGAGCGCGCGACCGGGCTGTCCCGCTCGGCGTACCTCATGTCGAAGGTGATCGTCCTCGGCGTCATCACGGCCATCCAGGGCGTGATCATCTGCGGGATCGGCTTCTACCCGCGCGACCTGCCCACCGAGGGCCTGCTCATGCCGCCGGCCGTCGAGATCTGCCTGTCGGTCATCGCGCTCGGCTTCACCTCGATGATGTTCGGCCTGGTGATCTCCTCGCTGGTCAAGACCGCCGAGAAGACCATGCCGCTGCTGGTGATGTTCGCGATCGTCCAGGTCGTCTTCACCGGCATCCTCTTCCAGGTGTACGACTCCCCGGGCCTGGAACAGTTCGCCTGGCTGATGCCGTCCCGCTGGGCCATCGCCGCCGCGGGCAGCACGCTGAACCTCGGCGTGCTCATGCCGCCGTGGGACGGCGACAACCCGACCAACACCGACCCGCTCTGGGACGCCACGGTCGGCCAGTGGAGCCTGAACATCACCGTGCTGCTGCTCCTCGGCATCGCCTGCGGCTTCCTGGTCCAGCGCCTGCTGCGCCGCCACGAGCCGGAGGTCATGCGCGCCGGCAAGTGACCGGTCCGCACGGCCGTACGCACGAACGCCTCAGGGCGGCACCCGGAAGTCCGGGGGCCGCCCTGAGGCGCATGGGGGTGCGGTGCGGCGCAGGCCTAGTAGGCGCTGTTGACGTTGTCCATGGAGCCGTAGCGGTCGGCCGCGTAGTTGCAGGCGGCGACGATGTTGGCGACCGGGTCGTACTGGTCGAACTTGGTGCCCTTGACGTGGTACGCCTTGAAGGTCGGGGCGATGACCTGGAGCAGACCCTTGCTGGGAATGCCGTTCTGGGCGTTGATGTCCCAGTTGTTGATCGCCAGCGGGTTGCCGCTGGACTCGCGCATCACGTTCTTGTGGATGCCGGCGTAGGTGCCCGGGATCCCCTCGCGCTTCATGATGTGCAGCGCTTCCTTGATCCAGCCGTCCAGGTTGTTCGCGAAGACGGGGGTACGGGCCGCGGAACGGCTCGCCGCCGTCTTCGCGGCGCGGGCCTTCGCCTGCGCCGCGGCCTTGGCCTTGTTGTCGGCGTCGGCCTTGGCCTTCGCCTTCTTGGCGAGCGCGGCCTGGGTGGCCGCGTTGATGGCCTTCTGGTCGGCGATGGCCTTCTGCGTGCCGAGGTGCGCCTGCACGGTCTTCGTCTGGGCGCCGTTCACGGCCTTCGTCCACGCCACGGGGGCGGCGGAGATGGTCGTCGACTCGCTCGTGTCGGCGCCGTTGGCCGGGACGAGGGAGAAGACGAGCGCGGCGGCGCCGAAGCCGGCGATGCCTGCGAAGGAGAGCTTCTGGGCCTTGGTCAGACGACGACTGTGGCCGGGGGTGCTGGTCTCGGTCATGCGTGTGCAACCTCTTCGAATAGCGGGAGCCGCAGGAAAGCGCCGGGTGGATCCGAGATCCTCGGCGCTGTGCGACGTCGACATTCTTAGCGGTGGCAAAAACGCCTGGCAAAGGTGTGACGTACGAAGCCGCTTAGTGGATCAGGATCCCCGGCTGCGGCCCGCATTCGGGCATCGCCTCTACGCGCACCAGTGCTGACAGGGTCTTTATGTGTCCACTAGGCTTCTTCGTAAGTGACGTGGGTCCTATGCCGGGGCTCACATCGCCCTCGCGACGTTCTCACCCAGAGTTGCAGCAGCAATGCAATCGGTGAGGTTTATCCACCCTGAGGACGAGAAGCGGCGCCCCGGCCGTCATCCCCAAGGCAGAGGGACCCTGCGCCCACCCCTCCCTCGGCCGTATGCCCGAGGCCCCCGGACCTACGCCCCAGGCCTGATCCCGCAGGTCAGACCCGCCGGTACGGTGAGGCCATGCACAAGGGACCCCGCACCGGGCTGGCCGCCGTCAGTACCGCCCTGCTGGCCATGAGCCGCCGGCTGGAGGTGCAGGACGTCCTGCGCACGATCGTCGTCTCGGCCCGCGGACTCCTCGGCGCCGAGTACGCCGCACTGGGCGTCCCCGACGACCACGGCGGCTTCGCGCAGTTCGTCGTGGACGGCATCGACGAGGAGCAGTGGCGTCGCATCGGCCCCCTGCCCCGCCAGCACGGCATCCTCGCCGCGATGCTCCACCAGGACGGCCCCGAGCGACTGGCCGACGTACGCGAGGACCCCCGGTTCGGCGGCTGGCCCGCCGCCCACCCCGAGATGTCGGACTTCCTCGGCATGCCCGTGCGCGACGGCGAGGAGACCCTCGGCGCCCTCTTCCTCGCGAACAAGCGCGGCGCCGCCCCCTCGGACGCGCCCGGCGACGGCCGCGGCTTCACCGACGAGGACGAGGAGCTCCTCTCCCTCCTGGCCCAGCACGCGGCGATCGCCCTCACCAACGCACGCCTCTACGAGCGCAGCCGCGAGCTCACCATCGCCGAGGAGCGCTCCCGCCTCGCCCACGAACTGCACGACGCCGTGAGCCAGAAACTGTTCTCCCTGCGGCTCACCGCCCAGGCCGCCTCCGCACTCGTCGACCGCGACCCCGCCCGGGCCAAGGACGAACTCCAGCAGGTGGCCGCCCTCGCCGCCGAGGCCGCCGACGAACTGCGGGCCGCCGTGACCGAGCTGCGCCCCGCCGCCCTGGACGAGGACGGGCTCGTCGCGACCCTGCGCGACCACGTCCGCGTCCTGGACCGGGCCCACACCGCGCACGTCACCTTCACCTGCGAAGGCGTACGGGCCCTCCCCGCGACCCAGGAGGAAGCCGTGCTGCGCGTCGCCCAGGAGGCCCTCCACAACGCCCTGCGCCACTCCGGCGCCGACACCGTCGAGGTCACCCTGCTCCGCCGGGGCGCCGGAGCACTGTTGTCCGTACGGGACGACGGCCGCGGCTTCTCCCCTCCCACGGTCCGCAAGGCGGGCCGCCACCTCGGCCTCGTCTCCATGCGCGACCGCGCGAGCGGTGTCGGAGGCCGACTGGAGGTGCACTCGGAGCCCGCACGGGGCACCACGATCGAGATGGAGGTCCCCGGTGGCTGACACCCGGATCCGCGTCCTGCTGGTGGACGACCACCAGGTGGTCCGGCGCGGACTGCGCACCTTCCTGGAGGTCCAGGAGGACATCGAGGTGGTCGGCGAGGCCGCCGACGGCGAGGAGGGCATCGCCCGCGCCGAGGAACTGCGGCCCGACGTGATCCTGATGGACGTCAAGATGCCCGTCACCGACGGCATCGAGGCCCTGCGACGCCTGCGCGAGGCCGCGAACCCGGCCCGGGTGCTGATCGTCACCAGCTTCACCGAGCAGCGCACCGTGGTCCCCGCCCTGCGCGCGGGCGCGGCCGGCTACCTCCACAAGGACATCGACCCCGACGCCCTGGCCGCCGCCATCCGCTCCGTCCACGCGGGCCACGTCCTCCTCCAGCCGGAGGTGGCGCGGGCCCTGCTCGCCCAGGAGGGCCAGGCGGCCGGATCGAGCCGCCCCGGCTCGCTGACCGACCGGGAACGCGAGGTGCTCTCCCTCATCGCGGACGGCCGCTCCAACCGGGAGATCGCCCGGGCGCTGGTCCTGTCGGAGAAGACGGTCAAGACCCACGTCTCGAACATCCTGATGAAACTGGACCTGTCCGACCGGACCCAGGCGGCGTTGTGGGCGGTCAGGCACGGAATCGTGGACGTCCGGCATTGATGTGAGATTCATACGGTCGGGTGTATGTAGCCCACATGGCGTATCCCGGTCACGCGACGAACGTTCTCCTTGTGTGTCGGGGCGGCAGGCCGCGGCAGACGTACTGGAGGACGAGAACGTGAAGAACATGAAGAAGGCCGCAGCCGTCACCATGATCGCGGGCGGCCTGATCGCCGCCGGCGCCGGTGTCTCCTCGGCGCACGGCGGTGCGTCCGCGGAGGGCGAGGCCCTGAACTCGCCCGGCGTGGCCTCGGGGAACCAGCTCCAGGTCCCCGTCCACGTCCCCGTGAACCTCGTCGGCAACTCGGTCACCGTGATCGGCCTGCTGAACGGCGCCTTCGGCAACACGGGCATCAACCACTGACGCCCTCCCCACCGGCCCCGCTTCCCCACCTCTCCCCGGGAAGCGGGGCCGCGCCACGTCCACCCCCGCGCCACATCCACCCCCACCGGGCCGCGACCGGGAGGTCAGCCCCGCTCCCGCTCCTCCACGGCCGCGTTGTACGCCGCGACCAGCGCCCGCCGCGCCACCCGCTCCACCGGCCGCAAGGCCTCGGCCCGCGCCGCCATCTCCGAGGCGGCCACCGCGCCCCCGTGCCCGTTCTCGTAGGCCAGCGACACCATCAGGTCCACCCGCTGCGCCAACGACAGCACCCGCACCGCCCGCGGCGGATACCCCGGCGCCAGCACCTCCCGCCCGGCCTCCGCCCGCGCCCGGTACGCCGACAGGGCCGCGTCCGCCACCGGCCCCGACCCCGCCACGTCCAACCGGGTCAGCACCACCGTGGCCTCGCGCAACGCCTCCGCCAGCTCCCGCTCCGCCTCGCCGAGCGACGGCACGTCCGCCGGCGGGGCCTCCCGCACCGGGAGCACGTGCCACACCACCTCCACGTGCACGTCCCCGGCCGGCCCGGCCTCGGTCACCTCGGGCACCAGTCCCATGGCCGCGCCGACGGCGACGACGGCCTCCTCCGCGTCCAAGGCGCGCGCGTTGAACTCGGGCGGACCGCTCAGCCCCAACGGATGGCCCGGCGCGGGCAGCGCGACCCGCAGCCCGGAAACCCCCAGCGCCCGCATCCGGCCCAGCGCCAGCGTGAGCCCGACCGGCCCCGATTCCCCCGGCAGGCCCGCCACCCGGTGCGCGGCGTCCTCGCCCACGATCGACAACACGGCCTCGTCGGGCGAGACCAGACCGGCCAGCAACGCGTTCCCCCAGGCGGCCAACCGCCCTGAACGTGGTTCGAAAAGCATCCCCCCACTTTACGGATCGGTGCGGGGAACCGGCCTGACGCCCGGAGGCCTCGCCGAGTGGCGTAGGTTTTCCCCTGGGGCTGCGCCTACCGGTGCACTGACGATCCGAAGACTGCAAGGGGTGACAACACGCTCATGAGCGATGTTCTGGAGCTGGTGGACGTATCCGTGGTCCGCGAGGGCCGGGCGCTGGTGGACCAGGTCTCCTGGTCGGTGAAGGAGGGGGAGCGCTGGGTGATCCTCGGCCCCAACGGCGCCGGGAAGACCACCCTGCTCAACGTCGCCTCCAGCTACCTCTTCCCCACCAAGGGCGAGGCCACCATCCTCGGCAGCACCCTCGGCAAGGTGAACGTCTTCGACCTGCGCCCCCGCATCGGTGTCGCCGGTATCGCGATGGCCGACAAGCTCCCCAAGCGGCAGACCGTCCTGGAGACCGTCCTCACCGCCGCCTACGGGATGACGGCGACGTGGCAGGAGGAGTACGAGGACATCGACGAGCAGCGCGCCCGCGCGTTCCTCGACCGCCTCGGCATGACCGACTACCTCGACCGGAAGTTCGGCACCCTCTCCGAGGGCGAGCGCAAGCGCACCCTGATCGCCCGCGCCCTGATGACCGACCCCGAGCTGCTGCTCCTCGACGAGCCCGCCGCCGGCCTGGACCTCGGCGGCCGAGAGGACCTCGTACGCCGTCTCGGCCGGCTCGCCCGCGACCCGCTCGCACCCTCCATGATCATGGTCACGCACCACGTCGAGGAGATCGCCCCCGGCTTCACCCACGTCCTGATGATCCGCCAGGGCAAGGTCGTCACCGCCGGTCCCATCGACCTGGAGCTGACCTCCCGCAACCTCTCGCTCTGCTTCGGCCTCCCGCTGATCGTCGAGCGCAACGAGGACGACCGCTGGGCCGCCCGCGGCCTGCCCCTGCGCTAGGTCCTGTCGCCGAAGCACCGTCAAAGCCCCGCCACGTGCGGGGCTTTGACCGCAGGAGCCGGCGCGGGACCGGGACGGCGGGCACGGCCGCACCCTGTCCCGACCGTGCCCGGCGGACCTACCATGACCATGTGACCGACATCGACGCATGGGTGTGGTGGCTGATCGGCGCGGTCGGACTGGGCATCCCCCTCGTCCTGACCGCGATGCCCGAGTTCGGCATGTTCGCCGTCGGCGCCGTCGCGGCCGCCGTCACGGCGGCGGTCGGCGGGGGAGTGGTGGCCCAGGTACTGGTCTTCGTGATCGTCTCGGTGGCCCTGATCGCCGTCGTCCGACCCCTCGCCAACCGCCACCAACGACCCCAACACCGCACGGGTATCGACGCGTTGAAAGGCAGAACCGCCGTCGTCCTCGAACGCGTCGACGGCGCCGGCGGCCGGATCAAGCTCGCCGGCGAGATCTGGTCCGCCCGCGCCCTCGACGCGGACGGCAGCTACGAACCCGGCCAGACCGTGGACGTCGTGGACATCGACGGGGCAACCGCGGTCGTCATGTGACGTGATGTGACCTGATGTGAGCCAAGCAGCCGACTCGCGGCCCCGGGGTCTGCGAGACTCGCGATCAACGGGGCAGCACAGACAGCCGGAAGGGCACGGGGAACCGCATGCAACCGATCATCATCGTCCTGATCATTCTCGTGGTTCTGGTCTTCATCGCACTGGTCAAGACGATCCAGGTGATCCCGCAGGCCAGCGCTGCCATCGTCGAGCGATTCGGCCGCTACACCCGCACCCTCAACGCGGGCCTGAACATCGTCGTCCCGTTCATCGACTCGATCCGCAACCGGATCGACCTGCGTGAACAGGTCGTCCCCTTCCCGCCGCAGCCGGTCATCACCCAGGACAACCTGGTCGTCAACATCGACACCGTCATCTACTACCAGGTGACCGACGCCCGCGCCGCGACGTACGAAGTGGCCAGCTACATCCAGGCCATCGAGCAGCTCACCGTCACCACGCTGCGCAACATCATCGGCGGCATGGACCTCGAACGCACCCTCACCTCCCGCGAGGAGATCAACGCCGCCCTGCGCGGGGTCCTCGACGAGGCCACGGGCAAGTGGGGCATCCGCGTCAACCGCGTCGAGCTGAAGGCCATCGAGCCGCCGACCTCCATCCAGGACTCGATGGAGAAGCAGATGCGCGCCGACCGCGACAAGCGCGCCGCGATCCTCCAGGCCGAAGGTGTCCGACAGTCGGAGATCCTGCGCGCCGAGGGCGAGAAGCAGTCCTCGATCCTGCGCGCCGAGGGTGACGCCAAGGCCGCCGCCCTGCGCGCCGAGGGCGAAGCACAGGCCATCCGCACGGTCTTCGAGTCCATCCACGCCGGCGACGCCGACCAGAAGCTCCTCGCCTACCAGTACCTCCAGATGCTCCCGAAGATCGCCGAAGGCGACGCCAACAAGCTCTGGATCGTGCCGAGCGAGATCGGCGACGCCCTCAAGGGCCTCTCCGGCGCCATGGGCAACTTCGGCCCCATGGGCGGCGGCTCCGGGTTCAACCCGCAGAACTCCGGCAAGGAAAGCGCCGGCACGAGCGACACCGTCCCGCCCACCCGCCGCGAACAGCCCCCCATCGACTGACGCTCCCTTCCCCTCCTGCATGATCGGGATCGGCCCCTCGACCTTCATGGCGGGGAGGCGACCCACTCACGCAAAGGGGATGGCGCGGTCCATGTCCATCTGGGAATCACTCGCGGTCTTCGCCGCCGGCATCGGCGCCGGCACGATCAACACCATCGTCGGCTCCGGCACCCTCATCACCTTCCCGGTGCTGCTCGCCACCGGCCTGTCCCCGGTCACCGCCAACGTGTCCAACACGCTCGGCCTGGTGCCCGGGTCCATCAGCGGGGCCATCGGCTACCGCAAGGAACTCCAGGGCCAACGCGCCCGCATCATGCGGCTCGGCGCCGTCTCCCTCGTCGGCGGCCTCGTGGGCGCCGTCCTGCTGCTCACCCTGCCGTCCGACTCCTTCGACACGATCGTGCCCGTCCTGATCGGGCTCGCCCTCGTGCTCGTCGTCCTCCAGCCCCGGCTCGCGGCAGCCCTGCGCAAGCGCCAGGAGGCCGCGGGGGGCGACACCGGGCACCCCGACGGCGGCCCGGCCCTGCTCTCGGGCATGCTGCTCGCCAGCGCGTACGGAGGCTACTTCGGCGCCGCCCAGGGAGTGCTGTACCTCGGACTCATGGGCCTGCTGCTCCAAGAGGACCTGCAACGGATCAACGCCGTCAAGAACGTCCTCGCCGCGCTCGTCAACGGCATCGCGGCCGTCGTCTTCCTCTTCGTCGCCGAGTTCGACTGGACCGCCGTGCTCCTCATCGCCGTCGGCTCCACCATCGGCGGCCAGATCGGCGCCAAGGTCGGCCGCCGCCTCCCGCCGACCGTCCTGCGCGGGATCATCGTGGTGGTCGGCACCCTGGCGATCGTCCAGCTGCTGATCCGCTGAGCGACGTATCCGGGATACGTCGCCCAGCGCGGACGGGACGGCGACAAGGACTAGGCGGAGCGCTCAAGCCACTCGGGCAGGGCACTGCGACCGCCCGCCCCCAGCGCGAGCAGCATCGCGTCCGCCGGCGACGGCACGAAGGGCTTCCGCAGGAGCGGCATCCCCGCCTCCTCCGGAGTCCGGGCCGCTTTGCGGTGGTTGTCCTCGGCGCACGAGGCCACCGTGTTCAACCACGTGTCCCCGCCGCCCTGAGCCCGCGGCAGGACGTGGTCCACGGTCGTCGCGCGCCTTCCGCAGTACGCGCACCGGTGTTGGTCCCGAGCCAACACCCCCCTCCGTGACCAGGGAGCATGTCTTCGGAAGGGCACCCGGACGTACCTGCACAGCCTGATCACCCGGGGCATCGGAAGCTCCATGGTGGCCGCCCGCACACGCAGCTCAGGATGGGACTGCTCGACCACGGCCTTGTCCTGGAGGACCAGGACCACGGCCCGGTTCAGCGTCACCGTCGACAGCGGCTCGAAGCTCGCGTTCAGCACCAGCGTGTCCCGCATCTCGCCCACCTCCCGTGTGCAGGCCCGCGACCACACCGGCAGCAGAGCCCGTAACCACTCTGGCCGCGCGCGCCACGCGGGACAACGCAATAAAAATGCCCGGTCCTGGACGTCTTTAGACCAGGACCGGGCAAACAACGGGACAACGATCAGCCGGACGGCGCCTCGTACTCACCGATCAGCTGCGCGCGACCCAGGGTGTGGAACCGCAGATTGAAGCCGATGACCGCCGGCGAGGCGTCCGCGTCGGGCCCGAGCCGCTCCTGATCCACCGCGTACACGGTGAACACGTACCGGTGCCGCTCTCCGGCCGGCGGCTGCGCCCCGCCGAAGTCCCGAGTGCCGTAGTCGTTCCGTACGTGCACGGCCCCGGCCGGCAACCCCTCGAACTTCCCGCTGCCCGCACCGGCCGGCAGCTCGGTGACCGACGCGGGCAGATCGAACAGCACCCAGTGCCAGAACCCGCTGCCCGTCGGCGCGTCCGGGTCGAAGCACGTCACGGCGAAACTCTTCGTCCCCTCCGGGAAGCCCTCCCACCGCAGGTGCGGCGAGACGTTCCCACCCGTCAGGACCTGCGCGTCACCCAGATCCGCCCCGGGCTCCACATCCCCGCTCACCACGGAGAAGGCGTGCACCTCCGGGTGGAAGTCGTGGGGGAGGGGCGCCCTGCTCTGCTCGACCACTGCTGAACCTCCTGCATCGCGTACGCGTACGTCCCCGACCCTAGAGCCAGTTGCGCTGCGAACCGACCGAGGCGATCCACTGGTTCAGGTAGGCCGCCCAGTCGGTCTCCTGGTAGGACTGCAGCCCCACCTGGAAGCAGCGGTAGGTGTCGCTGCCCTCGGAGAACAGACCCGGCTTCTTGTCCATCTCCAGGACGACGTCCATCTCCCGGCCGTCCGAGACGAAGGTCAGCTCCACCTGGTTCAGCCCCCGGTACTGCGACGGAGGCAGGAACTCGATCTCCTGGTAGAAGGGCAGCGTCTGGCGCGTCCCCCGGATGTGCCCGCGCTCCATGTCCGCCGAGCGGAAGGAGAACCCGAGCTGCCGGAAGGCGTCCAGGATCGCCTGCTGCGCCGGCACCGGGTGCACGTTGATCGGGTCCAGGTCACCCGCGTCCACCGCGCGCGCGATCTCCAGCTCGGTGCTGACCCCGATGTTCATCCCGTGCAGCTGCTGACCGCCGAAGTGGGTGATGGGCGTCTCCGCGGGGATCTCCAGCCCGAACGGCACCACGTGCAGCGCGCCGGCCTGCACCTGGAAGGCCCCGCCGAGGCTCTGCTTGGTGAAGACGATGTCCTGCTTGTACTCCTGGTCGCCGCCCTCCACCTCCACCCGCGCCTGGAGACCGACGGACAGACCCTCGATCTGCTGCTCCACGGATCCGCCCTGGATCCGGACCTCACCCTGGACGATGCCGCCCGGAACGACGTTCGGCTCGGTGATGATCGTGTCCACCGAGGCACCACCCGCACCCAGGCTCGCGAACAGCTTCCTGAACCCCATGCTCTGACTCCCCTTGACGGCTGTGTGTAAAAAGCTCTGGCGACTACCCCTACAAACGCGGAACCTTAGGCCCCGGTTGCAGTCGCGCGCGTTCCAGTACGCTCGACTGGATGAGCGCGCGCCCCGACCGTACGCCCCTGGCCCGGTCCTTCTTCGACCGCCCGGTACTCACCGTGGCCCCCGACCTCCTCGGCAGGACCCTCGTCCGCCGGACCCCGGACGGTCCGCTGGAACTACGCATCACGGAGGTGGAGGCGTACGAGGGCGAGGCCGACCCCGGCTCGCACGCCTACCGCGGGCGCACGGCCCGCAACGCGTCGATGTTCGGGCCGCCCGGACACGCGTACGTCTACTTCATCTACGGAATGTGGTTCAGCCTCAACCTGGTGTGCGGCCCGCCGGGCCACGCGAGCGGGGTCCTGCTGCGAGCGGGCGAGGTGACGGTGGGCGCCGAGCTCGCCCGTAAACGTCGCCTTACCGCCAGGAGGGACGGAGAACTGGCCAAAGGCCCGGCTCGCCTGGCCACCGCCCTGGACGTGGACCGCTCCCTGGACGGCACCGACCTCTGCGACGGCCCCGATTCTGCCTTGTCCGTGCTCGCGGGCACCCCGATCACATCGGACCTGGTGAGCACCGGGCCCCGTACGGGAGTCGGTGGCGCCGGCGCCACCCACCCCTACCGTTTCTGGGTCACCCACGACCCGACGGTCAGCCCGTACCGCGCCCACGTCCCCCGCCGGCGTTCAACTTGACTCGCCCCTCGGCGACGCCTAACGTAGCCCGAGCCGCTTGAACGGGGTACTGCCTTCGCAGACCCCCAGAGCGGCCAAACCACTCACTACGACTACCCCTGGCGGGGACGATTTCGGCATGCCCGAATTCGAATCCGACGGCCCGATTATGAGCCCCAAGGGAAAAGCGCTAACGTGGTGGAGCGCCGAAAGGCACAGGCCCCCAACGGCCACCGAATTCAAATCCAAACCGACTGCGACTTTCGAGAAGCAGGGCGCGGAAATGATCTGGTAGAGTTGGAAACGAAGGAAGCGCCCGGAGGGCCTGGAAACAGGAACGAAGGAAGCGTCCGTTCCTTGAGAACTCAACAGCGTGCCAAAAATCAACGCCAAA
>NZ_JBIWLV010000008.1:0-347842 GCF_044766345.1 Streptomyces sp. NPDC102278 | reverse complement strand
CCTTCGTTCCTGTCTCCAGGCCCTCCGGGCGCTTCCTTCGTTTCCGACTCTATCAGACTCTTTCGTGTCCGATTCCCGGTCGAAGCGGGTTTCGCTTTCCAGTTCTTCGCTTTCGCGTTTCCCTTTCCGGCGATTCCGACTCTATCAGAGGTTTTCCACCGGATTTCCCGGCTTCGGACTTTCTGGAAGAAGAGTCGATTGTGCCCACTTGGAATTCAATTCCTGGGGGCGAGAGAGACTTTAAACCACCGCTGCCGAACTTGTCCAGTTCGAGGCAACCGTTCGAATCTACCTCCCCGCTGCGACCGTGTCAACGGTGTTTGCGGGACGACGAGGAGACTAGCAGCTCGGCCGGCTCGTCCGCACATCAGGCCGCGGTGGGCAGCGTCGCCGTCTGGTCGGCTTCCTCGACGTCACCCACGTCGCCGGCTCGGGCGGCGCGGCCGCCCAGGACGTAGACGTAGACCAGGAAGGCGGCCTCGGCCGCGACGCCGATGGCGATGCGGGCCCAGGTGGGCAGGCCGGACGGGGTGACGAAGCCCTCGATGAGGCCCGAGACGAAGAGGATGAGGGCCAGTCCGATGGCCATGCCGAGGGCCGCCCTGCCCTGTTCGGCGAGGGCTGCGCGGCGGGTCCGCGGGCCCGGGTCGATGACCGTCCAGCCAAGGCGCAGACCCATGCCCGCGGCGACGAAGACCGCCGTCAGTTCGAGCAGGCCGTGCGGAAGGATCAGGCCGAGGAAGACGTCGAGGCGGCCGGCAGACGCCATCAGGCCGATGCCGACGCCGAGGTTGGCCATGTTCAGGAACAGGATCCACAGGACCGGCAGCCCCAGGAACGCTCCCAGGACCAGGCACATGGCGGCCGCCTGCGCGTTGTTCGTCCAGACCTTGGCGGCGAAGGAGGCCGCGGGGTGGCTGGAGTAGTACGTCTCGTACTCGCCACCGGGCTGGGTGAGTCGCCTCAGGTCGTCCGGTGCGGCGATGACGCTCTGGGCCTCGGGGTTGGTGGCTATCCACCAGCCGAGCAGGACGCCGACGGCTATCGAGAGCACGGCCGTGGGGATCCACCAGCGGCGGCTGCGGTACACGGCGGCCGGGAAGCCGGCCGTGAAGAAGCGGGCGGCGTCGCGCCAGCTCGCGCGGCGGGCGCCGGTGATCGCGGCGCGGGCGCGGGCGACGAGCTGCGTGAGTCGCCCGACGAGCATCGGGTCCGGGGCGCTCGACTGGATCAGGGACAGGTGGGTGGAGGTGCGCTGGTAGAGCGATACGAGTTCGTCCGCCTCCTCGCCGGTGAGCCGACGGCCCCGGCCGAGGAGTTGTTCCAGACGCGCCCACTGCGCCTGGTGGGCCGCCACGAAGACGTCGACATCCATCCGCTTTACCGCTCCCCTGCCCCGGCCCGGCCATCACGGCCTGCTTCTCCTGTGGTCAGCTTGGCAGACTGAGGGAAACAGGGGCGGGTCAGGGCGGATGAAGGGTGCGCGGCAGTGAGCGATCTGGTGACGGGGGACGCAGTCGTCCTGGGGTTGAGGCCGGCGAGACTGCCGAGCCGGGCGCTGGCGATCTGTCTCGACGTGCTCGTCTACGGCGTCGGATACGTGCTCGTCTCGATCGGCGTGGTGTTCGCGACGGCCTCCCTGGACGACGCGGCTCAGGCCGCCGTGTCGGTGGGCATGTTCCTGCTGGTGCTGGTCGGCGTGCCGATCGCCGTGGAGACGCTCACCCACGGACGGTCGCTCGGGAAGTTGGCGCTGGGGCTGCGCGTGGTGCGGGAGGACGGCGGGCCCATCCGGTTCCGGCACGCGCTGGTGCGCGGGGCGATGGGGGTCGTGGAGCTGCTGCTCACCTTCGGGAGCGTGGCCTGCATCGCCTCGCTGGTGTCGTCGCGGGGGCGGCGGCTCGGTGACGTGTTCGCGGGG
The DNA here is from genome assembly GCF_044766345.1 of Streptomyces sp. NPDC102278. Taxonomy (NCBI): domain Bacteria; kingdom Bacillati; phylum Actinomycetota; class Actinomycetes; order Kitasatosporales; family Streptomycetaceae; genus Streptomyces; species Streptomyces sp. NPDC102278. The sequence continues at coordinate 345,921 of NZ_JBIWLV010000008.1, read as the reverse complement.
ACGCTGGTGGTCCGGGAGCGGGTGCCGGGGGCGCGGGTGATGCCGGTGCCGCCGCCGCCCCCGTGGCTGGCGGGGCGGTTCACGGGACTGGACCTGTCGGCGGTACCGGACGGCCTGTGGCTGACAATCAGGCAGTACCTGACGCGGATGAACCAGCTGGACCCGCACACGGGCGCCGCGATGGCGGCGAAGCTCGCGGACGAGGTCGTGGCGCGCACGGGCACCCCGCCGCCTGCGGGGGTGCCGGCCGCGGCGTTCCTGATGGCGGTGGTGCACGAGCGGCAGTCGCGCGATGCGGCTCGGGCCTTCGGGGCGGCTGCGCGGCAGGCCCCGTACGGAGGGGGGACCGCGCCGGCGGTCGTGCCGTACGGTGCGATGCCCGCGGTGCCCGCGCCGGTGGTGACGGCGCCGATCGCGCCGCCCGTCGCGCCGGCGGTGGCCGCGCAGGCGCGGGACGCGCCCGTCGAGAAGCCTCGCGGCGGCACCGGGTTCGCGCCGCCCGCGTGAGGTCGTGACTACGGGGCCGGGTCCTCGAACGTCGAGGGCGGGGTCTCCAGGTGTTCGAGCTCGATGCCGGGGGCGGAGAGGACGACGTCACCGGCGAGGTGCACGATGTGCACCTCGCCGGTGTCCAGGGCCGTGACGCGGTACGCGTCCACGGCGAGCGGGCCGCTGTCGGTGGGGTGTTCCTCGCGGTCGGTGAGCTGCCAGGCCTGGTCGACCGTACGGGCGGCGAGGACCGGGTCGGTCAGGGCGAGGAGCCGGACGCGGGTGGCGGGGGCGCCCGGGGTCAGGCGCAGCAGGCGGGCGGTCGCGACGAGGAAGGCCGGCGAGGTGCCGGTGAAGCCGGGCGCCTGGACATTGCCCTCGGTGGCCTCGGCGCCGGCGGGGTCGGTGCGGACCCAGGTGACGCCGTCGATGGCGGCGCCGCGGACCTGCCAGCCGGAGGCGTTGAGCTCCAGCCGGATGGGGCGGCCGATCTCGTCGACGGCCAGGTCCACCGAGCCGGCGTGGTCTCCGTTCGGGGTGGTGCGTTGTGCGACGTAGCGCCATCCGGAGGGACCGGGCGCGCAGTGGAAGTGCTCCTCGCCGAGGGGGGTGTGGTCGTGCGGGTCGTGGAGCGAGTAGCGGCCGCGGGGCATCGGGTCCCAATTCTCGGATGGCCGGGGGGCCTGGGGTGGTCGGGGCGGGTACGGGGCAGGCCCCCGGCGTGTGCCGGGGGCCTGCTGTGGTGCCGTGCCGCGGATCCGTCGGGGATCAGTAGCGGTAGTGGTCGGCCTTGTACGGGCCTTCGACCTTGACGCCGATGTAGGCGGCCTGCTCGGGACGCAGGGTGGTGAGGCGGACGCCGAGGGCGTCGAGGTGGAGGCGGGCCACCTTCTCGTCGAGGTGCTTGGGGAGCACGTAGACGTCGGTGGGGTACTCCGACTGCTTCGTGAAGAGCTCGATCTGGGCCAGGGTCTGGTCCGCGAAGGAGTTCGACATGACGAAGGAGGGGTGTCCGGTCGCGTTGCCGAGGTTCAGCAGGCGGCCCTCGGAGAGGACGATCAGGACCTTGCCGTCGGGGAACTTCCAGGTGTGGACCTGGGGCTTGACCTCGTCCTTGACGATGCCGTCGATCTTGGCCAGGCCGGCCATGTCGATCTCGTTGTCGAAGTGGCCGATGTTGCCGACGATGGCCTGGTGCTTCATCTTGGCCATGTCCGAGGCCATGATGATGTCCTTGTTGCCCGTGGTCGTGATGAAGATGTCGGCCGTCTCCACGACGTCGTCCAGGGTCGCGACCTGGTAGCCGTCCATGGCCGCCTGGAGGGCGCAGATCGGGTCGATCTCGGTGACGATGACGCGGGCGCCCTGGCCGCGCAGGGACTCGGCGCAGCCCTTGCCGACGTCGCCGTAGCCGAAGACGACCGCGACCTTGCCGCCGATGAGGACGTCGGTGGCGCGGTTGATGCCGTCGATGAGGGAGTGGCGGCAGCCGTACTTGTTGTCGAACTTCGACTTGGTGACGGCGTCGTTCACGTTGATCGCCGGGAAGAGCAGGGTGCCCTCGGCCATCATCTCGTACAGGCGGTGGACGCCGGTGGTGGTCTCCTCGGTCACGCCGCGGATCTCGGACGCGAGCTGCGTCCACTTCTGCGGGGCCTCACCGAGGGTGCGGTTGAGCAGCGTGAGGATGTGGGCGTACTCCTCGGAGTCCGCCGTCGACGGGTCCGGGGCCGAGCCGGCCTTCTCGAACTCGACGCCCTTGTGGACGAGGAGGGTGGCGTCACCACCGTCGTCGAGGATCATGTTCGGGCCGCCGGTGGGGGTGTTCGGCCAGGTCAGCGCCTGCTCCGTGCACCACCAGTACTCCTCCAGCGTCTCGCCCTTCCAGGCGTAGACGGGGACGCCCTGCGGGTTCTCCGGGGTGCCGTTCGGGCCGACGGCGATGGCGGCGGCCGCGTGGTCCTGGGTGGAGAAGATGTTGCAGGAGGCCCAGCGGACGTCGGCGCCGAGGGCGACGAGGGTCTCGATGAGCACGGCGGTCTGCACGGTCATGTGCAGGGAGCCGGTGATGCGGGCGCCGGCCAGCGGCTGGGCCTCGGCGTACTCGGCGCGGATCGACATCAGGCCGGGCATCTCGTGCTCGGCCAGGGTGATCTCCTTGCGGCCGAAGGCGGCGAGGGAGAGGTCTGCGACCTTGAAGTCCATGGGTGCTGCTCCTCATGGTTCGAGAGGGTGGGTACGGCTGAGCCGTGCAGGGGCGGACCCGTGCACCGAGCACAGACCGTCGGGGGCCCTCTCTCCCCTCGGCCGGTCACCAGGACCGCCCGACCGCCATCAGCAGCGACGTCTGACACTGATGACGAATCTACACCGACGGGCCCGGCGGGCCCCAGTGGGCCGGTGAAGAAGTGCCAACCGGATTCGGGCCGTCCGACGGAGGGGTTCAAGGCCTTCCGGTCTTCTGGCGGCCCGGAGCCGGGCCGCCGAGCCCGTACGGGACCCAGTGGCCGAGCCGGCGCTCGTCGGGGTGGGAGGCACAGGGGACGACGGGGCTCGGCGAGTCGGTTGTGGCGGGCCGTACCGGACGTGCTGCGCGAGATCGCGTAGCCGGGGCGGGATGGGCGAAGGCCCCCGCGGCCGGTGGGTCGCGGGGGCCTTCGCACGTCCGTCGGCGCGTCAGTGGCCGGGATCGCCGCCGGGGGTGGCGCCGGGGTTGACACCGGCGGCGGCGGCTTCGGCGTTGTAGATGTCCGGCTCCAGGTAGATCACCCGGACGATCGGGACCGCGGCGCGGATCCGGGCCTCGGCCGCGTTGATGGCGTTGGCCACCTCGGTCGCGGTGTCGTCGTGCCGGACGGCGATCTTGGCGGCGACCAGCAGTTCCTCGGGGCCGAGGTGCAGCGTGCGCATGTGGATGACGTCGGTGACCACGTCGCCGTCGACCAGGGCGGCCGTGATCTTGTCCACGTCCTCGGTGCCGGCGGCCTCGCCCAGCAGCAGCGACTTGGTCTCCGCGGCGAGCACGATGGCGATGATGATCAGCAGGGTGCCGATGCAGAGGGTGCCGATGCCGTCCCACACGCCGTTGCCGGTGGCCAGGGCCAGACCGACGCCGCCGAGGGCGAGGACCAGACCGACGAGCGCGCCGAGGTCTTCGAGGAGGACGACGGGGAGCTCGGGTGCCTTGGCGCGCTTGATGAACTGGCGCCAGGTGAGCGAGCCGCGGGTTTCGTTCGACTCCTTGATGGCGGTGCGGAAGGAGAAGGACTCCGCGACGATCGCGAAGACGAGGACGCCGATCGGCCAGTACCACTGCTCGATCGCGTGCGGGTGGTTGATCTTCTCGATGCCCTCGTAGATGGCGAACATGCCACCGACGGTGAAGAGGACGATGGAGACCAGGAAGGCGTAGATGTAGCGCTCGCGCCCGTACCCGAAGGGGTGTTGGGGGGTGGCCTGGCGCTTGGCCTTCTTGCCGCCGAGGAGCAGCAGCCCCTGGTTGCCGGAGTCCGCCAGCGAGTGAACGCTCTCCGCGAGCATCGACGACGAACCGCTGAAGACGTAGGCCACGAACTTGGCTACGGCGATGGCGAGGTTGGCGGCGAGTGCCGCCACGATCGCCTTGGTACCGCCCGACGCGCTCATGGGTGCTGGTGTCCCTTCCTCGATGCGGCGCCCCCGGGCCGGGGCGCCGGGCTACGGCCGCATATTCTCGCAGCCGCCGGTAGGGACGGTACGTCAGACCACGACGGTCGCGCGGAAGACGGTACCGCTACCGGACAGTTCGGCCGTTTCGCCCGCGGGGACGAAGACGGACTGGCCCGGGGCGAGGGTGAGTTCGCCGGCCTTCGGGGAGCCGGCGGTGCAGAGCAGGATCTGTGGGGTGGTGTCGGGGAGGCGGCGGGGGGCGCCGCCGGGGGCCATGAGGAAGCGGGAGAGCCGGAATTCGTCGACGGGGGTCTCGTAGACCTCCTCGTCGCTGTCCTCGGGCCGCAGGACGCCCGGTTCGCCGTGCTCGAAGACGACGACCTTCAACAGTTCGGGTACGTCGACGTGCTTGGGGGTGAGGCCGCAGCGCAGCACGTTGTCGGAGTTGGCCATGAGCTCGACGCCGAGGCCGTCGATGTACGCGTGCGGGACGCCGGCGCCGAGGAACATGGCCTCACCGGGTTGCAGTCGTACGTGGTTGAGGAGCATGGCCGCGATCACGCCCGGGTCGCCGGGGTGGTCGTGGACGAGTCCGGCGTAGGCCTGGTAGGGGCCGCCGAGGTGTGCGGCGGCGGCCGCGGCCTCGGTGACGGTACGGGCCGTCTCGGTGCGGTCGGCGGTGAGGACCGCGGTGAGGACCTCGCGCAGGGCGGCTTCCTCGGGGTGGGCGCGCAGCAGGTCCACGTACGGCTTGAGGGAGTCGACGTCGAGGCCTTCGAGGAGGTCTGCGGCCTCCTTGGGGGCGCGGAAGCCGCACAGGCCCTCGAAGGGGGTGAGGGCGCAGATCAGCTCGGGCTTGTGGTGGGGGTCCTTGTAGTTGCGCCGGCCCGCGTCGATCGGGACGCCGCGGCGTTCCTCGTCCTCGTAGCCCGCCCTGGCCTGCGTCAGGTCGGGGTGGACCTGGAGGGAGAGGGGGGCGCCCGCCGCGAGGATCTTGAAGAGGAAGGGCAGCCGGGGGCCGAACCGGGCCACGGTGGCCGCGCCGAGTTCGCGGGCGGGGTCGGCGGCGATGACGGCCGACAGCGTGGTCTCGCCGGCTCCGCGGTCGAGGCGGGAGGGCGCTCCGGGGTGGGCGCCCATCCACATCTCGGCCTGAGGTTCGCCCGTCGGTTCGACTCCGAGCAGGGCGGGGATCGCGGTGGTCGATCCCCAGGCGTAGGGGCGGATGGTGTTCGTCAGACGGTCCATCGTCGTCTTCCTGGGTCTTGATGTGGGGCCGGGCAGGCGGGCACGGGTGTGCCTCAGCGGTGTCCCCCTGACGCCAACGCCAGGTAGGCGGTGGCGAAGTCGGTGATGGCGAGGAGTTCGGCGAGCTGCTCCAACTCGGTGCCCTCCTCCGGTTCGAGTTCGCTGATGGCGGTGTCGTGGCCGAGGGCGAGCTCGCGGGCGGCGGGTGCGGCGCTGAGTCCGCCGGTGGGTCGGTCGCGCAGCAGGACGACGCGGGCGCGCAGGGCCTGGGGTTCGTCGACGCGGTCGCGGAAGAAGTCCTCGGGGTCGGCGCCGGCGGCGAAGGCCCCGGAGAGGAGCACTCCGTGGGCGGGCAGTGCCTCGGGGAGTTCGGCGGCGAGGGCGGGGCGCCCGGCGAGTTCGGCGAGGGTCGCGGCGAACCGGCGTCCGGCCGGGCCGGCTCCGGCGCCCTCGCTCCAGATGAGCGGGAGGGAGTCGGCGAGTTCGGTGGCGAGGGTCTTGGCCGGGTTGGAGTACGTGGCGATCGCGGGGCCGCAGCGTTCGGCGGTGCGGTCGAGCCGGTCGGCGACGAGCAGGAGCGTGTCGGGTGCGGCGGTGAGGAGTCCGACCTTGTCGAGGAGGACGAGCAGCGGGGTGAGCAGGGCCCACAGGGCGCCGGGACCGGCCGCGGCGGATTCGTCGTACTCCTGGTACGGGGCCCGGGCCATCGGTACGAGCACTCCGTGCGCGCCGTCCACGGCCTCGCTCAGCGGGGAGCGTTCGGGGGCGACGGCGACGACGGTGCAGCCGCGCCGGTAGGCCTGTTCGGTGAGGACGGCCAGTCCGGGCTCGGTGCCGTCGGTGGTGGCGACGAGCAGCAGGTCCACCGGGCCGGCCCAGCCGGGCAGGTTCCACCGCAGTGCGCCGGCGGCGTGCGCGACGCCGGTGGGGTGCAGGCGGGTCACGGGTACGGAGGCGCCGGCGAGGGCGCCGAGGAGGTCGGCGACGCCGGTGGCGGCGGTGCCGGGGCCCGCGATGAGCACGGCGCGGGGGCGGCCGTCGGGCCGCAGGTCGGCCAGGCCGGCCTCGGCGGCGTGCCGGGCGGCGGTGCGGACCCTGGCTCCGGCGTCGGCGGCGCCGCGGAGCAGGCCGCGGCGGTCGGCGCGGGCGAGATCGTCCGGTGCGTCGAGGATGGACTCGTCGAGCATGGCGGCCTCCGGCTGTGTGTGGACGGACCCGGGGGCGAGGGCCCAGGGGGACGGAACCGGTCTCAGCGTCTGCGCGGGGCGGGCTCAGGCGGGGCGGCGGGCCTCGTCCACGAGGAGGACCGGGATGCCGTCACGGACCGGGTACGCGAGGCCGCAGTCCTGGCCGGTGCAGATCAGCTCGGGGGTGGTCTCGTCGGCCGACTTGTCGTCGAGGGGCGAGTGGCAGGCGGGACAGGCGAGGATCTGCAGGAGGCCGGCTTCGAGCGGCATGGGGCTCTTCCCTTCGAACATGCGGATTGGGCGAGGTCAGCGTACCGCCGGGCCGGATGTGACGCGGCCCGTCCGGTGATGCCGACGTGCTTGTTGTTCCGGCGCCACGGGCCGGGCGGGACCGTGACGACGGGTGCCTACGCGCGGACGAGCGCGAGGACCTCGTCGCGGATCTTTTCGAGGGTGGCGGTGTCGCGGGCCTCGACGTTCAGGCGCAGTAGCGGTTCCGTGTTGGACGGGCGCAGGTTGAACCACCAGTCGGCGGTGGTCACGGTGAGGCCGTCGAGTTCGTCGACGGTGGCGCCGTCGAGGGAGCCGTAGGTCTTCTTGACGAGGGCGGTGCGGCCGGCCTGGTCGGCGACGGTCGAGTTGATCTCGCCGGAGCCGACGTAGCGGTCGTAGGAGGAGACCAGGTCGGAGAGGGTGCCCTGCTGGCCGCCAAGGGCCGCGAGGACGTGGAGCGCGGCGAGCATGCCGGTGTCCGCGTTCCAGAAGTCCTTGAAGTAGTAGTGCGCGGAGTGCTCCCCGCCGAAGATTGCGCCGGAGGTGGCCATCTCCTGCTTGATGAAGGAGTGTCCGACGCGGGTGCGGACGGGGGTGCCGCCGTGCTCCTTGACGACCTCGGGGACGGACCAGGAGGTGATCAGGTTGTGGATGACGACGCCGGCGCCGCCGTTGCGGGCCAGTTCGCGGGCCGCGACCAGGGCGGTGATGGCGGACGGGGAGACGCCCTCGCCGCGCTCGTCGACGACGAAGCAGCGGTCGGCGTCTCCGTCGAAGGCGAGTCCGAGGTCGGCGCCCTCGGCGAGCACGCGGGCCTGGAGGTCCACGAGGTTCTTCGGGTCGAGGGGGTTCGCCTCGTGGTGGGGGAAGGTCCCGTCGAGTTCGAAGTAGAGGGGGACGAGGTCCAGCGGGAGGCCCGCGAAGACGGTGGGGACGGTGTGTCCGCCCATGCCGTTGCCCGCGTCGACGACGACCTTGAGGGGGCGGACGGCCGTGAGGTCGACCAGGCCCTTGAGGTGCTCGGCGTACCCGGTGAGGGTGTCCTGCTCGGTGATGGTGCCCGGGACGGTGCCGGCGGGGATGGCGGGGGCGCCCTCGTCGGTCCACTTCTCGGCGAGCTCGCGGATGGTGGCGAGGCCGGTGTCCTGGCCCACGGGGGCGGCGCCGGCGCGGCAGAGCTTGATGCCGTTGTACCGGGCCGGGTTGTGCGAGGCGGTGAACATCGCGCCGGGCAGGTCCAGGGTGCCGGAGGCGTAGTACAGCTGGTCGGTGGAGCACAGTCCGATCAGGGTGACGTCCACGCCGCGGGCGGCCGCGCCGCGGGCGAACGCGCCGGAGAGGCCGGGTGAGGAGGGGCGCATGTCGTGGCCGACGACGATGGCCGTGGCACCGGTGACCTCGACGAACGCGGCGCCGAACAGTTCGGCCAGCGGCTCGTCCCATTCGTCGGGGACGACGCCGCGCACGTCGTACGCCTTGACGATGTTCGAAAGATCTGCGGCCACTGCCTGCCCCCCTGAAGGATCCGTGCGGTGGGGCAAACCTACCCTGTGCCCGGATCGGTCCCTTCGGACGAGCCGGGGCGCGGGGGCGGGTCAGGAATCGGGCGAACGCAGGACGCGCAGGTGTCCCCGCCGGGTCTCGCCGGGGGCGGGGACGCGGGGTCCGGATCCGCCCGCCTGGGCCGCGCGGTCGTGCGGGCGGGCTGCCTCGCGCACGGCGTTGGCGAGGGCTTCGAGGTCGTCGCCGCTGGGGCGGGAGGGGGCCGAACCGTCGGTCAGGCGCACGACGTCCCAGCCCCGGGGGGCGGTCAGGCGCTCGGAGTGCTCGGCGCACAGGTCGTAACAGTGGGGTTCGGCGTAGGTGGCGAGCGGGCCGAGAACTGCGGTCGAGTCGGCGTAGACGTACGTCAGTGTGGCGACGGCAGGGCGGCCGCACGCGGTGCGCGAACAGCGACGTACAAGGCTCACGACGTTGGACGGTACCGCACTCTTGACCGGGCCGCGACGACTCCCCCACCGGGCGCACCCCCGTGTCGCCGTGAACGGGCCCCGACCCCGGCCGGATTGCTCGCGGTACGACATGGGGGCGTGCCCGGCGGGAGGCCCTGCCGGGGGGCAGGGTGACGGATACCCTGCGAGGGTGACGGACAGCCCGCTGAAGCCCCCGATTCCCGCCGGCCCCGAAGGGACCCCCCACGAGCCGAGGCCCCGACGGCGTGACCGCCACGGGCGGGGGATGCGGGGGCCGGTGGCTCCACCTCAGGTGCCGTTGTCGGCGAGCCGGGCGGAGCTGTTCGGTGATCTCGTACGGGATTCCGTGGAGCGGTTGGAGCGGCGCTGGGCGCAGCTCGCCGAAGTGGAGTTCGTGGTCGCGGACGTACCGGGGCCGCCGGGCGGCGCGGACGCCGGTTGGAACGACGAGGCGGTGCCGCTCGGCGGTTTGGTGGAGGCGCGGGACGGGCGACCGGCCCGGATCGTGGTGTTCCGGCGGCCGGTGGAGATCCGGGCGAAGGGCCGTGACGAGAAGGCCCTGCTGGTGCACGAGATCGTGGTGGAGCAGGTGGCGGAGCTGTTGGGGCTGTCGCCGGAGATCGTGGATCCCCGCTACGGGCAGGACTGACGGTCCCGCCCGCGGCGCTCTCCGCCGGGGCTCCGCCGAACGCCGGCGGAGCCCCGCGCCGGTTCACCCGGTCGGGGTCACCGCGTCAGGATCGAGAGGTCCTCGACGGCCTTGGGGACCGAGACGGTGGAGAGGTCGTCGCCGAAGGGCTGGATGGTGAACATGGGGATGCCCTCGTGCGGCAGGGTCAGCGTGCGGGAGGCGTGCACGGGGCCTCCGGAGAGGGTTTCCAGCGTGAGGGCGTAGGCGCCCTTCGCGCCGGTGGGGGCCGGCGGCGGGGACACGGCCAGGGTGGTGCCCGCCTTGACGGTGACTTCCTTGACGGTGGGTTCGCCGCCGTCGGTGCCCGGTGAGGCCGTGACGCGGACCTTCGCGTCCCCGCTGCCCGCGGCGGTGAGGGCGAGCAGGGTGGCCTTGTCGTCGAGCCGGTTGTCGGCGACGGTGGCCCGCGCGCCCACGGGGGCGGTGGCCGGGAGGAAGCCCAGCTCCTGCTTGGCTCCGGAGCCGCGGACCACGCGGACCGCCGCGACGACCGGGGTGGCCTTCTTCGGGTCCGCGGGGGTGAGGTGGAGGGATCCCACCTCGCCGCGGGTGAGGTCCTTGAGGTCCACGCTCGCCGTCATGTCGGCCTTGACGTGCAGTTGTTCGTTGCCGGCCGGGCTGATGGAGCCGCCGGGGCCGGCCAGCCGGAGGTTGAGGTCGGCGTCGTCCTCGCCGGGGGCGAAGGCGACGAGCCGGACGGAGGTGGCGTCCGCCGGGATGCCCGGCAGGACGAGGCTGCCCGTCGGTCCGGTGGACGCCGGCAGCCAGTCGACGCCGACCCCCTCCTCGGCGATCTGCGCGGCGGCGCCGACCCGGCCGGTGACGACGCTGACGCGGGCGGTGAGGTCGGTGAGCTGGGTCCCGGGGAGGAAGTCGGACAGCATCACCTTGGCGCTGGCGCGGGGAGCCACCTTGTAGGGGAGCCGTTCGGGGCTGCCGGGCTTGTCCTTGAGCAGCCCGTCCGGTCCGTACAGCTTCACCTGGACGGTGGCCTCGGTGTCGTCCGGGTTGGTCAGGTGGATGGAGTCGAGGCGGCCCTTGGCGCTGCTGAGGGCGGGGAACCAGAAGTCGGTGCCGGGCGGGGTGCAGGCGACCCCGAGGAGGCCGCGGGACTGGCCCACCGCGACCTTGGTGGTCTGCTGGGCGGTCCAGCCGGGGGCCATGATCCCGTCGGCGGAGCCGGTCAGCGGGGGTGCCTCGGCGCCGGAGGCGGCGGCTCCGGCGGGCTTGCCCGGCTCCTTCGGTTGCACGACGGGTTTGCCGTCCCGGGTGAGGAGGCGGGCCGTGCCGGGGGCGCCGGGCTTGCCGGGGGTGATCGAGGTGTAGGTGGTCTCCGCGATGTCCGAGGTGCTGGGTGCCGGGCACGTCAGCACGGAGCGTTCCACGGGCATCCGGGAGGCGCCGGCGGCGCTCTCGGCGGCCGGGGCGGCGGGGGCGGTGAGCGAGGCGACGCCGGTGACGGCGGCCAGCGCGGCGGCCACCGCCGCGAGCGTCAGGGGTGCGCGCTGCTTCACTGCTGGGGGCTCCCGTCCGGACGCGGGTCGTGCTGTCCGTAGGTGTTCTCGTACGGCTCGTACGGCTCGTACTGGTACGGGTACTGCTGTTGCTGCTGCGGGTGGGGGTCGTGCGGCGGGTACGGGTACGGCTCGGCGTACTGCTGCCGCGGCGGCTCCTGGGGGGCGTCCTGCTGCTGCCCGTACGGGTAGTCCTGGTACGCGTACTGCTCCTCCCCGTACGCCGGCTGCGCCGGGATCTGCGCGTACGGGTCGGCGACGGCGGCCGTCGGGGTCGGGGGCCGCTGTTCGGCCTCGGCCTCCGCGCGCAGGCGGCGGGCGCGCCGGCCTTCCCCGGCGGCGTCGGCCTGGCCGGGGATGGCGGCCTCCTCCTCGGGGAGGTCGTCGTCGAGGCGTGCGCGGCGGCCCGGCAGGGCCATCACGAGCAGGACCAGCGCGAGCAGGCCCTGGGCCCAGTGCCAGGCGTCGCGGGCGGCGGCGTCCTCGTGGACGAGGTCCAGGCGGCCTTCGCCGGCGGGCAGTTCGAAGCCCTGGGCCCAGCCGTCCACCGTCTTGGCCTTGAGCGGTTCGCCGTCGACGGTGGCCCGCCAGCCCGGGTCGGCCCGGTCGGCGATGCGCAGCACCCGGCCGTCCTCGCCGGCAGGGATGGTGGTGTGGACCTCGACGGGTCCGGCTTCGATGGCGACGGGGGCCTGGCCCTGGCGGCCGGGGACGATGACGGCTCGGGCCGGGGCCCGTTCGACCTCCCAGGAGGCGACGTCGTCGTCCTGGACGGCCTTGAGGCCCGGGGTGGCGTCGAGTACCCGGCGGAAGTGGTCGGGCGCGCCGGGCTGGAGGACGACGTAGCGCACGGCGAAGTCGTCGAGCTGGGCGGACTGGTCGGCGCCGGAGCCAGAGACGAGGCTGGAGACGACCTTGGCGAGGCGGGGTTCGGAGCCGGCGCCGGCGAGGAGTTCGGCGTCGCCGAGGCGGGCGCCGGAGCCGCGGACCAGGCTGTAGGAGACGGTGGCGGGCGAGTCGCCGGTCAGCACGAGGGTGCGGGTCTGGTTGGTGTCGCCGCTCAGGTAGGCGGCGGCGGCCGGGACCTGGGCGGGGTCGCGGCGCTCCAGCGGGCCCTCGGCTCCGGAGAACATCCAGCCGGCGGCGGCGAGCAGCGGGCCGACGGCCGCGGTGAGCCCGACGAGGGCGGCGAGCGGTTGGCGCCAGCCGAAGCTGCTGGCGGCGACCCGGTACTTGGCGCCGTCCGCGCCGAGCAGGGCTGCCGCGAGGAGGGCGATGCCGTAGACGAGGGTGGCGGGGCCGGCCCAGGTGTCGCGGTTGAGGAGGACGGCGAGGAGGAGCCCGGTCAGGGCCGCGGCCCAGGCGACGCGGACGGCGAAGCGCCGGTCGGCGCGCAGCAGGGCGGCGAGCGCGGCGATCAGGACGCCGATCAGGAGCGGGCCGCCGCCGGCGCCGGGGCCGCCGGGGCTGATGCCGAGCAGGTCGAGGGCGCCGGCGCGGGCCCCGTAGGGCAGTCCGGCCTCGTGCAGGAAGCGGGTCGGGTGGCTGAGCAGGCCCAGCGACCAGGGGGCGAGTACGAGGAGGGGGACGCCGAGGTTGGCGAGGAGGCGGGGTCCGTACGTCTTCCAGCGGGCGCGGCGGGTGACGAGCGCGGCCGCGCCGAGGACGACGGCGAGCGGCCACACGACGGGGGTGAAGGCGGTGGCCAGGGTCAGCAGCAGGGTGTACGTCCACAGCGCCCGCCAGCTGCCTTCGGCCTCGGGTCCGCCGAGGCCGAAGGCGGTGACGGCGGCGCGGGCGACGAGGGGGAGCAGTACCGCGAGGACGGCGGTGCCGAGGAGGCCGCCGGCCAGGGCGCCGGTGACGGCGGGCAGGAAGGCGTAGGCGACCGCGGCCCAGGCGCGCAGCAGCCGGGACTCGACGAGCGGGCGGGAGGCGAAGTAGGCGGTGAGGCCGGCGAGCGGGACGGAGCAGACGAGCAGCAGGGTCAGGGCGGCCTGGGTGGAGCCGAACAGCAGGCCGGAGACGGCGCCGAGCACGGCGAGGTAGGGCGGGGCTCCGGTGGTGGTGCCGAGGCCGACGGGTTGCCAGTCGGTGGTGTAGGCGCGCCAGAGGTCGAGGCCCCGGTCGGGGGCGGGGAGCAGGGCGCCGCCCATGAGGGAGCCGCCGAAGAGCAGGGAGCGGCAGGCGACGAGGGAGACGAGCAGGAGCAGGGCGAAGAGGACGGGGGCCGGGTTGCGGGCGATCCGCTTGAGCCGGGCGAACTGTTCGATCTCCAGGTAGTCGGCGTCGTCGTCGCCGGGGCCGGATTCGATGGCGCCGCCGTGTCGGCTGACGCCGGCGGAGTCGCTGTCGCGGTCGGCGCCGAAGTACCCGGCGAGTTGTTCGACGTTGGCGCGCAGGGTGGCGCCGGGCGGCGGGAAGAGGGGGCGCAGTTCCTTCGCGGGGACGACCGCGCCGCGGCGGGCCTTGCGGGCGGCGAGGATCCGGCCGGGGCGGAGCAGGGTGGCGAGGAGGCCGGTGAACTCGTCGACGGCTTGGCCGGGGGCCTTGCCGACGAGGTAGCCGAGGGTGCGCAGCAGGGTGCCGAGGAGCAGCCGCAGCATGACGTACGGCAGGGCGCGGCCGGAGCTGTTGGTGAGGACGGTGTAGACGGCGCCGGCCTTGTCGACGCGGTGGGCGCCGACGGCCGAGCGGCCGGCGCAGTCGACGGTGCGGCGTTCGCGGGCGGCGGCCTCGGCGTGCCGCATGACGGCGTCGGGGGCGACGAGGACGGTGTGGCCGGCGCTCTGGACGCGCCAGCACAGGTCCACGTCGTCGCGCATGAGCGGGAGTCTGCGGTCGAAGCCGCCGAGCGCGTCGTAGACGTCGCGGCGTACGAGCATGCCCGCGGTGGAGACGGACAGGACGGGGCGGATCTGGTCGTGCTGCCCCTGGTCCTGTTCGCGGCGGTCGAGTCCGGTCCAGCGGCGGCCGCTGCGGGCGATGGTGACGCCGGCTTCGAGGAGCTGCTTCTTGTCGTACCAGCCGCGCAGCTTGGGGCCGATGACGGCGGCGTCGGGGTTCTCCTCGGCGACGCGCAGCAGTTCGGCGAGGGTGTCGGGTTCGGGGGCGCAGTCGTCGTGGAGCAGCCAGAGCCACTGCACCGGTTCGCCGTGCGGGAGTTCGGGGAGGTCGTACGCGTCGTCCCGCCAGGTGCGGCTGACGGGGTCCCAGCCGCTGGGGCGCTTGAGGTAGGGGAGGTCCTCGGGGGTCAGCACGCCCGCGGTGCGGGCGGCCTCGTCGACGGCGGTGCCGAATCCGGTGCGGCGGGCCAGGTGCAGGACCCGGTCGGAGCCGAGGGCCTCGGTGAGCAGGCGCGCGGATTCGTCGGCGCTGCCGGTGTCGGCGGCGACGTGGTTCTGCGCGGGGCGTTCCTGGCCGAGGAGTCCGGCGAGGGCGCGGGGGAGCCAGCGCGCGCCGTCATGGGCGACGAGGACCGCGGTGACGACGTGCCGGGGGAACTCGGGGGTGGCGGCGCCCTGGTGGGAGGCCGACGAGTTGCTGTGCAGGGACATCGCGGTACGGGCCCTCCGGCCGGGGGTCCGGGGGTGGTGTGCCCTCGGAGGCTGCTGGACAGCGCCCCACACTAACGGCTCGGAACACAGCGGTCCGCCTCCTGCGGGGAAGGTGCGGGAGGCGGACCGTTTGCTCTGTTCGTCCTGCGGTTCGGCGCGCGGTTCCGGACGGGGCGGATCCGCGGGTGGATCGTACTGCGGGCCGGTCTTCGGGAGGGTCAGCGGCCGGTGTGCCGGCGGATATGAGGTGCGGGGGGCCGTCGGTGCCGGGCAGCCGACGTGCGGTGCGCCTCAGACCGCCGCCTTCTTCAGGCGACGGCGCTCACGCTCGGACAAACCGCCCCAGATGCCGAAGCGTTCGTCGTTCGCGAGGGCGTATTCAAGGCATTCGGAGCGGACCTCGCAGGCGAGGCAGACCTTCTTGGCTTCGCGGGTGGAGCCGCCCTTCTCGGGAAAGAAGGACTCGGGGTCGGTCTGGGCGCAAAGTGCGCGCTCCTGCCATCCGAGCTCCTCGTCCGCCTCCTCGACCAGCAGTTCCTGAAACAGCTCGGTCATGTGCGCCCCTCGCTCTGTCTGTGCGTCCCCGTGATGTTGCCGTCACTGATCGCTACGCAACGACACGAGTGAAATTACAAGTGTGGGGCTCCAGCGCAGTCAAGCCGAGATCTGCTATTGGGCCCCTTATTCACTCTGCGGAACCAAGCGTATGCAGTAAGTGTTCATATCGCCAAAAATCGTGACACATGCCACTGGCCATGCCATTGGCTTGAAAGCGGCGCCCGAAACGGCGCCCCGCTCTCACTCCTAGCCGACGAGACGCCCCGCGACGCGGTTGCGATCCGCTCCGGGATGCGGCGCGGATCACAGTCAGGTCACGAGTGGCGCCAGTTGGTTTGAACGGCGGTTGGCGTGGCTCTCCGGGCGGCACATGCCCCGGTCCGCAGTGCACAAACCTTTCTCCGGACGCAGTAACCGGATGAGGTGAAACTTTTCCCTCATACCGGACATTGAGTTGACAGTCCGACCCTTCGCCGGTTCTCCTTGTATGCATGTCAGCGCCCGCAGCCGCCACCTGGACCCCCATTCGTGGGTTCCTGCGCGCTGCCCAGGTTCGCTGTTGCTGTTGCAGCTGTTGATGTTCCCGGAGCCACGGCTCCCCCGAGCACCGGCTCCCCACAGCGACCGCCAGCACGACTGACATCCGTCGAGGACTCCCCCGATGAACAGCACCACCGCCCCGCACCCCACCGCCGCGGCCCCCACCGCTCCCGCCGTCGCGGTGACCGAGGTCGAGCCCATGGTCGAGAGCGATCTCCAGATCGCCGGCGACATCCTCTCCGTCCAGCACCTCCTCCAGCCGGCCCGCGAACACCCGACCACCGTCGCCGAGTTCGTGGGCCTCGCCCGCTCCGTCGCCGAGAACCGCGCGGAGTGGGAGCACCTGGTCCAGTACGACGCCACCACCCGCTGGTACCACCGCCTGCGCACCGGCCCCGGCTACGAGGTGTGGCTGCTCAGCTGGGTCCCCGGACAGGGCAGCGGCCGGCACGACCACGGCGCCTCATCCGGCGTGCTGACCGTCCTGGACGGCGAGCTCACCGAACACGCCCCGCGCGGCCCGCTGACGCTGCGCGCCGGCTCCCAGCGCGTCTTCGCCCCCGGCTACGACCACGAGGTCGTCAACGACACCCTCGACGGGGCGGTCAGCCTGCACGTCTACTTCCCCGGCCTCACCGAGATGCCGATGCACAGCTGCTCCCCGGCCAGGCCGCAGGCCCTCTCCGTCTGATCCGTCGGACGCCTGACCCGTCCCGCCCGTCACCCGACCACCGCCCCTCAAGGGACGGCCTGCGGCTGACAGACTGTCCGCATGCGCATTGTTGTTCTGGCCGGCGGCATCGGCGGCGCCCGTTTCCTCCGCGGACTCAAGTCGGCGGTTCCCGAGGCGGAGATCACGGTCATCGGCAACACCGGTGACGACATTCACCTGTTCGGGCTGAAGGTGTGCCCCGATCTGGACACCGTGATGTACACCCTCGGCGGTGGCATCAACGAGGACCAGGGTTGGGGGCGCACCGACGAGTCCTTCACCGTCAAGGAGGAACTCGCGGCGTACGGGGTCGGACCCACCTGGTTCGGCCTCGGCGACCGCGACTTCGCGACCCACATCGTCCGTACCCAGATGATCGGTGCGGGCTACCCGCTCAGCGCCGTCACCGAGGCCCTCTGCGACCGCTGGCAGCCCGGCGTCCGACTGCTCCCCATGTCCGACGACCGGGTCGAGACCCACGTCGCCATCACCGAGCCCGGCTCCGGCGAACGCCGCGTCATCCACTTCCAGGAGTACTGGGTCAAGATGCGTGCCGCGGTGGACGCCGAGGCCGTCGTACCCGTGGGCGCCGAACAGGCCAAGCCCGCGCCCGGGGTGCTGGAGGCCATCGCCGCCGCCGACGTCATCGTCTTCCCGCCGTCCAACCCGGTGGTCTCCGTGGGGACCATCCTCGCCGTGCCCGGCATCCGGGAGGCGGTGGCCGCCGCCTCGGCCCCGGTCGTGGGCCTCTCCCCCATCGTCGGGGGCGCCCCGGTGCGCGGCATGGCCGACAAGGTGCTGGCCGCGGTGGGCGTCGAGTCGACCGCGGCGGCCGTCGCCCTGCACTACGGCACCGGTCTGCTCGACGGCTGGTTGGTGGACACCGCCGACGCGGCGGCCGTCGCCGAGGTCGAGGCCGCCGGGATCGCCTGCCGCGCGGTGCCGCTGATGATGACCGACCTCGACGCCACCGCGGCGATGGCCCGGGCGGCGTTGGAGCTGGCGGAGGCCTCCCGGTGACCGTTCCCTCGTACGAGGTGCGCGCTGTCCCCGGGATTCCCGAGGTCGCCCCGGGCGACGACCTGGCCGCGTTGATCGCGGCCGCCGAACCGGGGCTGCGCGACGGGGACGTCCTGCTCGTCACCTCCAAGATCGTGTCCAAGGCGGAGGGCCGGATCGTCCGGGCCGATTCCCGCGAGGACGCCATCGACGCGGAGACCGTGCGCGTGGTCGCCCGCCGGGGCGCCCTGCGGATCGTCGAGAACCGTCACGGACTGGTCATGGCGGCCGCCGGGGTGGACGCCTCGAACACCGCCCCCGGCACGGTGCTGCTGCTCCCCGAGGATCCGGACGCCTCGGCGGCCGCGATCCGTGAGGGACTGCGGGCCGCGCTCTCGGTGGACGTCGGCGTGATCGTGACGGACACCTTCGGCCGGCCCTGGCGCGCCGGGCTCACCGACGTGGCGATCGGCTCGGCCGGCGTGCGCGTCCTGGACGACCTGCGGGGCGGCGAGGACGGACACGGGAACCCGCTGAGCGCGACGATAGTGGCCACGGCGGACGAGCTGGCCGCGGCCGGCGACCTGGTCAAGGGCAAGGCCTCGGGCCTCCCGGTGGCCCTGGTACGCGGACTGTCGCACGTGCTCGGCGAAGGGTCCTCGGCGGCCGACCTGGTGCGCGCGCCCGCCGACGACATGTTCCGGCTGGGGACCTCCGAGGCGGTACGGGAAGCCGTGACGCAGCGGCGCACCGTACGGGCCTTCACGGACGAGCCGGTGGATCCGGGGGCGGTCCGCCGGGCGGTGGCCGCGGCCGTCACCGCCCCGGCCCCGCACCACACGACGCCGTGGCGGTTCGTGCTGCTGGAGTCCGCCGCGGCGCGGCTGGAACTCCTGGACGCGATGCGGGACGCGTGGATCGACGACCTGCGCCGGGACGGCAAGTCCGAGGAGTCCGTGGCGAAACGGGTGCGGCGCGGTGACGTGCTGCGCAACGCCCCCTACCTGGTCGTGCCGTGCCTGGTCATGGACGGGGCCCACGACTACGGGCACGCGCGCCGGGACGCGGCGGAGCGGGAGATGTTCGTGGTCGCCATGGGCGCGGGCGTCCAGAACTTCCTGGTCGCGCTGGCCGGGGAACGGCTGGGCTCGGCGTGGGTGTCCTCGACCATGTTCTGCCGGGACGTGGTGCGCAAGGTACTGGCGCTCCCGCAGGACTGGGACCCGATGGGGGCGGTGGCCGTGGGCCACGCCGCCGCGGCTCCCGCGCAGCGGCCGGCGCGGTCGGCGTCCGCGTTCGTCGAGGTGCGCTGAGACGGCGCCGGGTCCGGAGCCGAGGGGGTCGCGGGGGAACCGCGGCCCCTTCGCCGTACCCCGGGAGCGCCTCGACGGCCGGCCGGGTACGACGTGTCAGAGAAGGCCGATGTCCGTGCGCGGCATCTTCGGCGTGCGACGGGGCGGGGTGCGGCCGGCCAGCAGGATGAGGCGGGCCGCGCGGTGGCGCTGGCCCTCGTACGGGGCGAGCAGCTCCAGCATGGCCGCGTCGTCGGCGTCCCGGTCCCCGGCGAGGGCGTACCCGACGATGCCCGGCAGGTGGAGGTCCCCGGTGGTGACCGCGTCGGCGGCGCCGTTGCTGCGCTGGAGGGTCTCGGCGGAGGTCCACGGCCCGATGCCGGGAACGGCCTCCAGCCGTCGGGTCGCCGCGACGAGGTCCATGGCGACGGCCTCCTCCAGCCGGTTCGCGACCCGGGCGGCGCGGACGATGGTGGCGGAACGCTTCGAGTCGACGCCGGCCGTGTGCCAGTCCCAGGACGGGATCATGGCCCAGCCGCGGGCCGTCGGCATCACGTACAGGTCCGGGCGCGGGCCGGGCGCGGGCTCGCCGTGCCGGCGGACCAGCCGCCGCCAGGCCCGGTAGGCCTCGTCGGCGGTGACCTTCTGCTCCAGGACGGTGGGGATCAGCGACTCCAGGACCAGCCCGGTCCGGGTCAGGCGCAGACCCGGACGGCGGCGGTGACTGGCGTGCACGAGCCGGTGCCGGGGCACGAAGGCGGCGGGGTCGTCGGCCGCGCCGAGGAACTCGGGCAACCGGTCGAGGATCCAGTCGGCGCCCGGACCCCAGGCCTCGGCGCCGACCTTGCCGTCGGCGCCGGCGACACGCAGGGTGGCGGGCCCCTCGGGGGTCCGGCTGGTCTTCCACACCGAGCCGTCGGGGCTGGTGCGGAAGGTGGGGTCGGCGGGGCCGCGTCTGAGGGGGCCGAGGGTCAGGCCCAGGTCCACGGGGCCCTCGGGGGCCCAGACCCGGCTCCGTGCGCCGGTCCCCTCTCCCGGGGTGGGGGCCCTGCCCGCGGGCACGTCGGTGCGGCCGCCGCGGATCGCGGTGCGGGTGAGGGGGTCGAAGCGGCCGGCCATGTCTTTGAGCGTAGCCGGGTGGGGGGTGGTGCGGGGTGGGGCCGGGGGCGGGGAGTTCTCGGGTCCTGCCCCTGGCCTTGCCCCTGGATTGCCCCCGGGGTGGGGGTCGGCCGGGGCCGGGTGGCGCCGTGGCGCGGTGCGGCCCCGGCTGCGCCGGGCTTTTCGGGGCTCCGCCCCGGACCCCGCGCCTCAAACGCCGGCGAGGCTGGATTTGGCCCGGGCCCGGTGGGGCCGACCGCCGACAGGGCTGGATTTGGCCCCGCCCCGGTGGGACGGAACGCCGGCGAGGCTGGATATGCCCGTGTGGGACGGAGCGCCGGTGGGGCTGGATGTGGCCCGGGGGGTCAGCGGCCCTGGAGTTTGGCTGCCGAGGTGCGGGCCGGGGGGAGTTTGCCGTAGAGGAGGCGGCCCGGGCATTCCGTGGCGAAGCCGTCGCGGTGGCCCGAGATGACGTTCAGTCTCACGTTGCGGCCCTTGGCGTACAGGTTGCCGCCGCCCGACTTCAGGGTGGCTTTCGCCCGCGGGTCCGCCCCGAAGAGGCCCAGCTTCCAGGCCGTGAGCCGGGCGACCGCGTTGACCGCGGCGGCCGGTGGGGTCGTGGAGGAGTACGAGCCGATCACGGCGATGCCCATGCTGTCCGTGTTGAAGCCCATGGTGTGCGCCCCGAGCACCGGCTTGGCGACGCCGCCCGCCCGGCCCTCGTAGACGGTGCCGCACTTGTCGACGGCGAAGTTGTAGCCGATGTCGCGCCAGCCGCTGCTGACCACGTGGTAGCGGTACAGGCTGCGCAGCACCGCCGGGGCGTCCTTGCAGGCGTAGTTGTTGCCGGAGGCACTGTGGTGGACGAACGCGGCCTTGACGGTGTTGGTGTAGACGAAGCCCCTCTCGCGCAGGCCCTCGTCCGCGCCCCAGCCCTTGCGGGTGACGATGCGGGGGCGCGGTCCGATGTACGGGCGCCCCGCGGCGGCGAGGGACTCGTCGGCCAGGACGGCGTCCGCGGTGGAGTCGGCCTTGTTGAGTTCGGTGATCTCGTTGGCGCCGATCGGGGCGAGCGGGACGTTGGCGGAGGAGGACTCCGCCATCTCCATGGTCATGCCGGGGAGGAGGACGGGTTCGCCCTTGTGGTCGCCCTCGGGGTCGTCTTCCGGGTCGTCCGTCGGGCCGGCGTTCTTCCCGTCGACGGCCACCGGCGCCACCTCGGCGCCCGGGTCGACGAGTTCGATCCGCATCCCGGACGGGAGGCGGGAGGGGGCGCGGGTGGTGCCCGTCTCCGCCTGGACGCGGACCTCGACGCCGTCGGACTCGCCGACCCACAGCGGGGCGGTGCTGCCGCGCACGCGGCCGGAGCCGCGTTCCACGGCGTCGGGGTCGGCGGCGTGTTCGCTGTTGTGGGTCTCGACGTCCTGCCAGTCGGACCAGGCGGACGTCTTCACGGAACGGGTGCGGACCTGGACCCGGCCGAGGAGTTGGGTGCCGGCGTCGTCCCAGACGACGCCGACCAGCGAGAACGTCTTGACCTCCCGAGCGGTCAGACCCCGCGCCTCGGGGAGGCGCGGCGAGGTGCTCATGCCGGGGGTGCCGGTGGTGCGGTCCGCCGTCGGTCCGAGCGGGACGAGCCGCAGTGACTGGGTGGACCCCGCGGGGTTCACGGGGGCGACCGCCCCGGCGGAGGGGGTGGCCAGGGCGGGAGTGGGGAGCGCGAGCGGCATGGCCAGCGCGGCGGCCGTCGCGACGCCGATCGAGGAAGCAAGGAATGCACGCATGAAAAGATGCTGGGCACAGCCACCGCCGGGCGCCATCGGAGAACTGACGATCCGTCCGATGCGGGCGTGCCGTCCCTCCCCCGTACGGGGGAGTCCGCCGCCGCCGTACGGACGAGGGCGCCGCGTACCCTGTGCCGGGTGAACGCCACTGACCGCACCCCTGCCGACCTGCTGCGATCCGCGCTCGCCGCCGATCCGGGCCGCCCGCTCGTCACCTTCTACGACGACGCCACGGGCGAGCGCGTCGAATTGTCCGTCGCCACCTTCGCCAATTGGGTGGCCAAGACCGCCAATCTGCTCCAGGGCGACCTGGGCGCCGAACCGGGCGACCGGCTCGCGCTGCTGCTTCCCGCGCACTGGCAGGGCGCCGTCTGGCTGCTGGCCTGCGCCTCCGTCGGGGTGGTAGCCGAGGTGGGCGGGGATCCGGCCGCTGCCGACCTCGTCGTGACCGGTCCCGACACGCTGGAGCAGGCCTCGGCGTGCGGCGGCGAGCGGGTCGCGCTCGCGCTGCGGCCGCTGGGCGGCCGGTTCCCGCAGCCGCCCGCCGGATTCGCGGACTACGCGGTGGAGGTTCCGGGACAGGGCGACCGGTTCGCCCCGTTCCAGCCCGTGGACGCCGAGGGCCCGGGGCTGGTGGTGGGCGGCGAGGAGCTCTCGTACGCGGCCCTGGTCGCGCGCGCCCGCGAGGACGCGGCGAGGCTCGGCCTCGGCGAGGGCTCCCGGGTGCTGTCGGGCCTGGGTCACGACACCTGGGAGGGACTGTCGGCCGGTCTCTTCGCGCCGCTGGCCTCGGGCGGGTCCGTGGTGCTGTGCCGGAACCTGGACCGGCTGTCCGCGGACGGGCTGGCGCAGCGGGTGGAGAGCGAGCGGGTCACCCACACCGTCTGAGTCCCCACCGCGCGGGTCCGTAGGCGCGAGTCCGTAGGCCCGGGTGCGCAGGCCGGGTCCGGCGGCGGTCCGTCGGCCCGGGCCCGTCGGCTCGGGTCGGCCCCCTCACCTGCGGCGCACCGTGACCACATCGGGCGATTTGTCACCCGTACGGCCCTTGACGAGGGGCCGCCCCCGGGCCGCGTCGACGACTCGGGGGCAGGATCGGCACAGGCCGCTTCCACCCGTGCGGCCTCCCGGTACGGCGAGGGGACGGAACGCCAGTGACGGACAGCGCAGGCATACCGGGCGGCACCGACGCGGCCGGGGGGCCCCGCAGGCCCCCGCACGGCCGCAGGCGCCGACTGCTGCGCCGGGCCGCGCTGGGGGCGGCGCTGCTGGTGCTCGCGGGGGCGGGGACCGGCTGGTGGCTCTACAACAAGCTCGACGGGAACATCACCGAGGACACCTCCGCCGCCGCCGAGCTGGAGCGGTACGAGCGGGAGCGTCCGACGCACCTCGCGAACGGTTCCCAGAACATCCTGCTGATCGGCTCGGACTCGCGCTCCGGCAAGGAGAACGCGCGGTACGGGCAGGACCGGGGCACCCAGCGCTCGGACACCGTGATCCTGCTGCACCTGCCGGCCGACCGGAAGAGCGCCGCGGCGGTCTCGATCCCCCGGGACCTGATGACGGACGTGCCGAGTTGCCTCAAGGCGGACGGGCAGCGCACCCGCGAACAGCTCGCCCAGTTCAACTGGGCCTTCGAGTGGGGCGGGGCCGCCTGCACGATCCGTACGGTCGAGAAGCTCACCGGGATCCGGGTCGACCACCACATGGTGGTGGACTTCAACGGCTTCAAGCAGATGGTGAACGCCGTCGGCGGGGTGGAGGTCTGCCTCGGGCGCCCGGTCGACGACACGGAGGCCAAGCTGAGGCTGCCGGCCGGCCGGCACCTGCTCCAGGGTGAGCAGGCCCTCGGCTTCGTGCGGGCCCGGCACAGCCTGGGCAACGGCAGCGACACCGACCGGATGGAGCGGCAGCAGCAGTTCCTCGGTTCGCTCGTGAACAAGGTGCAGAGCAACGGCGTGCTGCTGAATCCGACGCGGCTCTACCCGCTGCTGGACGCGGCGACCTCCTCGGTGACCACCGACCCGGGGCTGGCCTCGCTGCGGGGACTGTACGAACTCGTCCGGGGCGTAAGGAACATACCGACCGAGCACATAATTTTCCTCACTGTTCCTCGCCGACCGTATCCCTCCAACCCGAACCGTGACGAACTGGCACAGCCCGACGCCACCCGGCTGTTCGGACAACTGCGCGCGGACGAGCCCCTGAAGGTGACTCCCCCGCCGCCGGTGGAGGAGCGGGAGCGCAACGAGCGGACCTCGCACGCCGAAACGGCGTCCCCCGATCCCAGTCCCAGCGCAACCGCCACGGGCCCCTCACCCGCCCCCACCTTCACCGGAACCACGGCGGACTCCGCCGACTGCCGGTAAAGCAATCCAAAAGGCCGGTGTCGAACCGGACAAGTTGGGGGGTTTGGGGCGTTATGGGGGGAGTGGATTTTGTCACCAGCATGGTTTGCGCTTGACCTGGCCGGATAGGGTGAGCGATCCGGTGCACCGGCCAGCAAAGAGGCCTTGCACCAGCAGCCGGACGTTGACCGTGCGCCTTGGGGGAGGCGCATCGCGAGGCACCGACGGAGGATTCGAGCAACCGTGGATGCGCAAAGCCGTGGGCGGGCAGACGAGATCGACCCCGCAGACCAGTGGGTTCTCAACCCTCGCACCGGCAACTACGAACTGCGACTGGGCGATTCCGGTGCGCAGCAACAGAAGCCGTCCGTCGCCACCCCCCGTAGATCCCGTACGACCCGCCCCGCCCCCCCGGGGACCGGCACCCCCGCGACGCCCGGGGTCCCGGGGCCGCGACGGGGCGACGGGCCGCCCGGCGGCCGGCGCGGCGGGCGTTCCCGCAAGGCCGGCGGCAGGGGCCCGAGCAAGCGCAAGAAGCGGCTCGCGATCACCGGCGGCACGCTGGCGTTCCTGCTGCTCGGCGGCTCGCTGGCGGGGTACCTCTACTACCAGCACCTGAACGGCAACATCAACGTCATCAACACCCCCGGCGCGAGTTCGGGCACCTTCAGCAAGGGCCGCGCGATCAACATCCTGGTCATCGGCACCGACAAGCGCAGTGGCGCGGGCAACGAGGGCTACGGGGACTCCGGGAGCGTCGGGCACGCCGACACCACGATCCTCTTCCACGTGTCGAAGGACCGTTCCAACGCGACCGCGTTGTCCATCCCGCGCGACCTGATCACCGACATCCCGGCCTGCAGTTCGCAACAGTCGGACGGTTCGGTCAAGCAGGTGCCCGCCGAGAAGGGCACCCGCTTCAACACCAGCCTGGGGCAGTCGGGCCGGGACCCGGGCTGCACGATGAGCACGGTCAAGAACCTGACCGGCATCCCGGTCGACCACTTCATGATGGTCGACTTCAACGCCGTGAAGAATCTGAGCACGGCCGTCGGCGGCGTTCCGGTCTGCGTGGAGAAGGACGTCAACGACAAGGACTCCAAGCTCAACCTCAAGGCGGGCGAACACCGGTTGCAGGGCGAGCAGGCGCTGGCCTTCGTGCGGACCCGGCACGCCTTCGGCAACGAGAGCGACCTGGACCGGATCCAGACGCAGCAGCAGTTCCTCAGCTCGATGATGCGCGAGATGAAGTCCAAGGAGACGCTGACCAGCCCGAAGAAGTTCTTCTCCCTCGCGGAGGCGGCCACCAAGTCGCTGAGCGTGGACCAGGGCATCGGTGGCATCAAGCAACTCACCTCCCTGGCGGGTGAGTTGAAGGACATCGATCTGAAGAACATCACCTTCACCACCTTGCCGGTGCTCGACAACCCGGCCGAGCCGGCGAACCGCAAGGCGACGGTCGTCCTCAACGACTCACTGGCCAAACCGCTGTTGGAGATGATCCGGGGGGACGTCTCGCTCACGGAGGTCAAGGCGGCGAAGGCGGCGGCCGAGAAGGAGGCCAAGACCAAGGAGGACGCCCAGCTCCAGGGCGCCCGCTCGCCCGCCGGGGACGTCCGGGTGGACGTCTTCAACGGTGGCGGCCCCTCCGGCTCCGCGCAGACCACGCTGAACTGGCTGCAGAACAGCAAGGGCGTGAACAAGGCCGCCAACCGGGGCAACGCGCCGGTGAAGGTGGCCACCACCCAGTTGGAGTACGCCCCCGACCAGGCCGACCAGGCACGGGCGTTGGCGGACATGATGGGGCTGTCGGCCTCGGCGCTGAAGGTGGGCACGGCGAACGCCGGGGACAAGACCCCGATGAAGCTCACGCTCGGTTCGGACTTCAAGGAAGCGGGGACCCCGTTGACCGCGGCCGCTCCCCAGAAGGCGCCCGAGGGTCTCCAGCGGGTGGAGGCCGACAAGGCCGTCTGCGCCAAGTAGGACACGAGGCACTCCGGCGAACGGCCGTCACCGGCGGCCGTTCGCCGACACACCGCCGCACGACGGGCGGTGGTGGCCGGCGGAGCCGGCACCACACTGACCAGCAGTGATCTTTAGGGGGGGTACACGTGGGGCACAGCAGCGTGCGTGGGGAGGGTGCGCCCGACCAGGCCGTCGGCGGCATACCCGGCGATTCGGGAGCCTCGGGCGGCAGCGTGCCCCCGCCCCGGTCCGGCTCGGGCGGTTCCCGGGGCCCGGGCCACCGGGCCCCCGCTCGGCGCCGCAGACGGCGCGTGCTGTTCTGGGTGGCCGCGGTCCTGGCGTTCCTGATCCTCGCGGTCGCCGCGGCCGGCTACCTGTACTACCGCCACCTCGACGGCAACATCCGCAGCGGCCAGCGGCTGAGCGGCGAGAGCGGCGTGGAGCGGTCCGAGGCCAACGCCGACGGGCAACGCCCGCTGAACATCCTGCTCCTGGGCTCCGACAGCCGGAACAAGCCGGAGAACCTCGAACTCGGCGGCCACCACAAGAGCGTAGGCGCTCCCCCGCTGGCCGACGTGCAGATGCTCCTGCACGTGTCGGCCGACCGCCAGAACGCCTCGGTGGTCAGCGTCCCGCGCGACACCCGGGTGGACATACCCGAGTGCACGGATCCCAAGACCGGCGAGAAGTTCAAGAAGACCAAGGCGATGATCAACGAGACCCTCGGGCGCGGGGGCCCCGGCTGCACCCTCGCCACCTGGGAGAAGCTGACCAACATCTACATCGACCACTGGATGACGATCGACTTCTCCGGTGTGGTGCAGATGGCCGACGCGATAGGCGGCGTCGAGGTCTGCGTGAAGGACAACGTCTGGGACCGGCCCCTGCCCACCGCCGAGGGCGGCTCAGGCCTCAAGCTCAAGGCCGGCAAGACCAAGGTCAAGGGCGAGCAGGCGCTCCAGTGGCTGCGCACCCGGCACGCTTTCAGCAGCGACCTCGGCCGGGCGCAGGCCCAGCACATGTACATGAACTCGATGATGCGCGAGCTGAAGGGGCAGAACGCGTTCACCGACGTCGGTCGCATCACGTCGCTGGCCGAGGCGGCGACCAAGGCGCTGGAGGTCTCCGAGGAGATCGGCTCGGTCAAGAAGCTGTACTCCCTGGCGATGCAGCTCAAGAACGTCCCGACCAACCGCATCACGATGACCACGATGCCCACGTTGCAGGACCCGCTGGACGTCGACCGGCTGGTCGTGAACCCGACGGACGCCGACAAGCTGTGGACGATGGTCCGCAAGGACGTGGCCTTCGACAAGAACGGCGCCCCGCAGGCCCCCGGGGGCGCGCAGCCGTCCGCGCCCGCGTCGGGACAACCGGCGTCGCCTTCGTCCCCGCCGGGTCAGGGGCCCTCGAAGGCTCCGGTGACCGCGCCCGACAAGGTCAACGTGCACGTGGTCAACGGCACGGGCGCCGGCATGCCGCTGGTCAACGGGCGGGCCGGCGCCGTCGCGCAGGCGCTGGTGGGCAAGGGCTTCACCGCCGCCAAGGCGGCCTCCGGGCTCACCCCGGAGAAGACCACCGTGATCCGCTACCCGAGTGCGGACCTGGCGGACGAGGCGCAGGGCGTCGCGGCCGCGCTGGGCGTCCCGAACACGGCGCTGCAGCTGTCGGCCGAGGTGTCCCGGATCACCGTGATCGTGGGCGCCGACTGGCGCGAGGGCGTCGTGTACCCGCGGCAGGCGCCGCCGGAGGCCGGGGCGGTCCCAGAATCGGCCGAGGCGATCAACGGCTCGGACAGCGATGCCTGCATGGACGTGTACAAGCCCTACCGCTGGTAGAACCGGCCCGCACCGATCACGCGGGGCACACGAAAGGGGTGGCCCGGTCCGCGAAGGACCGGGCCACCCCTTTCGTGTTCGGTTCGGCCGGTTCGGCTCAGACCTCCGTGGTGTCCCGCCGCACGGACGGGCGGCGGGACGCGATGACCTTGTTCGCGAGCGCCCGCGGGCTGGTCAGGAAGCCGAAGCCCCAGCACATGTGCATGGTGGCGAGGGCGACGGGGATCTGTGCGCGGGCCTTGAGCGGGAGTCCCTTGCCGGCGGGGACGGAGCCCGCGGCGATCGCGGCGAGGTAGCCCGCCGGGACCACGAGGGCCCAGGGGGTGACGGCCACGCCGGCGACGACGCCGGCCGCGATCGCGCAGACGGCGGTCGGCGGGGCGAGGTAGCGCAGGTTGATGGAGCCCGAGTGGTAGCGGGCCACGACGTGGCGCCAGCGCCCGTAGTCCTTGTACTGCTTGGCGAGGGCCCGTACGGAGGGCCTCGGCCGGTACTGGACCTTCAGCTCGGGCGAGAACCAGATGAGTCCGCCGGCCTCGCGGATGCGGAAGTTCAGCTCCCAGTCCTGGGCGCGGATGAACTCCTCGTTGTACCCGCCCTGCTGCTCCAGGGCCTCCCGGCGGAAGACGCCCAGGTAGACGGTCTCGGCCGGGCCGGCCTCGCCGCCGGTGTGGAAGGCCGCGTTCCCGACGCCGATCTTCGAGGTCATCGCGGCGGCGACGGCGTCTTCCCAGGCGTTCTCGCCCTCGGCGTGCATGATGCCGCCGACGTTCTGCGCGCCGGTCTCCTCCAAGAGGCGGACCGCGGTGGCGATGTAGTTCGGGGAGAGCATGCCGTGGCCGTCGACGCGCACCACGATGGGGTGGCGCGAGGCCTTGATGGCGGCGTTGAGGGCGGCGGGGGTGCGGCCGGTGGGGTTCGGGACGGTGTGTACGCGCGCTCGGGGATGGGCGGCGGTCTCGCGTACGAGCTCGGCGGCGATCTCGTCGGTGCGGTCCGTGGACGGCCCGAGCGCGATCACCACCTCCATCTCGCCTGCGTACTCCTGTCCGAGGATGTGGCGGACGGAGTCGCGCAGATGGCGCTCCTCGTTGAGCACCGGCATGATCACCGAGACTGCGGGCTGCTGGGCGGGCATGTGGTCCTTCACGGTCGGGTATCGGTGTCACGTTACCGCGTACGGGGGAACCGGGTGCGCGGCGGACGGGCGGTACGGACAGATGCTGATCGTATGGGCCTACTGTTCTGACGATCTGCCAAATCGGTCGTCATCCCCATCTGGCTGACTTTTCGCAACAGAAGCCCCAGCCGCCCCAGCCGTTCCGGTCGTCCCGGTCGTCCCCGCGGAGGTGTCCCCCGTGCCCCAGCCGCACCGTCCCACCCGTCCCGCCAGGCCACGGCAGTCGCAGCGCACATCGCGTCGTGGTGGCGGTGGTCCGGCGCGCCGGCGGGGGGACGGGCCCCGGTGGGGCGTGCGGTTCGCGGCCGGGATGTCGATCGTCGTACTGGGCTCCGGGGCGGTGGGGCACGCCGTGATGACGGGCCTGGACACCGGGATCGAACGGGTCGACCCGTTCAAGGACATGAAGAACCGCCCCCGGGCCGGGCACGGGCTGAACGTCCTGCTGGTCGGCACGGACGGCCGCGAGAAGATCACCCCGGAGGAGAAGCGGGAGTACCGCCTGGGGGGCGCGCCCTGCCACTGCACCGACACGATCATGCTGGTCCACCTGTCCGCCGACCGGGAACGCGCCAGCGTGATCAGCCTCCCCCGGGACAGCTACGCGGAGGTCCCCGCCCACCGGGACCTGACCACCGGCAAGGCCCACAAGGCGCACGGGGTGAAGCTCAACGCGGCCTACGCGGAGGGCGGCCCCAACCTGACCGTCCGCACCGTCGAGAACATGACCCGGGTGAAGATCGACCACTATCTGGAGGTCGACTTCACCAGCTTCATGCGGACCGTCGACGCGATGGGCGGCGTGGAGATCTGCACGGCCAAGACCATGCGCGACGCCAACACCGGCCTGGACCTGCCGCCCGGCACGCACCGGCTGACCGGCGGCCAGGCCTTGCAGTACGTGCGCGCGCGCCACGTGGACGGGGCCTCCGACCTGGGCAGGATGCAGCGCCAGCAGCGGTTCGTCGCCGCGCTGATCAAGCAGGCCACCGGCGGCGGAGTACTGCTGAACCCGGTGAAGTTCAAGGAGGTCAGCTCGACCCTGCTGGGCTCGGTCCGGGCCGACGAGGGCTTCGGCTCGGAGCAGATGCTGGCCCTGGGACAGGCGATGCGTGACTTCACCCCCTCGTCCTCGGAGTTCGCCTCGGTGCCGGTCGGCGACCCCTCGTACAGCGTCAAGGGCATCGGCTCGACCGTGAAGTGGGACGAGGCGAAGGCGGCGAAGCTCTTCGAGTCGGTCCGCAAGGACCGGCCGCTCCAGCCCGTCCGACCGGGCGGCCGCCCCGCCCGGCAGCCTGCGGTGGCGGTGGACGTGCCGCCCGCGCAGATCCGGGTCCAGGTGGAGAACGGGACCCGGATCGACGGACTCGGCGGGCGGGTGGACGAGGGCCTGCGGGCCACCGGCTTCGACACCACCCGGGCCCCGGGCAACGGCGCCAGCCGGGAGGTCAAGCGCACGATCGTCTCGTACGACCCCCGCTGGGACCGCTCGGCCCGCACCGTGTCGACCGCGCTGCCCGGAAGCGAGCTGCGGGCCGTCGCCGGGCAGGGCCGGACGGTGGTGGTGATCGCCGGCGCGGACTACAGGAAGGTGGTGCCGGTCCGGGCGCAGGACCCGTACCAGGACGGAGCGACGGCGGTGGTCACCGGCGACCAGGTGGTGTGCGCGAAGCAGGGGCAGTAGCGCCGGGGGCGGGCGCCGGGCCGCCTGGCCTCCGGGCTCGGGTCACGCCCGGGAGTGCAGCCGGGAACGCACCCGGGCGGTGGCGGACGTCACTCGTCGAGGCCCTCGGCGGAGCGGCGGGCACGCAGCTCGGTGATGGCCTGGCGCCGGGCCAGGCGGTGGGTGCGCCGGATCTGCGCCTCCTGGTAGCGGCGCTCGTCCTGTTCCGTCTCCGCGATGACCGGCGGGACGGTGCGGGGCTTGCCCTCGGCGTCGACGGCCGCGAAGACCAGGTAGGCGCTGCCCACCTGGGTGGCGGGCGTGGACTCGTTCCACCGCTCCGCGAGGACCCGTACGCCGATCTCCATCGAGGAGCGGCCGGTCCAGTTGCACTGGGCCCGGACGTGGACCAGGTCCCCGACGCGGACCGGTGCGAGGAAGGCCATCTCGTCCATGGAGGCGGTCACGGCGGGCCCGCCCGAGTGCCGGCCGGCCACGGCGCCCGCGGCGTCGTCCACCAGTTTCATGATCACGCCGCCGTGCACCGTGCCGAGCAGGTTGGTGTCGTTCGCGGTCATGATGTGGCTCAGGGTGGTCCGGGAGGCCGATGTGGGCTTTCCCTCAGGATCGCCGGCCGTATCGCCCGCCGTCTCGCCCGCTGTGTCTGTCATATGGACACCTTAAAGCGGTATCGGAAGCATCAGCTCTGCAACAGCACCGGAACGAAGTGCGCCCCGGGCTGTCGGGTGACACGCCGGGGCGTGCATCCTTGTGCGCATGAATGACTGGCCAGAAGGGCGGACCGGAGACCGCGACGACCGCGGTCGCCGGGACGACGGGTACGGACGCGGCAGCGCTCAGGCGCAACCGGAAGGTCCGCAGCGGATGCGGCACATCCAGCGGCAGCAGCCCGCTCGGCCCCAGGTTCCGCCGCCCGCGCGGCGCCCCGGCACTCCCCCTCCGCCGGCGCAGTCCCCCGGATACGGGGTGCCCCCGCAGGCACAGGACCCGGACGGGTACGGCTACGACAGCGGCTACAACACCGGCCAGGTCTACGGGTCGCCCGCCGGCACCCCCGCCGGCCCCGGCGGCGGCGACGGTCGCCCCCCGGCCGGCCCCGGCCGCCCGGGCCGCTCCCCCGGCCCGGCGCCGAACCGCGCCCGCCAGATCAAGATCGGCGCGATCGTGCTGGTGTCCGCGCTGGCGGTGACCGGCATCGGCACCTACTTCTGGGCCGACTCCAAGGTGCGCCGCGAGGTCGACCTGTCCAAGGTCATCGAGCGCCCGAAGGAGGGCGACTGCACGACGTACCTCATCGTCGGGTCCGACAGCCGCGAGGGCATGTCCGCCGAGGAGAAGAAGAAGCTCCACACGGGATCCGCCGAGGGCAAGCGCACGGACTCGATGATGATCCTCGCGAAGTGCTCCAGCGGGAACACGATGGTCTCCCTGCCGCGCGACTCGGACGTGGAGATCCCCTCCTTCGTCGGCTCGCAGTCCGGCAAGACGTTCAAGGGCCAGGGCCGGCGGGTCAAGCTCAACGCCGCCTACGCCGAGGACGGACCGGAACTGCTGGTGCGCACCGTGGAGTTCAACACCGGTCTGCGCATCGACCACTACGCGGAGATCGGCTTCGCCGGCTTCGCGAACATCGTGGACGCGCTGGGCGGCGTGGAGCTCGACATCGAGAAGGGCTTCAAGGACGAGAAGTCCGGGGCCGACTTCAAGGCGGGCAAGCAGACCCTCAACGGCGAGCAGTCGCTGGCCTTCGTCCGTACCCGGTACGCGTTCGCCGAGTCGGACCTGCAACGGACGAAGAACCAGCAGAAGTTCCTGTCCTCGCTGGCGAGCCAGGCCGCCACTCCCAGCACCGTCCTCAACCCCTTCCAGCTGTACCCGGTGATGGGCGCCGGACTGGACACGCTGATCGTGGACAAGGACATGTCCCTGTGGGACATGGGCCGGATGTTCTTCGCGATGAAGGGCGTGAGCGGCGGCGAGGGCGTGTCGATGAACATGCCGATCTCCGGGCAGCGCGGCGGCAACCTGGTCTGGGACAAGGCCAAGGTGCGGCAGCTCGTCCAGCAGATCCAGAAGGACGAGAAGGTCACCGTCCAGTCGCGCTAGGCGGCGGGGGTCCGGGAACGGGCGGGCGGGGCCGGGGGACTTCGGCCCCGGCTCCCGGCCCCGCTACTCGCTACTCGCCCGAACGGGCGCGGAGCTTCCACGGCATGGCGATGGACTCCAATTGGACGGCGAGGCTCATCTTCGATTCGCCGATGGTGCGGTCTTCGAAGTGGATCGGGACCTCCACCACCTGGAACCCGCGACGCAAGGCCTGGAACTTCATCTCGACCTGGAAGCTGTAGCCGGCGCTGTCGATCGACGCGAGGTCGATCGCCTTCAGCGCGTCGGCGCTCCACAGGTTGAAGCCGCCCGTGATGTCGCGGACGCGGGTGCCCAGGATGGTGCTCGCGTACGCGTTGGCCCAGCGGGACAGCAGCTTGCGGTGCGCACCCCAGGCGTCGGAGAGGCTCCCGCCGGGGACGTACCGGCTGCCGACGACCAGACCGGCGCCGGTGGAGCGGGCCACGCCCAGCAACTCGGCGATCTTGGCGGCCGGGTGGGACCCGTCGGCGTCCATCTGGAGCACGTACGCGGCGCCCTCCTCGACGGCCCGGGCCATGCCGGCGGCGTAGGCGCGGCCGAGGCCGTCCTTCGCGGTGCGGTGCAGGACCGACATGCGCGGCTTGCCCTCGTCGGTGAGGAAGCCCTCCGTCAGCTCGTCGGCGATCCTCCCGGTGCCGTCGGGCGACGAGTCGTCGACGACCAGCAGCCGCAGGCCCGGCTGGTCGAGGCCCATCAGCAGCTCGACCATGCCCGGCAGGTTGCCCGCCTCGTTGTAGGTGGGCATCACCACGGTGAGGGGCGTCCGCGCCCAGGTGTCGGGAAGGCGCGTGGCCGCGGCGTCGGCCGCGCGGGAGGTCTGCTGCTCGGCCGTCACTGGGTTTGCCTCACCGGGGGTTGTCTGACTGGGGTGTCTGACCGCGGTTGCCTGACCGGGTTGTCTGACTGGGTTCTCTGACCGGAGTTGTCCGACCGGAGTTGTCCGACCGGGGTTGTCCGACCGGGGATGTCGCCCCGCCGTCGGTCAACGGTCGGAGGAGAAACGGACGGAGGCGGAGGGCAGTTTCGCCTCGCACCACACCCGCGCTCCGGCACGGAGTTCGTTGTCGGCCCCGACGACCGCGCCGTCCCCGATGACCGCGCCGTCCAGCACCGTGCGCGGACCCACCGAGGCGCCGGCGCCGATCAGGCTGGAACTCACGTGCGTGTCCGAACCGATGACCGCGCCGTCCATCAGGATGGAGCCGTGGACGACCGCACCCGACGCGACACGGGCGCCGGCCCCGACGACCGTACCGCCCGACAGTTTGGCCCCCTCGGCCACCTGGGCGCCCGGCAGGACGAGGAACTCGCCGCGGGGGCCGGGCACGGCCGGGGAGGAGACCACGCCGCGGACGAGGTCGGCGGAGGCCTGGACGAAGGACTCGGGCTTGCCGAGGTCCAGCCAGTACGTGTCCTCGGTGACGCCGTGGAGCTTGGCCCCGGAGGTCAGCAGCCCGGGGAAGGTCTCGCGCTCGACGGACACCGCGCGACCGTCCGGAATGGAGTCGATGACGCTGCGGCGGAAGACGTAGCAACCGGCGTTGATCTGGTCGGTGATGATCTCTTCGGGGGTTTCCGGCTTCTCGGTGAACGCCAGCACCCGCCCGTCGGGGTCGGTGGGCACCAGGCCGAAGGCGCGGGGGTCCTCGACCCGCACGAGGTGCAGGGTGACGTCGGCGTCGGCCTCGCGGTGCGAGTCGACGAGGCCGGCGATGTCCAGACCGGTGAGGATGTCGCCGTTGAAGACGAGGACGGAGGTGTCCGGGCCGCCGGTGAGGCGGCGGGCGGCGTTGCGGATGGCGCCGCCGGTGCCCAGGGGCTCGTCCTCGACGACGTATTCGAGGCTGACGCCGAAGGCCGATCCGTCGCCGAAGTAGGGCTCGAACACCTCGGCGAGGTAGCAGGTGGCCATCACGATGTGGGTGACACCGGCGGCGGCGGCCCTGGCTATCTGGTGGGCGAGGAACGGGACGCCCGCGGCCGGCACCATCGGTTTGGGGGTATTCACCGTCACGGGGCGCAGACGCGTCCCCTGCCCGCCAACAAGCAGGATCGCTTCCGTCATTGTGTCTCCCCAACCGATTCGGGCGTACGAGGGCACAAATTTAGCCCATCGGTGGGCCCGCGAAGGCCGGAGACGGCAGGTGGGGCCGCCTGCGGCTCGATGTCGCGCACGGGGCGGGTCGCGCGCCGTGACGATGCGCGGGACCTGGTGGGTTCTCCTGCGGATCCGAGCGCCCCGCGGCACGTCTCACTCCGGCGCCACGCAGGGCCGATGCCGGCCTGACGTCGGCCGGATCGGGCACCCCGGGGAGAGTGGCTTCCCCGGGATGCGCCCCGGGATGTTCCCCGGCCTGGAAGAGCGGGGGCGGGAGAAGAGCAGAAGAGGGCGCCGGACACGCCGTGATGTACGCCCACGGCGCGGTGCCCCAACGGGACACCGTGCAACTTGATTCCGCTCAGGCCGGCAAGGCCGACCACCTGCTCTGAGCGCGGGCGCCGCGACGGCTCCCGGCGCGGGCGCGCCGGGAGCCGTCGTGGGATGCCGCGGTGGCCGTTACGGCAGGTTGCGCGCCATCACGATGCGCTGGACCTGGTTCGTGCCTTCGTAAATCTGCGTGATCTTCGCGTCGCGCATCATGCGCTCCACCGGGTAGTCACGGGTGTAGCCGTAACCGCCGAGGAGCTGGACGGCGTCGGTCGTGACCTCCATGGCCACGTCGGAGGCGAAGCACTTGGCCGCGGCGCCGAAGAACGTCAGGTCCTCGTGGGGGCCTCCGCCGGAGACGCGCTCGGAGCGGGCGGCCGCCGAGTACGTCAGCTGGCGGGCGGCCTCGATCTTCATCGCCATGTCCGCGAGCATGAACTGCACGCCCTGGAAGTCGCCGATCGGCTTGCCGAACTGCTTGCGCTCCTGGACGTAGCCCTTGGCGTAGTCCAGGGCGCCCTGCGCGATGCCGAGCGCCTGGGCGGCGATCGTGATGCGGGTGTGGTCGAGGGTCTTCATCGCGGTGGCGAATCCGGTGCCCTCGGCGCCGATCATGCGGTCGGCCGGGATGCGGACGTTGTCGAGGTAGACCTCGCGCGTCGGGGAGCCCTTGATGCCGAGCTTCTTCTCCGGGGCGCCGAAGGACACGCCCTCGTCGCCCTTCTCGACGACGAAGGCGCTGATGCCCTTGGAGCGCTTCTCCGGGTCGGTGACGGCCATGACCGTGTAGTACTCGGAGACGCCCGCGTTGGTGATCCACCGCTTCACGCCGTTGAGCACCCAGAAGTCACCGTCGCGCACGGCGCGGGTCTTCATGCCGGCGGCGTCGGATCCCGCGTCGGGCTCGGAGAGGGCGTACGAGAACATCGCGTCGCCCTTGGCCAGCGGGCCGAGGTACTTGGCCTTGAGCTCCTCGGAACCGGAGAGGATCACCGGGAGCGAGCCGAGCTTGTTCACGGCCGGGATGAGGGAGGAGGACGCGCAGACGCGGGCCACTTCCTCGATCACGATCACGGTGGCGAGCGCGTCCGCGCCGGCGCCGCCGTAGGTCTCGGGGACGTGGACGGCGTGCAGGTCGCTGGCGACCAGGGCGTCGAGGGCCTCCTGCGGGAAGCGGGACTCCTCGTCGACCGCCGCCGCGAACGGCAGGATCTTCGCCTCGGCGAGCGAGCGGACCGACTCGCGGAGCATGTCGTGCTCCTCGGCCGGGCGGTACAGGTCGAAGTCGGCAGAACCCGCCAAGATCTCTCACTCCCCAAGGTGATGCGTGACGCATCAGTGATGCTAACTACCGTTAAGTAACCCAAATCTTAGTGTCCGGGGTCCCGGCAGCGATATGTAACGCGTACGTGAGCTGCGTGACAGCGCGCCGCGGCCGCCGGCTGCGCGCCGCACGGGGCGCGGCTCCCCGGGAACGTCCCCGTCCGCGCGCCGGCCTATGCTCGGTGGCCGCAAACGCCCGCCACACCTGGAGCAACGCATGCCCCTCAAGATCACTGTGATCGGCACCGGCTACCTCGGCGCCACGCATGCCGCCGCGATGGCCGAGCTGGGCTTCGAGGTACTCGGGCTGGACGTGGTCCCTGAGAAGATCGAGATGCTGGCCTCGGGCCGCGTCCCCATGTATGAGCCCGGCCTGGAGGAACTGCTGGCCTCGCACGTGGAGGGGCTGCCGGGCTCGACGGGGCGGCTGCGTTTCACCACCTCCTGGGAGGAGGTCGGCGCGTTCGGCGACGTCCACTTCGTGTGCGTGAACACCCCGCAGAAGCACGGCGAGTACGCCTGCGACATGAGCTACGTGGACTCCGCGATGGACTCCCTGGCCCCGCACCTGACCCGGCCGGCCCTGGTGGTCGGCAAGTCCACCGTCCCGGTCGGCTCGGCCGAGCGGCTCGCGGCCCGGATCGCCGCCCTCGCCCCGGCGGGCGACGACGTCGAGCTGGCCTGGAACCCCGAGTTCCTGCGCGAGGGCTTCGCCGTCGGGGACACCCTGCACCCGGACCGCATCGTCATCGGCGTACAGGGCGAGCGCGCCGAGAAGCTGCTGCGCGAGGTGTACGCGACGCCCATGGCGGAGGGCACTCCGCTGGTGGTGACCGACTTCCCGACGGCCGAGCTGGTCAAGACGGCCGCGAACTCCTTCCTCGCGACGAAGATCTCCTTCATCAACGCGATGGCGGAGGTGTGCGAGGCGGCCGGCGGTGACGTGGTCAAGCTGGCGGAGGCCATCGGTTACGACGAGCGGATCGGCTCGAAGTTCCTGCGCGCGGGCATCGGCTTCGGCGGCGGCTGCCTGCCCAAGGACATCCGGGCCTTCATGGCCCGTGCGGGTGAGCTCGGCGCGGACCAGGCCCTGACCTTCCTGCGGGAGGTCGACTCCATCAACATGCGCCGGCGCGGCCACATGGTCGAGCTGGCCCGGGACGCGGTGGGCGGTTCGTTCCTCGGCAAGCGGGTCGCGGTGCTGGGTGCCACGTTCAAGCCGGACTCCGACGACGTGCGCGACTCGCCGGCGCTGAACGTGGCCGGGCAGATCCACCTCCAGGGTGGCCAGGTCACCGTGTACGACCCCAAGGGCATGGACAACGCCCGCCGCGTCTTCCCCACGCTGGGCTACGCGGACTCCGCGCTCGCGGCGGCCCGGGGCGCGGAGGTCGTGCTGCACCTCACCGAGTGGCGCGAGTTCCGTGACCTCGACCCGGCGGCGCTCGGCGAGGTCGTCACCGACCGGCTGGTCCTGGACGGCCGCAACGCGCTGGACCCCGAGCGCTGGCGCGCCGCCGGCTGGACCTACCGCGCCATGGGCCGCCCCCGGGCCTGACCGGCCACCCGGCAGGATCCGGAAGAGGTCGTCCAGTGCCGTGACACGGTGAACCTTTGCGGCCTAGGCGTTCCTGCGGTGCTGTGCGGCGCGGGAGGTGAACTCCGCGTCGCGCAGCACCCTTTGCGCGTTGCCCCAGGTCAGCAGGGACAGGTCGGTCTCCGTCCAGCCCCGGTCGAGGAGTTCGGCGATCAGCCTGGGGTACCCCGAGGGGTCCGTCAGCCCGGCCGGCCGGGGGTTGCCGGGCTCGGCGCCGAAGGTGGCGCCCAGTCCGACGCCGTGCGGGCCCGCGAGCGCCCGTACGTGGTCCACGTGGTCGGCCACCGCGTGCAGGGAGTCCCCGGTCCGGGCCGTGTCGAAGGTGACCATGGCCAGGCCGTTGGCCGCGCGCAGCGCGAGGAGCACTTCGTCGCCCACGTTGTCCGGGTGCGGGTTGAGCGTCGCGGCGGCCGTGTGGGAGACGATGACGGGTGCCTTGGAGGCGGCCGTGAGTTGGCGGGCCACCGCCGGCGGGCAGCCGGTCAGGTCCACCAGCATCGCCAGCCGGTTCATCTCCCGGACCACCTCGTGGCCGAAGGCGGTGAGTTCCCCGCGGGCCCAGGGCGCTCCCGCCGGCGCG
Organism: Streptomyces sp. NPDC102278; assembly: GCF_044766345.1. Taxonomy (NCBI): domain Bacteria; kingdom Bacillati; phylum Actinomycetota; class Actinomycetes; order Kitasatosporales; family Streptomycetaceae; genus Streptomyces; species Streptomyces sp. NPDC102278. The sequence goes on along the minus strand of NZ_JBIWLV010000008.1, from coordinate 307,270 downwards.
AGGATCCGTACGCCCAGCGCGTGGAAGGCGCGTAGGGTACCGAGGCCGTCGGTCACCGCGCGTCCCGGGACGGGGCCCAGGTACGAGGCGATCCGGCCCCGGTTGCGGGCGTCGACCATGTCGTCGGCGGTCAGTGCGAGGCTCAGGCCGTCGGGGTAGCGGCGCAGCAGCGCCAGGGCGACGTCGATCTGTTCCAGGGTGTCGGACACCACCCGGTCGGGGCTTTCGGGTTCGCCCGGGGTCAGCAGCGACCAGAACTGGGCGCCCACTCCCCCGGCGCGCAGCCGCGGGATGTCGGTGTCGACGCCCGCGTCCGGGGTCTCGATGTCGTGGTGCGGGCTCTGCCGCAGGGTCCAGACGAGGGTGTTGTACCCGTCCGCGACGGGGTGCACGGCCAGCAGCGAGGCGGCCCGGTCGAGGGAGCCCGCCACCCTCGCGGGGGCGGGCGGGTCCTCGGCTCCGACGAACCCGGGGCCCGCCGGGGCCACGACGCTCGCGTGGTGTTCGTCCTGCAGGTCGGCCATGGCGTGCGCTCCGGTCTCGGCGGCAGCGGGGAGGGAAGCGGGCTTCCGTGGCCACGGTGACATGCGGGACGCGCGGGTTCGCGGCGGGTGTGGCGTTCGGGTGTCGCCCCGGAGCACGCCCGAACACGGCGCCCGGACACCGCGCCCGGACACCGCGCCCGCTCGGGCGGGCCGTCGCCCCCAGGGTCTGTCTTTCGGATCAGGCCGGATCAGGGAGCGGGGCCTGGTGCGTGCGATCGCAAGGCGGAGGAGGGAGTCAACGCGGAGCGTTGGCGACCGACGACAACGCGGCGAGCGTGCGTGCCAGGCCCCGCGAGCCCGGCATGATCCGAAAGACAGACCCTACGGCTGGAGCACCGCGTTGGACGGGCCGCGGGCGGCGGTGAGCTCGCGGGCCACCGCTTCGGCGTCGCGCAGCGCCCGTACGGCGTTGGACCAGGTCAGCTTCGCCAGGTCGGCGCGCGACCAGCCGCGCGCCAGCAGTTCGGCGATCAGGTTCGGGTAGCCCGCCACGTCGTCCAGTCCCGCGGGGGTGAAGGCCGTGCCGTCGTAGTCGCCACCGATGCCGATGTGGTCGACGCCCGCCACCTCGCGCATGTGGTCCAGGTGGTCCGCGACGGTGGCGGCGGTGGCCACCGGGCGCGGGCGCCGCGTCTCGAAGGCCCGGTGCAGGGCCATCGCCTCGGGGGTGGTGTCGAGGTGGTGGAATCCGTGGGCCCGCAGGTTCTCGTCCGCGGCCAGGGTCCAGGCGACGGCCTCGGGGAGGATGAACTTGGGTACGAAGGTGGCCATGGCCACGCCTCCGTTGGCGGGCAGCAGCGCCAGCACGTCGTCCGGGACGTTGCGCGGGTGGTCGCAGATCGCCCGGGCCGAGGAGTGCGAGAAGATCACCGGCGCGGCCGAGACCGCGAGCGCGTCGCGCATCGTGGTCGCGGCCACGTGCGAGAGGTCCACGAGCATGCCGACGCGGTTCATCTCGCGGACGACCTCGCGGCCGAAATCGCTCAGGCCGCCGTGCCGGGGTTCGTCGGTCGCCGAGTCCGCCCAGTCGATGGTGTCGTTGTGCGTGAGCGTCATGTACCGCACGCCCAACCGGTGCAGGGCGCGCAGGGTGGCGAGCGAGTTGTTGATGGAGTGCCCGCCCTCGGCGCCCATCAGGGAGGCGATCCGCCCCTCGGCGCGGGCCGCCTCCATGTCGTCGGCCGTCAGGGCCCGCACCAGGTCGGCGGGGTAACGGGCGATCAGCTGGTCGACGAGGTCGATCTGCTCCAGGGTGGCGCTGACCGCCTCGTCGCCCGCGTAGTCGGAGCGTACGTACACGGACCAGAACTGCGCGCCGACGCCGCCGGCGCGCAGTCGGGGGAGGTCGGTGTGCAGGTGGTCCGACTGGTCGGCGGCGATGTCCCGCCGGTCGAGGTCGTAGCGGACCTGCTCGCGCAGCGCCCACGGCAGGTCGTTGTGGCCGTCGACGACCGGGTGCTCGGCGAGCAGCTCACGCGCCTCGCCCAGGCGCTGCGCGGCGCTCACTTGCCGAACCCGAAGGAGTCCGCGCCCGCGACCTTGGCCCGCAGTCGCTTGCCCTTCTCGGTGGCCTGCTCGTTGAGCTCCTGCTGGAACTCCCGCATGCGGGTCAGCAGCTCCGGGTCGTGGGCGGCGAGCATCCGGACGGCCAGCAGGGCCGCGTTGCGCGCCCCGGCGACGGAGACGGTCGCGACGGGGACCCCGGCGGGCATCTGGACGATCGACAGCAGCGAGTCCATGCCGTCGAGGTACTTCAACGGTACCGGGACGCCGATGACCGGCAGCGGGGTGACGGACGCGAGCATGCCGGGCAGGTGGGCGGCGCCGCCCGCGCCGGCGATGATCGCCTTCAGGCCGCGGCCGTCGGCCCGCTCGCCGTACGCGATCATCTCGCGCGGCATCCGGTGGGCGGAGACCACGTCCACCTCGTACGGGATCTCGAACTCGTCCAGCGCCTGGGCCGCGGCCTCCATGACCGACCAGTCGGAGTCCGAGCCCATGACGATGCCGATGACGGGGCCTGCGGAAGAGGTGCTCATGCGGTGATCGTCCCTCTGAGGTAGCCGGCAGCGTGACGTGCTCGCTCCAGCACATCGTCCAGGTCGTCGCCGTAGGTGTTGACGTGGCCGACCTTGCGGCCGTGCTTCACGTCCTTGCCGTACATGTGGATCTTCAGCTGGGGGTCGTGGGCCATGCAGTGCAGGTACGCCGCGTACATGTCCGGGTAGTCCCCGCCGAGCACGTTCGCCATGACCGTCCAGCGCGCCCGCGGGCGCGGGTCGCCGAGCGGGAGGTCCAGGACCGCCCGTACGTGGTTGGCGAACTGGGAGGTGATCGCGCCGTCCTGGGTCCAGTGGCCGCTGTTGTGCGGGCGCATGGCCAGTTCGTTGACCAGGATCCGGCCGTCGGCGGTCTCGAACAGCTCCACGGCCAGGTGGCCGGTCACGCCGAGTTCCTTGGCGATGCGCAGGGCCAGGGACTGGGCCTCGCCCGCGAGCTCCTCGGAGAGGTTCGGCGCGGGGGCGATCACGGTGTCGCAGACCCCGTCGACCTGGATGGACTCGACCACGGGGTAGGCCACCGCCTGGCCGTGCGGGGAGCGGACGATGTTCGCCGCGAGCTCGCGGACGAAGTCCACCTTCTCCTCGGCGAGCACCGGGACGCCCGCGTGGAAGGGCGCCGCCGCGTCCTCGGGGGTGCGCACGAACCACACGCCCTTGCCGTCGTACCCGCCGCGCACCGTCTTGAGGATGACGGGGAAGCCGCCGACCTCGTCCGCGAAGGCGACCACGTCCGCCGGATCGGCGACGATCCGGTGGCGGGGGCTGGGCGCGCCGATCTCGTCGAGCCGGGCGCGCATCACCCCCTTGTCCGCGGCGTGCACCAGCGCGTCGGGCCCCGGGCGGACGGGGATGCCGTCCGCTTCCAGGGCCCGCAGGTGTTCGATGGGTACGTGCTCGTGGTCGAACGTGATCACGTCACAGCCGCGCGCGAAGGCGCGCAACGTCTCCAGGTCGCGATGGTCGCCGATGACGACATCGCTCACGACCTGGGCCGCCGAGTCCTGTGGGGTGTCACTGAGGATCTTGAATCTGATGCCGAGGGGGATGCCCGCCTCGTGGGTCATGCGGGCGAGCTGTCCGCCGCCGACCATGCCGACTACCGGGAACGTCACCTCTCCAGGGTATCCGTCGGTATTGCGCCATCCGGACGCAGCCCTGGCGCGGACCCGCCGGGAGGCCCGGTGCCGTGCCGCGCAAGGGCCGCGAGGCATGCGAAGGCACGGACGGCCCAGGGGGGCGACACTTAACATGGACGGGTTGACGGACACGAGTGACGAAAACGAGTGACGGAAACGAGTGAGGTCCCGCCCCGCACCGGGGTGGCGACGGCCAGGGCGACAGGTACGGCGACGGACAGCACGGACACGACGGATACCGCGGACACGACGAACAGGGACTGACCGATCACATGAGCACGCCGAAGAACGGATCCGCCCTCGAACGCCTGCGCGGCCTCGCACGGGAGGCCGCCAGATTCGGGGCGGTCGGCGGAGTCGGTGTGCTGGTCAACCTGGGGGTCTTCAACCTGTTGCGCGCCACCACCGACCTCCAGGTCGTCCGGGCGAGCGTGATAGCCATCGTGGTGGCCATCGGCACGAACTACATCGGCTTCCGCTTCTTCACCTACCGGGACCGGTCCGGCGGCGACGGCAGCCGGCCGCCGACCCGCGAGCTGCCCCTGTTCGCCCTCTTCAGCGCGATCGGCCTGGTCATCGAGAGCGGCGTGCTCTACGCGGGGACGTACGGCCTGGGCTGGGACGGACGGCTGGCCACGAACGTCTTCAAGTTCGCCGGCATCGGCGTCGCCACCGTCTTCCGCTTCTGGTCCTACCGGACCTGGGTCTTCAAGGCCCTGCCCGGCCGGCCCCCGACGGCGGGGTCCGTCGTCGAGCAGCGGGAACGCCACGCGCAGGAGCCGGACGCCGGGCCCACCGCCGGCGTCCCGGCCCTCCCGGTCCCCCCGGTCGCCCCCCTGGCGCACGAGCCCGCCGCGCAGTAGTCGGCCCGGCCCGCCCCCGTCCTGCGGTCCCGCTCAGCGCACCGTCGGCTCGGGGTCTTCCGCGTGTTCCGGCGCGGTGCGGCTGAGGAACAGCGCGAACACCGGCGGCTGGGTCTGCAGCAGCTCCAGTCGTCCCCCGTCGGCCTCCGCGAGGTCGCGTGCCACCGCCAGGCCGATGCCGGTGGAGTTCCGGCCGCTGATGGCCCGCTCGAAGATCCGGTTGCCGAGGTCCGCAGGGACGCCGGGTCCCTCGTCCGTGACCTCCAGCACCGCCTGGTTGCCGGTCACCCGGGTACGCAGCGCGACCGTGCCGCCGCCGTGCATGAGCGCGTTCTCCACGAGGGTGGCCAGTACCTGCGAGACCGCGCCCGGGGTGCCCACGGCCCGCATGCCCGTCTTCCCCGAGCGCACGATGGCCCGCCCGGCGCTGCGGTACGCCGGCCGCCACTCCTCGACCTGCTGTTTGACGACCTCGTCCAGGTCGAAGGGGACCGCCGAGCCGGTGCGCGGGTCGCGCGAGTTCGTCAGGAGCCGCTCGACCACGTCCGTGAGCCGCTCCACCTGGGTGAGGGCGATCGTCGCCTCCTCCCGCACGGTCTCCAGGTCCTCGGTGACCGTGATCTCCTCCAGCCGCATCGACAGGGCCGTCAGCGGGGTCCGCAGCTGGTGCGAGGCGTCCGCGGCGAGCCGCCGCTCCGCCGTCAGCATCCGCGCGATCCGCTCCGCGCTGGAGTCCAGCACGTCCGCGACCCGGTCGAGCTCGGGAACCCCGTACCGCTTGTGCCGCGGTCGCGGGTCGCCCGACCCCAGCCGCTCCGCCGTCTCCGCGAGGTCGGTGAGGGGGGAGGCCAGCCGGTTGGCCTGGCGTACGGCGAGCAGTACGGCCGCCACGACCGCCAGCAGCGCCACCGCGCCGACCACGGCCAGGGTGCGCCCGACCTCCCGGGTGACCGTCGAGCGGGTGGCCTCGACGACCACTTCCTCGCCCTGCTCGCCGTGGGCGGTGCCCCGGATGACGCTCTCGTCGATCGGGTCGCCGACCTCCACGGGAGCCTGCCCCGGGACGGTGATGCGGGCGTACTTGCCCACGTCCAGCTGCTCGGCGAGCGCGGCCGGGTTGATCGGCTTGTGTTCCAGGACGTTCGACTCGACGATGCCCACCAGGCGCAGCGCCTCGGACCCGATGCGGTCCTGGGCGCTGCTGGTGATGGTCCGGGTCTCGACGATGACCAGGGAGACCCCGAACACGGCGATCACGACGAGCACCACGGCGAGCGTGGAGTTGATCAGGCGGCGGCGCATGACTCAGTAAGTACTAGCTCTTCTCGAACCGGAAGCCGACGCCCCGGACGGTGGCGATGTAGCGGGGGTTGGCGGCGTCGTCGCCGAGCTTCTTGCGCAGCCAGGAGATGTGCATGTCGAGGGTCTTGGTGGAGGACCACCAGGTGGTGTCCCACACCTCTCGCATCAACTGGTCGCGGGTGACGACCCGGCCGGCGTCCCGGACGAGGACCCGCAGGAGGTCGAACTCCTTCGCGGTGAGCTGGAGCTCCTCCTCCCCCATCCAGGCGCGGTGCGACTCGACGTCGATCCGCACGCCGTGGGTGGCGGGCGGCTGGGAGGCCTCGGTGGCGCCGCGGCGCAGCAGGGCCCGTACCCGGGCCAGCAGTTCGGCGAGCCGGAACGGCTTGGTCACGTAGTCGTCGGCGCCGGCGTCGAGGCCGACGACCGTGTCGACCTCGTCGGCCCGGGCGGTGAGGACGAGGATCGGGAACCCGTGTCCCTCGGCCCGCAGCCGTCGGGCCACTTCCAGGCCGTCCATCCCGGGCAGCCCGAGGTCCAGGACGACGAGGTCGACGCCGCCCTGCAGTCCCGCGTCCAGGGCGGTGGGGCCGTCCTCCCGGACCTCGACCTCGTAGCCCTCCCGGCGCAGGGCGCGGGCCAGGGGTTCCGAGATGGATGCGTCGTCCTCGGCGAGCAGTACACGCGTCATGTGGGTGATGGTAGTCCGCACGGGGTCAAAGGAGGGGCACGCCGATAGACCCCTCTCTATCTGGGTACACGAGGGACTTACGGCCTTCGAAAATGGCCAAACGGTTCCCGGCTCGCCTGTGATCCATCTCTCAAGTCCTTCCATATCCCGCAGTGTCGTGTCGTATGGTGGCGAGACGCCTGATGCACTACTCCGGGGATCTTTGTGCCGAAATGCGCACCGGGATCCTCAAATTCTGCTCTGGTCGGTTCAACCGACCCAGATGACAGTGAATGACCTGTGGGCCGGGCCCTGCGCGCGAGATGCGCGCGGGGCGTGGATCCCGGTTACGGCTGACCCTTCGTCCCCGGCATCCCGGAGGGCGAGACCCCGGGGCGTGGGGTGGGACATCCGTCGCCGGTGCCGGCCACCCCCCACCGGGCGCCGTTCAGCTCACGAAGCCACGCGTCCCGAGCAAGCAAGGATCGACCATGGCTTCCAGCCTGACGAAGGACTCGGCGGATCCGTCCGCGGAGAAGACCTTCTTCGGCCACCCCCGTGGCCTGGCCACTCTGTTCATGACCGAGATGTGGGAGCGGTTCTCCTACTACGGCATGCGCGCACTGCTGGTCTACTACCTGGTCTCGGGCGGTGCCGACGCGGCCACCGGCTCGCAGGGCGGCGGTCTGGCCATGACCGCGGCCACGACGACGGCCATCTACTCCGTGTACGTCTCCATGGTCTACCTCATGGCGATGCCCGGCGGTTGGTTCGGCGACCGCGTCTGGGGCGCCCGCAAGACGGTCGCCATCGCCGGTTTCGTGATCATGGGTGGTCACCTCTCCCTGGCCCTCCCCGGCCAGGCGATGTTCTTCGTCGGTCTGATCCTCGTCGCCGCCGGTTCCGGCCTGCTGAAGGCCAACATCTCCACCATGGTCGGCCACCTGTACGAAGGCCCGGAGGACCCCCGCCGCGACGGTGGCTTCACCCTCTTCTACATCGGCATCAACCTCGGCGCCTTCATCGCCCCGTTCATCGTCGGAACGGTCGGCAAGGAATACAACTGGCACCTGGGCTTCGCCCTCGCCGCCGCCGGCATGGGCCTGGGCCTCGCGCAGTTCCTGCTCGGCACCAAGCACCTGAGCCCCAAGAGCAGCCTGGTTCCGAACCCGCTGTCCGCCGAGGAGCGCAAGGCCGTCATCACGAAGGCCGTGCTCGCCGCCGTGGGCATCGCGGTCTTCTACGGCGCTGTTGTCGCGCTGGGCTTCTACACCCTGAACTGGGCGCTGGTGCCGTTGACCCTGGCCGGTCTGATCATCCCGATCGCCGTGCTGACGCGCATCAAGCGCGACCGGGACCTGTCGAACACCGAGCAGTCGAAGATGACGGCCTACATCTGGTTCTTCGTCGCCGCCGCCGTCTTCTGGATGATCTACGACCAGGGTGGCTCCACGCTCTCCCTGTTCGCCGACTCCAAGACCGCGGGCAGCGTCTTCGGCTTCGGCTTCTCGGCCACCTGGTACCAGTCGCTGAACCCGCTGTTCGTGATGGCTCTCGCCCCGGTCTTCGCCTGGCTGTGGCTGTGGCTGGCCCGCAAGAACCAGGAGCCGAACACCATCGTGAAGTTCGCGATGGGCCTGGTGCTGGTCGGTGCCTCGTTCTTCGTCTTCATCGTCCCGATGAACATGGCGGTCGACGGCAAGGTCTCCCCGATGTGGCTGGTCTCGATCTACATGATCCAGACCATCGGTGAGCTGTGCCTGTCCCCCGTCGGCCTGTCGGTGACCACGAAGATGGCGCCCCAGAAGTACGCGTCCCAGATGATGGGCGTCTGGTTCCTCGCGGTCACCGCCGGTGACTGCACCACCAGCCTCCTGTCCATCGGCGGAGTGGACCTGAACGGCACCGGGGTGATCGCCCTGGAGGCGACCGCCGCCGTCCTCGCCGGCTTCGCGATCTTCTCGTACCGCAAGAAGGTCCAGTCCCTGATGGGCAGCGTCCACTAGCCCGACCCCCGCACGACGAACGGCCCGGCACACCGCGAGGTGTGCCGGGCCGTTCGATTTCCCGCTGCTACCGGGTGCCGCGCAGGTGGCGCCACGGGGTGAAGGTGAAGACCGCCCCGCCGAGCAGGATCACCGTGCCGGCGACCAGGGCCAGGGCCTTGATGCCGCCGTCGTCCTGCGCGCCGGTCTCGGCGAGGCCGCCCGAACCCGAGGGCGTGCCCGCGCTCGTGCTGCCGGTGGAGGCCGGGGAGCCGGAGCCGCCGGACTGGGCGGTGGTGTCCAGTTCCAGCGAGACGCCGCTGCTGGTCGCCTTGCAGGGCACGTTGATGGGCGTGGAGCCCGGTGCCATGGTGACGTCGATGGTCAGTTGGTCGGGGCTCAGCGTCACCTTGCCGGTCTTGCCGGGCTTGTAGGTGCCGGTCATGTCGCTGAGGCTGACCGGGGCCTTGTCGGGGATCGGTTCGGCGTTGGCCGGGCCGGAGACCTTGACCGTGCCGCTGTCGGCGCCGCCGAGCTTGATGTTCATCGAGGGCTTGAGGGCACCTGCGGGCAGGGCCATGGGGGCGGCCATCGCGCCCTTGGCGGTCTTGACCGTCAGGTCGTAGGCGCCGCCGTTCTTCCTGGCGTTGACGGTGACCGGGGTCTTGATGCCGCCGGGGACGACCGGGCCGCAGTCGAAGGCGACCTCGACGGCCTTGCCCGGGAAGTCGGTCTGACCGCCGCCGCCACCCGTGGTGGAGCCGGTGGTGGAGGCGCCGGTGGTCGCGCCCCCGGTGGTGGCTCCCCCGGTGGTGGCTCCGCCCGTGGTGGCTCCGCCGGTCGTCGCGCCCCCGGTGGTTGCCCCGCCCGTCGTCGCGCCGCCCGTCGTCGTCCCGCCCGTCGAACCGGCCGAGACGTCGATGGTGGTGCCGCCCGTCACGGTGCCCACCGGGGCGCACTTGGTGACGAAGGTGCCGAAGGGGAAGGAGACGGCGACCTCGTACCGGCCGGGCGTCAGGGTGACCTTCCCCGCCTTGCTGAGCTTGAGCTTGCCCTTCATGGTCGACATGACCATCGGGGCCTTCTTCGGGATCTCCGGGTTCTTCTTCTCCCCGACGACCTTCAGTTCGGCCCCGCCGCCGCTCACCGTGAACCAGCCGGTGGGCACCACGGAGTCCTTGGGGATCACCATCAGGTCCGTGTTGTTGGAGGCGGGCTTGACCGTCTCCCACGACACGTCGACCTCGTCGCCGACCTTGGCCGTCGCGGGCGCGGTGATCTTGGCGGTGGTCTCGCCCTCCACCGGGGCGCCGCCGCCCGCGGGCGGTACGCACTTCACCTTGAACGTGGCGTCGGCCGCCTGGGCGGGGGCGGCCGCCAGCAGGATGCCCGCGCCGCCGAACAGCAGCGCGACAGCGGCCGCGCTCACCCTCCGTTGGGTCTTCACGAATGTCCCTTCGTTGTCGGACGGTTCTCAGACGGTGCGGACGCCTGTGGGGCAGGTGGGCCTGGTGGTGCTTCGGGTCCCGGCGCGCTGTCCGGGGTGAACCACGGCAGGACCGCCGTGGTGGTCTGGGGGGAGGCCGCCGGGGTGTCGGCGGGCGGGGCGGGTGCGGATCCCCGTACGGCCGGGATCCGCGGCAGTCGGGCCGTCACGGCCGAGGCCGCCGCGTCCAGTGCCTCGGCGCCCCGGTGGCGGCCACCGATCGCAACCCCGCCGGGCCGGACCCGGTCGACGACGGCCATGCCGACGCGGAAGACGGCGGCCGGGACGACCAGCAGGAGCAGACCCCAGAACAGCAGGACCCCGTACGGGCGGTCCACGCCCCACGGCTGGGTGGCCAGGACCTTGTCCCCGTACTTGAGGGAGACGGTGTGGTCGCCGTGGGCGCCCGCCGAGAGGGTGGTGTCCAGGCGGATCTCCGCCTTGCCGCCGGGCGGGACGGTGCCCTTCCAGCGGGTCTCCTCCCACAGCGGGGCGAACACCCCGTGGGCGGTGCCGAGTTGGAAGACGGGGTCGGTGACGGGAGCGGACCCGAGGTTTCCGACGGTGACGGTGAACTTCCGGGTGGGAGGCGCGCCGAACCAGGTCAGGACCCCGTCGTCGCCCTCCAGCCGGACCCCCGTCAGCACCGCGAGGCGGGCCGTTCCGGAGTCGGTGGGCAGCTCGGCCACCGGGTGGTCGGTGATCTTCAGCGGTGTGGCGACGGTGGACTGGTCCCCGTTGACGGAGGTCACGTTCACCACGCAGGGGCAGGGCTTGGGGGGTTCCACGACCGGGAGTTGGGCGGTGAACCGCCCGTCGGCGGCCACCGCGACCGCGACGCCGTCGGCGTTCGCGCAACTGTTGGTGCCGCCGATCATGTTCTGACCGCAGACCAGCAGCATCACCATGGTCTTGGCCCGCCAGCCGGCGCCGGTGACCGTGATCCCGGTGCCCTTGGCGACCTCCTGGAGGGACAGCGCCACGGTGGGTTTGGTCTCGGCGGCCGCGGCCGGGGTCGCCGGGAACACGGTCAGGGCAGCCAAGGCTGCCAAGGCCAAGCCCAGGGCCGAGACCACGACGGCCGACACCGCCGACCACCCCGCGGCGGCGAGGGCCCCGCCCGTCCCGTCGGCCTTGGCGCTCACCTGGGCGCTCGCCTTGGCACTCACCTGGGCACTCACCTGGATGCTCCCGTCAACTCGTGTGCGTTCGCCACCGGTTGGCTCTGTCCCGGTACGGGTCCCGGGGCCTGCGGCGGTTCCTCGCGGGCCGTCCGTCGCGTGCGTACGAGGAGCAGCGCGGCCGTGGTGGTCGCGCCGAGGACGAGCAGCCCGAGGCCCGTCCAGCCGGCCACGCCCCAGGGCACCAGCCACTCGGAGGCGCCGGCCGTGGCCCGCGGGCCGCCCGGGGCGGTGACGGTGAGGGTGAGGTTGACCTGGTCGAACACCGGGGCGCCGGGCCAGGGTTCGGTGAGTTCGACGCTCTGGCCGGGCAGCAGTTCCACCGGCAGGGCGTGGGCGGCGCGCCCCGGGACCTCGCCGAAACGGCCCCGCGCCTGGAGGGCGAGTGCGGGGACGAGGGCCACGTTGCCGCGGTTGACGAGGGTGTAGGCGACGCGCGTCGCCGCGCCCTTGCCGCGCAGGGAGACGTCCTCGACGGTGAGGGCGGCCAGGGTCGGGCCGCCGACGCGCAGGTGGATCCGTACGCCGACCTCGTGGCCGGATTCGGCGGCGACGATGGCGGCGGGGTGGTCGCCCGGCGGGGTCGCGGGTGGCACGGAGACGGTGAAGGGGACCACGGCGCGGGTGCGGGGCGGGATCCGCACGGTCGCGCTCGCGCCGAAGCTCAGCCAGGAGCCGGCGCCGGTGGACGCGCGGGCGGGGCGTACCGCGAGGGCGCCGTCGGCGGTGTTGTAGGCGTCGGCGCCGCGCAGGGTGAGGGTGCGCTCCCGGTCGGTGGTGTTGGTCAGGGCGAGGCGGTCCTCCAGCACGCTGCCGGAGGTTCCGGCCAGGTAGAAGTACGGGCGCACGGCGCCGGCGGACCGGCCGGCGGCCGGTTCGGCGGTCCAGCCGGGCTCGTCGGCGACGGCGGCGGGCGCGCCGAGGAGCAGCACGGCGACGGCGAGGAGCACGGGGCCGAGGCGGCGGAGCGCGGGGCCGAGGCGACGGAGCGCGGGGCCCGGACTCCGGGCGCCGGGGCCGAGGCTCCGGGCGGCGGGGCCGAGGCTCCGGGCGGCGGGGCCGAGGCTCCGGGCGGCGGGGCCGAGGCTCCGGGCGGCGGGGCCGGGGCGGCGGGGGGTGGGGGGCACGGGCATGGGCGGGGCCGCTCCGTTCAGGGCCGGGCCTGCCGGCCGCGCCGGGTCAGCCAGAGCACGCCTGCGGCGCCGGAGAGCAGCACGGTGGCGCCGAGGGTGCCGAGCGCGAGGGCGGAGTCGGCGGGGCCGGTCTGGGGGAGGCTGTCGCCGCCCGCCGCCCCGGGCGCGGGGGGTGGGGCCGCGGCGCCGCCGGGGGCGGTGACGTCGAGTTCGAGGGAGGGCCCCGGGCTGTTGCCGGGGGTGCAGGTGGTGGTGGTGCCCATGGCCTTGATGGTGAGCACGCCGGCGGTGAAGGTGACCTTGCCGCTCTTCTTGGGGGTGTAGGTGCCCGAGAGGTCGGTGATCTTGATGGGGGTGTCGGGAGGCACGGCCTCGGGGTTGGGCGGGCCGGAGACGGGGACGGAGCCCTTCTCGGCGCCCCCGACGAGGATGACGGCGCCGGGGCTCATGGCGCCCTTGCCGAGCTCGATGGGGCTGGAGGAGACGCCCTTCTGGAAGGACATCGTCAACTTGTAGCCGTCGCCCGCCTTGACCGCCTTGATGTCGATGGGCGAGACGGCCGACTTGTCCCCGATGGGTGTCGCGCAGTTGTAGGCGACGTCGACCACGTCGGCGTGGGCCGAGGGGGCGAGCGTCAGGACGGCCGCCGATCCGGCCAGCGCGGAGGCCAGCGCGAGCGCGGTGGTGCGTTTGCGGTGGGACACCTTCGTCTTCCCCTCGAACCGTGAACCGGGGATGTCCGACAAGTTACTGACGGCACATCAGATTGGTGGCTCAAGGTACGCCGGGGGCCTCACGGAGGGAAGACACGGGACGGGCCCGGATCGGCGGCCGGTCGGCGTGGTTCGACGGCGCGTCGGACGCACCGGTTTCGGCCGGCCCGGCCCGGTCCGGGCCCGTGGGTGTGCTCGTGCGCGCCCGTGTGGTCGCTCGCGCGTTCTCGTGGTCGCTCGCGCGTTCTCGTGCGCGCTCGGGTCAGACGGCGCGGATCCCTCGCTGCCAGACCGCGGAGACCAGCGGGACGCCGGGGCGGTAGGCGAGGTGGACGTGGCTGGGGGCGTCCAGCAGGACCAGGTCGGCGCGGGCACCGGGGGCGAGCGTGCCGATGTCGGTGCGGCGCAGGGCGCGGGCACCGCCGGCGGTCGCGGACCAGAGCGCCTCGTCGGGGGTCATCCGCATGTCCCGGACGGCGAGCGCGATGCAGAACGGCATCGAACTCGTGTAGGAGGAACCGGGGTTGCAGTCCGTGGACAGGGCCACGGTGGCGCCCGCGTCCAGGAGCCGGCGGGCGTCGGGCCACCGGGCGCGGGTGGAGAACTCGGCGCCGGGCAGCAGGGTGGCGACGGTGGTGGCCGAGGCCTGGGCGAGGGCGTCGACGTCGGCGTCCGTGAGGTGGGTGCAGTGGTCGGCGGAGGCCGCCTCCAGCTCGACGGCGAGTTGGACGCCGGGGCCGTGGGAGAGCTGGTTGGCGTGGATGCGCGGGATCAGCCCGGCCGCCGCGCCGGCGGTCAGGATCGCGCGGGCCTGGTCGCCGTCGAAGGCGCCCTGCTCGCAGAACACGTCCACCCAGCGGGCGTGCGGGGCGCAGGCCGTCAGCATCTCGCCGGTGACGAGGTCCACGTAGCCGGCGGGGTCGTCGGCGTAGTCGGGGGAGACGATGTGCGCGCCGAGGTAGGTGACCTCCTCGGTGTGCGCGGCGGCGATGCGCAGGGCGCGGGCCTCGTCGGCGACGGTGAGTCCGTAGCCGGACTTGGTCTCGAAGGTGGTGGTGCCCTGGCGGCGGGCCTCGTCGAGGTGGCGCAGCAGGTTGGCTTCGAGTGCGTCGTCCGTGGCGGCGCGGGTGGCGGCGACGGTGGTGCGGATGCCGCCGGCGGAGTAGGCGCGCCCGGACATCCGGGCGTTGAACTCGGCGGTGCGGTCGCCCGCGAACACCAGGTGCGAGTGGGAGTCGACGAAGCCGGGGATGACGGCCCGGCCCGCGGCGTCGACGTCCCGGTCGGCGGCGGGCGCCCGGTCGGCGGGGCCGACCCAGGCGACGCGCTCGTCCTCGATGACGACGGCCGCGTTCTCGATCAGGCCGAGGGGGCTGCCGTCGCCGAGGGCCGGGTCGTTGGTGACGAGGCTGCCGATGTTGGTGATGACGGTGGTGGTCATGGTTCCTCTCGGGGTTGCCCGGGCTCCGCCCCGGATCGTTCGGCCGGTCAGCCGCGGACGGCCGCGATCGACTCGGAAAGGGCGGCCGCCACGTCCCCGACGAGGGTGTGCGCGCCGTCGCGGACGACGTGCCGGCCGCCCACCACGGTGTGGCGGACGTCGGCGGCGGACGCGGCGAACACGGCGGTCTCGGCGGCCAGCCGGGGCAGCGGGCCCGCGGTCCGTACGGAGTCCAGGGCGATCGTGGTGAAGTCCGCGAGCGCGCCCGTCTCCAGCCGGCCCGCGTCGGGCAGGCCCAGGGCGGCGTGCCCGTCCTCGGTGGCGGCCGAGAGCAGGGCGTGCGCCGTCCAGTGGCCGCGGGTGCGGCTGCGCAGCCGCTCGTTCAGCTCCATCGCGCGGGCCTCTTCGAGCAGGTCGATCACGGCGTGGCTGTCGCTGCCGAGGGAGAGCGGGCTGCCCGCGTGCTGGAGGCGGGTCGCGGGGCCGATGCCGTCGGCGAGGTCGCGTTCGGTGGTGGGGCACATGCAGGTGCCGGTGGAGGTTCCGCCGAGGAGGGCGATGTCGGTGTCGGTGAGGTGGGTGTTGTGGACACCGGTGGTGCGGGGCCCGAGCACGCCGTGGTCGGAGAGGAGTTGGGTGGGGGTGCGGCCGTGGGCGGCCTGGCAGGCGTCGTTCTCGGCGGTCTGCTCCGAGAGGTGGACGTGCAGCGGGGCCCGCCGCTGCTCGGCCCAGTGGGCGACGGTGGCCAGCTGGTCGGCGGGCACCGCGCGCACCGAGTGGATCGCGGCTCCGATCAGGGCGTGCGCGCGGGGCTTGAGGGCGGTGACCCGCTCGGCCCAGGCGTCGGCGGTGCCGTCGGAGAACCGCCGCTGGTGCGGGTCGGGTGCCTTGCCGAAGCCCGAGGAGAGGTAGGCGGTGTCGAGGAGGGTGATGCGGATGCCAGCCGCGGCGGCGGCCTCGATCAGCGCCTCGCCCATCGCGTTCGGGTCGGCGTAGGGGGCGCCGCCGGGCGCGTGGTGGACGTAGTGGAACTCGCCGACGTTGGTGATGCCGGCCAGGGCCATCTCCGCGTACACCGCGCGGGCCAGCGCGAAGTAGCTGTCGGGGGTGAGGTTCTGGGCGACCTTGTACATGAAGTCGCGCCAGGTCCAGAAGGTGCCGCTGCCGACCTGGACCGTGCCCCGCAGGGCGCGGTGGAAGGCGTGGGAGTGCGCGTTGGCCAGGCCCGGGACGGTGAGGCCCCGCAGTACCTCCGCCCCGGGGGGCGGGCCGTCGGTGTCGGTGCGCAGGGCGCCGATCCGCCCGTCGGCGGTGACGTCCAGGGCCACGCCCGGCTCGACGTGGGTGCCGAGCCAGGCGTGTTCCAGCCAGTACGTCTTGTGCGCGGTCACCTGCACGCGAGTCCTTCCAGTACGTCGGCGAGGGCCAGGACTCCGGCCACGCAGTCGTCCTCGGCGGCGAACTCCTTCGGGGAGTGGGAGACGCCGGTCGGGTTCCGTACGAACAGCATCGCGGTCGGGACGGCTGCGGAGAGGATTCCCGCGTCGTGTCCCGCCCCGGTGCCGAGGACGGGCAGGGATCCGCCGAGGATCCGGTCGAGTTCGTCGCGCAGGGCGTGTTCGAACTCGACGACCGGGGTGAAGGACTCCCGGACGATGTCGAGGTCGATGCCGTCCTGGTCGGCGCGCTCGCGGGCGGCCTTCTCGATGGCCGTGACGACCGTGTCGAGGGTGGCCTGGTCGCCGGCGCGCGAGTCGAGCCAGCCGCGGACCAGTGAGGGGATGGCGTTGACCCCGTTGGGCTCGACGGCGATCTTCCCGAAGGTGGCGACGGCTCCGGCGAGGGCGGCCTCGGTACGGGCGGCCAGCACGGTCGCCGCGTACGTCAGCATCGGGTCGCGGCGGTCGACGAGGCGGGTGGTGCCCGCGTGGTTGGCCTCGCCGTGGAAGTCGAAGCGCCAGCGGCCGTGCGGCCAGATCGCGGAGGCGATGCCGACGCGGTCCCCGGACAGGTCCAGGGCCCGACCCTGTTCGACGTGGAGTTCGACGAAGGCGCCGATCCGGGCGAGGCGTTCGGGGTCGGCGCCGATGGTCTCGGGGTCGTACCCGGCGGCCTCCATGGCGCGGGGCAGGGTGATCCCGTCCGCGTCGCGGAGCTCGTACGCCTTGTCCTTGGTCAGTTGCCCGGCCGCGAGGCGGGAGCCGACGCAGGCGAGGCCGAAGCGGGCCCCTTCCTCGTCGCCGAAGTTGGTGATGGCCAGGGGCCTGGAGAACTCCGCTCCCCTCCCGCGGAGTTCGTCCAGGGCCGCGAAGGAGGACACCACCCCGAGGGGGCCGTCGAAGGCCCCGCCGTCGGGGACGGAGTCCAGGTGCGAGCCGGTGACGACGGCGTCGCCCGCGAGGGGGTCGCCGAGCCAGGCCCACTGGTTGCCGTTGCGGTCCGTCTCGTAGGCGAGGCCGCGGGCCTCGGCCTGTGCCTGGAACCAGGTGCGGCAGTCGGCGTCGGCGCCGGTCCAGGCGTGTCGGCGGTAGCCGCCGGAGTCGACGTGGCGGCCGATGGGGGCGAGCTCGTCCCACATGGAGTGGAACGAGGTCGCCCCGGCGGGGTGCTCGCTCACGCGTCGTCGCCCTCGCGCATGGGGACGCGGACGCCGCGCTCGTCGGCCACCGAATCGGCGATGTCGTAGCCCGCGTCGACGTGGCGGATGACGCCCATGCCCGGGTCGTTGGTCAGGACGCGGCGGATCTTCTCGCCGGCGAGCTTCGTGCCGTCCGCGACGGTGACCTGGCCGGCGTGGATGGAGCGGCCCATGCCGACGCCGCCGCCGTGGTGGATGGAGACCCAGGAGGCGCCGGAGGCGACGTTGACCATGGCGTTGAGCAGCGGCCAGTCCGCGATGGCGTCGGAGCCGTCGAGCATGGCCTCGGTCTCGCGGTACGGGGAGGCCACCGAGCCGCAGTCGAGGTGGTCGCGGCCGATGACCAGGGGGGCGGCGAGGGTGCCGTCGGCGACCATCTCGTTGAAGCGCTCGCCGGCCTTGTCGCGCTCGCCGTAGCCGAGCCAGCAGATGCGGGCGGGCAGGCCTTGGAAGTGCACGCGTTCGCCGGCCATCTTGATCCAGCGGTGCAGGGATTCGTTCTCGGGGAAGAGCTCCAGCATCGCCTTGTCGGTCTTGTGGATGTCCGAGGCCTCGCCGGACAGGGCGGCCCAGCGGAAGGGGCCCTTGCCCTCGCAGAACAGCGGCCGGATGTAGGCGGGGACGAAGCCGGGGAAGGCGAAGGCGCGGTCGTAGCCGGCCAGCTGGGCCTCGCCGCGGATGGAGTTGCCGTAGTCGAAGACCTCGGCGCCCGCGTCCATGAAGCCCACCATGGCCTCGACGTGCGTGGCCATGGACTCGCGGGCGCGGGTGGTGAAGCCCGCCGGGTCCTTGGCCGCGTAGTCGGCCATGTCGTCGAAGTCGACGCCGACGGGGAGGTAGGCGAGCGGGTCGTGGGCGGAGGTCTGGTCCGTCACGATGTCGATCGGGGCGCCTTCGGCGAGCATCTGCGGCAGGAGGTCGGCCGCGTTGCCGAGCAGGCCGATGGAGAGCGGCTTGCGGGCGTCGCGGGCCTCGACGGCCAACTGGAGCGCGTGGCGCAGGTTGTCGGCCTTGACGTCGAGGTAGCGGTGCTCGATGCGGCGGTCGATGGCGCGCGGGTCGACGTCGATGCAGATCGCGACGCCGTCGTTCATGGTGACGGCCAGCGGCTGGGCGCCGCCCATGCCGCCGAGGCCCGCCGTGAGGGTGATGGTGCCGGCCAGGGTCCCGTTGAACTTCTTGGCGGCGACGGCGGCGAAGGTCTCGTAGGTGCCCTGGAGGATGCCCTGGGTGCCGATGTAGATCCAGGAACCGGCGGTCATCTGGCCGTACATGGTGAGGCCGAGGTGCTCCAGGCGGCGGAACTCCTCCCAGTTGGCCCAGTCGCCGACCAGGTTGGAGTTCGCGAGCAGGACGCGCGGCGCCCACTCGTGGGTCTGCATCACGCCGACCGGGCGGCCGGACTGGACGAGCATCGTCTCGTCCTGCTTGAGGGTCTGGAGGGTGCGGACCATGGCGTCGTACGAGCGCCAGTCGCGGGCGGCCTTGCCGGTGCCGCCGTAGACGACCAGCTTGTCGGGGTGTTCGGCGACCTCGGGGTCGAGGTTGTTCTGGAGCATCCGCAGCGCGGCCTCCTGCTGCCATCCCAGGGTGCTGAGTTCGGTGCCTCGCGCGGCCCGTACGGGGCGGGGTCCTGACATGGCGGTGCCTCCTCCGGTGTAGGTCAATCCATTCACATCCTTCCTTCCTGAATAGATTCAGTCAACAGCTGCGGCCGGCCCCGTCGGATGATGGGATGGCGGACATGGCCGCCGACACGCACGCGCAGAGCGCCGCCACCCGCCGGGACCGGGCCGTACGGGCCGCCGTGGAACAGGGCCTGCTGGACCCTCGGCCCCTGGTGTGCCTGCTGGACACCGCCGGGATCCGCGCCTCGGCCGCCGCCCTGACCGGCGCGTTCGCCGCCGCCCTGCCGGCCGGCGCCCCCGTCCTGCACGCCTTCGCGGTGAAGGCCTGCCCCCTGGTCCCGGTGCTCCGGCTGCTGTCGTCCCTCGGGATCGGCTGCGAGGTCGCGAGCCCCGGCGAACTGGCGCTGGCCCGGGCGGCCGGGGTCGCGCCGGAGCGCACCGTGCTGGACTCCCCCGCCAAGACCCCGGCGGAACTGCGCGAGGCCCTCGCCCTGGGCATCGCCGTCAACGCCGACAACCGGCAGGAGCTGCGCCGCATCGACGCCCTGGTCGCGGCCGCCCCCACCCGGTCCCCGATCGGTGTGCGGATCAACCCGCAGACGGGCGCGGGCGCCATCGACGCCCTGTCCACGGCCACGGCCACCTCGAAGTTCGGCGTCCCGCTGCGCGACCCGGGGGCGCGCGCGTGGCTGGTACGGGCGTACGCGGACCGGCCGTGGCTCACCCGGCTGCACACCCACTCGGGCTCCCAGGGCGTACCCCTGCCGTTGATCGCGGAGGGGGTGCGGGAGCTGTACGCCCTGGCCGAGGAGATCAACGCGGCGGCCGGGCGCCGGCAGGTCGACACCCTCGACATCGGGGGCGGCCTGCCGGTGAACTTCTCCTCGGACGCCGAGACCCCGACGTACGCGCAGTACGTGACGGCCCTGCGGTCGGCCGCGCCCGGACTGTTCTCGGGCGCCTACGGCCTGGTCACGGAGTTCGGCCGCTCCCTGACGGCCAAGCACGGGCTCGTCCTGGCGCGGGTGGAGTACACGAAGGCGACCGGCGGCCGCCCCATCGCCGTCACCCACGCCGGGGTGCAGGTCGCCACCCGCACGGTGTACGCCCCCGCGTCCTGGCCGTTGCGAATCCTGCCGTACGACGCGAAGGGGCTCCCCAAGGCCGGGGTCCCCGTCGCGCAGGACGTCGCGGGGCCGGCCTGCTTCGCCGGGGACCTGCTGGCCACGGCCCGGGAGCTGCCGGAACTGGCCCCGGGGGACCTGATCGCCGTCCCCGACACCGGGGCGTACTTCTTCACCGCCCACCACGACTACAACAGCCTGCCCCGTCCGGCGGTCCACGGGTTCACCGTGGACGCCTCCGCAGGGGTCGCCTTCGCCCCGGTCCGCCCGGCGCAGCCGCTGTCCGCGATCGTCGCCGAGGCGGGCGGCGACCACCCGGACGCCCTCCTCTGAAACCGCGGGGGCCGGCGGGTCAGTCCGACGCGGCGAGCGTCGCGCGCACCGCGGGGGTCAGCCCCGCCACCACCGCCTCCGCGCTCAGCGACACCACCCCCGGCAGCCGCAGCAGGTAGCGGGCCAGGCCCAGCCCGAGCAGTTGGGCGGCCACCAGGCCGGCCACCCGCTCCGCCCGCTCCGGGCCGAGCGCGGCGGCCAGCGCCGGCGCGACCTGCCCGGCGAACGTCTCCCGCATCCGCTCCGCGGCCCGCTCGTTCGTGACCGCCGAGCGCAGCAGCACCAGGAGCGCGTCGTCGGACGGGTCCCCTTCCCACCGCTCCACGAAGTGGCGCACGAGCGCCCCCGGCAGGTCCCCCTCCGCCACCGCGCCGAGGTCCGGCAACCGCAGGTCCACGGCGAGCGCGGCGTCGAACAGCTTCTCCTTGTTGCCGAAGTAGCGCATGACCATCGACGGGTCGATGTCGGCGTCGGCGGCGACGGCCCGGATCGTCGTGCGTTCGTACCCCTGTGCGGCGAACCGTTCGCGCGCCGCCCGCAGGATCGCCGCCCTGGTCTGCGCGCCCCTGCTCCCCACCTCGTGTGCTGCCATGCCAACGAATGTAGGCCAACGATCGTTGACATGCCACCGAAGCAGGCGCACCCTGAAGTCAACAGACGTTGGCCAACACTCGTTGGCATCCTGGAGGAGGCACCCCCGTGACCCGTCCCGCGCTCCCCGCCCGCACCGAGGTCGCCATCGTCGGAGCCGGCCCCACCGGCCTCACGCTCGCCGTCACCCTCGCCCGGGCCGGCCTCGACTTCGTGCTCCTCGACCGGCAGGCCGAGGGGGCCAACACCTCCCGCGCCGCCGTCGTCCACGCCCGCACCCTGGAGGTCCTCGACGAGCTGGACCCCTCCGGCGCGCTGTCCGCCGAACTGATCGGCCGCGGCGTCCCCGTCACCCGGTTCCGGATCCGCGACGGCGCCCGCGTCCTGACCGCGATCCCCTTCGACGGGCTGCGGACCGCCCACCCGTACGCGCTGATGGTTCCGCAGTACGAGACCGAGGCGGTGCTGCTCGACCGGCTGCGCGCGCTGGGCGGCGAGGTCCACCGCCCGTACGAGGTCACCGGCCTCACCCAGGACCGGCAGGGCGTCACCCTGACCACCGCGACCGGCGAGACCCTGCGCGCCGACCGCGTCGTGGGCGCCGACGGCATGCACAGCGTCGTCCGCGAGGCGGCCGGGATCGGTTTCACCGGCAGTTCGTACGAGGAGTCCTTCGCCCTCGCCGACGTCACCAGGGACTGGGCGCCGGGCCCCCGGGAGGTCTCGCTCACCTTCGGCGCGTCCGGTCTCACCGTCGTCGCCCCGCTGCCCGGCGAGGACGGCCGCCGCTACCGGATCGTCGCCACCGCGGACCGGGCGCCCGCCGAACCGGAACTCGGCTTCGTCCAGGCGCTCCTGGACGAGCGCGCCCCCGGTCAGGCCCGTGTCACCGGGGTCCTGTGGTCCTCCCGGTTCCACGTCCACCACCGGGTCGCCGACCGCTACCGCGCCGGACGGATGGTGCTCGCCGGGGACGCCGCCCACGTGCACAGCCCGGCCGGCGGTCAGGGCATGAACACCGGCATCCAGGACGCCCACGCCCTCGGCCGGGCCCTGACCAACGGCAGGCTGGACGCGTACGAGGCGACGCGCCGCCCCGTCGCCCTGCGCGTGGTGGCCTTCACCGACCGGATGACCCGCATCGCGACCACCCGCAACCCGGTCCTGCGCGCCGTACGCAACACCGCGCTGCCCGTCCTGGGCCGCGTCCCGGCGCTGCGCAACCGTCTCGCCACCGAACTCGCCGAGCTCGACTACCGCTGAGCCGCGGCCCCGCCCCCGCCCCGGTCCGCGCGCTACTCCACGAACAGCCCGCGCGCCGCGGCCCGGGCGTCGAAGGCCTCCAGTCGCGCCTGGGCGTCCGGGAGGGCGTCCGCCATCGCCTCCAACAGCACCCGGCCCAGCAGCATCGGCGCGCACGCCGTGTCGAAGGCCAGCCCGGTGCCGACGGGCGCCGGGATCAGCAGGTCGCTGTGGCGGGCCACCGGGGCGAACGCCGAATCGGCGACGGTCACCACGGTCAACCCGGCCGCCCGCCCGTGTTCGAGCGCCTCCGCCACCTCCCGCGGATGCCGGGGCAGCGCGAAGCACAGCAGCGCCGACGCCCCGGCGGCCACGGCCGCGTCGATCCGGTCGGCGAGCATGGAGCCGCCCTCGTCGAGCAGCCGTACGTCGGGGTGGACCTTGGCGGCGAAGTACGCGAACCCGCGCGCCTGCGAGGACGCGGCCCGCAGGCCGAGCACCGGCAACGGGGTGGAGCCCGCCAGCAGCCGCCCCGCCTCGACGACCGGCCCGGGATCCGCGAGCATCGCCGACAACCGGCGCAGGTTCTCGATCTCGCCCTGCACCGCCTGCTGGTACTCGTTGTACGCGTCCGCGCTCCCGGCCTCGCCCTGCCCGACGGGCGGCGCCACCTCGCGCAGGTGGCGGCGCAGCGCCGGGTACCCGTCGAAGCCGAGGGCCACCGCGAAGCGGGTCACGGACGGTTGGCTCACCCCGGCCAGTTCCGCGAGCTCGACGCTCGACAGGAACGGCACCTCCGCCGCCCCGCGCACCATGCAGTGCGCGATCCGCCGCTGAGTCGGCGTCAGCCGGTGCCCCTCGAAGAGCTTCTGCAGCCGCGCGGCCGGGCTGTCGCTCATCCCGTCGCCTCCGTCCCCGTCCCGGTGAATATTCAGTCACCGAGCACTCTGCATGCGGTTATGCAGGACGGCAAGCCGCCGGCCGCTCCGCGAGACGGGGGACAGCCCCAGTGCCGGGGCGCCCGGCGGTCCCTAGCCTGAGGGCATGGAACGCCAAGAGCTGAAGAAGGAACTCGACGCGACGCTGGACGCGCGGCGGGAGCTGGGGAGCGAGTACGAGTCCGCGCTGGTGGACTCGTTCGTCGAGAAGGTGGACGTCCAGCTCCGCCGGCGGCTGGCCGAGGAACGCCTGGCGGCCGCCCGGGGCGATCACCGCGCGGCGTCCCCGGACAGCAACTTCGGGGAACGCTTCGGCTTCGCCATCATCACGCTGGTGCTGGCGATCCCGCTCTCCGCGATCGCCGCCGTCCAGACCGGGTTCAAGGGCCTGCTGGTGGCGTTGGCGGGCATCGTGGCGGTGAACTTCGTCCACGCGACCAAGTCCCTGCGCCCCCTCCGCGCCCGCAGGGGCGAGTGAGCCGAAGGGGCGCGCCCGGGGAACAGGCTCCTCGCGCGGAAGACCGCGAGGAACGAGCGGTATGAGCACGTGGAGCCTGCGAGTCGGGCCGCAAGCGCCCCGGAGGCGAACCGAGCCCTCAAGAAGAGCGAGCGTAAGCGCGGGGACCGCCGCACCCCGGTTACCCGGGGGCGGGACGACGGCGGTCCCCGCGATGGACACGGGCCGGGTCAGGGCCGTCCGCGTCCATGGCGTCGTCACGGTCCGGGAGCCGCTCCGGAGCCACGCCGACACCAGTCGGTGGGCCGGCGAGGAGCGCTGCGCGTTCTCGCCGACAACCACCACTGTGCCGGGGCCGTGTTAAGCCGGTGCTGCCGTCGCGTGTCGGGCCCGTACCGTTTGCGCGTCGGGCCTACTTCGCGCCCTTGGCGAGGAACGCCAGCAGGTCCTGGCGGCTGACGACGCCGGTGGGCTTGCCCTCGA
Source organism: Streptomyces sp. NPDC102278 (assembly GCF_044766345.1). Classification (NCBI taxonomy): domain Bacteria; kingdom Bacillati; phylum Actinomycetota; class Actinomycetes; order Kitasatosporales; family Streptomycetaceae; genus Streptomyces; species Streptomyces sp. NPDC102278. Next base: position 283,318 of record NZ_JBIWLV010000008.1, on the reverse strand, counting down.
CCAGCACGATCGCCGCGTCGGCCTCACCGAGGACGGCCATCAGCTCGGACACCGGTTCGCCGGATCCGACCTGCGGCAGGGGCGCGCTCATGTGCTTCTCCAGCGGGTCCCCGAGGTTGGCCCGCTGGGCGAACAGCGCCGCCAGGAGTTCCTTCTCGACGACGGAGCCGATGACCTCGGCGGCCATCACGTCGGGGTGGCCGGCGCCCGGCTTGACGATCGGCATCTGCGAGACGCCGTACTCGCGCAGGACCTCGATGGCCTCGCCGACGGTCTCCTCGGGGTGCATGTGGACGAGGGAGGGGATGCCGCCCTCCTTGTCCTTGAGGACCTCGCCGATGCGCGCGGAGGGGCCGGCCTCCTCCAGGAAGCCGTGTCCGGCCATCCACTCGTCGCTGAAGATCTTGCTGAGGTAGCCGCGGCCGCTGTCGGGCAGCAGGACGACGACGACGTCGTCCGGACCGAGGCCCTCGGCGGCACGCAGCGCGGCGACGACGGCCATGCCGCAGGAGCCGCCGACGAGCAGGCCCTCTTCCTTGGCGAGGCGGCGGGTCATCTGGAAGGAGTCCTTGTCGGACACCGCGATGATCTCGTCGGTCACGTTCGGGTCGTAGGCGGTCGGCCAGAAGTCCTCGCCGACGCCCTCGACGAGGTACGGGCGGCCGGATCCGCCGGAGTAGACCGAACCCTCGGGGTCGGCGCCGATGACCTTGACCTTCCCGCCGCTGACCTCCTTGAGGTAGTTGCCGGTGCCGGAGATCGTGCCGCCGGTGCCGACGCCCGCGACGAAGTGGGTGATCTTCCCGTCCGTCTGGTCCCACAGCTCGGGACCGGTGGTCTCGTAGTGCGAACGGGGGTTGTTCGCGTTGCTGTACTGGTCGGGCTTCCAGGCGCCGGGCTCGCGAGCGAGGCGGTCGGACACGTTGTAGTACGAGTCCGGGTGCTCGGGGTCGACGGCGGTCGGGCAGACCACGACCTCGGCGCCGTACGCGCGCATCACGTTGATCTTGTCCATCGAGACCTTGTCAGGACAGACGAAGATGCACTTGTAACCCTTCTGCTGGGCCACGATGGCGAGTCCTACACCGGTGTTGCCGCTGGTCGGCTCCACGATGGTGCCACCGGGCTTGAGGGCACCGCTCTGCTCGGCGGCCTCGATCATCCGGACCGCGATGCGGTCCTTGACCGAACCGCCGGGGTTGAAGTACTCGACCTTGGCCAGGACGGTCGCCTGAAGCCCTTCGGTCACACGGTTGAGCTTCACCAGCGGGGTGTTGCCGACGAGGCTGATCATCGAGTCGTGGAATTGCACCATGTTCTCCAAGGAGGGGACTCCACGGGTTCTCCGGGAGGTCCGGCCAGAGTATGCGGAAAGGGATTGACCGACCGGCACTACGGGGCAGGTAGGTCTTCGAGGCCAGGCACGGAAGCGAGGTGGCTCGAAGGGTGTCCAGGGCGAGGACGGCCCGCCGGATCGCGGCGGGCGCGGCGTACGGCGGGGGCGGGCTCGGGCTCGTCGGGGCCGCCGCGGTGGGTTTGGTGTTGGCGGAAGTGCAGTTCGCGAAGCGGACGGTGGGCACCGGGCTGCCCGATCCGCCGCGCGCGGACGGCCTGTACGGGAGTGAGTTCGGCGGCCCCGAGCTGAGTCCGGGGCCGCTGCGGATGGGCATGCTGGGCGACTCCACGGCGGCCGGGCTGGGGGTGCGGCGGGCCCGGCAGACCCCGGGCGCCCTGCTGGCGTCGGGGTTGGCCTCGGTGGCGGAGCGGCCGGTGGAGCTGCGCAACGTGGCTCTGTCGGGGGCGATGTCCGACGACCTCGACCGGCAGGTGGGCCTCCTCCTCGACGGAGTGGACGCCGGCGCGCCCGCCCCGGACGTCTGCGTGATCATGATCGGCGCGAACGACGTGACGCGCCGGATGCCCCCCACCCAGTCGGTCCGGCTGCTCACCGCGGCCGTCCGTCGGCTGCGCCTGGCGGGCTCCGAGGTCGTCGTCGGCACCTGTCCGGACCTGGGCACGATCGAGCCCGTCTACCAGCCGCTGCGCATGCTGGCCCGGCGGGTCTCGCGCCAGCTGGCCGCCGCGCAGACGATCGGCGTCCTCGCCCTGGGCGCCCGTACGGTCTCGATGGGGGACCTGCTGGGCCCCGAGTTCGCGGCGAACCCGCGCGAGATGTTCGGCCCGGACTCCTACCACCCGTCGGCGGAGGGGTACGCGACCGCCGCGATGGCCGTCCTGCCGACGCTGTGCGCGGCGCTGGCCCTGTGGCCCGAGTCCGACCGCCTGGACGTCTCCCGCGACGAGGACATGCTGCCGGTGGCGAAGGCGGCGTCCGCGGCGGCCGGCGAGGCCGGTACGGAGGTCACGGCGGCCCGGGGCCCCTGGGCCCTGCTCAAGCACCGGCGCCGGCGGCGGATGCCGACGGCCCCGGACATCGGCCAGCCCGGCGAGGGGGAGGCCCCGGCGGGCCTCTCCGGCAGCCGGTCGGGCGCGTAGCCGGCCCTCCGGCCGCCCCGGGGCCCGGGGTGCACGGCGCCCGGATCCGGCCCGCGCGACCCGCCGTGCGCGCAGTGCGGCCCTCATCACATGCCGAGGCCGGTGACCTCGACCGTACGGGCCGGTAACTTCACATGCGGTCCGACACGAGCCGCAACGCACCCCCTTGGAGCCCCGATGCCCGAAGCCGTCATCGTTTCCACCGCCCGCTCGCCCATCGGGCGTGCCTTCAAGGGGTCCCTCAAGGACGTCCGCCCGGACGACCTGACCGCCACGGTGATCCAGGCCGCGCTGGCCCAGGTCCCCGGGCTGGACCCGCGCGAGATCGACGACCTGATGCTCGGCTGCGGCCTCCCCGGCGGCGAGCAGGGCCACAACCTGGGTCGCATCGTGGCCGTGCAGATGGGCATGGACTACCTGCCCGGCACGACGATCACCCGGTACTGCGCCTCCTCGCTCCAGACCTCCCGCATGGCCCTGCACGCCATCAAGGCCGGCGAGGGCGACGTGTTCATCTCGGCGGGCGTCGAGATGGTCTCCCGGTCCGTCAAGGGCTCCTCGGACGGCATGCCGGAGACGCACAACCCGTTCTTCTCGGACGCCGAGGCCCGTACCGCGGCCGTCGCGCAGAGCGAGGGCGCGTCCTGGCACGACCCGCGCGAGGACGGCCTGGTCCCCGACGCGTACATCGCGATGGGTCAGACCGCCGAGAACCTGGCCCGCGCCAAGGGCGTGACCCGCGCGGACATGGACGAGTTCGGCGTCCGCTCCCAGAACCTGGCCGAGGAAGCCGTCAAGAACGGCTTCTGGGCCCGCGAGATCACCCCGGTCACCACCCCGGACGGCACGGTCGTCTCCACCGACGACGGGCCGCGCGCCGGGGTCACCCTGGAGGGCGTCCAGGGCCTGAAGCCCGTCTTCCGCCCGGACGGGCTGGTCACGGCGGCGAACTGCTGTCCGCTGAACGACGGCGCCGCGGCGCTGGTGATCATGAGTGACACGAAGGCGCGCGAGCTGGGCCTGACCCCGCTGGCCCGGATCGTCTCCACCGGTGTCACCGGCCTCTCCCCCGAGATCATGGGCCTGGGCCCGGTCGAGGCGTCGAAGCAGGCCCTGAAGCGGGCCGGCCTGACGGTGGACGACATCGACCTGTTCGAGATCAACGAGGCGTTCGCGGCCCAGGTCATCCCCTCCTACCGGGACCTGGAGATCCCGCTGGAGAAGCTGAACGTCAACGGCGGAGCCATCGCCGTCGGTCACCCGTTCGGGATGACCGGTGCCCGCATCACCGGCACCCTGATCAACAGCCTGCAGTTCCACGACAAGCAGTTCGGCCTGGAGACGATGTGCGTGGGCGGCGGCCAGGGCATGGCCATGGTCATCGAGCGGCTGAGCTGAGCCGGAGCGGCGGGTAGGGGCCCGTCCGAGGCACGAGGACGGGGACCTGCCCGCAGCGGTGGCGAGGCTCGGCGCGACCGACAGCACGAGCGGCTGAGCTGAGCCGGAGCGACGGGTAGGGGCCCGCCCGAGGCACGAGGACGGGGACCTGCCCGCAGCGGTGGCGAGGCTCGGCGCGACCGACAGCGCGAGCGGCTGAGCTGAGCCGGAGCGGCGGGTAGGGGCCCGTCCGAGGCACGAGGACGGGGACCTGCCCGCAGCGGTGGCGAGGCTCGGCGCGACCGACAGCACGAGCGGCTGAGCTGAGCCGGAGCGGCGGGTAGGGGCCCGCCCGAGGCACGAGGACGGGTCCCCTCGTTACCGCGAGCGGGCCGGGAGCTGAAAACGGTCGGGGCCGTGGCGTAGTGGTGTCGGAACGCTGCGCGACGGCCCGCGGGCTCCCCATGCGGCCCGCCGCATATCTGATCAAGCCCGGCGCCCAGGCGCCGTAAGGATTTCAGCCGGCTCCCGCGTCCCGCACTGACGCCGAATCCAATCCCGTCGCGGCCGAGCTGTGACCGAATCTCCCCCAGGATGTGACCTTTGTCCTGGGGGTTTGGCATTTATGCAGGTCAGGCCGTACCGACCGGAGACCCTAAGGCCCAAAGACCTGTCCAATTCATGACGTAATGCACTGCCTGCCATTCCCAGCAGAGGTCAAGCTGATGTAGGAAGTCGGGGGACCGAATCAACCGGGAGTTAGTCAGTGAGCGCCATGTCTCTTGCCCTGCTGCTGACCACGGCCGCTGCCACGGCCGTGGGCGCCGCTGCGCTGCACGCCGTACACGGACTGCGAAAGCAGGTCACGGCCCTGCGCGGTGAGCTCGTCGTTCCGGCGCACCCGCGCGGTGCGGCCGTCCCGCACGCCCGCAGCGCCGTGGAGTCCCCCGCGTCGGAGATACGAGCCGCCGTGGCCGAAGCACTCGCCGAGGAGCGCGAGCGCGAGCTGGCCGAGGCGCGTGCCTTCTGGGCCGCCCAGGAGGCCCGTGACGCCGCCGACGCCCCCTCGCTGCTCGGCGGTCTGCCGGGGCTCGGCGAGGAGAGCCCGGTCTTCCTGCCCCGGCAGGCGGACATGGTGGGCCTGGAGCCGCTCCTGGGCGACGAGATCCTCGACGAGTACCCCGAGGACTCCCCCGAGCTGGCGGCGGCCCGCCGACGCCACCCCTCGCACCCCGACTTCGTGCCCGTACAGGCCTCCCACCCGGGCGCGGACCACGAGCGCACGGTGAACCGCCTGGAGGAGCTCGCGGAGGCCCGTACGGCCCTCGCGGACGTCCGCCCGGGCCCGCTGGGCACCCTGGACGTGTACGTCTTCACGGACGGCACCACGCTCTGCATGACCCCGGGGCACCGGGAGACCGCCGAGCGTCTCTCCGAGGCCCTGCGTTCGGGCACCGCGCCGGTCCTGCTGGGCGGCTCGGGAATCTCCGGTGCCTACGCGCTGACCTTCTCCTGCGGTGACTCCGAGGACCCCGACAGCAACGTCTACATCCTCGCGGACCGCGTCATCGCATCGCTCTGATCTCCGCCTGCTCCACCAGTCGCACGGCCTCGTCCAACACCTCGGACGGGGCCTTCGCGTCGTCGGGGGCGGCTTCGCAGGCGATGGCCCGCAGCGCTTCCACGAGGTCCAGTCCGGCGACCGCCACCTGGTCCCCGACGACGAAGATGCCCGCGTCCGGGACGACGCGCGCCGGAGCCGCCCCCGCTCCCTCGGCGCTTGCGGCGGACTCCAGCCGCTGGGCCCGTACGGCCAACTCGCGGGCCAGTTCCAGTGCCTCGGCGGCGGCGCCGCGCTGGAGGCGGCTCTGCGGTGCGGCCCGCAGCCGGTCGGCGAAACGTTCGACCACGAGGGTCAGGGGCGAGGTATCGAGCACCCCGCCGACCTTACGCGCCGCCCGGGCACCATTGCCAACGAGCGAACGCTGAGGCACGGTGTCGTGAAGAGAACACGGCGATACCTCCGGAGGCGCCCATGTCCGTAGAGTTCTCCGAGCAGACACACCGCAACATGATCGACAGAATTCCCCTGACCACCGGTCGTGAACTCTCCGACTGGCTCCGCGCCGTGGACGAGGGCCCCTCCCTCGTCCGGTTCGAGGAGAAGGTCAGCTGGCTGCGCGGCGCGCACGAACTGTCGTACGGCCAGGCCAAGGCGATCATCCACGAGTACGACCTGCGCAGGGCCGCCCGCAGACTGGGCTAGCCGCTGTCCCGGTCCCCGCCCCGTCCCGAGTCCACCGACGACCGACGACCCTGCCATCCCTCACGAGACACGGGAAGGCCCCGCGAGCGGCGTGCTCGCGGGGCCTTCCTGATGTGTGGGGGCGTCCGCCCGGCGTGTGACCGGTACGACTAGTCGTCGCCGGAGAGGATCGAGAAGAGCCGCAGCATCTCCAGGTAGATCCAGACCAGGGTCGTGGTGAGGCCGAAGGCCGCCAGCCACGCCTCCTCGCGCGGGGCGCCGTACGTCACGCCGTCCTCGACCTGCTTGAAGTCGAGGGCGAGGAAGCAGGCGCCGAGGATGATGCCGATGACGCCGAACAGGATGCCGAGGCCGCCGCTGCGGAAGCCCAGGCCGTTGCCGCCCGCGAAGATCGAGAAGAGCAGGTTGACGACCATGAGCAGCATGAAGCCCATGGCGGCCGCCATCACGAAGCCGTAGAAACGGCGGGTGACGCGGATCCAGCGCATCTTGTACGCGAACAGCACGCCGGCGAACACGCAGAGCGTGCCGAGCACGGCCTGGATGACCACGCCGGAACTGATGTAGGTGCTGACCGCGGCGCTGATGACACCGAGGAAGACACCCTCGAAGGCCGCGTAGGCGAGGATGATCGCCGGCGAGGCCTTGCGCTTGAAGGATTGGACGAGCGCCAGGCCGAACGCGATGAGCATCGCGACGACGGCGATCCCGTACGACTTGTTCAGGTTGGCCGCGTCGACCGGCAGGGCGAGCCAGGCGACGGTCGCGGTGAGCGTGAGCACGCCGAGCGTCATGGCCGTACGGCTCACGACGTCGTCGATGGTCATCGCACCGGCGCGCGCCGGTGCCTGCGGCATCCCCGTGGCGGGGTCCGTGGCGTAGGGGTTCGTCGCGTACGGGTTGGTCGCGGTCCCGGCCTGCGCCTGCTGCGCGTCGAAGCCCGCGTAGCCGCCGTTGTCGCGGCTGAACCCCCGTCGCGAGAAGACCGGGTTACTGCTCCTCATCTCACTCCTCCATGGCCACCGTGCGCGGCCTTAGCAACAAGAGTAATGCGCTCGCAAAGGAATCACCCTACTGCTGGAGGAGGATCTTTCCCCCTCTCACAGGAGCCCAAATAGGGCAAGCGGGACCCTGGCCCGCGCAAGGACGACCAGGAGGTCGGAGCATACGGCCGCAAGGCCTCCGGCGCCCTCCGGACCGGCACTCACGCCCTTCCGAGGCGTCGGCAACGCCCTTCCGCGGCGGCCGGCGCGCCGGGCCGACGCGTCCTTTCCGCGCGACCCGCGTATCGCCCGATATCCGGGCCGCCAAACTCCGGGGAATCGACCTCCTTCGAATCGCACGGCATTCCCGCACTCCCGAAAGGACCATTTCCCCGGCCGCCGCCCCACCCGCTCGCATGCGCCCGACACGCCCCGGGCTCAAGGACGTTCGTCGCGGGCCCCGCGTCGGCGCGACCGGGGGCAGCCAACCTGCGGCGCGTCAGGGTTCGTTGAACAGGGGCCCCGGGCCTGCGGGCGAGGGGGCGGGGCTTCGGCGGCACGGGCGTCGAGGGTCGAGGGACGCGTCGAGGGACGTGTGGCGTCGGCCGCCGGTCGGTCGGGGGCCTCGCCCCGCAAGCACGACGGCGGGGGCGCCCCCCAGGGCACTCCCGCCGTTCGCGTGTTTCCCGTCCGCACAGAGCGTGGTCGTGCCCGAAGCCGGACTTGAACCGGCACGGCCCGAGGGCCAGCGAGGTTTAAGCTCGCCGTGTCTGCATTCCACCATCCGGGCAGGGCGTGGCGGCCCCCGTGGAAAAGCCTTCAACGCTGCGTCGAGCCTATCCGGAACGCCCCTGTCCCGACCTGGGCTTCTGCCCGATGTTGTCTGATTTTATTGGCGCTTGAGGGGCCGTCAGGCCCGATAAGGCGTTGTCGGCACCTTCCCGACGGCGATCACCCCCGCGATGGGAATGACGGGATTTCGCCGCCGCACGCCACCCGGCCGCCACCCGGCCGCCACCCCGGACCTCCCCGCGGCCCCGCACGACCGTCGGAACGCCGACGGAACGCCGACGGATCGGCCGTTCCCCGACCGCCCCTGTCATACCAGAGGAGGAGACGAGCACGCCGGCGATCAGACTCCAGTGGGCCAGTGAACGGGCACCTCGGCTGATCCGGAGCGGGGTGGTGCGCGGCGAGGATGGAAGGGTCCCGCCACACCGCAGCACCCATGCTCGACAGGAGCCCCCGTGACCACCGTGAACTACGCCCCGCACACCACCCAGGCCGTGGCCGCCCGCGCCACCCAGCTCTCCAAGGTGTACGGCCAGGGCGAGACCCAGGTGGTCGCGCTGGACAACGTGTCCGTCGACTTCGCCGCCGGCCAGTTCACCGCGATCATGGGCCCCTCCGGCTCCGGCAAGTCCACGCTGATGCACTGCGTCGCCGGTCTGGACACCTTCTCCGCCGGCTCCGTGCGGATAGGCGACGTAGAGCTGGGCTCCCTCAAGGACAAGCAGTTGACCCAGCTGCGCCGCGACAAGATCGGCTTCATCTTCCAGGCGTTCAACCTGCTGCCGACGCTGACCGCCCTGGAGAACATCACGCTCCCCATGGACATCGCGGGCCGCAAGCCCGACAAGCAGTGGCTGGACTCCGTGATCTCCATGGTCGGCCTCTCCGACCGGCTCGGGCACCGCCCGACCCAGCTCTCCGGCGGCCAGCAGCAGCGCGTGGCGGTCGCCCGCGCCCTGGCCTCCCGCCCCGAGATCATCTTCGGTGACGAGCCGACCGGAAACCTGGACTCGCGCTCCGGCGCCGAGGTCCTCGGCTTCCTGCGCAACTCGGTCCGCGAGCTGGGCCAGACCGTCGTCATGGTCACCCACGACCCGGTCGCCGCCTCCTACGCGGACCGCGTCATCTTCCTCGCCGACGGCCGGATCGTCGACGAGATGATCAACCCGTCCGCCGACGGGGTGCTCGACCGCATGAAGGCCTTCGACGCCAAGGGCCGTACCAGCTGAGGGACCGCCCCTCCGCACGTCCTCCGCCGGCCCCCGACATCCTGGATCCTCCACCATGTTCCGTACCGCCCTGCGCAATGTGCTCGCGCACAAGGCCAGACTGCTGATGACGGTGCTCGCCGTCACCCTCGGCGTCGCCTTCGTCTCCGGCACCCTCGTGTTCACCGACACCCTCGGCAAGGCCCTCTCGGGCCAGTCCGCCAAGAGTTACGACAAAGTCGCCGTCTCCGTGACCTCGTGGGGCGCGGGACGCAACGAGGACGGTGTCCGCGAGGGCGACCCCGGCATCAGCCGGCAGACCGTCGACAAGGTCAGGGCCGTCAAGGGCGTCGACACCGTCTCCGCCCGGGTCTCCGGCTTCGCCGGCGTGGGCGACGAGAACGGCAGGCTCATCGGCGACGGCTGGGCCAACCGCGGCTCCAACTTCGCCCCGGCGAAGGGCGGTCAGGACCCCTCGTACACGTTCGTCGAGGGCTCCGGTCCGACCACCGCGAACCAGATCGCCCTCGACAAGGAGACGGCGAGCACGGGCAAGTACAAGGTCGGGGACAAGGTCCGCGTCGCCACCAACGGCCCGGTGAAGGAGTACGTCCTCGGCGGCGTCTTCACCACCGAGGACGGCCAGGTCAACGCGGGCGGCAGCCTCGTCCTCTTCGACACCGCCACCGCCCAGCAGCTCTACCTCAAGCCGGGGTTCTTCGACGAGCTGTCCGTGAGCGCGGCCGCGGGCGCCTCCTCCGACCGGTTGCTGGCCGACATCGAGCCGCTGCTCGACGACAAGAACACCCGGGCCCAGACCGGCGCCGAGCTCGCCAAGGAGCAGGCCAAGGACATCAAGGCCCAGATGAGCGGCATGAGCACCATGCTGCTCGTGTTCGCCGGCATCTCCCTCTTCGTCGGCATCTTCCTGATCTACAACACCTTCACCATGCTGGTCGCCCAGCGCACCAAGGAACTGGCCCTGCTGCGCGCCGTCGGCGCCAAGCGCGGTCAGGTCGTGCGCTCGGTCCTGAGCGAGGCCCTGGTCGTGGGTGTGATCTCCTCCGCGATCGGCCTGCTCACCGGTATCGGCCTGGCGATCGGCATGCGGTCCCTGATGGACTCCATCGGCGCCAAGATCCCGGCCGGTGACCTGGTCATCGCGCCGGCGACGATCATCGCGGCCCTCGTCATCGGCGTGTTCGTCACCACGGTGGCCGCCGTGTTCCCCGCGTGGCGCACCGGCCGGATCCCCCCGGTCGCCGCGATGGGCAGCGCCCACCTGCCGGCCGACGCGAAGTCGCTGCTGCTGCGCAACATCAGCGGCAGCGTCCTGAGCCTCGTCGGCTTCGCGATGACCCTGGGCGGCGTGTCCGTCAGCGGTGAGAACGGCCGCTACCTCATCGGCGGCGGCGCGTTCTTCATCCTCATCGGCCTCATCGTGCTGCTCCCGCTGCTCTCCCGGCCGCTGATCGCCGCCGTGCGACCGCTGCTGGAGAAGGTCTTCGGCGTGCCGGGCAAGCTGGCCGCGCAGAACGCCGTGCGCAACCCGCGCCGCACCGCCGTCACCGCCGCCTCCCTCGCCATCGGCCTCACCCTCGTCACCACCCTGTCCGTGCTCGGCATCACCATGGGCAAGGCCGTGGACCGGATGAGCACCGACAAGCTCAAGGCCGACTACAAGGTCTCGATGGCCATGGGCGGCGGCAGCCTCGACACGTCCGTCGCCGAGGCCCTGGCCAAGGCGCCCGGCATCAAGGCGGTCTCCCCGCAGCGGGCCGACATGCTGAAGATCGGTGAGGACTTCAAGGCGGCTTCCGGCGTCAACCCGACGGCCATCGGCGAGCTGCTCAACATCGACGTGGTCGGCGGCTCGCTGGGCAGCCTCGCCCAGGGCCAGGTGGCGGTCGCCGAGAAGACGGCGAAGGAGGGCGGCCTGAAGGTCGGCTCCACCCTCCAGGTCATGTACGACGACGGCAAGAAGGGCTCGCTGAAGGTCGGCGCGATCTACAAGGACATGGAGGGCCTGCTCTCCCCCTACGTCCTCGACGAGAAGATCCTCGCCCCCCACACCGAGAAGCCGTACATCCCCGAGGTCTACGTCAACGCCACCGGCGGCGAGTCGAAGGCCGGCGAGAAGGCCGTCCTCGACGCCCTCGGCAACAACCCGGCCCTCTCCATCGCCACCCGGCAGGACATGCGCAACGAGATGGGCGGCATGATCAACACCGCTCTGAACGTCATGTACGGCCTGCTCGGCATGGCGCTGATCGTCTCGGTGCTCGGCGTGGTCAACACCCTGGCCATGTCCGTCTTCGAGCGGACGCAGGAGATCGGCATGCTGCGGGCGATCGGCCTCGACCGCAGCCGGGTCAAGAACATGATCCGCCTGGAGGCCGTGGTCATCTCGCTCTTCGGCGCGGTCCTCGGTGTCGCCATCGGCGTCTTCCTCGCCTGGGCGGTCGGCTCCACCCTCACCGAGTCGGTGCCCGACTACGCGCTGGTCCTGCCGTGGGACCGGATCGGCATCTTCCTGCTGCTCGCCGGCGTGGTGGGCGTGCTGGCGGCCATGTGGCCGGCCCGCAGCGCCGCCCGGTTGAACATGCTGACCGCCATCAAGACCGAGTAGTCCGGCCGCGCTCCGAGGCCTTGGCGGGCCACATCGTGAAGGGCCCCGCGACGTTCGCCGTCGCGGGGCCCTTCGCCGTCCTCCCCGTCCTCACCGGGCCTGCGGTGCGCCCCATTCCCGGGCGCGCAGCGGCAGTCCCGACTCGGACCTCGGTCCGGGCCGGACGGCGAGGACCTGGTTGACCCCCAGCCGGTTGTGTTCGAAGCCGAGCGCGGAGGCCGCCATGTACAGCCGCCACACCCGCGCCCGGCCGGGCGAGGTCAGGCGCACGGCCTCGTCCCAGTGGTCCTCCAGCCGCGCGACCCAGGCCCGCAGGGTGAGTGCGTAGTGCTCGCGCAGCGCCTCGACGTCGCGCACCTCGAAGCCGGCGCGTTCCAGTTCGCCCACGGTGCCGCCGATCGGGGAGAGCTCCCCGTCGGGGAACACGTAGGCGTCGATGAACTCGTCGATCCGGTAGGCCTCTTCGTCGGGCTCCGGCGGGCGGGCGATCTGGTGGTTCAGCAGTCGCCCGCCGGGGCGCAGCAGCGCGTACAGGGTGCGGGCGTACTCGCGGTAGCGCTCGGCGCCGACGTGTTCGGCCATCCCGATCGAGGAAATGGCGTCGTAGGGGCCGTCCTTGACGTCCCGGTAGTCCTGGATCCGGATCTCGATCCGGTCGGCCAGGCCGTCCTCCGCGACCCGCTTGCGGGCGTACGCGGCCTGCTCGCGCGAGAGGGTGATGCCGGTGACCTGGGCGCCGTACTCACGGGCCGCGTGCAGGGCCATGGAGCCCCAGCCGCAACCGACGTCGAGCAACCGCTGTCCGGGCTCCAGGGCCAGCTTGCGGCAGACCAGGTCGAGCTTGTCCCGCTGGGCCTCCTCCAGGGTGGCGTCGGGTCTCCAGTAGGCGCAGGAATACACCATCGAGGGGCCGAGCACCCGCTCGTAGAACTCGTTGCCGACGTCGTAGTGGTGGCTGATGGCCTCGCGGTCGCGGCCCTTGGTGTGCCGGGCCCCGGAGCGTCGGACGGCTTCCTCGGGCGGCGGGGCGGGCGCCGGCCACGGCCGGGCCAGGGCGACGAGTTCGCGTACCGCGGCCCGGGCCTCGGGGTCGCGCAGCAGGGCGGCCGAACCGGAGGCGGCGGCTGCCCGGGCGAGCAGGTGGGGGCGCAGTGCGGCGAGCTTGCCGAGGCCGACGAGCGGCTCCACCGCGGGGCGGGCGGGTGCGGGGTCCGCCTCCCAGAGCAGGCCGGCGACCCGGTCCAGCAGCTCGAAGAGGTCTCCGTCGACGGTGAGGTCGCCGGCGACCCATGCGCGGGCCAGTCCGAGCTCCCCGGGTTTCCACAGCACACGGCGCAGGGCGCGCCGGTTGGCCAGTACCAGAATGGGTCCGGACGGCGGACCGGCCTCGCTCCCGTCCCAGGCTCGTACGCGGACGGGCAGGGGCGTGCCCAGCAGGGTCTCGGCAAGAGCGGCCAGCCGCGGCGCGGCGTCGGTCATGGTGGGCACCTCCAGAAGTTTCGACCGAACGACCTACCCATTTCCGGCGCCGGACAATCCGGGGGAACACCGAAGGGGCCGCCCGCACCACGGATGGCGGGCAGCCCCTTCGGGGACGTGCTGGGTCGTGCTCAGGATCCTGCCGGAGCGCGCCGGGTCAGGAGGCCTTGGCCTTGGCGGCCGGGGCCGCGGTGGAGGCCGGGGCCGGCGCCGGCTTGGCGGCCTCGTAGAACTCCTCGCGCGGGGTCTCCAGGGCTCCGAGGGAGACGACCTCGCGCTTGAGGAACATCGCGAGGGTCCAGTCGGCGAAGACGCGGATCTTGCGGTTCCAGGTCGGCATGGCCATGCCGTGGTAGCCACGGTGCATGTACCAGGCGAGCCGGCCCTTGAGCTTGATCTTCATCTTGCCCATGACGATCATCGCGACGCCCTTGTGGAGGCCGAGGCCCGCCACCGCACCCTTGTTGGAGTGCGAGTACTCGGACTGCGGGAAGCCCCGCATGCCCGAGATGACGTTGTCGCCGAGGACCTTGGCCTGGCGCAGCGCGTGCTGGGCGTTCGGCGGGCACCAGGCGTTCTCGACGCCGGCCTTGCGGGCGGCCACGTCGGGGACCTGGGCGTTGTCGCCCGCGGTCCAGATGTAGTCCGTGCCCTTGACCTGGAGGGTCGGCTCGGCGTCCACGTGGCCGCGCGGACCCAGCGGAAGACCGAAGCGGGCGAGCGCCGGGTTGGGCTTCACGCCGGCGGTCCACACGATGGTGTTGGAGTCGACCTCGAGGCCGTTCTTCAGCACCACGTGGCCGTCCACGCAGGAGTCCATGGAGGTGTTCAGGTAGATCTCGATGCCGCGGGACTCGAGGTGCTCCTTGCCCCAGGTGCCGAGCTTCGGCCCGACCTCGGGAAGGATCTTGTCGGCCGCGTCCACCAGCACGAAGCGCATGTCCTCGCGCTTGATGGTGGTGTAGTACTTCACGGCGTCGCGGGCCATGTCCTCGACCTCGCCGATGGTCTCCGCGCCGGCGAAGCCGCCGCCGACGAAGACGAAGGTGAGGGCCTTGCGGCGGACGTTCTCGTCCGTCGTGGACTCGGCCTTGTCGAGCTGCTCCAACACGTGGTTGCGCAGACCGATGCCCTCCTCGACGCCCTTCATGCCGATGCCCTGTTCGGCGAGGCCGGGGATCGGGAAGGTGCGGGAGACGGCGCCGAGCGCGATCACCAGGTAGTCGAAGGGCAGCTCGTACGCCTCGCCGACCAGCGGCGTGACGACGGCGACCTTGCGGTCCTGGTCGATGGTCGTGACCCGGCCGGTGAGGACCTCTGCCTTGGGCAGCACGCGTCGCAGCGGGACGACGACGTGCCGAGGCGAGATGCTGCCTGCGGCCACTTCAGGGAGGAAGGGCTGGTAGGTCATGTACGAGCGCGGGTCGACGACCGTGACGGTCGCCTCGCCGTAGCGCATCTTCTTCATGATGCGCTTGGCTGCGTACAGGCCTACGTACCCACCTCCTACAACGAGGATCCTGGGACGCTCCGTGGTGCTCATGGAACGAGTATCCAGCACCCTCAGGAGTGGTGCTCGTGAGCCCCTTCACAAGGTGCTGCCCGCCCTCTGCTACACTGCGCCGCCCACGTGACCCAGGTCATGGCGGGAAACGGGAACCACGGTGTAACGGGAGACGTTGTACACCAGTCCTGAACTGGCCTGAAGGCCTTCAAGCGGAGTGGACCACCGGGTTCGTGGGTACCTACCGACACCCCTCGCCGTCGTCCGCGATTCGCACGAACACTCGTATGAAACGGGCCCGTGGACCCCCGGAACGCCCCGAACGACCCCCACCGTGACCCCACCGACCTTTTTTCCTTGTGAAGAACTTCACGAACTTGGTGGGGAGGGAGGGACTTCCGACCCCCGAAGCTGCCTTTCGAAGGGCCTCGGCCGGATGGAGCAACCCGTTGGCGGGGTCGCGGCGGGCTTCCGACGACGAAGGCGGCGCTCCGGTCGACCGACCGGGGCGCCGCCTTCGAACGATTCACGGGTCAGGACCGGTGCATGTCGGCCTCGACCTCTTCCGCCGTCTTGATCGCGATGCCGTCGAGGATGTCGTGTTCGGAGACCACGACCTCCGCGGCCCCGACCCGCTCCATGATCGCCAGCAGGACCAGGGCGCCGGCGCCGATCACGTCGACCCGGCCCGGGTGCATGACCGGGATCGCGGCGCGTTCGGCGTGCGTGGCCGTCAGCATCCGCTCGCTGATCTCGCGCACCGTCTCGTAGGGGATCCGGGAGTGGTGGATGGCGGCCGAGTCGTACTCCGCCAGCCCCAGCGCGATCGCGGCGACGGTGGTCACCGAGCCGGCCAGGCCGACCAGGGTGCGGGCCTCGGTCAGCGGCACGGTCTCGGCGGCCAGGTCCAGGGCCGCCTCGATGTCGGACCGTATGGCGGCGATCTGCCGCTCGGTCGGCGGGTCGGTGACGGTCCCGTCCACCACCAGGTGGCGTTCCGTCATCCGCACGCAGCCGACGTCCACCGAGCGGGCCGCCCGGACGTGCTCGGAGCCCACGACGAACTCGGTGGAGCCGCCGCCGATGTCGACGACCAGGAACGGCCGCTCCATGTCGGTGCGGCCCGCGAGTTCCTTGGTGGCGCCGGTGAAGGAGAACTCGGCCTCCTGGTCGCCGGTGATCACCTCGGGTTCCACGCCCAGGATGTCCAGGACGCCCCGGACGAACTCGTCCCGGTTCTCGGCGTCCCGCGAGGCCGAGGTGGCCACGAAACGGACCCGCTCGGCGCCGAGTTCCTTGATGACCGCGGCGTACTCGCGGCACGCGGCGAAGGTGCGCTCCAGCGCCTCCGGGGCCAGCCGGCCGGTCTTGTCCACGCCCTGGCCCAGCCGGACGATCGTCATCCGGCGGTCCAGCTCGACGAACCCGCCCGTGGCCGGGTCGCAGTCCGCGACGAGGAGGCGGATGGAGTTCGTCCCGCAGTCGATGCCCGCGACCCGTGTGGAGCTCACGCGTCCGCGTCCTTCTTCTCCCCGCACGGGGTGACGCAGGGGCCCTTGGCCCACCACTCGGGCAGCATCGCCAGGGCCTCGTCGCCGAAGGGGTTGACGCCGGGGCCGGCGGCCAACGAGTGGCCCACCAGTACGTGCAGGCACTTGACCCGGTCCGGCATGCCGCCGGCACTCGGGAAGCCCTGGAGCACCTCGATGGCGTCGCGGCGGGTGATGTAGTCCTCGTGCGCGGCCCGGTAGGCGGCGGCCAGCTCCGGGTCCTCGGCGAGCCGGGCCTGCATCTCCTTCATCACGCCGTTGGCCTCCAGCGTGCCGATGGCACCGGCGGCGCGCGGGCAGGTCAGGTAGAACAGCGTCGGGAAGGGGGTGCCGTCGGGGAGGCGGGGCGCGGTCTCGACGACGTCCGGCTGCCCGCAGGGGCAACGGTGCGCGATGGCGCGCAGCCCGCGCGGCGGGCGGCCGAGTTGCTGCTGGAACGCCTCGATGTCCGCGGCGGTCGGCTCGGTGCGGTCGGTCTGGGGCGGGGGCGTCTGCATGCCTGGGATGAGTCTCTTCGTTCGTGTGCGGGTGTGTCGCGGGCGTGGCGTGTCGGGTCAGTCGCCGGGGCGGTCGGCCTTGTCGACGCCGTCCCAGACGTTCGAGTACCAGGGCCGGTCGGAGCTGGCCTGCCCGGTGCGGCGGTCTTCCTTCGCCTCGGTGCCGGGGTCGTTCATGATGTAGCCGATCTCCCCCGGGCGCAGGAAGTGCAGGTGCTTGCGCGCCTGCTGTTCCGCGTAGGCGGGGTCCTGCCAACGGGCCTTCTCGTCGCGGAGCTTCTCCAGCCGTTCGCGCGCGTCGGTGGCGTCCCGCTGTTGCTGCGCGATCTCGGAGCGCTGGGACACGTACTGGCGCATGGGATACGCGAGGGCGACGACCAGGGTACAGAGCACGAGCACCAGGAGCGCGGCCCGGCCGGTGAGCCGGCTGCGGCGGACCTGGCGGCGCGACTGGGAGCGGTAGACGTGCGCCGCGGTCCGTTCGCCGAGTGCCTTGAGTCTGGTCGCGGTCGAGAAGGTGGAGAACCGATCCCGGTTCCCGGCCATGGTCCCGCCTCCCCTGAGTGCGCTACGCAATACGTCCCCGCACACGGTACGGGACCGAGTGCGGGGACGTACGGAGGCCGGGGCGTGATTAGCCCTCGCCGTTCCTACTGGTTCGCGGGGCGAAACCGCGGGAAGGCGGAGCGACCCGCGTACACCGCGGCGTCGTCGAGGATCTCCTCGATGCGCAGCAGCTGGTTGTACTTGGCGACGCGGTCCGAGCGGGCCGGGGCACCGGTCTTGATCTGGCCGCAGTTCACGGCGACGGCGAGGTCGGCGATGGTGACGTCCTCGGTCTCGCCGGAGCGGTGCGACATCATGCACTTGAAGCCGTTGCGCTGGGCCATCTCGACGGCGTCGAGGGTCTCGGTCAGCGAACCGATCTGGTTGACCTTGACGAGAAGGGCGTTCGCGGAGCCCTCCTCGATGCCGCGGGCCAGGCGCTCGGGGTTGGTGACGAAGAGGTCGTCGCCGACGATCTGGACCTTGGAGCCCAGCTTGTCGGTGAGGGTCTTCCAGCCGGCCCAGTCGTCCTCGTACAGCGGGTCCTCGATGGAGACCATCGGGTACGCGGAGACGAGCTCCTCGTAGTACTCGGTCATCTCGGCGGCCGAGCGGGACTGGCCCTCGAACTCGTACTTGCCGTCCTTGTAGAACTCGGACGCGGCGACGTCGAGCGCGAGCGCGATGTCCTTGCCGGGGACGTAGCCGGCCTGCTTGATGGCCTCGACGATGAGGTCCAGCGCGGCGCGGTTCGACTCCAGGTTCGGGGCGAAGCCGCCCTCGTCGCCCAGGCCGGTGGAGAGGCCCTTGGTGTGCAGGACCTTCTTGAGGGTGTGGTAGACCTCGGCACCCCAGCGCAGCGCCTCGGAGAAGGACTCCGCGCCGATCGGGGCGATCATGAACTCCTGGATGTCCACGTTGGAGTCGGCGTGCGACCCACCGTTGAGGATGTTCATCATCGGAACGGGCAGCAGGTGCGCGTTCGGGCCGCCGAGGTAGCGGAAGAGCGGGAGGTCCGAGGCCTCGGACGCGGCGTGCGCGACGGCGAGGGACACGCCGAGGATGGCGTTGGCGCCGAGGGAGCCCTTGTTGTCGGTGGCGTCCAGGTCGAACATGGCCTGGTCGATCAGGCGCTGCTCGGTGGCGTCGTAGCCGACGAGCTCCGGGCCGATCTGCTCGATGACGGCGAGGACGGCCTTCTCGACACCCTTGCCGAAGTAACGGTTGGGGTCACCGTCACGGAGCTCGATGGCCTCGAATGCACCGGTGGAGGCGCCGGACGGGACTGCAGCACGACCGGTGCTGCCATCGTCGAGGCCAACCTCGACCTCGACCGTGGGGTTGCCTCGGGAGTCCAGGATTTCCCGGGCTACGACGACGTCGATGGACGGCACGAGCATCTCCTTCTGGGATGTGACGCTGGGTGTGCGGTGGCGGGTCAGGCCGTGGGATGGCCTTGCCGACTAGAGCCTAACCGGCTCCGGCCACTCGGCCGGCCGACCGCCCGGGTCCTGGGACGAAAAAGGGCCCGAATACCTTTCTTCCAGGACATACGACCCTTGATCCTTGGCGGGTTCGGGGCCCGACCGGGCCCGGACACGCCACCGCCCGGCGCGTGGAGGGGTACGCGCCGGGCAGGGATGCGTCAGGACTGACGCGGTGTCATCGGGGGGTTCAGCTGAGGTTCAGCTTCTGCCCGGGGTAGATCAGGTCGGCGTCCGGGACGATGTCCTTGTTCAGCTCGTGCAGCTTCTGCCAACCGCCCTTGACGCCGTTCGCGTCGGCGATGGTGCCCAGGGTGTCGCCCGCCTTGACCTCGTACGAGCCGTTGCCGATCTTCGGGGCGGCGGTGGTCTTCGGGGCCTTCTGCGGGGCCGGGGTGGCCGTGGAACGCTCGGAGCGCGTGGTGGTGGAGCCCTCGGAGCGCTTGGTCTCCGTCTTCGGCGCGGCCTGCTGCTTCTTGGGAGCGGCCTGCTGCTTCTTCGGCTTGGGGGTCTCGGCCGAGCCGCCGCCGCTGTACGAGGAGTTGGACAGGCCCACGCCACAGGACGGCCAGGCGCCCTTGCCCTGGCCCTTGAGGACCTTCTCGGCGATGGCTATCTGCTGCGACTTGGAGGCCTGGTTGGCCTGCGAGGCGTACGCCTTGCCGCCGTAGGCGGCCCAGGTGCCGGACGAGAACTGCAGGCCACCGTAGTAGCCGTTGCCCGTGTTGATGGACCAGTTGCCACCGGACTCGCAGGAGGCGACCTTGTCCCACTCGGAAGCGGTGGCGGCGGACGCGGAGCCCGCGGCCATCAGGGGCGCCGCGACGGCGACACCGGCGACACCGGCGAGCGTGACGATGCGGGCGGCCTTGGAGGCGCGACGGTGCTTGCCCTTGCCGGAAAGCAGCATGGAATTTCTCCTCACCGACGCCTACGAGGTGAGCTGTCGGGTTCGGGCGAGTGAGTTGCCCGGCCGCACGACTGGCGTGCGTCTTAACCCCCAGCCGGTTCGCGGCCGTCTTCCGACGGCCCGTCCCGGCGCCTACCTTGGTTCCCCCGCTCCTGCCTTCGGCGCTTGCGCGACGACTGTTCTCTCCGTCCGCCGGCAGGATTCGGCGATGCGGTCGAAGAGGCTCGCGGTGACGAGCGATTCAGAAGGTAGACAGGTCTCCCCCCGATGTTCAACGAGCAACATCGGGGGGAAAGGGCCCTACTTGCGTTCCGCTTCGGGGCGTTTGCGCAGGTGAGGGCGGGGTTTGCGACAGCTTCGATACGAGACACGCCAGTTGGGCGGAAGAGACGCATGTCTCACTTGCCGAAACCGGACATTCGGATCTTAATGGGTGCCCGAACTGCCCCTATTACTTGGTTAGATCCAGGTTCTGTCCGGGCTTGATGAGGTCCGCGTCCCCTCCGATGACCTGCTCGTTGGCCTCGTAGAGCGTGGTCCAGCCGCCCTTGAGCCCCTTGGCATCCGCGATGGCGGTCAGGCTGTCGCCCGCCTGCACCGTGTACACGGGCTCCGGCGCGGTGTTGGGGACGGCCCCGAGGGTCTCGTCCGCCGCCGGGCCGCGGTGCTTGCCGCCGCCGTCCGCCGCGGAGTCGGTCGGGGTGCCCGTCGGTGCCGAGGGCGTGGCGGAGGGGTCGGCCGGGTTCGGGTCCTTGGCGGGGTCCGAGGGGACCGTCGGGGTGGTCGTGCCGCCCGGGGTGGTCGGGGCGACGGGCGGCTGGTTGGCCGGGCCGGTGGGAAGGGTCGGGTCCGGGTCCGGCATGACGGGCAGTCCGGTGTTGGGACCCAGCGGCACGTCGGGCAGCGTGAACGACGGCGTGCCGGACGGACCGGGCAGCGTCGGGGTGGGCGCGGTGGGCGTCGGCACCCCGAAGTCGGTGGCCGGCGTGGAACCGGTCTTCGGCACCGAGGAGTCGGGGCGGGAGGGGCTGGGCGCGACCGGCGCGGGGGCCTCGATCCGGCCCGGGTCCACCGCGGCCGACGGTCCCTGGCGCGTCAGGCCGGCCGAGGACGCGCACAGCGGCCACGCCTGGGGGCCCTGCGAGGCCAGCACCTGTTCGGCCACGGCGATCTGCTGGGAGCGGCTGGCGAGGTCGGGGCGCGTCGCGTAGTCGAGCCCGCCGGCCTCGTTCCACTGCTCCTGGGTGAACTGGAGCCCCCCGTACGCGCCGCTGCCGTAGTTGGCGCTCCAGGATCCGCCGCTCTCGCACTCGGCGACCGTGTCCCACGTGCCGGCGTCGGCGGCGCTCGCGTTGGTTGCCGCGAGCAGCGGCAGGGCCAGCGCGGAACCGGCGACTCCGGCGGTGACGACGAGTGCGGGTATCTGCTTGGGGCGTCTGTGGCGGCCGTTCCCGGAACGCATGAGGCTGTACCTTTCGCATAACGGCGGGGTAACGGCAGAACCTAGCGGCCTTGGCATACAAGTAACAAGTTTGATCGGAAACTGACTCGCGGTCAGGGCGGCCCCGATCGCGCCTCAATCGTTTCGGGGTGTGAAGCGGACCGGAAGGGTGCGCAGGCCACGCATGATGAGTCCGCCCCGCCAGCGCAGGTCCGCAGGTGGAACAGCGAGTTCCAGATCCGGCAGACGCATCAGCAAACTCGCGAGCGCCGTCTGTCCCTCCAGTCGCGCGAGCGGCGCACCGAGGCAGTAGTGGATCCCGTGTCCGTATCCGAGGTGCTGATTGTCACTCCGGGACAGGTCCAGAGTGTCCGGTTCTGCGAACCTTGCGGGGTCGCGGTCCGCGGCCGCGAGGACCACCAGCACCGGGTCGCCGGCCGCGATGTCCCGGCCGCCGAGCACAAGCGGTTCGGTGGCGAACCGCCAGGTCGCCAGTTCCACCGGTCCGTCGTAGCGCAACAGCTCCTCGACGCCGGTCTCCAGCAGCCCGCGTTCGCCGGCGGCGAGGGAGACCTGGAGGCGCTCGCGCTGCTCCGGGTTCATGAAGAGGGAGTGGACGCCGTTGCCGATGAGGTTCACGGTCGTCTCGAAGCCGGCGAAGAGCAGGATGAAGGCCATCGCGGTGGCCTCGGCCTCCGTCAGGTGATCACCGTGGTCGCCGGCCCGGATCAGATCCGAGATCAGGTCGTTGCCCAGGTCGTCCCGTTTGCGGTGGATGAGTTCCCCGAGATAGGTCCGCATCCGCTTCACGGAACGGGCGACCCCGCCGCGCGGTCCGCCGCCGTGCCGGATCATCATCCCGGCCCAGTCGCGGAAGTCGTCCTGGTCCTCGCGCGGTACGCCGAGCATCTCGCAGATGGCGTAGATGGGGAGCGGGAAGGCGAACTCGTGGATGAGGTCGGCCTCCCCCTTCCCGGCGAACCCGTCGATGAGGTGGTCGGTGAGCTCCTGGACGCGCGGGGCGAACTCCGCCACCCGCCGCGGGGTGAACGCCTTCGACACCAGCCGCCGCAGCCGGGTGTGGTCCGGCGGGTCGATGTTCAGCAGGTGCGTCATCAGCTCCGCCTTGCGCTCCCCCGGGATGCCGGTCTTGCCCTTGGCGTGCGCCGGCTCCGCGTGGTGCGCCGGGTTCTTGCTGAGGCGCTGGTCGGCGAGGGCCTGGCGGGCATCGGCGTACCGGGTCACCAGCCAGGCCTCCACGCCGCTCGGGAGCTTGGTGCGGTGCACCGGGGAGTGCTCGCGCAGCCAGGCGTAGGCCGGGTAGGGGTCGGTGGCGAACTCCCAGTCGAACAGGGTCGGGCCCTGGGGGGAGGAGGTCTCGTCGGCGGGTTCCGCGGGGGTCGGCTCATGCACCCGCTGACCGTATCCCGACCTCCACGAGCCATCCCATATGGGTGCTTCGTCGCGGCTGTCCGTAGATCCGCCGAGGCTTGACCCCGCACGGTCCGCCGTTCCTACTTTCGCTCTTGTGGACGTGAGGATCTTGAAGAGCAGTTTCGCGGTGGTGGAGAGACGGGCCGAGCACGCCGTCAAGTACTTCTACTCCCACCTCTTCTGGCACCACCCCGAGGTCCGCCCGCTCTTCCCCTCCTCACCGGCGGACATGGAACGGCAGCGGGACCGGCTCTTCGCCGCCCTCACCCACGTGGTCACCCACCTGGAGGACGAGACCCTCGTCCCCTACCTCCGCGACCTCGGCCGCGACCACCGCAAGTTCCGGGTCGGCCCCGAGCACTACGCGGCCGTCGGCGCCAGCCTGCTCGCCGCCCTCGCCGAGACCTCCGGCCAGACCTGGACGCCCGACGTGGAGAAGGCCTGGGCCGAGGCATACCAGGTGATCGCCGACGCGATGACGGCCGGCGCCGCCGAGAGCACCGACCCGGCCTGGTGGGACGCCGAGATCGTCCGCCACCTCCAGTACGGGCAGGACGTCGCCGTGCTGACCCTGCGGCCCGACCTCCCGCTCCCCTATCTCCCCGGCCAGTACGTGAGCGTGAGCAGCGCCCGTGTCCCGACCACCTGGCGCACCTACTCCCTCGGCAACGCGCCCCGCCCCGACGGCACCGTCGACCTGCACGTCAGCCGGATCGAGGAGGGCAGGCTCTCCCACGTGCTGGTCCGCGAGGCACGGCCCGGGGAGACGCTGCGGCTGGGGGCGCCGGGCGGCCGGCTCACGCTGCGCCGCGAGGACCGCCCGGTCAGTTTCATCGCCGCGGGCACCGGTTGGGCCCCGATCCGGGCCATGCTGGAGGACCTCGCGGAACACCCTCCCGACCAGGACGTGCGGCTCTTCGTCGTCGCCCGGGACGCCGCGCACCTCTACGACCGGCCGTTCATCGACGCGTACGCCGCCGCCCACCGCCGGCTCGCCGTCACCTACATCACGCCCGCGCCGGGACGCCACCGCAACCAGGCCACCGACCGGCTGGCGACCGCGCTCGGCCACCGCGGCCTGTGGCGGGACCAGGACGTCTACCTCAGCGGGCCGGCGCAGTTCATCGACGAGACCGCGTACCTCCTGGGGGAACTCGGCGCCCGGCCCGACCGGATCTTCCACGACGCGATCCCCGCCGGCGGCTCCGGGTGGGCCCGCCCGGTGGGCTTCGGGGAGTGGTTCCTGAGTCCGCCGGCCCCGCACTGGCACAACCCCTCGGGGCGCGCCCCGCTGTAGGCCCGGGCGCGGGTCAGGCGTCGGCGCCCTCCGCCGCCCGGATCGCGTCCCGGTAGACGCGGGCCGCCGCGCGCAGCGCGGTCTCGGGGTCGACGCCCTGCGCCTCGGCGCGCGCGGCCAGTTCCAGCAACTCGTAGCCGACGCCCTCGCCCCGGGGCAGTTCCACCGCGATCCCGCCCGTGCGGGCCCGGCCGGCGAGCTTGGCGGCGAGCGCGAGGCCGGGCTGGGCGACCGGGACCCCGTCCGTGACCGACGCGCGCCGCTTCTCGACCGCCTTGGTGGCCTGCCAGTGCGCCTTGACGTCCTCGGGCGTCTCGGCCCGGGCGTCGCCGAAGACGTGCGGGTGCCGCCGGATCAGCTTGTCGACCAGGTCCCCGGCCACGTCGTCGATGGAGAACGGCTCGTCGGCGTGCTCCTGCGCGATCCGCGCGTGGAAGAAGACCTGGAGCAGTACGTCGCCCAACTCCTCGCGCAGTTCCTCCCGGTCCCCTGCCTCGATCGCCTCGACCAGCTCGTACGCCTCCTCCATCGCGTACTTCACCAGGGCCTCGTGGGTCTGCGCCGAGGTCCAGGGGCATTCCCGCCGCACCCGGTCCATCACCTGCACGAGGTCGAGGAGCCGCGCGCCGGGCAGGTCGTAGGACCCGGGCAGCAGTTCCAGGTCCGGCATCGCGACCCGGCCGGAGCCGGCCAGCCGGGCCAGGCCGTCGGTGAGCCGCTGGTCGCCCTCGCCGCTCGGCAGGACGACGACGGTGGCGCCGCCGGCGCAGGCCTCGACGAGTTCGTGGGCGTCGGGGACCACGTGGGCCACCTCGACTCCGGCCTCGCGCAGGTACGGCAGCTGCGGGTGGCCGGGGTCGGCGCACAGCACCCGGTCCGCGGCGTGCAGGGTCTGCCACGCCGACCAGGACAGCAGGCCGGGGGCGACCCGGTGGCTGGTGGTCAGCAGGACGATGCGGCCGGTGGGCTCGGCGGGCTCGGGGGACGCGTGCTCAGTCACCCCCCGAACCTACCTCCGCACGGGCGGCTCAGGTCCCGGCGGGTGCGGCCTGCTCGGGACGGGTCCGCTGGGTGATCCACGGGGTGGTGCCGTCACCGAGCCGGATCCCCTCGGCGTCCCAGCTGCCGTAGCGCGGGTTCACCTCGACGCCGAGCTTCTTGGCGGCCGCCGCCGCGGGGGCGGAGAGCTTGTCCTTGCCGTACTTGTCCATGAGCTTCGACAGGAGCAACTGGTCCTTGACGAAGCGGTCGATCTGGCCGGGGGCCGTCACGGCCTCCTGCAGGATGGCGGCCTGGAACTTCTGCGGGCCGCCGCTGCTGTCGGCGAACTGCTTGCGCTGGTCCTCGATCTCCTTCGTGGTGACGGTGATCCCGGCGTCCTCGGCCATCTTGTCGAGGATCCGGCTGTTGATCAGCCCGCGCAGCTTCGTCCGCTCCAGTCGCGGGGAGCTCTCCACGAGCTCGGCCGGCGTGGGGGTCGTGGATCGGTTCTGGGCGGCGCGTACGTCGTTCACCTGGGCCTGGAGCGCTGAGGTGGTGATCCGTTCGCCGCCGACCACGGCCGCCGTGCCGGGACGGGTCTCGTTCGAGCAGGCGGACAGCAGGGGAGCCGCCGCGAGCAGGACGGCGGAGACGGAGAGCGCAGTGCGACGGTGCAAAGGAGCCTCCAGGGCCGGGAGATTGTGCGTCGGTGCACAAGGGCCGTGCGGTGATCGATGTTATGCAGTCAAGGTGATCCGAGCCACTGGTTCGACCAACGATTCCGAGCGTGTTGGGGTGCGCCACTGTTGGCGCGCCGGTCATCCCGGCGCCATCCCGGCGTCCTCCG
Organism: Streptomyces sp. NPDC102278; assembly: GCF_044766345.1. Lineage (NCBI taxonomy): Bacteria > Bacillati > Actinomycetota > Actinomycetes > Kitasatosporales > Streptomycetaceae > Streptomyces > Streptomyces sp. NPDC102278. The sequence goes on along the minus strand of NZ_JBIWLV010000008.1, from coordinate 257,597 downwards.
CGTCTGCCAGGGTCGGGCCACCATGTCGACACCGCACAGTTCCCCGCGGCGCCACAGCCTGTTCGGCTCGGCGCTCGCCGCCCTGATCACGACGGTGGCCGTGTGTGCCGGGGACGCGCTGGCGCGCGTCTTCCCGTACGGGCCCCGCCACCGCGGCGTCAACGACCTCGGCAACCAGTTCGTGCCCTTCCACGCCCATCTGTGGGACCTGCTGCACGGGCGCGCCGAGGGCGGTCTGCTCCTCAACTGGCAGTCCGGGTACGGGACGAGTTTCCTGCCGGACTTCGGGACGTACCTGACGAGCCCGTTCGCCGTGCTCGTCGGGGTCTTCCCGCGCGAGGACATAGACCTCGCCGTGTACGTGATCACCGTGCTCAAGACGGCGGCCGCCGCCGCCGCGATGGTCTGGCTGTTGCGCACGCAGCGGTCCGGGCCGTGGTGGGCGGCGGGGCTGCTCGGGGCCTCGTACGCGCTGTGCGGCTGGTCGGTGATCGAGGCCGCGTACAACCCGATGTGGCTGGACGGGCTGATCGCCTTCCCGCTCCTGTGTCTGACGGGTGAATGGGCGCTGCGCGGCCGACGGCCCGGGGCGGCGGCGCTGGTCGTGGCCCTGTGCTGGACGGCGAACTTCTACACCGCGTACATGGCGACCCTGGGCGCGGCGCTGGTGCTCGTGGTGCGGCTGGCGCAGGAACGGGACGTGGTGGCCGGCGGACGGCCCCTGCTCGGGCGGGTGCGGGTGCTCGGGCGGGCCGCGACGGCGACCGTGCTGGGCGTCGCCCTGGCCGCGCCGGTGCTGGCCCCGCTGTTCCTCAGCTCGAAGCAGGCGTACCCGGGGTGGTCCCGGGAGTTCGCGCCGGTGGCGACCGGGGACCTGCTGGCGCGGCTGCTGCCCGCCACGTACTCCTTCTCCTCCCCCGCCCTCTTCGTGGGCACCGGGACCCTGCTGCTGGTGGCGGCGCTGCCGTTCCACCGGGCGGTGCCGGCGCGGGCACGGCTGTGGTGGACGGGACTGGTGTTGGCGGTGTTGCTGTCCCTCCAGTGGGCGCCGACCCATCTGGCCTGGCACGCCTTCGCGACCCCGAACGGCAGCCCGTACCGGCAGACCTTCGTGCTCGCCGGGATCGTGGTCATCGCCGCCTGGGCCGGGCTCGCGGCCGGTCTGCCGGGGGTGCGGGCGCTGGCCGGCGGGGCCGGGGTGCTCTGCCTGGCCGCGCTCGGGGCGGCGGGCAGCTCGACGGCGACCGGCTGGGGGTACGCCCTGTTCGGCGGCGGGCTGGCGGTGGCCGGCTGCGCGTGGTGGGCGCTGCGCGGCCGGCGCCTCGTGCTCCCGGCGGCCGGACTGCTGGTCGCGGTCCTGGTCGGTCAGGCCGCGGCGACCATCGCGTACGGCCACCTGGGCAAGCTCGGCGGGCTGGACGACTACCCCTCGTGGGGGCCCGCGCACGCGGCACGCGCCGAGGCGTTGGCGGGCGCCGGGGGCTGGCCCGCGTACCGTACCGACGCGGGCCGGCCGGCCCTGACGGGCAACGATCCGCTGCTGCTGGGCGGTGAGGGCGGCGCGTACTACAGCAGCCACACCCCGGACGTGTTCACCCGCACGATGGTGGCCCTCGGGGCGGGCTGGACCTCGCGGGGCCGCAACGTCCAGAGCCTCGACAACCCGGTGACCGACGCCGTCTTCGCGGTCGGTGCCCGGCTCCGGCCCGACGGCACGATCGGCCGGGCGACGGCCGCGCCGCTGGTCACCGTCCGCCCGCCGGGCCCCCCGCTCGCCTACGGCCCCTCCCCCTTCGCCAACCAGGAACTCCTGCTGGGCGCACGGGTCTACGAGGCGCCGCTCGCGCCGGGCCTCTGCCGCGCGGGCACCGAGGCCTTCCTGTGGGCCCCGGAGTACAACGGCGCCGCCCGCCTCGCCGACGGCCCGGCGTTCCGGCTGAACGCCCGTCCGCCGCGCAACCGGGCCGCGCTCCAGCCGATGGGCGTCGCGCACGGGCCCGCCTCGCGGTTGGTCTTCGACGGACCGGTGCCCGCCCGGTGGGAGCTCGCCTGTCTGGACCGGGCCCGGCTGGACACCGCGGTGGCCGCGCTGCGGGCCTCCGCGCCGACCGCGCCGCGCGTCGACGCGTCGGGGGTACGGGCCACCCTGCGGCCGGGCACGAGCGGCACGGTGGTGCTGTCGGCGCCGGCGATCGCGGGCTGGACCTGCGACGGCCGTCCGGCGGGCGCCCACCTGGGTCTGGTCGCCTTCCCGGTGAGCCCCGGCACCCGCTCGGTGGCCTGTACGTTCCGCCCGCCGGGTCTGGTCCCGGGCACGGCGGTCGCGGTGATCGCCGCCCTGGTCCTGCTCGTGCGGCTCGTGCCGCTCGGCCGGTTCCGCCGCGGGAACGGTGGGGCGCCGCGCTCCCGGCCGCGTCCGTCGGTCCCGTCCGGTACGCGTTCCCCTCGGGCGCGGGCCTCGGACCTCCGGGTGTGAGCCGGGGCCGGGCGCGGGGGTCAGCGGACCTGGCCCAGCCACTGGAGGGTGCGGCGGATCTCCACCGGGAGGGGGTGGCCCGGGCCGTGCACGCGGTCCGCGTCGAAGAGGAGGCGGACCAGGGTGTCGTGGGCCCCCGGCCGGTCCCCGAGGGAGAGCAGCAGGTGCGCTATCCGACGACGGACCTCCAGGGGCAGGCCGGGGTCCGGGTTGGCGTAGTGGTTCTCGAACAGCGGCAGCAGGGAGCGGTATTCGGCGAGGGCCGCCGCCGGTTCGCCGAGTTGTTCCAGGCACTGGGCGGCGTCGTGGCGAAAGCGCAGCGCCTGTGCGTCGCCGGGCGGGAACTCGTCCACGAGGCGCCGCAGTTCGGGCAGGGCGCGCCGGTACTGGCCGTCGTCCATCAGCGTGGCCGCGTACTGCTTGCGCAGGGAGCGGACCACCGGCGAGTGGTCCCCGTGCTCGGCGGCGGCCGCCGGGAGGATGCCGCCGAGGATGTCCACGGCCTGGGTGAGCTGCCCCTGGTCCAGGAGGGTGCGGGCCTCGTCGACGGCGCCCGGGATGTCCGGACGGGGCGGGGCGGGCGGCGTGTCCGGGCGCGCCGGCACGGTCGGGCGGTCCGGCCAGGGGGCCTGCGGGCGCAGGAACGGGCGGGTCGGGTCGAGGTGCCCGGTGGGGACCCCGTGCTTGGGCAGCAGCGGGGTGAGGGCCTCGTACACCTCCTGCGCGGAGCCGGGACGGTCCTGCGGGTCCTTCGCGAGGAGGTGCAGGAGCACGGCCTCCAGGGCGTGCGGCACCTCGGGGCGCAGCCGGCGCACCGGCACGGGGGGTTCGTACAGGTGCCGGTGCAGGACGCCGAGGGCGGTGGAGCCGGCGAAGGGCACGTTGCCGCTGAGGAGTTCGTAGAGCAGCACGCCGAGGGCGTAGAGGTCGGTGTACGGGCCGACGGCACCGCCCATGGCCTGTTCGGGGGCCATGTAGGCGGGGCTGCCGATCGGAGTCCCGGTGCTGGTGAGGCGGGTGGTGTCGGTGTCCATCACCGAGGCGACACCGAGGTCGAGGACGAGGACCGTGCCGTCGGGGCGGATCATCACGTTGCGGGGCTTGAGGTCACGGTGCACGATCGGCACCGCGTGGACGGCCGACAGCACCGAGCACAGTTGCGCGACCACCGCGACGGCCCACTGCCAGGGGTACGGGTTGTGTGCCGCGAGGTGGTCGGACAGGTCGGAGCCCTCGACGTACCCCATGACCAGGTACAGCTCGTCGCCGTCGTTGCCCGCGTCGTGCACGGTGACCAGCCCGGGGTGGTCGACCTGGGCCGTGACCCGGCATTCGCGCACGAAGCGGCGGCGCAGTTCCTCGGCGACGGTGCCGGGGCCGGCGACCTTGTCGGGGCGCAGCAGTTTGACGGCGACCCGCCGGTCCAACCGACGGTCGTAGGCCGTCCAGACCTGTCCCATGCCGCCCTGGCCCAGGATGGTGGCGAGCTGGTAGCGGTCGCCGATGAGCCGGTCCGTCACTGGTGGGGGTCCTGGGTCGCGGTCGGGTTCGGGTCCTGGTACGGGCCGCCCGGCTGCGGGGGCCGGTTCGGCTGCGACGGCCGGTTGCGCAGGAGTTCGCTCAGCTCGTCGAGTTCGGCGCGGACCTGCCCGAGCCGCGGCGGCGGCGTCACCTGCGGCGGGACGGCCGGCCGACTCGGGGGCGGGGTCGGCGTCGGGGTCTGGCCCTGCGGGTAGCCGTAGCCCTGCCCGGGCCGGGGCGGCTGCGGCGCCGTGTACGGCGCGGGCGCCGGGTACCACGGGCCCTGCGCCGAGGCGGCGTTGCGGTTCTCGTGGTGCCGGATGTCCGCCACGAGGTAGTACACGGTGACCGCGAGACCGGTCAGCAGGGTGCCGACGGCGCCGAAGTCGCTCTGCCAGCCGCTGGTGTCCGGGGTCTTGTCGAGGCCGATGAAGACCACCCACACGACGAGGAGCACGCAGCTGAGGACGAGCAGCGTCCAGTCCCGCGGCTTGCGCGTGACCAACGCCAGGCGCAGCATCGTGCCCCACGCGAGGAAACCGCAGGTCAGCAGGGGCAGCACGGCGAACAGCACGCGCAGCGTCACCACGCTCCCGTCGCTGGGAGGGGGGCCGGGGTGGCCATGCTGCGGCGGGAAGCCGGGGCCGTGCATCGCTGCTCCTGACGGGCCGTACGGATAAAGAAAAGATGAGTTCCGGGTCTGAGCGTATACAGCCTTGTCGGAAGTCAGTGAGGGGATGAGCGCAACCGTTGCAGGGTCGCAGCACGACGTCCCGCCGGCCGTCGTCCGCCGGAGCCGGCCGCCGGCGGGCGAAGCGCGCGGAACGCGCGTGGCGTCACAAAGGGGACGCTAGTAGCCCGCCGACACGGGCGCGGGGCCGACGAGTGCGCCGGCCCCGCGCCCGCGTCGGTCACGAGCCCGCGTCGGTCACGAGCCCGCGTCGGTCACGAGCCCGCGTCGGTCACGAGCCGAGGATCGTGGTGAGGAACTCCCCGGTCCAGGCCAGCAGTTCCCGGCCGACCAACGGCTTTCCGCCGACCTTCGCCGTCTTCGGCCGCGGGATGAGCACCTGCGAGGCGGCCGGCTTGAGCACCGCCCCCGGGTAGAGCCGCTTGAGCCGCAGCTCCTGCGACTCCCTCAACTCCACTGGCCCGAAGCGGATGTTGGGCCCCTGGAGGGTGATGTCGCCGACCCCGCAGGCACGGGCGAGCATCCGCAGCCCCGCCACCAGCAGCAGGTTCTCCACCGGCTCCGGCAGCTTGCCGTAGCGGTCGGTGAGCTCCTCCCGCACGGCCTTGACGTCGGCCTCGGAGTTCGCCGAGGCGATCGACCGGTAGGCCTGCAGGCGCAGCCGCTCGCCGGGCGCGTAGTCGTGCGGGACGTGCGCGTCGACCGGCAGCTCGATCTTGACCTCCAGCGGCGGCTCCTCCTGCGGCCCGCCCTCGACGGCGGCCCGGTAGTCGGCCACGGCCTCGCCGACCATCCGGATGTACAGGTCGAAGCCGACGCCCGCGATGTGGCCGGACTGCTCGCCGCCGAGCAGGTTGCCCGCGCCGCGGATCTCCAGGTCCTTCATGGCCACGTACATGCCGGCGCCCATCTCGGTGTGCTGGGCGATCGTCGCGAGCCGCTCGTGCGCCGTCTCCGTCAGCGGCTTCTCCGGCGGGTACAGGAAGTACGCGTACCCGCGCTCGCGGCCCCGGCCCACGCGCCCGCGCAGCTGGTGCAGTTGGGAGAGCCCGAAGTTGTCGCCGCGCTCCACGATCAGGGTGTTGGCGTTGGAGATGTCGATGCCGGACTCGACGATCGTGGTCGAGACGAGGACGTCGAACTTCTTCTCCCAGAAGTCCACCACGACCTGTTCCAGCGCCTGTTCCGACATCTGCCCGTGCGCCGTCGCGATCCGCGCCTCGGGCACGATCTCGCGCAGCTTCGCGGCGGCCCGGTCGATGGACTCGACCCGGTTGTGGATGTAGAAGCACTGGCCCTCGCGCAGCAGCTCGCGGCGGACGGCCGCGCCGATCTGCTTCTCCTCGTACGGGCCGACGAAGGTGAGCACCGGGTGGCGCTCCTCCGGCGGGGTGGTGATCGTCGACATCTCGCGGATGCCGGTCACCGCCATCTCCAGGGTGCGCGGGATCGGGGTCGCGGACATGGTCAGCACGTCCACGTTGGCGCGGAGCTTCTTCAGCTGCTCCTTGTGCTCGACGCCGAACCGCTGCTCCTCGTCGACGATGACCAGGCCCAGGTCCTTGAACTTCGTCTCCTGCGAGAACAGCCGGTGCGTGCCGATGACGATGTCCACCGAGCCCTCGCGCAGCCCCTCCAGCGTGGCCTTCGACTCGGTCTCGTTCTGGAAGCGCGACAGCGCCTTCACCTTGACCGGGAACTGGCTGTAGCGCTCGGAGAAGGTGCCGAAGTGCTGCTGCACCAGCAGCGTGGTGGGCACGAGGACGGCGACCTGCTTGCCGTCCTGTACCGCCTTGAAGGCCGCCCGCACGGCGATCTCCGTCTTGCCGTAGCCGACGTCGCCGCAGATCAGCCGGTCCATGGGGACGGACTTCTCCATGTCCTCCTTGACCTCGGCGATGGTGGTGAGCTGGTCGGGCGTCTCCGCGTACGGGAAGGCGTCCTCCAGTTCCCGCTGCCAGGGGGTGTCCGGGCCGAAGGTGTGGCCGGGGGCCGCCATCCGCGCGCTGTAGAGCCTGATCAGGTCGGCGGCGATCTCCTTGACCGCCTTCTTCGCGCGCGCCTTGGTCTTGGTCCAGTCGGCGCCGCCGAGCCGGTGCAGGGTCGGGGCCTCGCCACCGACGTACTTGGTGACCTGCTCCAGCTGGTCCGTGGGGATGTAGAGCCGGTCGCCGGGCTGGCCGCGCTTGGCGGGCGCGTACTCGACCAGCAGGTACTCGCGGGTGGCGCCCTGCACCGTGCGCTGCACCATCTCGATGTAGCGGCCCACGCCGTGCTGCTCGTGCACGATGTAGTCGCCGACCTCCAGGGTGAGGGGGTCGATCGACTTGCGGCGCCGGGTCGGCATCCGACCCAGGTCCTTGCTGGCGGTGCGCTGCCCGGTCAGGTCGGTCTCGGTGAGCACGGCCAGCCTGAGCGCCGGGTCGACGAAGCCGTTGTCGAGGGAGCCGCACGTCACGTGCACGATGCCCGGCTCCAGGGTGGCGAGGTCCGCCTCCAGGCGGGCCGCGATGCCCTCGCCGCCGAGCACCTCGACGGTGCGGGCCGCCGGGCCGTGTCCCTCGGTGAGGAACACGGTGTGCCAGCCGTCGGCGATCCACGCCTTCGTGTCGGCGAGCGCGCGGGCGGTGTCGCCCCGGTACGCCTCCGGGCCGTGCATCCCGAGCTTGAGGGTGTCGGCCCCGTCGGCGCTCTCGTCGGCGGCGAACGGGGAGACCGACCACCACATCATGTCGAGTGCCCGGGCGTGCTCGCGGACGTCCGCGATGCCCCGCAGCGAGGCCGCGCCGACGTCGATCGGGGCCTGACCGCCGCCGGCGGTGGCCGCCCAGGAGGCCATCAGGAACTCCTGGCTGGTGGCGACGAGGTCGGCGGCCCGGGTCCGCACCCGCTCCGGGTCGCACACGACGGCCATCGACCCGGCCGGCAGGACGTCGATCAGCAGTTCCATGTCGTCGACCAGGACCGGGGCGAGGGACTCCATGCCCTCGACCGCGATCCCCTCGGCGATCTTGTTCAGCAGTTCCCCGAGCTCCGGGTGCTCCCGGGCCAGCGCGGCGGCCCGCTCCCGCACCTCGTCGGTCAGCAGCAGTTCACGGCAGGGCGGGGCCCACAGCCCGTGGTCGGCGATCTCCAGGGAACGCTGGTCGGCGACCTTGAAGTAGCGGATCTCCTCGACGTCGTCGCCCCAGAACTCCACGCGCAGCGGGTGTTCCTCGGTGGGCGGGAACACGTCGAGGATGCCCCCGCGCACGGCGAACTCGCCGCGCTTCTCCACCAGCTCGACCCGCGCGTACGCGGCGGCGGCCAGCGCCTGCGTGACCTCGCCCAGATCGACGGCCTGCCCCTGCCGCAGACTGACCGGAACCAGCTCCCCCAGCCCCTTGACCTGCGGCTGGAGCACGGAGCGGATCGGCGCGACCACCACGGACACGGGGCCGGTGGCCGGGTCGTCCTTGCTCGGGTGCGTCAGTCGGCGCAGCACCGCGAGCCGACGGCCCACGGTGTCGCTGCGGGGGGAGAGCCGCTCGTGGGGCAGCGTCTCCCAGGACGGGTACTCGGCCACCTCGTCCGGCGGGAGCAGGGAACGCAGCGTGGCGGCCAGGTCCTCGGCCTCCCGCCCGGTGGCGGTCACCGCCAGCACGGTCCGCCCGGTCCGCCGGGCCAGCGCGGCGATCGTGAAGGGCCGGGCGGCCGCCGGGCCGACCAGGTCCACGTGCATCCGGTTGCCGTCCCCGGCCGCCGCGACCGCCTCGGCGAGGGCGGGGTCCCGGGTGACGGCGTCGAGCAGTCCGTACAGACTCATGAGCAGGGCTTTCCGTCCGGTGGAGGGGCAACGCGAAGGGCCCGACACGTGAACGGGCCGGGGGTTCCCACCCTACGACGGGTCTCCCCCGACCGCGCGGGGGATTGCCGTCGTCACGGAGGGTGACGGCCGGCGCCCGGGTGGGCCGCCCGCGGCACGACGCCGGCCCTGGTCGTCCGACTGGACGACCAGGGCCGGCGTACCCCCGTGGCAACCGCCTGATGAGCCGGACCCTGGGGGCCTAGTCGGTGGCGATCGCGTTCAGTACGTTCATCCGCCCCGCCCGGAAGGCCGGTACCAGTGCGGCGAACAGGCCCACCAGGGCCGATGCGGCGAACACCCCGAGGATGGTCGGCCAGGGGATCTCCAGGACCTTCAGGCCCTGGAGGGCGAGGAGTTGCTGCGCGGTCGCGCCCCAGCCCATGCCCAGGCCGAGGCCCAGGAGGGCGCCGAAGAGGGCGATGACCACCGACTCCAGGCGGATCATGCGGCGCAGCTGGCGGCGGGAGAGGCCGATGGCGCGCATCAGGCCGATCTCGCGGGTCCGCTCGACCACCGACAGGGCCAGGGTGTTCACGACTCCCAGGACCGCGACGATGATCGCGAGGGCGAGGAGCCCGTAGACCATGTTCAGCAGTTGGCCGACCTGGTCCTTGAGCGCCTGCTTGTAGTCGGCCTGGTTGAGCACCTTGTACTGCGGGTACTCGGCGAGCCCCGCCTTGACCTCGGCGTACGCGGTGTCGGCCTGACCGGCCTTGGCGGTGGCCAGCAGCATGAAGGGGCGCGGCATCCGGTCGGCCGGGACGTTGGCCTTGGCGACGGCGGTGGAGACGTACATCATGCCCTTGTCGAGGTTGCCCTCGTCGCTGGTGATCGCGGCGACCTTCAGCTTGACGGTCTTGCCGCCGGTGAAGGCGACCGTCAGCGTGTCACCGAGCCTGATCCCGTGCTCGTCGGCGTAGAGCGAACCGACCGCCATCGCGTTCGGACCGTACGCGTCGGCGTGCTCCCCGGCCCGCATCTTGCGGCGGATGTCCTCGGCGTACGACGGGTCGGTGGCGCCCAGGCCCTCGGTGACCGTGGAACCGTCGGGGGCCGTGATCTTGGCGGGCACCTCGCGGTAGGCGGTGACGTGGTCGAGGTTCTTGTTGGCGCGCATCGCCTGCTCGGCCTGCGGCATGACCGGCTGGCCGGTCATGGAGTTGACGATGTAGTCCGCGCCGACCGACTTGTCGAGCTCGTCGGTGGCCGAGGCCACCATCGAGGACCCGACCACCGACAGGCAGGCCACCAGGGCCAGGCCGATCATCAGCGCGGCGGCGGTGGCGCCGGTGCGGCGCGGGTTGCGCAGCGCGTTGCGCTCGGCGAGCCGGCCGACCGATCCGAAGGGCCGCAGCACCGGGGCGGACAGCGCCCTGACCACGACACCCGCGAGGAGCGGGCCGATCACGATGAAGCCGATGAGGGTGAGGACCACGCCCAGACCCAGCCACAACGAGCCCGGTGCGGCCTCCTCGGCGACGCCGGCGAGGTAGAGGGCCGCGCCGCCGACCCCGGTGAGGACCAGGCCGAGGGCGGCCCGGATCCGGCCGGCCTTCTTGTCGCCCGGGGTGCCCGCGTCGCGCAGGGCGGCCATCGGGGAGACCTTCCCGGCGCGACGGCCCGGGATGTAGGCGGCGACGACGGTGACGGCGACGCCGAGGACCAGTCCGAGGACCGGGGTGGTCCAGGCGATCGTCAGGTCGTCGGTGGACAGGTCCATGCCCATCTGACCCATGAGCTTCATGAGGCCGACGGCCAGGCCCACTCCGGCGGCGACGCCGAGTACGGACCCGACGACGCCGAGCAGGAAGGCCTCGACGAGGACGGACCGGTTGATCTGCCTGCGGTCGGCGCCGATGGCGCGCATCAGGCCGATCTCGCGGGTGCGCTGGGCGACCAGCATGGAGAAGGTGTTGAAGATGAGGAAGATGCCGACGAGGAAGGCGATCCCGGCGAAGCCGAGCATCACGTACTTCATGACGTCGAGGAAGGAGCCCACGTCCTTGCGGTTGGCGTCCGCGGCTTCCTTGGCGGTCTGGAGCTTGTACGTGTCGGCGCCGACGGCGGCGGCGACGTTCTGCTTGAGCTGCTCGTCGCTCACCCCGTCCTTCGCGGTGACGTTGACGTGGGTGTAGGCGTCAGCCGAGCCGAGCAGGAACGTCTGGGCGGTGGCCGTGTCGAAGTACACGAGGGTCGCGCCCGGGTTGGTGACGGTGAAGGCGGCGATACCGCTGATCTTCGCCCGGTTGTCGCCGGTGACGGCGATGGTGCGGATCTCGTCACCGAGCTTCAGGTGGTGCTTCTCGGCGGTGTCGGCGTCGATCATCAACTCGGTCGGTCCGCGCGGGGCGTTGCCGGAGGTGATCTTCATCGACTTGAGTTCGTTGTCGCTCCAGTTGCCCGCGATGGTCGGGGCGCCGGTGGTCGAACCCAGGTTCTTGTTGGCGGTGTCGACGACGGTGACGGACATCGACAGGACGCCGCCCTCGGCGGACTTCACGCCCCGGGCCTTCTCGACGCGGTCGACGACGGAGCCGTTCAGCGTCTGCGGCTTGCCGCTGCCGGGGTTCTCCTCGCCGTCGGCGGCCTCCTTGGGGCTGACCGTGACATCGGAGTTGGTGACCGCGAACAGCTTGTCGAAGGTGGTGTTCATGGTGTCGGTGAACACCAGCGTGCCGCAGACGAAGGCCACGGACAACAGGACGGCGATGGCGGAGAGCGCCATTCTTCCCTTGTGCGCGACGAAGTTGCGTCGCGCGGTCTTCATGACGGTCACGAGGTCCGCCCGCGTGCGTCGAAGTCCTTCATCCGGTCGAGGACCTGGTCGGCGGACGGGTTGAGCATCTCGTCCACGATCCGGCCGTCGGCGAGGAAGATGACGCGGTCCGCGTAGGAGGCGGCGACCGGGTCGTGGGTGACCATCACGATGGTCTGGCCGAGCTGGTCCACCGACTGGCGGAGGAAGCCGAGGACTTCGGCGCCGGCCCGGGAGTCCAGGTTTCCGGTGGGTTCGTCGCCGAAGATGATCTGCGGGCGGGCGGCGAGGGCGCGGGCGACGGCCACGCGCTGCTGCTGGCCGCCGGAGAGTTCGGTGGGGCGGTGCTTGAGGCGACCCGCGAGGCCCACCGTCTCGACGACCCGGTCGAGCCACTGCGCGTCGGGCTTGCGGCCCGCGATGTCCATCGGGAGCGTGATGTTCTCCAGGGCGTTCAGCGTCGGCAGCAGGTTGAACGCCTGGAAGATGAAGCCGATCCGGTCCCGGCGGAGCTGGGTGAGCTTCTTGTCCTTGAGGCCGGTGATCTCGGTGTCGTCGAGGAAGATCTCACCGCTCGTCACCGTGTCCAGGCCCGCGAGGCAGTGCATCAGCGTGGACTTGCCGGAGCCGGACGGGCCCATGATCGCGGTGAACTGCCCGCGACGGATGTCCACGTCCACCGCGTCGAGGGCGACGACACGGGTCTCTCCCGAGCCGTAGGCCTTGACGACCTTGCGTGCCCGGGCCGCGACGGCTTCATGCCCTCCAGTACCCCCGTGCCTGGTTTCGGTCATAGCCGTTGTCACGGTGTTTCCCCTCGTTCGTTCGTTGGCGTGCGTGCGTGCTTCGGTGCGTCGGTGCGTGCGTCCGCTCGGCTTCGGCTTCGGCGTGTGCGTCCGCGTCCGCGTCGGCGTCGGCGTCGGCGTCGGCGTGTGCGTCGGCGTCGGCGTCGGCTCGCGGTGCTCCGTGTGCCGCCGTCGTGAAGTCTCCGGCGCGGGGGCCGTCGGGCGCACTGGTGCCCGTCGCCGTAGCCGTCCGGGGGTTGTCCCCACCCCCCGACGGCCCCGCCTCATGTGAACCAGTTAAAGACGCGCCGGGGCCGCCCACCTCCTCCGGCGGGACGAAAGGCCCCTGGGTCCTTGTGCTGAGGAACCCCTAGGGGTTCTGCACCCTTCGATGGACCCGAAGTGAGGGATACCGCCGGAAACACCCGCGGTGAGAAGGTGTTCCCCGCGGATGCGTGCACGGTGAAGGGAGTTCGATGGGCATGGGGGAGAAAGCGGAACCGCCCCTCGGGGAGGAGCCGTCCGGGCCGGCCGGCGCGGGCGTCCCGCCGGCCGGACCCTCGGGGGGAATCGTTTCCGCCACCGAGGACCCGGCGGCCGGGGCCCCCGCCCCCGGGCGACCGAAGACCGTGGTCGTCGTCTCGCTGATGCTGACCATGAGCCTCGTCGCCCTCGACGCCGCCGTCGTGTCCACCGCCGTCCCCCAGATCGTCGGCGACCTCGGCGGCTTCGCCGTCTTCTCGTGGATCTTCGCCGGTTACGTCCTCGCCACCACCGTCTCGCTCCCCGTCTACGGCAAGCTCTCCGACACCCACGGCCGCAAGCCCGTGCTGATCTTCGGGACGGCCCTGTTCCTCGTGGGCTCCGTGCTCTGCGCCCTCGCCTGGAACATGCCGGCCCTCATCGCCTTCCGGATCATCCAGGGCCTGGGCGGCGGCGCCCTCCAGGGCACCGTCCAGACCCTCGCCGCCGACCTCTACCCCGGCCGGGAACGCCCCCGCATCCAGGCCCGGATGTCCGCGGTGTGGGCCGTGTCCGCGCTGGCCGGACCGGCCGTCGGCGGGCTGATCGCCACCTACGCCGACTGGCGGTGGATCTTCCTGGTCAACGTGCCGCCGGCCGCCGTGGCCCTGTGGTTCATCGCCCGCCACCTCGTCGAACCCGTCCGACCACCCGGCCGCCGGGGCCCGGTCGACTGGGCGGGCGCCCTCGGTGTCTTCGCCTGCGGCGGACTGCTGCTCTACGCCCTGGTGCAGGGCGGCGTCGCCTGGCCCTGGCTGTCGGCGCCCTCTCTGGGGTTGTTCGGCGCGAGCGCGCTCCTGGCCGCCGTGGTGGTACGGGTGGAACGCCGGGCCGCCGAACCGATCCTGCCCGGCTGGGTCTGGCGCCGCCGCACCATCGCGGCCGTCAACCTCGCCATGGGCGCCCTCGGCCTGCTGATCGTCGCCCCGCAGGTGTTCCTGCCGATCTACGCCCAGAGCGTGCTCGGCCTCGGAGCCGTCGGCGCGGGGCTGCTCACCTCGGCGATGACCCTGACCTGGCCGCTCACCGCCGCCCTCTCCCAACACGTCTACCGGCGCGTCGGCTTCCGTGACAGCGCCGTCCTCGGCGTGGGGATGGCCGCCGTGGCCCTGTTCGGCTTCACACTGCTCCCGTACCCCGGCTCGGTGTGGCAGCCCGCGCTGATCATGCTGTTGCTGGGCGGCGCCCTCGGCCTGTTCCAATTGCCGCTGATCGTAGGGGTGCAGTCCACCGTCGGGTGGGCGGAGCGGGGCACCACGACGGCTTCCGTGTTGTTCTCCCGGCAGCTCGGCCAGAGCGTGGGGGCGGCCCTGACGGGCGCCGTCGCCAACGCGACCCTGGCCGCCCGGCTCGCGGACGACCCCGTACCGGGGCTGCCCGACCACCTGGACGACGTGTCGAAGGCCCTCGACCGGCCGGAGCACCTGTCGCCGGCCGCCGCCGACCACCTGCGGGAGGCCGTGGACGCCGCGGTGGACCACGTCTTCCTCGGCGCGACGGCCGCGGCCGTCGCGGCGCTGGCGGTACTGCTCCTGGTGGCGCCGCGCAGGTTCCCGGTCCTGCCCGACCAGCAGTAGACCCCCCGGGTTGTCATGGCCCGAACGAATGGGCTATCTGTCTACCCACGGACACCACCCGGGGGAACACCATGACTTCCGCACTCTTCGCCCTGCTCTTACTGACGGCCCTGACCTGCCCCGTCGCCCTGCGGCTGCGCCGCAACCCCGGCTTCGTCACCGGGCGCGACGGCCGGCTCTCCACCTCCACCACCCTGGCCCTGGCCTGGACGGTGATCCTGCTCTGGCTGCTCCTCACGATCCTCGCGTACGGGCTGACGGCCGGCGGCGGCGTCGACTGGTTCCAGGGCGAGCACGGCCCGCTGTCCTCGCTGACCACGGTGTACCTGCCGCTGCTCGGCGGCCCGTACGTGGCCCTCATCGCGGCGAAGACCATCGTCGGGGTGCGCGTGGAGAACGGCAGCCTGGCCAAACCCGCCCCGAAGCCGACCCCCGGCGGCCGCCGGCCCCTGCGCGACCTCATCGCGAACGACAGCGGGCGGACCGACCTGATGGACCTCCAGTACGTCGCCCTCAGCGCGGTCACGATGCTCTACGTCGTCCTGTTCTTCCTCTCGGACGTCGGCGGCGGGCTCCCCCGCCTCCCCACGGAGATCTGGGCCCTGACCGGCGCCCCGGCGGGCGCCTACCTGGTGAACAAGATGGCCACCCGGGCCAACCCGGTGATCACCGACGTCGCCCTCGCCGACGGCGTCCTCACCGTGTCGGGCGGCGGCTTCGAGGAGGCCCGGGTGGGCGTGGACGACACGGCCGTCCCCTCGACCCTGGACCCCACGACGTCCACCCTGACGGCCCCCCTCCCGGACGGGACCGCCGCGACCTTCACGGTGGTGGTGACCTCACACGGCCTCAGGAGCGACCCGTACCGCTACCCGCGCCCCGCCGCGACCGCACCCGAAAGCCCCGATCAGGCCCGGCGCCGCGCGTAGTAACGGGCCACCCGGGCCCGGTTCCCGCACGCACCCGCCACGCACCACCGCCGGCGCGGGTGCGCCGGCAGGAACAGCAGCACGCACTCCGCCCCCTCGCACTCGCGCACCTCCCCCACCCGGGGACCGGTGAGGAGGTCCGTCACCGCCTCGGCGAGCTCCGCCGCGAGGCGCGCCGCCGGGTCGGCGGCCGGCCGCCGACGATCGGCCGCCAGCCCGGATCCGGCGGACCAGGTCAGCTCCCGGTGGGCGGGGGCGCCCGCCAGGGCGGAGTTCAGCACCCGCAGCGCGCCGACGGGCGGCCGCCCACCGCCCCGTACGGCCGCCAACGCGGCCCGCGCCGCCTCCCGCACCGCGACCACCGCGACCACCTCGGCCTCCCCGACCCCGCCGCCGACCGGCCCCAGCCGCCCGACCTCCTCGGCCAACCACCCGGCCAAGCCCTCGGGTTCGGCGATCAGGTCGCCGTCGGCGGGGCGGGTGTTCAGCAGGTCGAGCGCGAGGTGCTCGCCGATGAGCGGAAAGTTCACAGTCACCCGTCTAATGCTACCCAATCCCCTTGACCCATTAGCCCTGCTCCCCGAGACTAATGGAACCAGCACCCCAGGAGGCATGTGATGACCGTGGCCCGGATCCAGCACCGCACCGTCGACGTGGACGGCGTCACCGTCGCCTACCGCGAGAGCGGCCCGGCCGACGCCCCCGTCCTGCTGCTCCTGCACGGCTTCCCGACCTCCTCCCACCAGTTCACCCGCCTCATGGACGCCCTGGCCGGAACCCCGTACCGGCTCATCGCCCCCGACTACCCCGGCTTCGGCCGGACCGAGACCCCGAGCGGGTTCACGTACTCCTTCGACCGACTCGCCGACATCGTCGAGGGCTTCACCGACGCCCTCGCCCTGGACCGCTTCGCGCTGTACGTCTTCGACTTCGGCGCCCCGGTCGGCCTGCGGCTCGCCACGCGGCGACCCGAGCGGGTGACGGGCCTCATCGTGCAGAACGGCAACGCGTACGAGGAAGGACTCTCGGACGCCGCCCGGGAGTTCGCCGGCCTGCGCCGCGAGGTCCCCGGCGACGAGGAGAAGGTCCGCGGCCTCTTCACCGAGGCGGGCACCCGCTTCCAGTACGAGACCGGGGTCGCCGACACCTCGCTGATCTCCCCGGACTCCTGGACCCTGGACCTCCACCACCTCGGCCAACCCGGCCGCGCGGACGCCCAGGCCGACCTCGCCTTCGACTACGCGTCCAACTTCACCCACTACCCCGACTGGCAGGC
The DNA here is from genome assembly GCF_044766345.1 of Streptomyces sp. NPDC102278. Taxonomy (NCBI): domain Bacteria; kingdom Bacillati; phylum Actinomycetota; class Actinomycetes; order Kitasatosporales; family Streptomycetaceae; genus Streptomyces; species Streptomyces sp. NPDC102278. The sequence goes on along the minus strand of NZ_JBIWLV010000008.1, from coordinate 241,218 downwards.
GTGGCTCCGATCGGCGCGACTGCCGGTCCTGATCGTCTGGGGCGCGGGCGACCCCTTCTTCACCCCGGCGGGAGCCAAGGCGTACCTGCGGGACGCGCCGCACGCGCAGATCCACGTCCTCGAAGGCGCGGGCCACTTCGCCCTCGAAACCCACCTCCCCACCATCGCCCCCCTGATCGCAGCGTTCCTCCCCACCCTCTGACGAGGCGCGCCGTCGCGCGAAGCGCCCCCGACTCCGTCGGGCTTTCGGGGCTCCGCCCCGCGCCTCAAACGCCGGCGAGGCTGGATGTACGGATCCGCGCCGTCGCGCGAAGCGGCCCCGACTCCGTCGGGCTTTCGGGGCTCCGCCCCGTACCCCGCGCCTCAAACGCCGGCGAGGCTGGGATTGGCCGGCCCGGCCGGCAAGGCTGGATTGGGCCGGACCGGCCGGCGAGGCCGGATGGGCCGAGGGGCTGATCTCACCGGGGGTGGATGGTCTGGTCGGGGGCGGGGACGGGGTGGGGTGTCGGCCGGGACGTAGAAGTGGGATTTGTGGCGCGCGACCCCCGCCCCACAAAACAACCCGCCCCCCCCCCCCCCCCCCCCCCCCCCCCCCCCCCCCCCGGCCCCCCCCCCCCCCCCCCCGCCCCACCCCCACCACCCAGCCCCGCCGGCACTTGAGGCGCCCGGCGCAGCCGGGACCCGCAGCAACCAACCGCAACCACCCGGCGGGACCCGCAGCAACCCACCGCAACCACCCGGCGGGACCCGCAGCAACCCACCGCAACCACCCGGCGGGACCCGCAGCAACCAACAACAACCGCCCGGCCAGGGCTACGGCCCCGCCGGCGCCCTCCCCGTAAGCGCCGCCAGGCTCGCCCGCACATGGTTCATGTGCGCCCGCATCTCGTCCTGCGCCTCCCCGTGCTCCCGCAGGATCCGTTCCGTCTCCCGCCCGGCCCGTTCCTCCCGTGCCCGCGCCTGCGCCAGCACCTCCGACGCCCGGGCCTCGGCGTCCTCCTGCCCGTGCCGCGCCGATCCCTCCGCTTCGGCGAACGCCCGCCGCGCCTGCGCCAACCGTCCTTCGGCGTGCCGTTCCAGCTCGGCGTGCCGGGCTTCCAGCTCGGCCTCGCGCGCCGCGAGTTCGCGTTCCGCCGCGTCCCGTCGGTCGGCCTGTTCCTGTTCGCGTTCCGCCAGCAGTTCGTCGGCCCGGCGGCGCGTCTCGACGAGGGAGGCGTGCGCGTCCGACCGCCAGGCCGCCGCGTCGTCGCGGGCCTCGGCCCGGGCGTCGTCCGCCTCGCGGCGCGCCCGCAGCAGCCCTTGTCGGGCCCGGACCTCCGTCTGCTCCCGTACCGCTTCCGCGTCCTGCCGCGCCAGCTCGGTCACCCGGTCCGCGTGTGCCTCGGCGGCGCCCTGGGTGGTGAAGACGTCGGCGCGCGCGTCCGCGCGTACGCAGTCCGCCTCCTCCTGCGCGAGCAGCAGGATCCGCCGGGCCCGCTCGCCCAGCTCGTCGTAGGTCTGCGGGGCCAGCGAGGCGACCGCCTCGCGCAGCCGCTCCGCCTCCGCCTCCATCTGCTTCGCCAGGACGGTCAACCGCGCCACTCGCTCCCAGGCCTCGTCCCGGCTGCCCGAGAGGCGTACGAGGTACCGGTCCACCTCTTCCGGCCGGTAACCGCGGCCGCGCACGGTCGCCAAACCCTGGGGACCGTGAGGTGACATGGGTGCACTCATCCTGGAAGCGCCTCTCTCGCGGGGATTCCTGTCAAGGATGCGTCATTTGCGGGCAGAAGCCGGAATGGCCGGGCCGGAACCCCGTTCGAGGGTTCCGGCCCGGCCATTCACACCGACCATCGGGTCAGAGGAGTCCGTCCCACATCTGTTCCAACAGCACCGACCACCAGCTCTCCGGCGACGCCAGCGCCGCGCTGTCGAGGCCCGCCAGGTTCGTCTGGAAATCGACCGTCCAGCGGCCCGCCTGCTCCGGCGTCAGGTGCTGCCGCAACCGCCACATGTGCCCCAGCATCGCCAGCGACCGCGCGAACTGCGGCAGGCTGGAGTTGACGAACTGCGGCGGTACCGGCGCACCGCCCGGCCCGGCCTCCACCGGGACCGCCACGATGTGGGCCGTCCCGTACTGCACGCAGAGCGCCTTGCCGAAGTCGCTGCCGACGACGAGGTACGAACCCGCGTCCGACGCCGGCTGCACCTGGCGTTGCGCCGCCAACTCGGCCAGCGTCGGCACGGGTTGGCCGGGCACGGCCTGCGCCCAGAAGAACGGACCGAAGTCCACCGGCAGGCCCGACCACATCAGGGTCTGCGCCACGATCTCCGGCACGCCCTGCCGGGACACGGCCCGCTGGTCGAAGCGGAACACGCCCTGCGGGCCGAACGCCCCGGCCAACTCCTGCGCGATCGCGTCCAACGGGATCGCAGGCTGGAGCGGGACCTGCGGCAGCGGCGCCCGTACCGGCGCGGGGCGCGCCGGACCGTCCGCGACCTGGTGGAGTTCGCTCTGGTGGGTGATCAGGTGCCGCATGCCCTGCTGACGGCTCGCGTGATCCGTCCCGTACGGGGCCACGCTCGTGATCCGGACCTGCGGCCAGGTCTCGCGGATCATCCGCGCGCAGTAGCCGCCGGGCAGCTCGCAGGACCCCAACTCCGTGTGCAGTTCCAGCACCTGCTGCGGCGGCACGTTCATCGCGCGCAGTTCGTGCAGGATCTGCCACTCGGGGTGCGGGGTGCCGGGAGCCGAGCGGCGGATCAGCTGCTGCTCGGAGCCGTCGGGCGCGCGGTAGCGCAGCACGGCCTGGTAGCCGGGGCCGACGGTGGGCACGCCGGACGCGGCCGGCGCCGGCGGCACGGCGTGCGGCGCCGGCGCGGCCGGAGCGCCGGGAGGGCCGGGCGGCTGGGGTACGCCAGGGCCGGCGAGCATCGTCGCGGCGTGGTGCGGCGTCCCGCCCCCGGGCGTACCGGGAGCCCCGGGCGCGCCGGGCGGCCGGGGCGGCTGCACGACCGACGGCCCCGCCAACATCGTCGCGGCGTGATCGATCCCGCCACCGGAAGCACCGGCACCGCCGGAAGAACCGGAAGCACCGGGGGAACCGGAGGCACCGGCACCACCGGGCGCACCCGGAGCCCCGGGCGGACCGGGCGGCTGCGGCGCGCCGGGCGCACCCTGCCCCACACCCGGGCCCGCGAGCATCGTCGCGGCATGGTCGAGGCCACTCCCCGGAACACCCGGCACACCGGGGGCTCCGGGCGGACCGGGCGGACCGGGCGGCTGCGGCGCACCGGGCGCACCCGGCGGCCGGGGCGGCTGCACGACCGACGGCCCCGCGAGCATCGTCGCGGCGTGGTCGACCCCGCCACCGGGCACACCCGGCGGTCGCGGCGGTACGGGCGGCTGACCCGCGGCGGAGGCCCCGGGCGCGCCGGGCGGCCCGGGCGGGCTCACGGCCGCGCCCGACGCCGGCCGGGGGAGCTGGGCCTTGCTCGTCGGCGCGTCGGCGATGTCGCCCGCGTCCGGGCCGTTCCCCAGCGCGGGCACGACCGCGGTCCGCGGCAGTCGGCTGCCGCCGGCCATGAGCTGCGTCTGCGCATCCGGGGCGGCCGCGGACGGCGCGTCCTCCAGGTCCGAACCGGACAGTGGCGGCGCGAACACCGTCGCCGGCAGGGGTACGGAGCCCTCGTCCGCGCCGGAGTTCACATCGGTCCCGGCCCACGGCGTGGCCCCGACCGGGACCCCGTCGTTGGCGGTCGGCTCGTACGGGATCTCGCCGCCGCGCCGCAGCGGCACGGCGTCGCCCGGGGCATCGGCCGGGCCGGGCACCGGGGTAGCGGGAGCGGAAGGACCCCCGACCGGAGCCACGGGTTCCACCGGCCCGACGCCCGAACCGGAACCCGAACCGGAACCCGAACCGGAATCGAAAGCCGCACCCGAACCCGCCCCCGAACCCGCCCCCGAGCCCGCACCGGACAACGCCGCGGACGACGCAGACGACGCAGACGCCGAGGCCGAGGCCGAGGCCGACGCCGACGCCGAGTCCCGCGCACCTCCCGGGATCCCCGCCCGGTCCGCCGCCTCCTGCAGCCACTCGGGCGGACTCAGCATGAACGAGGTCTGCTCCGAGTCGATCCGCGGCGGCGGAACCGAAGCCTCCGACCCCGCCGGCGCGGCCGCGGCCCCGTACTCCTCCTCGTAGCGCCGGATCACCTCACCCACCGGCAGCCCCGGCCACAGCGTCACCTCACCGCTGTCCCGCGCGATGACCAGCCGCTGCCGGCCGCCACCGGACACCGGGCCGGCCGCCCGGTCCTCGGCCCACACCACGAAGCCCAGCCCGAACTCCCGCACCCGCACCTCACGGTGCTGGTACGCGGGCACGTCCCCGTTGATCCACTCCTCGGCGCGCTCCTGCGCCTGTGCGAAGGTCACCATCGCGCCGTCACCCCTCCACCGGCGCGGAACCCGCCACCGGAACCGAACGCGCGAATCCGCCGTCCACCATCAGACCGGCCACCGTCTCCAGCTCCGGCGGGTTCCCCGCCAAGCGTTCGAGAAAGGCGTCGAAATCGGCACCGCACGGCAGCAACAGCCGCTCCACGCGCTCCTGCACCGACCAGCCGTCCCGGTCGCGCGCGTCGTCGTACGGGGAGAACCACACGGAGCCGATCCCCTCGCCCTTCACCTTCACCGCGAGCAGACCGCCCTGCGCGAAGGCCACGCACAGGTAGTCCTTCGTCAGGTGGTCCCGCAGGCACTTGTTGACGTAGACGAGGTCGTTGACCGCCGCCTCCTCGCGGACCGTGAAGAACGGCTGGTCGACCAGGACCCCGAGGTCCACGTCCAGGCCCGCGCCCACCGGCGCGCAGCCGCCCGCGGCCTTCAGGAACGACCGGTACGCCTCCGGCAGGCGGTAGCCGAGGTCCTCCTCGACTCCCTGCACCTGCTGTTCGGACACCGACACCACCGTCTTCGGCAGCCCCAGGTGCGCCGGGCGCACTTCCTGCAGGGGGCGCGTGCCGCGCTTCTCGTGGTCCACGGGCGCCGTCGCCAGGCCCGCGTGGTGCCGCAGCAGCGCCTTCACCTCGACCGGGACCAGTTCCATGCGGCGCGATCCGGCCACGTGGTGCCAGGTCCAGCCGTGCGGGGTCGCCACCGGGCCGACGGTGTCCCACAGCTCGTGGCCCGCCTCCCGCATCGCCGCGTTGGCGGACACGTAGTCCGTCAGGCGCAGCTCGTCGACGCCGAAGCCCTCCGGCGGCTCTGCGATCTCCACCGCGGCGCGCGCGTAGGGCGAGAAATCGGGATGCCCGTCCCCGCTGATCCGTACTCCGTGGGGATGCCGAGCGGCCCGGACCGGGTCCGGGAAATGCACGACCTGCCCCGAGTAAGCGGCGTTGGGTGGCGCGGCCTGCTGCCCGAGCCGACCTGTCGTCATGGCGGTAGCCCCCTGCTGGATCTGGCTGGTTCACCACAGCCTATGTGCTCCGGCAAGGGGCTCACCCGCAGCCGAAGCAGCATGCCGGCAACGCCCCCTCACGTGGGGCGGGAAGAGCCGAATTGATACGAATATTCGACCCCGCTTCCCCACCACAGGGGACATTTGACAGGCTGTCCCCGCAGCACGGGGGCGTGCGCGACAGCGGCCCGCACCGCCGCCACGGGAGGGAACACGCAGCATGCAGAACACGGCAACACGCGCAGACCGGACGGAACCGACGGACGCCGGCCCCGCCGGCGACCCCCGCCTGCGCTGGAGCAGCACCGACGGCCCCACCGTCCCCGTGCTCCGCTTCCGGCGCGACGGCATCCTCCCCACCGTCGCCGCCGCCCTCTCCGTACGCGGTGAAACCCTCACCGGCACCGCCGGGAAGGCCGACCAGCCACCCGCGCTGCACCCGCTCGTCCAGGACTTCCTCGACACCCTCACCAGCGGACAGCGGGAACGGTTCACCGGCCGATGTCCGGAAGCGATGCTGCTCTCCCGTCACCTCGCCGGCGTCGAAGGGGCCCGCAGCAAACGCGCCTCCCGCAAACCGCTGACGGCCGGCGAGGCGCGCCGCTCCCTCAAACACGCCAGGATCACCGCCCGCCGCATCCGCGAGGACGGCGACCCGCTGCACGGCAGCTACGCGCCGCCGTGCCGCTCCTGCGACGCCCTCCTCGCCCACTTCGGCGTACGTTCCGTCGACCTCACCCACTCCGAGTAGCCGCCATGAGCACCTCGTCCCCCTCGTCCGCCTCCTACGACCGCTCCTCGGCCACCCGGTTCCCCGGGCCGGTGGACTCGGCGCTGCGCACCGCCGGTTGGGAGCCCGGCCGCTGGGACATCAAGCAGGCCGAGTACTGGGCCGACGCCCTGCGCGACCACACCACTCCCGCGGGGCACCGGCACACCGTCTTCCCGGCCGCCGTCGAGGCCTGGGCCGAGTTCGGCGGCCTGACCGTGGCCGGCCCCGGGCCCGGCCGTCAGATAGCTCCCGCCCGCGTCCGCCTGGATCCGCTCACCGGCCTCCACCTGGCCCGCACCTTCTCCGACCTCGGCCGCGCCCTGTCCACCGAGCTCAGCCCGCTCGGCGCCGAGGCCGACGGCGGCTCGCACCTCGCGATCGACCGCGAGGGCCGCGTGTACGGCATCGACCACACGGGCGACTGGTTCCTCGGCGCGAGCCTCGACGAAGCCCTGGCCCTGCTCCTCACCGGCCTCCAGCCGGCGCGTCTCACCACGGGCTGACCCCGGTCGGGGGCCGGGGGCCGCGCGCTCCCCCGGCCTCCGGGTGGCCGCGTGTGGGGAGGGCCGTCTGCTACCGCCGCTCCCGCGGCAGCACCGCCGACACCTTGAAGCCGCCGTCGTCCGTGGGTCCCGAGACGAACACCCCGCCCAGTCCGAGCACCCGCTCCCGCATCCCCACCAGCCCGTTGCCGCCGCTCGGCAACCCCGGTTCGGCGGACTTGCCGTCACAGGCGCCGTTCTCCACCTGCATGGCCAGCTCACCGTCCCGGTGCGCCAGCCGTACGACGACCTTCGCGCCCGGCGCGTGCTTGTGGCAGTTGGTCAACGCCTCCTGCACCACCCGGTACGCGGTCTGTTCGACCTCCGCCGGATAGCCGGGACACTCGCCCCGCACGTCCAGCTCGACGACCATCCCCGCCGTGCGGGACTGCCCGACCAACGCCTCCAGCTCGCCGATCGACGGCCCGTCCTCGAAGATCCCCACCAGCGCCACCGGCACCAGGGAGGCGCTGGCCGGCTTCGGTGACTCGGCCCGCAGCACGCCCAGCATCTCGCGCAGTTCCGTCAGCGCCTGCCGCCCCATGTCACCCACCAGAGCCGCGTTCCTCGCGGCCTTCACCGGGTCCTTCGCGGCGACCGCCTGCAGGGCCGCCGCGTGCACCACCATCAGCGACACCCGGTGGGCGACCACGTCGTGCATCTCCCGCGCGATCCGCGTCCGCTCCTCCGTACGGGCCCACTCGGCCCGCTCCTCCGCCCGGTCCGCCAGCAGCGACAGTTCCCGCTCCAGCGAGTCCGCGCGCTCGTGGAGGCTCTCCATCAGCCGGCGGCGCGCCCCGATGTACAGCCCGAGCAGCACCGGCGGCACGGTCAGCGCCACCGCCACGAACACGGACAGCACGATCACGAGCGTCCCGTCGGCCTCCACGTCGCCGCGCGTGCGCATGTACATCACGACGAACGTCCCGGCCAGCGACATCGACGCGAGCGTGGCGGTGATCCGCCGGGGCACGTCGGAGGAGGCCAGCGTGTACAGGCCCACCACCGCGAGGAGGAACCCCATCGCGGCGGGCGTCACGGCGATCGCGACGAGCACCACGGCGATGGGCCATCTGCGCCGCAGCACCAGCGTGGCCCCCACCACGATCCCCAACAGCACCCCGAGGACGACGGGCACGCCGGCCTCGCGGGCGAAGGGCACCCCTTCGACGGCGCACTCGGCGGCGGACACCACACCGAGTCCCACGTCCAGCGCGGCGCTCCGCCGTCTCTCCCACCACCAGGGGCCGTCGCGCCCCATCCCGTCCCGCTCTTCCCCCGTACTGGTCATGCCGTCCAGCCTACGCAGGGGCCCCGGTGGGCAAGCGAGCGAAATTCCCGCGGCCGGAGGCGGGTGACGACCCCTCTCGCGCGCCGCGCGACGCGCGTACAGCAAGGCGCCGTTCCATTCCGTCGCGATGAGGGGTGGTGGTGCGGCATAGTAGATCCCGTCGACGCGACCACCAGGGAGTAATGTCCGGTCCCGTCACGCTCAATCCCCTGTGGTGTAATTGGCAGCACTGAGGCTTTTGGTGCCTTATGTCCGGGTTCGAGTCCTGGCGGGGGAGCTTTCACACATGCGGGTCCTGACCTCCGGTCGGGACCCGGCTTCGTTTTCGCCCCCCGGCCCCCGGCTATCCTTCACGGGTCCACCCCCGAAGCCGAAGGGCACCCCCGTGAGCGCAACCCGCCCGGCAGCCGTCGTCGTACTCGCAGCGGGTGAAGGCACCCGCATGAAGTCGGCCACACCGAAGGTTCTGCACGAGATCAGCGGGCGTTCGCTCGTCGGTCACGTCGTCGCCGCCTCGCGCGAGCTCGACCCCGCGCACCTCGTGGTCGTCGTCGGCCACGCGCGCGAGCAGGTCACCGCGCACCTCGCCGACATCGACGCCGATGTCCGCACGGCCGTCCAGTACGAGCAGAACGGCACCGGCCACGCCGTCCGGATGGCCCTCGAAGAACTCGGCGGCGAACCGACCGGCACCGTGGTCGTCGTCTGCGGCGACACCCCGCTGCTGACCGGCGAGACCCTCGCCGAACTCACCGCCACGCACGAGGCCGACGGCAACGCCGTCACCGTGCTGACCGCCGAGGTGCCCGACTCGACCGGATACGGCCGCATCATCCGCGGCGCCGACGGCGCCGTCACGGCGATCGTCGAGCACAAGGACGCCACCGCCGCGCAGCGCGCGATCCGCGAGATCAACTCGGGTGTCTTCGCCTTCGACGGGGCCCTGCTGAGCGACGCGCTGGGCAAGGTCCGCACGGACAACAGCCAGGGCGAGGAGTACCTCACCGACGTGCTCGGCATCCTGCGCGAGGCCGGCCACCGCGTCGGCGCCGCGGTCGGCGCCGACCACCGTCAGATCCTCGGGATCAACAACCGGGTGCAACTCGCCCAGGCGCGCGCCCTGCTGAACGCCCGGCTGCTGGAGAACGCGATGCTGGCCGGCGTGACCGTGGTCGACCCGGCGAGCACCCTGGTGGACGTGACCGTCACCTTCGGGCAGGACGCGGTGATCCACCCGGGTACGCAGCTCCTGGGGAACACGCACGTCGCGGAGGGCGCCGAGGTCGGCCCCAACACCCGCCTGAAGGACACCCGCGTCGGCCCCCGGGCACGCGTCGACAACACGGTGGCGGACACGGCCGTGATCGGCGAGTCGGCGTCCGTCGGCCCGTTCGCGTACCTGCGTCCGGGGACGAACCTCGGCCTGAAGGCCAAGGCCGGCACCTACGTCGAGATGAAGAACGCGACCATCGGCGAGGGCACCAAGGTGCCGCACCTCTCCTACGTGGGCGACGCGACCATCGGCGAGTACACGAACATCGGCGCGGCCAGCGTGTTCGTGAACTACGACGGCGAGAACAAGCACCACACGACCATCGGTTCACACTGCAAGACGGGCTCGGACAACATGTTTGTGGCGCCCATCACCATCGGGGACGGCGCCTACACGGCGGCCGGTTCGGTGATCACGAAGGACGTCCCGGCCGGCGCGCTGGCCGTGGCCCGTGGCCAGCAGCGGAATATCGAGGGTTGGGTGGCCCGCAAGCGTCCGGGGAGCGCGTCGGCGACGGCGGCCCAGTCGGCGGCCCCGGAGGACTCCGACAGCCGTTGAGGTGAACTGACCGGAAACAGGTGCGCCCTGGACGGCGTACCGTGATAGGTGCACGCAATTCGGCTGGCTCACCGTGTGCGGGACGGACGCGCACGGGGGCGAGCAGCTTTCCACACGTCTGAGGAGACAGTGCTGTGACCGGGATCAAGACGACCGGCGAGAAGAAGCTGATGCTCTTCTCCGGCCGCGCCCACCCCGAGCTGGCCGAGGAGGTCGCACACCAGTTGGGTGTCGGCCTCGTGCCGACCAAGGCTTTCGACTTCGCGAACGGTGAGATCTACGTCCGCTTCCAGGAGTCGGCTCGTGGCGCGGACTGCTTCCTGATCCAGAGCCACACGGCTCCGATCAACAAGTGGATCATGGAGCAGCTGATCATGATCGACGCGCTGAAGCGCGCGTCCGCTCGCTCCATCACCGTGATCGTCCCGTCCTACGGGTACGCCCGCCAGGACAAGAAGCACAAGGGTCGCGAGCCGATCTCGGCGCGCCTGGTCGCGGACCTGCTGAAGACGGCGGGTGCCGACCGCATCCTGACCGTCGACCTGCACACCGACCAGATCCAGGGCTTCTTCGACGGCCCGGTCGACCACCTCTCCGCCCTCACCGTCCTCGCGGACTACGTCGGCGCCAAGGTGGACCGCACCAAGCTGACGATCGTCTCCCCGGACGCCGGTCGCGTGCGCGTGGCCGACCGCTGGTGCGACCGTCTGGACGCGCCGCTGGCCATCGTGCACAAGCGCCGCGACAAGGACGTCGCCAACCAGGTGACCGTCCACGAGGTCGTCGGTGAGGTCAAGGGCCGCGTCTGCGTCCTGGTCGACGACATGATCGACACGGGTGGCACCATCTGCGCCGCGGCCGACGCGCTGTTCGCGCACGGCGCGGAGGACGTCATCGTGACGGCCACGCACGGCATCCTGTCCGGCCCCGCGGCCGACCGTCTGAAGAACTCCAAGGTCAGCGAGTTCGTGTTCACGAACACCCTGCCCGACCCGTCGGACCTGGAGCTCGACAAGATCACGGTGCTGTCGATCGCCCCGATGATCGCGCGCGCGGTGCGCGAGGTCTTCGAGGACGGCTCGGTCACCAGCCTGTTCGAGGAGCAGCAGTAGGCGCTCCCGCCGCTGCGCGGTAGATCCTTTTGGGTACGGCCTCCCGGCCGGGTAGACTCCACGAGTTGCTCGGCGAGGGAGGCCGTACCTGTTCACACGGGTGTCGGCGCTCCGTTATCGACGCGCTCTTCGTAGCAGGCCGTTCCGGCCGGGTGACTGTCGTCCATTTCCGTCACCCCACGAGGAGTGAGCATGTCCGAGGTCAAGCTTTCCGCCCAGCTCCGTGACACCTTCGGCAAGGGCTCTGCCCGTCAGGCCCGTCGCGACGCCCTGACCCCCGCCGTCATCTACGGTCACGGCACCGCCCCGAAGCACGTCAACGTCGACGCCCACGCCCTTCAGCTGGCGCTGCGTACCCCGAACGTCCTGCTGTCCCTGGACCTCGGCGACGCCGGCACCGAGCTGGTCATCCCGAAGGCCGTGCAGAAGCACCCCCTGAAGCGCTCGATCTCCCACGTCGACTTCCTGATCGTCAAGAAGGGCGAGAAGGTCACCGTCGACGTCGCGATCGTCACCGAGGGCGAGCTGGCCGCCGGCGGCAACATGCTGGAGACCCTCCAGAACACCATCTCCGTCGAGGCCGAGGCCACCCACATCCCGACCGAGGTCACCGTCTCGATCGCGGGCCTCGAGGCCGGCGCCACCATCCACGCCAAGGACCTGGTCCTCCCGAAGGGCACCACCCTGGCCGTCGACGGCGACATCGCCGTCCTCCAGGTCGTCGCCCCGCAGGCCGAGGAGCCGGCCGCCGATGCCGAGGGCACCGAGGCCTGAGCCTCGCCCTCCCCTCTCGGCACTTGCTGAACGACCGCCGTCCGGCTCCACTGGAGCGGGACGGCGGTCGTCTTCGTTAAGGAGCTTTTTGATGTCGGACGACGCGGCGCCCTGGCTGATCGTCGGTCTCGGGAACCCCGGGGCGGAGTACGCGGGCAACCGTCACAACATCGGGTTCATGGTCGTGGACCTGTTGGCCGAGCGGATGCGCGGCAAGTTCAAGGCACACAAGGCGCGGGCGCAGGTGGTCGAGGGCCGGATCGGCCCGCCCGGCCCGGCGAACCGTCGGGTGGTGCTGGCCAAGCCGATGTCGTTCATGAACCTGTCGGGCGGGCCGGTGACGGCGCTGCGCGATTTCTACAAGGTTCCGTTGGACCGGATCGTCGCGGTCCACGACGAGTTGGACATCGACTACCCGACGCTGCGCCTGAAGCTGGGCGGCGGGGACAACGGCCACAACGGTCTGAAGTCGATGACGAAGTCGATGGGACCGGACTACCACCGGGTGCGCTGCGGCATCGGTCGGCCGCCGGGGCGGATGCAGGTGGCGGACTTCGTGCTGAAGGACTTCTCGTCGACGGAGCGCAAGGAGCTGGACTGGTTCGTCGACCGGTCGGCGGACGCGGTGGAGTGCCTGATCCAGGAGGGCCTGGAGCGCGCGCAGTCCACCTACAACTCCTGAGGGAGCCGTCGTACGAGGAAGCCCCCGCCGGATCGGCGGGGGCTTCCTTCGCGTACGGGGTGCGTCAGCCGGTGTTGCGCAGGCCGGCGGCGACTCCGTTGACGGTGAGCAGCAGGGCCCGGGCGAGGAGCGGGTCGGCTTCCTCGCCGCGCTCGGCCGCGGCCCGCTGGCGGGCCAGCAGTGAGACCTGGAGGTAGGAGATCGGGTCCAGGTAGGCGTCGCGGACGGCGAAGGTCTGCTGGAGTACCGGGTGGGAGTCCAGGAGCTTGTGGCCGCCGGTGATGCGCAGGACCTCGCGGACGGTCAGCTCGTGTTCGGCCTCGATGCGGGCGAACACGTGCTTCAGCTCGTCGGGGACGAGGGTGTCCACGTAGTGCCGGGCGATCCGCAGGTCGGTCTTGGCCAGGGTCATCTCGACGTTGGACAGGAAGTTGCGGAAGAAGTGCCACCGCTCTCCCATCTCACCGAGGACCATGTCCTGGCCGGCCTCGCGCAGGGCCTTGAGGCCCGATCCGACGCCGTACCAGCCGGGCACGATCTGGCGGGACTGCGTCCAGCCGAACACCCACGGGATCGCGCGCAGGCCGTCGAGGCCGGCTCCGGAGTCGGGGCGCCGGGAGGGCCGGGACCCGAGGTGGAGGTCGGCGAGCTGGTCGACCGGGGTGGCGGCGAAGAAGTACGCCGGCAGGTCGGGGTCCTCGACGAGCGCCCGGTAGGCGCCGTGGGCGGCGTCGGACACGACGTCCATGGCCGCGTCCCAGCGGGCGAGGTCGTCGTCGGACTGCCGGGGGGCGGTGTGCAGGGCGGAGGCCTGCAGGGTGGCCGCGACGGTCAGTTCGAGGTTCTCGCGGGCCAGGGACGGCACGAGGTACTTGTCGGAGATGACCTCGCCCTGCTCGGTGACCTTGATCTCGCCTTCGAGGGTGCCCCAGGGCTGGGCGAGGATCGCGTCGTGGGAGGGGCCGCCGCCGCGGCCGACGGTGCCGCCGCGACCGTGGAACAGGCGCAGGCGGACCCCGTAGCGGTGGGCGACGTCGCGCAGCCGGCGCTGGGCGCGGTGGATCTCCCACTGGCTGGTGGTGATGCCGCCGAACTTGCTGGAGTCGGAGTAGCCGAGCATGACCTCCTGGACGTCGCCGCGCAGGGAGACGAGGCGCCGGTAGGAGGGGTCGGCGAGCATCGCGTCGAGGATGACGTCGGCGGCCTTGAGCTCGTCGGTGGTCTCCAGGAGCGGCACGATGCCGATCTTGGCCCAGCCGCCGTGCAGATCGATGAGGCCCGCCTCGCGGGCGAGGACGGCGGCCGCGAAGACGTCGTCGGCGCCCTGGCACATCGAGATGATGTACGACTCGATGACCTCGGGGCCGAACTTCTCGAAGGCGTCCTTGATGGCGCCGAAGACGCCGAGGGTCTTCTGTCCGGCGGCGTCGAGCGGCGCCGGCGTGGGCGCGAGGGGGCGCCGGGAGCGGAGTTCCTTGGCGAGCAGCTTGCCGCGGTAGTCGCGGGGCATGTCGGCGTAGCGCCAGGACTCCTCGCCGAGCCGGTCGAAGAGCTGGCCGAGCGCGTGGTGGTGCGCGTCGGCGTGCTCGCGCACGTCCATGGTCGCGAGCTGGAGCCCGAAGGCGGCCAGGGTGCGGATGGTGCGGTCCATGCGGCCGTCGGCGAAGAGGGCGCCCCGGTGTTCGCGCAGGGAGGTCTGGATGAGGGTGAGGTCGCCGAGCAGCTCGGCGGTGCCGAGGTAGTCGCGTCCCTCCTCGTGGCCGGTGCCCTTGGCGAGGCGCTCGCGGGTGTTGACGAGCTTCTGCCGGATGCAGGTGGCCTTGAGGCGGTAGGGCTCCTCGGCGTTCAGCCGCTTGTAGCGGGGGCTGATCTCGGGGAGTCGTTCCAGGTCCGCCTGGAGGGAGTCGAGGAGTTCCTCGGTGGCCCCGGTGTAGCGGATGGAGTTGGACAGGAGCCCGCGCAGGAAGTCGACGAGTTCGAGGGCGTCGGTGATGCCGTGCTCGTGCTGGAGGATCAGCACGTCCCGGGTGACGTCGGGGGTGACGTTCGGGTTGCCGTCGCGGTCGCCGCCGATCCAGGTGCCGAAGGTGAGCGGGCGGGTGCCGGCCGGGATCTCCACGCCGACGCGCTGGAGTTCGGCGGCGAGGTCTTCGAGGACGTCGCCGACGGCGCCGGCGTGCAGCTCGTCGAGGTAGTAGATGGCGTTGCGGGCCTCGTCGGCGGGCTCGGGACGCACGACGCGCAGCTCGTCGGTCTGCCAGACGAGGTCGATGTTCTCGGCGAGGCGCAGGTCGTGGCGGCGGCGGTCGCCCGCGCCGGTGACGGGCTCCTCCAGGAGCGCGGCGATGCGGCGCAGCTTGTTGAGGACGCTGCGGCGGGCCGCCTCGGTGGGGTGCGCGGTGAAGACCGGGCGGACGTTGAGGTTCTTGACCGTCTCGCGCAGGTGCTCGGGGTCGGCGTCCTTGAGCATGTCGGCGGTGCGGGCCAGGAGCCCGCCCTCGGCGGCGCGGTGGGCGCGCAGTTCCTTGCCGCGGTGCACCTGCTCGGTGACGTTGGCGAGGTGGAAGTAGGTGGAGAAGGCGCGCACCAGCTTGGCGGCGGTCTCCAGGTCGGTGTCCCCGAGCAGCTCGGCGGCGGCTTCGCCGTCGGTGCGGGTGAGCGCGCGGACGCGTTCGACGAGGTCGAGGAGGTCTTGGCCCTCTTGGCGTACGAGGGTCTCCCCGAGGAGGTCTCCGAGGCGGCGGATGTCCGCGCGCAGCTCCGCGTTCGCGGTGTCGGCCCGGTGGGTGTCGGCCTGGGTGGACGGGGCCTGGGGGGCCTGGTCAGCACTGCTCACAGGTGCGGCTCCTTGCAGTGTTCGAGCGCTACTGGGCGGTGGGCTCCCGACCGTGCGCCGCGGCGCCTCCCCGGATCTGGGTCCGGGGGTGTCCCCGCTGGTGCGCAGCTCGGGCTGCCCGTGCGGACCGCGCTGTCCGACGTGACCAGGATAGGTGTCCCGTGCCGGTGCCCCGGCAGAGCCGTGCGTACCGGGCGGTAGCGGCTGTTTGTCCACTCGACCGGCGGGCCGTGGCCCTCTTGCCCCGCACGGGACCTTTGCCATACTTACGATGCCGTAACTTACGGGTCCGTAGGGTGCGCCGTAAGGGCACCCGCCGTCTCCCTCACCCCCCAGGGGATCACTGTGACCATCAGTCCCGATCTGATCGAGGACGCGTCCGCGCCCTCCGATTCATCCGAGCCGTCGGCGACGCTCGGCGGCGAGAACAAGCGGTCCGTCGAGCAGATCGCCCTGCTGCTGTTCATCACCGTCCCCTTCGTGGCCCTGCTGGCGGCGATTCCGCTTGCCTGGGGCTGGGGGGTGAGCTGGCTGGACCTCGGCCTGATGGTGTTCATGTACTTCCTGGCCTGCCACGGCATCACCATCGGGTTCCACCGCTACTTCACGCACGGGTCCTTCAAGGCGAAGCGGCCGCTGCGGATCGCGCTGGCGATCATGGGCTCGATGGCGGTGGAGGGTCCGCTGGTGCGCTGGGTGGCCGACCACCGCAAGCACCACAAGTTCTCCGACCACGAGGGCGACCCGCATTCGCCGTGGCGGTTCGGGGAGACGCTGCCGGCGCTGATGAAGGGCCTGTGGTGGGCGCACATCGGTTGGCTCTTCGACGAGGAGCAGACCGACCAGCAGAAGTACGCGCCCGACCTGATCAAGGATCCGGCGATCCGGCGGATCTCGCGCGACTTCATCTACTGGACGATGTTCTCGCTGGCGGTGCCGCCGCTGGTCGGCGGTCTGGTGACGATGTCCTGGTGGGGCGCGTTCACGGCGTTCTTCTGGGGCTCGCTGGTGCGGGTGGCGCTGCTGCACCACGTGACGTGGTCGATCAACTCGATCTGCCACGCGGTGGGCAAGCGTCCGTTCAAGTCGCGGGACCGCAGTGGCAACGTGTGGTGGCTGGCTGTGCTGTCGTGCGGCGAGTCCTGGCACAACCTGCACCACGCCGATCCGACCTCGGCGCGGCACGGCGTGTTGCGCGGGCAGGTGGACTCCAGCGCCCGGCTGATCCGCTGGTTCGAACAGCTGGGCTGGGCCTCTGACGTGCGGTGGCCGTCCGAGGCGCGCATCGACGCCCGGCGCAAGGAAAAGTCCTCGAACGCGGCATGATGGGGGACGTGGCGATCGACGGCAGCAGTTCCAGCAGCGACAAGCCCCGGCGTGGCCGCCGGGTCCGGATGACGGGCGCCGAGCGACGTCAGCAACTGCTGGACATCGGCCGCACCCTGTTCGCCGAGAAGGGCTTCGAGGGCACGTCGGTGGAGGAGATCGCGGCGAAGGCCGGGGTGTCCAAGCCGGTGGTGTACGAGCACTTCGGCGGCAAGGAGGGCCTGTACGCGGTCGTCGTGGACCGGGAGATGCGCCAGCTGCTGGACGGGGTGACGGGCGCGTTGACCGCCGGGCATCCGCGGGAGCTGCTGGAGCAGGCGGCGTTCGCGCTGCTGGACTACATCGAGAACTACACGGACGGTTTCCGGATCCTGGTCCGGGACTCGCCGGTGGCGCAGTCGACGGGCACCTTCGCGTCGTTGATCAGCGACATCGCCACGCAGGTGGAGGACATCCTCGGCTTGGAGTTCAAGGCCCGGGGCTTCGACCCGAAGCTGGCGCCGCTGTACGCGCAGGCCCTGGTGGGCATGGTGGCGCTGACCGGCCAGTGGTGGTTGGAGACCCGCCGCCCGAAGAAGGCGGAGGTCGCGGCCCACCTGGTGAACCTGGCCTGGCACGGGCTGGAGAACCTGGAGTCCAAGCCGCGGCTGGTGGGTCACCGCAAGAGCTGATCGAGCCCGCCGCGGAGCGGGTGGTGCCCGGGCCCGGAGGCCCGGGCACCGGGCGTTCTGAACGTGATCAAAACGGGGCCTCAAATGGCTACTGCCGTGCGCCTCCCGGCTGTACTGTTCGGTTACTTCCCGGGGGGGAATGAGACCTCACGTGCGATGCGACGCGCTCCAGCGCGCCTCCGCGCGGGTACATTCGACCCGGTTTCGCCTGCTTTTTTACAGGGAGACCTCTTGTCTTTCATGCGCATCTCGCGCTCCGGTCGCCTCGCGGCCTGCACCGCCACCGCCCTCGCCACGGGCATGCTGATGGCCGGCACGGCCTCGGCGACCGGGCTGCCGAAGCCCGTCACCCCGACCCCCAGGGTCACCGCCGACGAGCGCGTCGGCGGGCACCTGCCGGCGGGCAAGCCGAAGGCCGCCACGCAGCAGAAGCAGCGCCTCGCCGCCGGCGCGAACGCCGCCGCCGGTTCCGCCTGGAACCTGTTCGACGTGGACGGCGACGGCGCCGACGACATCCTGTACCGCGGGCTGAGCGGCACTTCCTACCTCAAGGCCTCCGGGTCCACCGAGGCGGACATCACGTACGACGTCTGGAAGACGGACACCGCCGAGGACTTCAAGGACGTCATCCCCGTCGGCGACCTCGACCACAACGGCCGGCCCGACCTGCTGCGCCTGACGGTCACCGGTCGCCTCTCCCTCTCCGAGGCGGGCACCTCCGGCACCGGCTACCCGGCGTGGACCGGTGGCGGCTGGAACATCTACAACAAGGTGTTCGGCGCCGGCGACCTGACGGGCGACGGCAACGCCGACCTGCTCGCGCGCACCAACGACGGCCAGCTGTACCTGTATCCGGGCACGGGCAAGGCCGGCTACGACGTCCCGTTCGGCAACCGGGTCCTGCTCGGCGCCGGTTGGGGCGCGTTCACCCAGCTCATCGGTGGCGCGGACTACAACGGCGACGGCAAGACCGACGTCGTGGCCACCACGGCGGCCGGCGTCATGTACTTCTACAAGGGCACCGGCTCCGCCGCGGCGCCCTTCGGCGACAGCGTGCAGACCGGGACCGGCTGGAACGGCTTCAACCAGCTCCTGCCGCTCAACGACAGCAACGGCCGCGGCGTGGTGCTGGCCCGTACCGTGAGCGGCCAGACCTACCTGTACGCCGCCGACGCGAGCGGGGTGCTCGGCAACCGCCACGATTGGGGCACGGGCTGGCAGTCCGTCGACCTGTTCGCCGGCCAGGGCGGCATCCCCGCGCACGGCAGGGCTTCCCTGTGGGGTCGCACCGCCGGTGGCACGCTGTTCGGCTACGGCACCTACGGCGACGGTACGTTCGCGCCGCGCGAGCAGCTCTCCGACGACGGCGGCTGGCCGGTGTCCGAGGTCGACGTCCTGCTGACCTCCTCGCTGACCACCACGTCCGCCGCGGACATGCTGTACCGCTACCAGGGCGACCTGTACGACGGCGACTACCTCCTCGGCGGCGGCTGGGGCATCTACAACGCCTTCGCGGGCGTGGGCGACCTCACCGGCGACGGCTACGGCGACCTCCTCGCCCGGGACAAGTCCAACGTCCTGTGGCTCTACCCCGGCAAGGGCGGCAACGGCCAGGGCTTCGGGAACCGCGTGAAGCTCGGCGCCGGCTGGGGCATCTACAACAAGCTGATCGGCGCGGGCGACGTGACCGGCGACGGTCGCGCGGACCTGCTGGCCCGCGGCACCGACGGCGCCCTGTGGGCCTACCCGGGCACCGGCACCGCCGCCGCCCCCTTCGGCGACCGCGTCAAGATCGGCGGCAGCGGCTGGAACGGCTTCGGCAAGCTCACCGCGGCCGGCGACATCAACGGCGACGGCCGCACCGATCTGGTGGGCGTGGACTCCGCCGGCGTCGCCTACGTCTACTCGGCGACCGGTGAGAAGGGCCTGAACACCTTCAAGGGCCGCACCACCCTCGGTGGCGGCTGGAACACGTACGCGGAACTCCTCTGACCTCCGCGCACACCCGTGCACGAACGGCGCCCCGCCACCGGTCTCCGGTGGCGGGGCGCCGTCGTGTCGGTCGGCGTGCCGGGTCAGCCCGCGGCTTCCAGGCAGGGTTCCGGATGGTGCGGCTCCAGGAATTCGAGCCGGTTGCCGACGGGGTCGGTCGAGAAGAAGCGGCGGTAGCCGGGCAGGTCGTCGTCCCAGACGACCTCGGCGCCGTGCTCGCGCAGGCGGCGCGCGTACACCTCGATGTCGGTGACCCGCAGTCCCGGGTGGGCCTTGCGGGCGGGCCGGAAGTCCTCCTCGACGCCCAGGTGCAGTTGGACGGCGCCGGCGGCGAACCAGCAGCCGCCCCGGCCGGCGAGGACGGGCGGTTTGGGCAGCTCGGACATGCCGAGGGCGTCGCGGTAGTACGTCCGGAGCAGGTCTTCGGCGCCGGGTGGTGCGGCGAGTTGGACGTGGTCGACGGCGGTGAGCACGGTCAGGCCTCCTTGCGGGCGACGGCGAAGATGCGGCGGAACGGGAAGACGGTGCCGCGCGGGCCGGGCGGATAGGCCTCGCGCAGCGCCTCGCGGTATTCGTCGAGGAACAGGTCCACGGCGGCCCGGTCGTCGCCGAGCCGGGTGAGCACCGGGCGCAGGGCGGTGCCCTTGACCCAGTCGAGCACCGGATCGGTCCCGGTCAGCAGCTGATGGTAGGTGGTCTCCCAGACGTCGACGGCGCAACCGAGTTCGATCAATCGGGCGAGGTATTCGGCGGGTTCCAGCAGGTGGATGTAGCGCGCGCCGTGGCCGGCGAGGCGCTCGCGCCAGCGCGGGGTGTCGCACAGTTCGGCGAGGATGCGGTGGCTGGGGGCCGTGAAGTTGCCGGGGACCTGGAAGGCGAGGGTGCCGCCGGGGCGCAGTCCGTTGATCCAGGGGGCGAAGGAGCCCGGGTGGCCGGGCACCCACTGGAGGGCGGCGTTGGAGACGATCAGGTCGTAGGTCTCCTCGGGGAGCCAGTGCGCGAGGTCGCCGTGGCGGAAGTCGAGCCGGCCGCCGCCGGCGGTGGGACCGGCGTACTCGTCGGTGGCGCGTCGGAGCATCTCCGGCGACAGGTCGAAGCCGGTGATCCGGGCTTCGGGCCAGCGCTCGGCGAGCAGTGCGGTGACGTTGCCGGGGCCGCAACCCAGGTCGGCGATCCGGGCCGGCCGGGCGGGGAGTTCGGGTATGCGGTTCAGCAGGTCCAGGAAGGGCCGGGCCCGGTGCCCGGCGTGGCGCAGGTACTGCTGGGGGTCCCAGGTCGGTGCGGAGGAGGAGGTGGGGGCGGGGATCCGGGCCGGCGCGGTATCGGAATGCATGGGGTGGGCCTCCTTGCTGGTGGGGCGATCCGAAGCGGAAGCGGTTCGGCCCCTCCCTTCCCATCGTCGCCCCATTTATATCTTGACGTCAAGAGACATGCTTGCAAGGTATCCAGGCTTGAGATTCTCGAACTGAAGAGACTTCACGTCGACAGACCCCTTACACTGATCGACATGGAGGACGAGGTCGATCGACTGGTCGCGGCATGGCGGCGAGAGCGCCCTGACCTCGACGTGGAACCGCTCGAGGTACTGAGTCGCGTGAGCAGGCTCGCGCGTCACCTCGACCGCGCCCGCAGGCTCGCCTTCTCCGAGCACGGCCTGGAGCCGTGGGAGTTCGACGTTCTGACCTCGCTGCGGCGCGCCGGCGCGCCCTACCAGCTCTCCCCCGGTCAACTGCTGACGCAGACCCTCGTCACCTCGGGCACCATGACCAACCGCATCGACCGGCTCGCCAAGAAGGGCCTCGTCGAGCGACTGCCCGACCCCAGCGACCGGCGCGGGGTCCTGGTCCGGCTCACGCCCGAGGGGCGCGACCGCGCCGACCAGTCGCTCGCCGGACTGCTGGCCCAGGAGCGGGCGATCCTCGCCCAGCTCTCCCAGGGCCAGCGCGGTGACCTCGCCGGGCTGCTACGCCGGCTGACCGCTCCGTTCGACAACATCCCCGGCTAGTTCGGCCGGTCGTACGCCGGCCCGCCGGGCCAGCGCCACCGCCGCCAGCGTGGAGTGCACCCCGAGCTTTCCCAGCACGTTCTGCATGTGGGTGCGGACCGTGTGCGGGGACAGGAACAGCCGCGCGGCCACGTCCTTGCGGCCCAGCCCCGCGACCATGCAGCGCAGCACCTCGTGCTCGCGCGGCGTGAGGGACTCCACCAGTCGTTCGCTGTCCGTGCGGTGCTTGCGCGCCGCCGTCAGCTCGCGGAGCACCCCGGTGAGCAGCGCCGGCGGCAGGTGCGTCTCCTCGCGGAGCACCCCCCGGATCACGGCCAGCAGCCGCGACAGCGAGCAGTCCTTCGCCACCCAGCCGCAGGCCCCGGCCTGGAGCGCCAGCGCGGCCCGTCGGGGGTCGTCGCGCTCGGCGAGGACCACCGTACGGACCCCAGGATGGGCCACCCGCACACCCGCGACCAGCGCGATCCCGTCCGCGCCGGGCCCGGGCGACGGCGGACCGGCGCCCGGTGCGCGCTGCGCGGGCACGGCTCCGGCGGCAGCGCCGAGGTCGGCGTCCACCAGCAGGACGTCGAAGCGGCGGCCCTCGGCCGCCGCGCGTTCGAGGCAGCGCGAGGCGGCCGGACCGCTGCCCGCCGCGGACACGTCCACGTCGGGCTCGGCCGCGAGCGCGGCTGCGAGAGATTCGGCGAAGATGCGGTGATCGTCGACCACGAGAACCCGGATACGAACCACAAAACCCCCAAGGGTCGGGGAACGGACGACGGCGGGTACGGCGCCCGGACCGGGTGATCCGCAGTCGCCGCGGCCGCCGCCGAGACACCTCTGCACTACCCAGACCGGACGTCGTACCCGACTTGTCTCGACCCCTGAATCAACACCGGCCCCCACCGGCGTCACGCTTCAGCGTAGAGCCGGCACGGTCTCGCGGTTGGCCGAATAGCAGAAGTTTTTCGAGCAACTTTCCCGCGTGGTCGTCCAGAACAGCTCCTGCCGTGGCTTGATCCCGACCATCGGGTCGGTTCGGAATCGGCTTTCCGTACCGGCTCGTGCCACGGGCAGTTGCACGGGGTGCATTTCACCCGGCTCGCGCACGCCGGGCGCCCGCGCGGAGCGCCCGTACACAGCGCCCGCCCACACGCGCGCACGCCCCCCGCGCCGGGGAGGCGCGAGGGGCGTGGACCACAGGGACGGGCGGACGGGTGCCGGCCGGTCAGGAACGCGGCCGGCGGGCGAAGTTCCAGGCGTCCGTGACGATGTTGGTCAGGTCCGAACGGGTCGGGGTCCAGCCCAGCCGCTCGCGCGCCGTGCGCGCCGAGGCCACCAGGACCGCCGGGTCCCCCGGGCGGCGCGGCGCGACGACGGCGGGGATCTCGCGACCGGTGACCCGGCGGACGGTGTCGACGACCTCGCGGACGGAGAAGCCGCTGCCGTTGCCGAGGTTGCAGATCAGGTGCTCGCCCGCGGTCGCGACGCGCAGGGCCGCGAGGTGGGCGTCGGCCAGGTCCGCGACGTGGATGTAGTCGCGTACGCAGGTGCCGTCGGGCGTCGGGTAGTCCTCGCCGTACACCGCGATCGACTCGCGTTCGCCGAGGGCGACCTGGAGGACCAGCGGGATCAGGTGGGTCTCGGGGTCGTGGCGCTCCCCGAACTCCCGGTAGGCGCCCGCCACGTTGAAGTACCGCAGCGAGACCGCGGCCAGGCCGTGCGCGACGCACTCCCCCGCGATCATGTGGTCCACGGCCAGCTTCGAGGCGCCGTACGGGTTGCTCGGAGCCGTCACCGAGGCCTCGGTCAGCGGCCCGTCGACCGGCTCGCCGTAGGTGGCGGCGGTGGAGGAGAAGATCAGCCTGCGCACGCCCGCGTCGCGCATCGCGGTGAGCAGGGCGAGGGTACCGCCCACGTTGTTGTCCCAGTACTTGCCGGGATCGGCGACGGACTCCCCGACCTGTGAGGAGGCCGCGAAGTGCAGGACGCCGTCGAAGGACGGGTCCAGGTGATCGGCGGCGTCCTGGATCCGCCCGTTGATCAGGGTGGCGCCCGCCGGGACGCCCTCCCCGAAGCCGGTGGACAGGTTGTCGAGGATCGTGACCTCGTGACCCGCCTCCAGCAGGTGGGCGGCGACGACGCTGCCCACGTATCCGGCTCCGCCCGTGACCAGGTACTTGCTCACTCGCTACCGCCTCTCGCCGGGGACGCACACGGGAACGCGTGCTGGTCCCGGCTTACCCGATCCACGCGCTCCGGGGAAATCGTCGACCCGACGCTGAACCGGGTTCGGATGCTCAACCGGGTTCGGATGCTCAACCGGGTTCGGATGCTCAACCGGGTTCGGACGGCTGCGGGACGGTCCGTGCCGGGGGGACCGCCCGGTCCAGCAGACCGGTACGGGCGGCCAGCGCGGCCGCCTCCAACCGGGAACCCACGCCCAGCTTCATCAGCACCCGCTGCACGTGCGTCCGGGCGGTGCTCGGTGCGATGGCCATGCCCGCCGCGATGAGCCGGGTGTCCTCGCCCTCCGCGACCCGGACCAGTACCTCGATCTCGCGCGGGGTGAGCAGCCGCAGCAACCGGCTTCCCTCGTCGTCGGGTTGGGCGGCGGGATTGAGCAACTCCCCGAACGCGCCCTGGAGCAGCTGCGGGGAGATCGCGACCTCCCCCGCCCGCGCCTTGGCGAGGGCCCGCTCCACGCCCTCGATGCGCTCGTCGTGGCGTACGTACCCGCAGGCGCCGGCGGCGAAGGCGGCGGCGATCCCGCGCGGGCTCGGCACCGGTCCGAGGACCACGACGGCGATCTGCGGGCGCTCCCGCCTGATGCGGACGACGGGCTCGAAGACTCCGGGCTCGGCGGGGGTGGCGGTGCCGAAGAGACAGACCTCCGGGGACCGGTTGATGACCAGTTCGGCCGCGCCGACGGCCGGCGCGGCCGCGGCGAGCACCCGGTGGCCGCGCAGTTTCAGGGCCGAGGCGAGCGCCTCGGCCAGCAGCCGGTGCTCGTCGACCACCATGACCCGTACGCCCATGAGGGCACCCTCCCCCGCTCCTTCTGCCCCGGCAAGCTACACGCTTGTTCGACGGGGCGTCCTCGTTACCGCGCAGAAGCCCCCGGAAGGACGGCCTTCCGGGGGCTTCGGGGTGGTGCCGCGGCGGGGTCAGCTCGCGCTGAAGGACACGAACAGGTAGTCCGGGTCGCCGCCGCTGCTGCTCGGCTTGCTCACCGACCGGCGCGAGATGAACAGCTTCCCGTTGTGGTAGCGGTACTCGGAGAACTCCGGAGAGAAGTCACCGGTCTCGGCGCGCCGGCTCTCCTTGTCCGCCGGGTTCTCCATGAGGAGGGTTTCCTTCATCGTCTTGCCGTCGATGCTGACGATCTGACCGCCCTTGTCGTACGGGGGCTCCTTGTAGGCGATGATGTTCGACCCGTCCATGCGCAGCGGGTACAGGAGGTACTTCTCGCCGGCGTCGGCGCGGTCGCTGGTCTGCTTGCCGGTCTCCAGGTCGAAGGAGAGCAGCTCGTTGGTGCGGCCGTAGGACGACTGGCCCTGGTGCTCGTACGAGGGCAGGTAGAGCTTGCCGTTGCCGACGAGCATGCTGACGCACTTCTCGACCTCGGTGCTGCCGCACTTGCCGGCGAAGTTGCCGGAGCTGAGCGCGATGCGGGCCTTCAGCTCGCCCTTGGGGTCGATGACGAAGAGGTCGCTGACGCCGGTGGCGTTCTTGGCGGTCTTGCCGACGTCGGCGCCGATGATCAGGGGCTTCGTGGACACGATGGAGGCCCACTCGATGCCGTCGGAGAGCTTGTAGGAGGAGGTGGGTGCGCCGGTGGCCGGGTCGAGGGTCTGGGCGATCAGATTCTGGGCGCCGCTGCGGCCGCACCTGCGGATGACGGCGAGGGCCTCGCCGCCCGCGTAGCCGTAGTCGTAGCAGCCTTCGGCGTCGACCTTGGGGGTCCACAGCGACTTGCCGTCGGCGAGGTTCCAGGCCGCGCCGCCGTTGGTTCCGCCGGCGGCGACGGTCTGGCCGCTGAGGGTGACCTCGCTGAAGGAGGCCGGCTTGTCACCGGTGGTGGCGCCCTTGGTGCTGGCGGACCACAGGAGCTTGCCCGCGTTCAGGTCGATGACGCCGACCTGGGTGCACGGCGGGTACTTGCTCTCCGCCGTCGGCTGGGTGGGCCGGAAGAGGATGGCCGACTTGTTGTCGCTGACGTGGTGGGTGGCGCCGCAGATCTCGCCGGGAACGGGCACCTCCCACTTCTTGCCGCCGTCGACGAGGTTGTAGCCGACGACCTTGCCGACGTCGGACTTGGCGTAGACGGTGTCGGTGAGCCAGGAACCGGGGACCTGGACCATGTCCGTCGGCTTGGGGCTCGGCAGGTTCAGCAGCGACTTGGACTTGGGGTTGCCCGGCGCCTTCTCCTTGCCGCCGGCGCCGACCGCCGCCTTGTCGTCGCCCGGGCCCGCGGTCGGGTCGCCCTTCGCGGTGGGCGTGTCGCCGCCGGAGTCGCCGGAGACGTACCAGAAGCCGCCGCCGATGATGAGGACGATGGCGAGCAGGGCCGCGCCGACGATCATCAGCTGGTTGCGCTTGTCACGGTTGCCGCCGGAGCCGCCGGACGGCGCCGGGGCCGCGTACATGGGGGCGGTGGGGTGGCCGTAGGCGGGCGGCGGGGCGCCGGCGCCGGGCTGCGGGTAGCCGTACGAGGGCGCGGAGGGCGGCTGCTGCGGGTAGCCGTACGAGGGCGGGGTGGACGGCTGCTGCGCAACCGTCGGCGGTGCGGACGGCAGCGGCGGGGTGGAGAACCCGCCGGGCGGGGGGTTCTGCGGGGCGCCGAAGCCGCCGGACGGCGGCTGACTGGGGGGCGGCGGGGTGCTCATGGGGTGCCATTGCCTCTCGGTGGGCGGCTCGGTTGGCGGCTCGGTTGGCGGCTTCGTTGCGGGTCGTCGGACTCGTTCACTTGCCGAAGACCATCAGGAGCTTCTCGTCCTTGCCCTTGGCGGCCAGGTGGGTCACGGAGAGGAACAGGCGTCCGTCCACGTAGTCGACCTTCGGGTTGTAGAAGGAGCTCTCGACGGGCGCCGCGGATCCCGACGGGTTGCGCAGGGTCGCGGTGGGCTCGCCGCCGCCGGCGGGATAGGTGAGGATCTCGCCGCCCTTGTCCTGCTCCGCGGCGCGGTAGGCGATCAGTTGTCCGTTCAGCGCCTTGACGGGGGTGACAGTCCGCTTCTCCCCGGCCGGGGCACGCCACTTGACCTTGCCGGTGCCCAGGTCGAAGGCGACGATCTCGTTGCCCGCGCCGGCGGACGGGGAGGTCGGCAGGTAGAGGGTGTTGGAGTCGACCACGGCACTGCGGCAGACCTGGACGGACGCGAAGAGGCCGCCGCCCGCGCACTTGACGGCGAAGCTGCCCTCGCCGGAGACGCTGGTGCGCTGCTTGCCGTCGGGCCCGACGACCACGATGGAGCGTTCCTTCTTGTCCTTGTCACCGATGTCGAGGACGAGCGGGTCCAGCGAGTAGACGCTCGTCACGTCGTAGTTCTTGGGAAGCCGGTAGTTCCAGGTCGACTTGCCGGTGACGGGGTCGGTGTCGTGGACCTCTACGGTGTGGTCCGCGTCGTAGCAGGTCGCGATGGCGATCATCTTGTTGTTGCCGGCGATGTAGCTGTCGGGTTGGCATCCCTCGGCCGTGGCGCTGCCGAAGAGCTTGTCGCCGGTGCTGACCTTGAACGCGCTCGCGGTACTGGCGCGGCTGACGCCGACGGTGTCCCCGGTGATGGACAGGGTGGGGCTGGTCATGATGTCGAAGAGGCCCTCCTTGGGCACTTCCTTCGTCCAACCCGCCTTGCCCGTCTTGAGGTCGACCAGGCGCATCTGGTTGCAGGTGGAGCTGTCCGACTCGCCGTCCTTGAACATGACGACGGTCTTGCCGTCGGTGGTGGTGTCGGGGGTGACCCCGCACAGCTCGGTGGGGAAGGACAGCGTCCACTTCTCCTTGCCGTCGGCGACGGCGAAGCCCGTGAGGGACTTCCACACGCTCTTGACGACGGTGTCGCCGACGATCCACTGGCCATCGGCGTCGACGCCGGCGCCGGGTCCGTCCACCTTGCTGTTCTTGAGCCAGAGGACCTTGTCCTCGCCCTGCTTGCGGCCGGCGTTGAGGTCTTCCTGGTCCCCGCCGCCGTTGCCGCTGCCGTCGCCCTTGTCCACGGACGCCGAGGCGGAGGGCTTGGCGTCGGCGGGCGTCGAGGACTGCGCGACGGGCTTGCCGCTCTCGTCGTCCCCCTTGCCGAAGGCGAACCAGGCGCCGGCGCCGAGGACGAGCACGCCCGCGACGGACGCGGCGACGACGATGAGCAGCTTCTGCCGGCGCTGCCCGCCGGGGCCCGGGGGTCCCTGCGGCGGGCCGGGCGGCATGGGCGGCGGATATCCGTAGCCGGGGTGGGCCTGGTGCTGCGGGACGGTCGGCGGCTGCTGGGCGTACGGGTTCGCGCCCTGGGGCGGGAAGCCGTAACCGGGCTGTGGCGGTCCGGGGAGGTGTCCGTAACCGGAAGGTGTGGGTGGCTGGTTCGGCGGCTGGGGCGGCTCGGTCATCAGCGCATACCTTCGGCGTCAGGAGGTCAGGGAGGGTGGAGGATGACCTTTCTATCACTGACATCGTTCTTATGTCGGGCCGGTCCGGCCCCTGTTCCCAAGGGCGGACCGGCCCGTGACTCGGCCGTTATCGGACCGGTCGGCGTGGCCGGAAGATGATGATCACGCGTCTTCGGCGAGCTCCAGCCAGCGCATCTCCAAATCGTCCCGCTCGGAGATGAGTTCGCGCAGCTCGGCGTCGAGCTTGGCGACCTTGTCGTAGTCGGTGGAGTTCTCGGCGATCTGCGCGTGCAGGTTCGACTCGCGGTCCGACATCTTGTTGAGCTGCCGCTCGATCTTCTGGAGTTCCTTCTTGGCCGCGCGGGAGTCGCCGGAGGCCGTCGACTTCGCGGCGGCCGGGGCGGGCGCCGGGGCGGCCGCGTCGATCATCCGCTGCCGGCGCTCCAGGTACTCGTCCAGGCCGCGCGGCAGCATGCGCAGGCTCGCGTCCCCGAGCAGGGCCATCACCGTGTCGGTGGTGCGCTCGATGAAGAACCGGTCGTGGGAGATCACGATCATCGAGCCGGGCCAGCCGTCGAGGAGGTCCTCCAGCTGGGTCAGGGTCTCGATGTCGAGGTCGTTGGTGGGCTCGTCGAGGAAGAGGACGTTGGGCTCGTCCATCAGCAGCCGCAGGATCTGCAGCCGGCGCCGCTCACCGCCGGACAGGTCGCCGACGGGCGTCCACTGCTTCTCCTTGGTGAAGCCGAACTGCTCGCAGAGCTGTCCGGCCGTCATCTCGCGGCCCTTGCCGAGGTCGACCCGGTCGCGGACCCGCTGGACGGCCTCCAGGACGCGCAGCGACGGGTCGAGTTCGCCGACCTCCTGGGACAGGTAGGCGAGCCTGACGGTCTTGCCGACGGTGACGGTGCCGGCGGCGGGCTGGACCTCGCCCTGGGTGCGGGCGGCCTCGGCGAGGGCGCGCAGCAGGGAGGTCTTGCCCGCACCGTTGACGCCGACCAGGCCGACGCGGTCGCCGGGGCCGAGGTGCCAGGTCAGGTGCTTGAGCAGCGTCTTGGGCCCGGCCTGGACGGTCACGTCCTCCAGGTCGAACACGGTCTTGCCGAGGCGTGCGTTGGCGAACTTCATCAGCTCGGAGGTGTCGCGCGGCGGCGGCACGTCGGCGATCAGCTCGTTGGCGGCCTCGATGCGGTAGCGGGGCTTGGAGGTGCGGGCGGGGGCGCCGCGACGCAGCCAGGCGAGCTCCTTGCGCATCAGGTTCTGCCGCTTGGACTCCTCGGTGGCGGCGATGCGGTCGCGCTCCGCGCGGGCGAAGACGTAGTCGCTGTAGCCGCCCTCGTACTCGTGGACGTCGCCGCGCTGCACGTCCCACATGCGGGTGCAGACCTGGTCGAGGAACCACCGGTCGTGGGTGACGCAGACGAGCGCGGAGCGGCGTTCCTGGAGGTGGCGGGCCAGCCAGGAGATGCCCTCGACGTCGAGGTGGTTGGTGGGCTCGTCGAGGACGAGGAGGTCCTGGTCGGCGATCAGCAGTTGCGCGAGGGCGATGCGCCGGCGCTCGCCGCCGGAGAGCGGGCCGATGACGGTGTCCAGGCCCTGGCCGAAGCCGGGCAGGTCCAGGCCGCCGAAGAGGCCGGTCAGCACGTCGCGGATCTTGGCGTTGCCGGCCCACTCGTGGTCGGCCATGTCCCCGATGATCTCGTGCCGGACGGTGGCCGAGGGGTCCAGCGAGTCGTGCTGGGTGAGGACGCCCATGCGCAGTCCGCCGTTCTGGGTGACCCGACCGGTGTCGGGTTCCTCCAGCTTGGCGAGCATCCGGATGAGGGTGGTCTTGCCGTCGCCGTTGCGGCCGACGACACCGATCCGGTCCCCCTCGGACACGCCGAGGGAGATGCCGTCGAGCAGGGTACGGGTTCCGTACACCTTGCTGACTGCCTCGACATTGACCAGATTGACGGCCATCAGACGCGCTCCAGGGAAGGGGTGTGGATCAGCCCCTCAGCCTAACCCTCCGGGGGGAGCCGGACCGTTCCACCAGGAGCCACCCGCCGAGCGCCATCGCGATCGCGGCGGGCGCGGTGACCGGAACGGCGATCAGGGTGGCGCTGTGGCCCTCCAGCAGGCCCCCGAGGCCGGTCGTCGACAGACCGAGGATCCCGAGGAGGCAGAGGGTGATCCCGAGGGCGGCGCGGGGCCCCGATCCGGGGCCGGCGGCGCCGCGCGCGGACGCCTCGAAGGGTCGGAAGGCGGCCACGAGCACGCCGGTCAGCGCGGCGGCGAGGAGCAGTCGGACGGGGACCTGCGCCCACCAGGTGGCGCCGGCGGGCTCGGGGAGCCGGAGGCCGAGACCGAGTTGGAGGGCGTACACGGCCGGCATGGCGGTGAGGTGCCAGAGGAAGGTGGTCATGGCGATCCCGTTGGCGACGACGACGCCCCGCCAGACGCGGGGCCGGGCCGGCCAGGCGGCGGCGGGCCGGGCGAGGAGCTGTACGGCGCCGACCAGCCACATGCCGTGGCAGAGCAGGGCGAGGGTGGGCGGGGCCATGTTGGAGACCTTCTCGCCGGGCATCCCGACCATGGAGAGCGGGTACGGCCCGTACGCGACGAGCAGCGCGGCGCCCGCGAGGCCGGCGGCGGCGAGGACGGCGGGGCGGGTGAGTCGCCCGTCGGCGCGCAGGAAGCCGAGCTGGTGGACGGCGAGCCAGACGAAGGCGAAGTTCAGGAACTCGACGTACGGGACGCCGAGCGCGAAGCGCAGCGCGTCGGTGCCCGCGGCGGCCCCGACGAGGGCGGCGAAGGCGGCCCATCCGTGGCGCTCGTGCAGCTTCAGCAGCGGCGGGGTGAAGGCGACCATGGCCAGGTGGATCCCGATGAACCACAGCGGTTGCGTCACCAGGCGCAGCGCGGCGCCGGCGAGCGGGCCGCGGTCGGCGCCGGCGAGCTGGACGACGAGGGCGAGGGCGGTCCACACGCCCACGAAGACGAGGGTGGGGCGCAGCAGCCGCCGGAGCCGGACGCGCAGGAAGGCGGCGTAGACGGGTCCGTCGGTCGTGCGGGTCAGGGAACGGTACGAGAGGGCGTGCGAGAAGCCGCCGACGAAGAAGAACACCGGCATCACCTGGAACGCCCAGGTGAGTGGCTGGAGGTCGGGCACGATCCCGAGCAGGTTCCCCATGCCGTCGGGGCCGACGGCGGCCATCAGCCAGTGCCCGAGGACCACGGTCGCCGGCGAGGCGACCCGCAACAGGTCGACGTACCGGTCCCGGGTGGCGGGCGTGGCCGCGGCCATTTCGCTTGCGGTGGCAGTCATGGGGCCACGGTCGCCCGCCGCCGCCGGCGGGGCCGGGACACGGCCTCGCCGGCGGGCGGGTCCGGTCAGAGCAGGGTCGCGCCGGGGGCCGGGGAGGAGGCCACGCGGGTGGCGCGGCAGAGCCCGGAGGCGTCGAGGACGGCGGCGACCCCGGCCGCCGCGGCGCGGTCGCGGACCAGGAACGCCGTCGTGGGTCCGGAGCCCGAGACCAGCGCGGCGAGGGCCCCGGCCGCGGTGCCGGCGGCCAGGACGGACGCGAGCTGCGGGCGCAGGGACAGGGCGGCCGGCTGGAGGTCGTTGACCAGGGTGGGGGCGAGGGCGTCCGGGTCGCCGGAGGCCAGGGCGGCCAGCAGGGCCGGGGACGCCTGCGGGGCGGGGATGTCGTGGCCGGCGGCGAGCCGGTCGAACTCCCGGAAGACGGCCGGGGTCGAGAGGCCGCCGTCCGCGACGGCGAAGACCCAGTGGAAGGCGCCGGCGGGAACGGGGGTGAGGATCTCGCCCCGTCCGGTGCCCAGCGCCGCCCCGCCGACCAGGCTGAACGGCACGTCGCTGCCGAGTTCCGCGCAGATGTCGAGGAGTTCCGCCATCGGGGTGTCCAGGCCCCAGAGGGCGTCGCAGGCCACCAGGGCGGCGGCCCCGTCGGCGCTGCCGCCGGCCATGCCGCCCGCGACGGGGATGTTCTTCGCGATGTGCAGGTGCACGTCCGGGGTGAGCCCGGCCCGCTCGGCCAGGATCCCGGCGGCGCGGGCGGCGAGGTTGGTGCGGTCCAGGGGGACCTGATCGGCGTCGGGGCCCTCGCAGGTCACCTTGGTCCCGGCGGCCGGGGTCGCGGTGACCTCGTCGTACAGGGACACGGCCAGGAAGACGTTGGCGAGGTCGTGGAAGCCGTCGGGGCGGGCGGCGCCGACCGCCAGTTGGACGTTGACCTTCGCGGGGACCCGCACCGTGACGGCCCCGGTCACGGAGTCGTTCGCGTGCCCGGTCGTGGAGTCGCTCGCGTGCCCGGTCACAGTGCGGGCCTCTCCGCCGCGGGCTTGTTCTCGGCGATGGCCGCGAACTCCTCGACCGTCAGGGACTCCCCGCGCGCCTGCGGCGAGACGCCGGCGGCGACGAGGGCCGTCTCGGCGGCCGCCGCCGAGCCGGCCCAGCCGGCCAGCGCGGCGCGCAGGGTCTTGCGGCGCTGCGCGAAGGCGGCGTCCACGACGGCGAAGACCTCGGCCTTGGAGGCGGTCGTCTTGATCGGCTCGGCCCGGCGGACCAGCGAGACGAGTCCGGAGTCGACGTTCGGCGCGGGCCAGAAGACCTTGCGGCCGATGGACCCGGCGCGCTTGACGTGGGCGTACCAGTTGGCCTTGACGGAGGGCACTCCGTACACCTTGTTGCCGGGCTCGGCGGCGAGCCGGTCGGCGACCTCCGCCTGCACCATGACGAGGGTCCGCTCGATGGTCGGGAACCGGTCGAGCATGGTCAGCAGCACCGGGACGGCCACGTTGTAGGGCAGGTTCGCGACGAGCGCGGTGGGTGCCGGGCCGGGCAGCTCGGTGACGAGCATCGCGTCGGAGTGCACGAGGGAGAAGCGGTCCTTGCGGGCCGGCATCCGCGCCTCGATGGTGGCGGGCAGGGCGGCGGCCAGGATGTCGTCGATCTCGACGGCGACGACCCGGTCGGCGGCCTCCAGCAGCGCGAGTGTCAGCGAGCCCAGGCCCGGGCCGACCTCGACGACCACGTCGTCGGGCCGCACCTCGGCGGTGCGGACGATCCGGCGGACCGTGTTGGCGTCGATGACGAAGTTCTGGCCCTTCTGCTTCGTCGGCCGGACGCCGAGTACGGCGGCCAGCTCCCGGATGTCGGCCGGGCCGAGAAGGGCGTCAGGGGTCGTGCTCTCAGGCTGCTGCTCTGCGGTGCTCACCGGTAAAGCCTACGGCCGCAGTGCGGCCACGGAGTCGCCCCCCGCTGCACGTACAGCTTCTTGGCCCGGTACGTCTGCTCCGTCCCCGCCGCGTCCTGCGGGCGTCCGCTCCCGCCGAGGGCCTGCCAGGTCCGTACGTCGAACTGGTACAGCCCGCCGTACGTCCCCGACGGGTCGGTGGCGGCGGCCCGGCCGCCGGACTCGCACCGGGCCAGCGCCCCCCAGTCGAGGCCGTCGGCCCCGGCGACGGAGTCGGGCAGGGCCTTCGTGCCGACCTTCACGAGCCGGTTGACGGGTGCGCGGACGATCTCGTCGGCCAGCCGGCGGGGCTTTTGGCGGACCCCGTTGACGGTGCGCAGACCGTAGGTGACCCGGCGCGTGCCGGGTCGGCCGGGCCGCTCGACGACCTCGGTGCCGGCGAACAGGCTGTCGTCCCTGACCCGTTCGACCTCGTACGGGATGCGCTCCTCGCGGACCTCGCGGGTGCCGGTGATGCGCAGGACCGTCACGATCTGGCCGTCGCGCGGGAAGGCGGTCGGCGGGACGGAGGTGCTGTCCTGGCCGTGCAGGGTGATGCCGGCCTGGTCGAGGGCCTCCTGGATGGTGGCGGCGTTGGTGCGGACGGTGGTCTCGCGGCCGTCCGCCAGGAAGGTGACACCGCGTTCCGTGCGGACGTTGAGGGTGAGGCCGCTGCGCGGGACGGGGGTGGTGCGGGGCGCGGAGAGGTGGGCGCCCTCGGCGCGGATGCCGAGCTGGCGCAGCGCGCCCTCGACGGTACGGGAGGTGGTCCACACCTGGCGGCGTTCCCCGTCGAGGGTGAGCCTCAGGGGGCGCCCGTAGCGGACGACGATGTCCTCGCCGTCGTCGAGGGCGCTGCCGCGGGCCGGGGCGACGAGGTCGTGCGGGCCGACGCCGAGCCCTTCCGCGGCGAGGAGTTCGTCGACCCCGCCGGCGAAGGTGTGCAGGGACCTCGGGACTCCGTCCACGGTGAGCCGTACCGCTTTGTCGGCGGCGACGAAGGCGGTGGTGCCGCCGGCGAGGAAGGCGACGACCAGCGCCTGCGGGACGATGCGCCGCCAGGTGTCGGCGGCGGCACCGGTGGAGCGGCGGGGCCGGGCGGGTACGGGGTCCACGACGGTGGGGGTCGGGCCCGCACCCGCCGGGCCCGGCGGGAGTGTGGGGGGCAGTGCCCGTCTGCGGCGGCCGGCGGCCGGCTCTCCCGGTGCCTCGGGGGCGGCGTCCGCTCCCCGGCGCCGTCCGGAGCCGGGGGCCGCCGGGTTCACGAGGGTGTCGAGGTCCGCCGTGTACACCGCCGGGGCGGGTCCGGGCGGGGTGTCCGGCCGGCGTCGACGGCCCGGGCCCGCGGGCTCCTCGGGCGGCGGGTCGTAGGGCGACGGGAGGGTGTCGGCGCCGCGGCCTCGTCCTCGGGTCCACCCCGGTTCGGGGGCCTTGCGCCGGCGCGCGGACCGGGGCGCGGGCACGCCGGACACGGGCGCTCCGGGCAGGGCCGCCGCCGCGACCGTGACGTCCGCCGGGTCCACGGGGGCGGGAGTCACGACGCCGGGATCCGCGAAGGGTCCGGGCCGCGCCGGTTCGGGCCAGACCGGTTCCGGGTCCCACGCGGCGACGGGCTCACCTCCCGACGGACCGGCCGGACCGAACGAACCGGACGAACCCGACGGACCGGCCGACGCGTGCGACCCGTGCGATCCATGCAACCCGTGCGACCCGTGCGACCCGTACGGTCCCGACGGCCCCGGTGACCCGTACCGCCCCGGCGGCCCGGGAGGTTCCGGGTCCCAGGGCTCCGGACCCGCCCCGGGCCGGGTCGCGGGCTCCGGGTACGCCTCCGGGAGGGGGCCGACGGGACCGCCACGGCGGTGACTGCCCTGGGTATCGCTCACGACGCTCGCTCCACTGGTCCGGCCCCGCTGGTTCGGGCAGGGCACCCTAACGGGAACGACCGTCACGCACCAAAGTCGTTCGGTTACGCAGCGTGTCAGGCGAACGGGTGTGTCAGAGCGCGGCGCCCGGGGGCGCGACGTAGTCGAAGGCGCGCGCCGTGTTCGCGGCCAGGGCTCCGGCCATGGCGTCCTCGTCGAGGCCCCGGACGGCCGCCATGGCCCGCACCGTCAGCGGGATCAGGTACGGGGCGTTGGGCCGGCCGCGGTAGGGCGCCGGGGTGAGGTACGGGGCGTCGGTCTCCACGAGCACCAGTTCCAGCGGGGCCACGGCGAGGGCCTCGCGCAGCGGGGCGGCGTTCTTGAAGGTGACGGTCCCGGCGAAGGACATGTAGTAGCCGGCGGCGGCGCACTCGCGGGCCATCTCGGCGTCGCCCGAGTAGCAGTGGAAGACGGTGCGGTCGGGCGCGCCCTCCTCGCGCAGGATGCGCAGTACGTCGGCGTGGGCCTCGCGGTCGTGGATGACCAGGGCCTTGCCCCGGCGCTTGGCGATCTCGATGTGGGCGCGGAAGGAACGCTCCTGCGCCGCCATGCCCTCGGGACCGGTACGGAAGTGGTCGAGTCCGGTCTCGCCGACGGCCTTCACGTGGTCCAGCGCCGCGAGGGCCTCGATCTCGGCGAGCGCCTCGTCGAGGGCGCCGTCGCCGCCGCCTGCGCGGGCTCCCTGCCGGGACCAGCCGTCCGGATCGCCGTGGACGATGCGGGGGGCCTCGTTCGGGTGGAGGGCGACGGCCGCGTGGACGTTCTCGTACGCGGCGGCGGTCTCGGCGGCCCAGCGCGAGCCCAACACGTCGCAGCCCACCTGCACGACGGTGGTCACGCCCACCGAGGCGGCCTTGGCCAGGCCCTCCTCGACGGTGCCCGACTGCATGTCCAGGTGGGTGTGGGAATCGGCGACCGCCACCCGCAGCGGTTCGGGCAGCGGGGGCGGTGCGTCGTTGGCGGTACGGCTCATACGGCCGATCTTATGACCGGTGCACCGGGACGCCTCCCCGCGTCCCGCGCGGCGGCGGGCTCAGGACCGGCGGAACCTCCGCGTCAGTCGGGCCAGCAGTCCCCGACGCCCTTCCCCGTCGGTCACGGTCACCGGCGCCGGGGGCGACGTGCGGGGCTTGGGGGTGCGCGGGGTGTTCGCCCCGGCGGGGACGGGCCCGGCGATGCCGGGGGCGACGGGGTGGTGATAGAGGCGGTCGAGCGTACCGAGCACCGACTTGACCTGGCCCTCGCGCATGATGCGGACCACGTGGCCGCCGCAGTTCACGCAGGTCGGGTTCGAGAGCGGGGAGGGGACCCGCTCGCCCTGGACCGTGCAGACGATGAACGGCCGGCCCTCGCCGTCGACGTGGTGTTCTATCTCGTAGCCCTGCTCCCAGCCGTACCCGCACTTCATGCAGGCGAACGCATACGCCTCGTGCACGGTCCGGACGGCGCGCGTGGAGGGCGCGGGGACGACGGGGGTTTGGGCGGCGGTGGCGGCGACGGGTCCGGGTACCGGGGTGTCTGCGATCTCAGTCATGCCAGCTCCTCTTTTTCCACTGGTGCACAGCCAGTGGACGCCTCTTCGGGCGGGAGCGCATCAGGCCCTGTCGACTGTTGGACGGCCTTTGGGCGAGTCATGTCCGAAAGCGCCCGGTGCGCGGTCCGAGCTTTGCTTTTCAGGCCGGCTCTTTACCGATTCCCGGCACCTTTTGTGCCGCGTTCTTTGCCGCCACGACCGCGTCGAAAACGTCCCGCTTGGGTACGCCCGCCTCGGCGGCGACCGCGGCGATGGCCTCCTTGCGACGCTCCCCCGCCTCCTCGCGCACCCGCACCCTGCGCACCAGCTCCTCGTCGTCCACGTCGCCGGGTCCGGCGGCCGGGGCGCCCTCCACGACGACCGTGATCTCCCCGCGCACGCCCTCGGCGGCCCACGCCGCCAGCTCGCCGAGCCCGCCGCGCTTGACCTCCTCGTACGTCTTGGTCAGTTCGCGGCAGACCGCGGCCCGCCGGTCGGCGCCGAAGACCTCGGCCATGGCGGCCAGGGTGTCGTCGAGCCGGTGGGGGGCCTCGAAGTAGACGAGGGTGCGGCGCTCCGAGGCGACGTCGCGGAGCCGGCCGAGGCGCTCGCCGGCCTTGCGGGGCAGGAACCCCTCGAAGCAGAACCGGTCCACGGGCAGCCCGGACAGGGCCAGCGCGGTCAGCACGGCGGAGGGCCCCGGCACGGCCGTGACCTTGATGTCCTTCTCGACGGCGGCGGCCACCAGCCGGTAGCCGGGGTCGGACACCGAGGGCATGCCGGCGTCGGTGACCAGCAGCACCCGCTTGCCGGCCTCCAGGGCCTCGACCAGCTCGGGGGTGCGGGCGGACTCGTTGCCCTCGAAGTACGACAGGACGCGCCCGGTGGTGTGCACCCCGAGCCCCTGGGTCAGCCTGCGCAGCCGCCGGGTGTCCTCGGCGGCGACCACGTCGGCCCGCTCCAGCTCGGCCCCGAGCCGGGGCGGGGCGTCGGCGAGATCGCCGATCGGGGTGCCGGCGAGCACGAGCACACCGGTGGAAGGGGAGGTCTCGGCGCCGCGGGGCTGGTCAGTCGTCACCCGCCCATCCTCTCAGGAGCCCCACCCGGCACGCCCCGCACTGCCCCGGCGCTGGGGTTCCCCGGGGCGCGTTCCCTACGATGACCCGGTGACCAGTACCGCGACGCCGCCGCCCAGCCCCGCGGGGGCCCCGCCCGCCCCCTCGGGCGGACGCGACTCCGAGCCCGAGCCGTCCGTCTGGCTCCGCCGTCTGCGGGGCTTCGGCTACGCGCCGCGGACCCCGGACGCGGACGTCCGTACGCGCCTCGTGCCCCCGTACGCCCGGCCCTCCGCACAGTTGTGGACGGCGCTCGGCGTGCCGGCCGCGGCGGCGGTCACCTGGCAGCGGGTCATGGCGTGGGCCGGACCGCTGCTGGTGGCCCTGGTCGCCGGCGTGCTGCGGTTCGTGCACCTGGGCAACCCCAAGGCGGTGATATTCGACGAGACGTACTACGCCAAGGACGCCTGGGCCACGATCCGGCAGGGCTACGAGGCGAGTTGGCCCAAGGACATCGACAAGCAGATCCTCTCGGACCCCGACGGGGTGGCGTTGCCGCTGGATCCGGGCTACGTCGTGCACCCGCCGGTCGGCAAATGGGTGATCGGTCTCGGCGAGTGGATGTTCGGCTTCGATCCGTTCGGCTGGCGGTTCATGACCGCCGTGCTCGGCACCCTGTCCGTGCTGATGCTGTGCCGCATCGGCCGCCGGCTCTTCCGTTCCACCTTCCTGGGCTGCCTGGCGGGCGCGCTGCTCGCGGTGGACGGACTGCACCTGGTGATGAGCCGCACGGCCCTCCTCGACCTGGTGCTGATGTTCTTCGTCCTGGCGGCCTTCGGGGCGCTGGTCGTCGACCGGGACAAGGCCCGGGCGAAACTCGCGGCGGCGCTCCCCGTGGACGAGGACGGACGCACCCGCCCGGACCTCGCCGTCGCGCAGACCCTGCGCCTCGGCCTGCGTCCGTACCGGATCCTGGCGGGCGTCTGCCTGGGCCTGGCGTTCGGCACGAAGTGGAACGGCCTGGTGGTCCTGGCCTTCTTCGGGATCCTGACCGTGCTGTGGGACGCGGCCGCGCGCCGCACGGCCGGGGCGGGCGCCCCGTACGCGGCGATGCTGCGCAGGGACGCGCTGCCCGGCTTCCTGTCGACGGTGCCCGTGGCGATCGCGGTGTACGTGGCGTCGTGGACGGGCTGGATCCTCAGCCCGGACAACGGCAAGGGCGGCTACTTCCGCGACTGGGCCGCCAAGAACGACCAGCACAGCGCGCTGTCCTTCCTGCCCGAGTGGCTGCGGAGCCTGTGGCACTACGAGACCGAGGTCTACAAGTTCCACGTCGGCCTGACCTCGGGCCACACCTACGAGTCGAACCCGTGGAGCTGGCTCGTGCTCGGCCGGCCCGTCTCGTACTTCTACGAGTCCCCCGCGCCCGGCACGGACGGCTGCCCGGCCACGGAGACCGCCAAGTGCGCCCGCGAGGTACTGGCCCTGGGCACACCGCTGCTGTGGTGGGCGGGCTGCTTCGCGCTGCTGTACGTGCTGTGGCGGTGGCTGTTCCGGCGCGACTGGCGGGCGGGCGCGATCGCGTGCGCGCTGGCCGCGGGCCTGCTGCCCTGGTTCAACTACCAGGAGCGCACCATCTTCTTCTTCTACGCGGTGGTCTTCGTCCCGTACCTGTGCCTGGCGGTGGCGATGATGATCGGCGCGATGCTCGGGCCGGCGGGCTCCTCGGAACGCCGCCGCGCGATCGGCGCGATCGGCGCGGGCGTGCTCGTCCTGCTGATCGTCTGGAACTTCATCTACTTCTGGCCCATCTACACGGGCCGGTCCCTCCCGATGGACTCCTGGCGCGGCAGGATGTGGCTGGACACCTGGGTCTAGCAGCACAAACGACGGGCCCGGCACCTGATGGTGCCGGGCCCGTCGTGGTTGTTGCTGGTGGTCGCTGGCCGTCCTGGGCCGCCCCTCGACGGCCCACAGACGGCCCAGACGCCCAAGGGTGGCCGGCGCGCAACCTTTCGAAGCGTCGCGGCAGTGCAAGCCGTAGCCGCACGAGGGCCCACACGGTAGGGTAGAAACAACGAGATGGGCCGCGTGACGGTCGCGGGGATGAAGCTTGGTCTGCTGCCAGACCCTTCCGACTTGGTCGGTTGAAGCTCCCCGGGCCTTCATACGGCCCATC
This sequence comes from Streptomyces sp. NPDC102278, assembly GCF_044766345.1. Classification (NCBI taxonomy): domain Bacteria; kingdom Bacillati; phylum Actinomycetota; class Actinomycetes; order Kitasatosporales; family Streptomycetaceae; genus Streptomyces; species Streptomyces sp. NPDC102278. Next base: position 201,452 of record NZ_JBIWLV010000008.1, on the reverse strand, counting down.
TCACTGTCCAGATCTAGAGACCCCCCTGAGGCCACCACGGAAGCCCCGTGAAGGTCGCCTCGTTGCCCAGGATCTTGAAGCCATAGTTCCGGGACCTGCCAGCGGGGTCACGTCGAATCTGGTGCCTGATCTTCATCAGGTGGGACTCGTCATGGCCGCCGAATTCATCCGCCTTGAGCGCAGCCCAGAGCATGCCGGCGTACTGGTCTGCTGCCTGAAGGCCGTCCCAAGCAGCCTGGTCATCAAAATGCACGCGCCCGCTGATCAGGCCCCAGGGCACGAAGGTCCCTGGCAGCGTCTTCTTGATCTGGAAGTACGCTTCCGTTTTCCGATGGTCGAACCCTCGGACGTGACCAAACCTAGTTACAACGTTTCGCGACCCGCCCGGCCAGTTACCTGCAGAGAGCAGGATCCGTTCCGTGACGATGCCAGCCGCGTAGTTGTAGAAGACCGCGTGATCACGCCTCATCTCCGCGCTCGCGGGAATGGCAGCCTTCTCAACGATGATGTAGATCAACTGAACGTCGGCGAGCTGGGCCAAGACTCCGGCGACGTGCTGGCGCCTGGCGTGCGTTTTGACGTGCTGGTTCCAGTGCAACGCTTTGCCCGCGGGAACCTTCAAGTCTCGGCGCAGGGACGACATAGCTGCACGCAGATCAGCCTCTGCCTCGTCAGGCGTCACCACTGCCGCGAAGGCAAAGAAGGGTGATGACGACGGCTGGATACCTCGATCGCCGGTTTCATCGATGTACGCCCGCAACAGACCCCGAGTCGCCGTCACGCCCACCCCTAGAATGTCGGGGCCGCTCTACTTAGCCCACTAGAGTGATAGTAGCGATCAGTCCGTCACTTGCCGCAGTCATACGACGACGAGGTGGACTGAACACCTCCGCCTGCCGACGAATGGCGCTTCCGAACAGCGGTTGGCGAATCCACCGTCCTGTCAGTAAGACCGTGGCTCTCATCGAGGCGCGTTCGACGCTGCCCAAGCCACCCTGAGACGCGGGGCCCACCATTCACCGCCCCTCCTTCTCTCACGGTTCGAACGTACTCGAAGCCGTGCCGAACGTAGTAGCGCTGTAGCCCCTGGTTCGTCGTCCATGCATCGAGGCGCAGCCAGGTCATACCGGCGCGATACGCCCGATCACCCGCCCAATCCAGCATGCGCCCCCCGAGGTCTCTCCCGGCGTACTCCCTAGCGACAGTCAGCTTGTTCACGAACATCGAAGGCTGGGCGAGTTCCTCGTCCAGCCAAAGACCTTCCTCTGCGGCAGGTGTGAGAGTGATCGTCGCTACGGTCGCCCCTCCATCACGGACCATGAAGACCGTCCCGGTCTCGATGGTCGCCAGCAGGCGATCCGCAGGGTACGGACGACGCCACTGATCCGAACCGAGTGCGCTTAGCCAGGCCGCCGCTTCCTTCCGGAACGCGAGAAGCTTGGGAAGGTCATCAGGCGTTGCAGTCTCGATGATCACAAGCGCCCATCCTTGAGTCGGTCGGGAAGCTCGCCGATCTCGTAGTTCATGCGGTTGAGGTCTCCACGGAACGTGGTGATCGTGCACCGGATGACGCTGTCGCCCGCGTACCCCGTGCGGGTCCAGAGCAGCACCGGCACGCCAGCTCCCACGTCCAAGAGTCGCGACTCATCAGGAGTCGGCATGCGCGTGGCGATCTCGTCGAAGTAGCCGACCTGCTCAATCCCAGCGGCCGCCAGGTAGCGGGTCGTGCCTTCCGCGATATCCCCAGGCTCGGCGAGGCGAGGCGCCTCCTTCACAAGCCAGTCGGGGTAGTACGTCGCCTGGGTGGACCACGGCACGTCGTCCACGAAGCGGTGGCAGAACCGCAAGACTGTGGTGGAGCCGACGTCGACCTTGAGGCGTCCGGCGACGAAGTCCGTTGCTGGCGTCACCTCGACGCGAAACGTCTGAGTCGGGTGACGCCCGGCGTTAGTGACGTCCGTGCTGTACGCGTCGCCGTTCTGCGGGAAGGTCAAGTTCTCGAAGCGGGAAGCGTTCAGCTCGAAGACCTCATGCTTACGCACCTCGTAGCCGAGCCCTTGGCTGGAGAAGATCAGCCCCTCACCGACCAGGGCATTCAGGCCCGATCGCACGGTGTTCCTCGACGCCTCGAATCGCGTCGAGAGCTCACTCTCGGAAGGCAGGCGAGACCCCGGCGGGTAGACGCCGTTATCGATCTCGCGACGGAGGGCGTCAGCCACCTGACGGTACTTCGGCTGCTTGTTCATGGACCCATCATGACGCACTCGCTCAACTTGTTGGTACATGTAGGCCCCAATCCCTTGACGACTCACTGTCCATGGGTGCAACATCACTGCATCAGCTTGTACCGACAAGTTGAACAAGCGGTGCAGCAGGGCCAAGTTTGCCCTCGTTTGCCCGCTCCTAAGCGCGACATGGAACACCAGGAGCCCCGCAGCGGACGGGGGGAGGCGACCCGGCGCCTTGTCATTCACCGGAGGGCTTAGACCGAAAGGTCACGTCTCCATACGCCTACGCCAGGTCCCAGACCTGAAGGAGACATGCGTACTGCTCAACCTTGCCGCCTTGCCGCGGCCGGTTGCCTCCTCTGCCCGTCTCGTACGGGCGGGGTCGAGGGGAGCCGGAGTTCTTCTCCCTGCTTCACCCCAACGCAGTGCAGCCCCGGCGCTCGAACGCCGGGGCTGCTGTTGGGTCCCGTTCCTCTACCGAAGGAGCAAGACCCGTGGACATCATCGCCCCACTTCAGGACCGTGTTACCCCGTGGTCCGTCGGCCTGGAGCCGACGGACGCGGAGCTGATGGCGATCGAGATCGAGTTGCCGCTGATCCTGGCGGAACGCGACCTCTTGGACGCGCAGATCGTGACGCTGGACCGCACGCCCACCGAGGTCGACCGGCAGCGACTGCGCCGGGCCCGCCGGCGCGTGCTGGCCGAGTGGACCGCGCTGGAGAACCGGGCCGGCCACCTCCCGTCCTCCGGTGACGCGGCATGAACCGCTCAGCGAAGATCGCCCTTGTCCTCGCGTTGGTCGTCGTGGTCGCCATGGCGTTCCGGGTCTCCTGGAACGCCTTGCGGGACATCGCGAAGGCCATCGGCGCCGACGACGTCGCAGCGACCTTGTACCCGTTCGTGGTCGACGGCCTGATGGCCCTCGCCCTGGTCGCCGCCCTCGTGCTGACCAACGAGGCCCGCAAGTTCGCCCTGCGGGTCCTCGCCGGATACACCCTGGCGTCACTGGTCCTGAACTACGTTCACGGACTCCTGCCGGAGCTGCACGCCGAGTCGATCGGCTGGAGTCGACTGGCAGAGGGGAATCTGACGAACTGGGCGCTCGTGCTGCTGGCGACGTCGCTTCCGGTCGGGTCGATCTACTTCGGCTCCGACCTGGTGGCCAAGGTCCTCCACCACCGCCCGGCAGTCGACCCGGCCAAGCAAGAATCCACCCACACCCCCGCATATCGGTCTACCCCTGAACAGGTCGAACCCCTGGCCGGGCAGTCCGAGCCGACGGAAGAGGTGGACTCTTCCCTCGTCGCTCCGGTCGAGTCGATCGAGGTGCGTCCGCTGGTGGCGGTGGCGGCCGAGTCGACACGTCCGCGTCGGGCGACCGGTCGAGTCCCCGCGGTCGCCCGATCGACCCGACCGACCCGCTCGGAAGTCGAGTTGTTGGCTGAGGCGCGGAGTCTGACGGAGTCGTGGCCGGTCGAGAAGCTGACCGGCGAGGGCATCCGCAAGGCCCTGCGCACCTCACCGGCGAAGGCCCGCATCGTGCGCGAGACGCTGAAGACCGAACGTGAGCGGGATGCCGCGGCGGCGGTGGCCGGATGAGCCTGCGGATCGGTTCGCTGTGTACCGGTTACGGCGGTCTCGACATGGCCGTCCAGACCGTCATGGGCGGGTCTGCCGCGTGGGTGTCGGACAACGACCCCGGCGCCTCCCGCATCCTGACCCACCACTACCCGCAGGTCCCGAACCTGGGAGACCTGACCGCGGTCGACTGGCGGCGGGTCGAGCCGGTCGACGTCGTGTGCGGGGGCTACCCCTGCCAGCCGTTCAGTTCCGCCGGGAAGCGCAAGGGAGTCGCCGATGACCGGCACATCTGGCCCCACATCGCCCGTGCCCTTGGCGTTCTTCGACCCCGCCACGCGGTCTTTGAGAACGTCGCAGGGCATCTTTCCCTCGGATTCGCCGATGTCCTCGCCGACCTTGCCGCCCTCGGGTTCGATGCGCGGTGGACGTGTGTACGCGCATCCGACGTCGGCGCACCCCACCAACGCAACCGGCTCTTCGTCGTGGCCACTGCTGCCGACCCCGCGGACGTCGGACACGAACGGGGCGGGGACGCACGGCACGGGTGGCTTGGACTTGCGGACCACGGTGCGGTTGTTGCCGACGCCGGCGGCGCGGGACGGACGCTCGGGCAAGTCCAACCTGATGGGCCGCAACGCCCGACCGCTCAACGAAGTGATCGTCAACCTGCTCCCCACCCCGACCGCGGCGGACAGCGAACGGCGATCAGCGACGTTCGGGCGGGGGAACCCGACCCTGACTGGGGCGGTTACGGTCCCGCGATCCGCCGCTGGGAAGCCGTCCTCGACCGTCCCGCTCCCCGGCCAACTGACCCTCTGGGACGCCTGAACCCGGCCCTGGTCGAGTGGCTGATGGGCCTGCCCGAGGGTCACGTCACCGACGTCCCCGGACTCTCCCGCACAGCCCAGCTCAAGGCCCTGGGCAACGGGGTCGTCCCCCAGCAGGCCACCGCCGCCATGCACGCCCTCATGAGCCCTGTCGTTGCGGCCGTGGCCGCGTGAGCCTTCTCGAAGGGAGACGCTCGTGAATCACCTGCCCGAACCCGCCCGCGTCGTCCAACTCCCGGACGGCCGCCACGTCTACGCCGACCAGCTCCCCGAGACGTACACGGGGCCGCAGGTCGTGCACCAGCACATCCACCACGCCGCCCCCGACCGAACCGTCCAGCGCCTGGCGCTCGGGTCCGGCTTCGGCGCCGGGGCCGTCGCGGCCGGCGTGTACTTCGGCCCGCTGCTGATCGCCGCGCTGACCGCGATGGCCGCGAACATCGCGTTCCTGGCCTTCCTCGCCCTGGTCCTCGGCTGGGGCGTCCACAGCGTCGTCAAGGCGGTCGGCGGCGACGCCGGAACGCAGGCAGTCAAGAACGTGCGCAAGACCCGCCGCAAGCGCGGCTGAACCCCTTCCCCCGTTCCGAGGAGTTCGGATGCCCTTCACGACAGGGGACAAAGTGTTGATCACTTCATGTGAGGACGACCCGCGCGCCGCGGGCCGGACCGGCCGGATCGTGGACGCGGTCCCGCCCGGCCCGCTCACGGCCGGCCGCTGGACGGTCCACCGGATCAGCCCGCTGATCGGCCCCGTCCTGTGCCACACGCACGAACTGCAGCCCGCCTGACGGCTGCCCGATCCACCCGCCCAGCGGGTGGTGAAGGGGAGCCGGACAGCCCGGCCCAGAGCAGGAGTTCCGTGATGGCGAAGGACCCGAAGTTCACCGCCGGCGAGATCGCCCAGATCGCCTGGTACACGGCCCGCATGGCCAAGCGCGGCATCGCGAGCCAGACCGTCTACCAGGGCGACCTGGAGAAGAAGGTCGACCGGATCATCGACGGCGCCCGCGAGCGCGAAGAGCGCCAGGCGCTGGACGCGAAGGCGGCCGAGAAAGCCGCGCGCAAGGCCCGCATCAACAAGTAGTGGTGCCCCAGGGGCGGCCGTCCCGGCCAAGGAAACCGCGCCGCCCCTGGGCCCTACCCACCCGCCTTTCGGCGAGAGCAGGAGTCCACAGCATGACCGACAACGTCGTCCCCCTGTTCAAAGAACCCACCACCACCGACACGAACCCCGCCCCGACCCCGGCCGCCGCCGAGAGTGTGCGGCCGGTTCGGGTGTGGAAACGCACCGCCCGCGGCCTTCGCACGGCCGTCACGCACGAGCGGACCCGCACCGCGGCGCGGCTGGTGGCCCGGCACGGCATGTACGTGATCGGCGGAACCCGGATCACCGCGAAGCGCACCTGGGACGGTCGCACCGGATCCCGGTACGAGCGGATGATCCGGGCGGCGGAAGCGGCGGGGAACTGGGAGGAAGCCAAGGAGTGGGAAGACCGCCTCACCCGCTTCCGCGCCGCCCGCCATCACCGCCGCATGGACCTCCTCAAAGCACCCCAGGACGCTGCCCGCAGCGCACTGTTCGGCACCGGGCTCACCGTGGGTGGTCTGCTGGCGTTGGGGATCGTTCTGGCCATCGCCAACAAGGACATCCGCGACGTGGTCGCCCCGATCTCGGCGGTGATCGAGGCGATCCGCTGGATCGTCCACGTCGGCACGATCGTGTGGGGGCCGGCCGTCACCATCGGCCCTTGGCTGGCCTTACTGGCCCTGTGGGGCGTAGGCCGTCAGCGGCAGACCGCACCCCAGTGGGCGCTCCCCGCCCAGCAGCGCGACGACGCCGGCGCCCCCATCACCCCCTCGATCGTGGTCACCGCCCTGCGGGATCTCGGCATTGCACCGCTGCGGGGTGCGATCAAGGAGATGGGGGACGCGGGCGCCGGGATGCTGGGGCCGATCCGGATCGCGGGATGCGGCGTGGAAGTCGACGTCACCCTCCCCTCCGGCGTCTCGACCGCCGAAGTGCAAGGCCGCCGCCGCAAGCTCGCCGAGAACCTCGCCCGTCACGAACACGAAGTCTTCATCACCCTGCCCACCGCGGCCCGCACCGTGCGGCTGTGGATCGCCGACTCCGGGGCGTTGGACGAGCCGATCGGACCGTCCCCGCTGGTCACCGACCAGACGGCCACCGCGAACTACAAGACCGGCAAGGCCCCCTGGGGTCAGGACCTGCGCGGCGACGCGGCACGCATGAGCCTCTACCAGCGCATGGTCCTGATCACCGGTCTGTCGAACCAGGGCAAGACCGCCGCGCTGCGCGCACTGGCGTTGTGGCTCGCCCTGGATCGCACGGTGGAGTTCCGGATCGCCGACCTCAAGGGCGTAGGCGACTGGGGCATGTTCGACGGCCTCGCCACCACCCTCATCCAGGGCCCGACCGATGAGCACGTGATCGAGGCGACCGAGATGGTCGAGGGCTTGGTCGCCGAGATGGAACGCCGGATCCAGGCCCCGCCCGGGACCGTCTTCCCTCCGTTGGTCGGCATCGTGGATGAGGCGCAGGTCGCGTTCATGTGCCCGGCCGTCGGCGATGACAAGCGCCCCTACGGCGGATCGAAGGCCACCTCCCGGTACTTCATGGCCGTCCGGAAGATCCACAACCAGGGGCGGGCCGTGGACGTCGTCCTGTGGGAGGGAACGCAGGACCCCACCGACCAGAACCTTCCCAAGCTCGTCCGGGAAGGCGCCCACACCCGCGTGTCCCTCGTGCTCGGCACCGAGTCGCAGGCCCGTATGGCGTTGGGTGACAAGGCCGTCGACGGCGGGGCGGCGCCGCACCTGCTTCGGCAGGGTCTCGACAAGGGGACCGTGGTCGTCGCCTCCGACGGCATCACCATCCCCGCCGGACAAGCCTCCATCACCGTCCGCACCCACTACATCGACACCGACCAGGCCACCGCCGTCGCCGACCGGGCCAAGGCCCTGCGCGACGGAGTCACCACCGCCCACACCGTCACCCGCGGGCCGGCGGTCGACCCGCTCGCGGACATCCTCACCGTGCTCGGCGACAACCCCCGCGTCCTGACCCAAGACGTCCTCAAGCGGCTGGCCGCGCTGAACGAGGACGCGTACGGCGGCTGGTCCTTCCTCGACCTCAAGCGGGTCCTGGACGGCACCGGCGCCGAACCGTACAAGTCCGACGGGCGCATGGTCATCGGCCGCGACCGCATCACCCGCGTCATCGCCGGCCGCCCCCAGACGGGTTCCGCTTCCGCCGCCGAGTAGAGGGAACCGCACCCCCACACGGTCAGGGAGGCAGGGAGAAGTCCCTAACCCCCTCCCTGACCCGCCTCCCTGGCCTTGACCTGGGCAAATGATCTGTCAGGGAGGCAGGGAGGCATCCCAGGTCAGACACCCGAAACCCCCTCCACACGTACCCCGCCGGGGGGTGCCCAAGCCTCCCTACCCCACCTGCGGCAGGGATTCCGCATCACCCGTCCGACATGCCGAGAGCGGCCCCCTCTCACGCCAATGAAGCGGGGCCGCTCTCGTCCAGAACGCAAGAACTGGAGAGACCAGCATGACCCACACCACCGACTTCCCGCGAGGCCCCGGCCGCGCGGCCTTACCCCCGAACCTGCAAACCGCCCTCTGGCTCGCCGACATGGGCTTGCCCGCGCTGCCCCTGCGGGAGGGGAAGCTTCCCTTCGGGAACTGCCCCGCCTGCACCGGCTCCTTCTGCGGGGACCGGCCGCACATGAAGGCCGCCGGCCCCTGCCAGTGCCCCGCGCCGTGCCACGGCTGGGCAGCCGCGACCACCGCCCCGAACGTTCTTACCTCCTGGACGTGGGCTTCCGCCTGGCGCCAGGCGGAAGCGGTCGGCTACCACCCGGGCGGCGCCGACCTCACAGTCGTGGACCTCGACAACGCGGATGCCATGACCTGGGCTCGGGAGAACCTTCCTGTCACCAAGGTTGTGGAGACGACCCGCGGGGAGCACTGGGTCTACCGGGGCGCCATGCGGTCCGCCAACAAGGTCCGGCCCGGCATCGACGTCAAGTCCTTCATGCAGTACGCCCGCTGGTACGGCCCCGGGGCCGGGTCGATCACGCTCCTGCCGGATGCCGTCCGGGCGCTGGTCGTGAAGGAAGAGACCACCCGCCCGCTCCGGGTGGAGGTGGACTCTTCCTCCCCCGCCCGCGCCGTCTGGGACCGGTCGGTGGCCACCGGATGCCGGCATACCGAAGTCTTCGTCCGCACCGGTCTGGAACGGGGTCTCGCCCGGATCGCCGCCTGCCGCGAGCAAGGCGCCGGCAGCACCGCGTACGGGGTCGCACGTTTCCTCGCCAACCAGCACACCGCCTGCCCCGGCCCGTGCGGGCTGGAGATCCTCGGGGACCGCATCATCGACGCGGCCGTCGCCGTCGGCGTGCCGAAGGCGTATGCGGCCCGGGCGGTCGCCAACGGCTTCACTGCGGTGGCGGTGAGGGCATCGTGACCACCGGCCCCCGCCCCGCCGAACAGGCCCCGGCCGCGGACGGGCGTGGTGCGGCGAAGGTCGTCGCCGAAGGCGTCCCTTCTGCCCATCGCCCTGACCCGCACGGCGACGACGGCCGCCGCCCCGTCGCCTGGCTCCACACCGTCGCCCCCGGCCGCGGCGTGACCCCGTCCGTCCGGTCCTGGTGCTCATGCGGCAGGGATCTGTTCGCGGCCGGACACCGGCGCGCACTCACCCTGATCGCCGACCACCAGCAGCACCGCACCGAATGCCCCCGCATCGCCCCACAGGAAGGGAGGAAGGCCGCATGAGCCGCGCCAAGGAGCTGCCCGCTCCGACCAACCCCATGGCCGTCGCACGCCGGATCCTGCCCGGCTGGGAGGACCAGGAGGGGCGTCTGCTGTGCCGGCGGTGGCGGGGAGCGTGGATGCGCTGGAGCGGTACCTGCTGGCGCGAGTTCGAAGAGCAGCAGATGCGCGCCACCCTCTACAAGCAGTTGGAGCACGCCACCTACGTGGCCGGCATGGACAAGGACGGTTTGCCGGAGGTGCGGGAATGGGCGCCCACCCGAACAAAGTTGAGCAACCTCCTGGACGCCCTGTCCGCCATCACGCTCCTGCCCTCGGAGGTGGACGCCCCGTCCTGGATCGACCGGGACCAGGCCGCGGCGGACCGGAGTCCGATCGTGGCGTGCGAGAACGGGCTTCTGCGGATCCGGGACCGGGCCCTGCTGCCTCACACGCCGGGGTTCTTCAACCTGGTGTCGGTGCCGTTCGCCTACGACGAGGACGCCACGGCCCCGGCCTGGGGGAAGTTCTTGAACCAGCTCTGGCCGGACGACCCCAGCGCCATCCAGGCCTTGCAGGAGTGGTTCGGCTACGTCCTGTCCGGTCGGACCGACCAGCAGAAGATCCTCCTCGTGAAGGGGCCGACGCGGTCCGGGAAGGGCACCATCACCCGGGTCTTGACCGAGTTCGTCGGTAGGAAGAACATCGCCGGCCCCACCCTGGCCAGCCTGGGCACCAACTTCGGACTGTCCTCCCTGGTCGACAAGCCGTTGGCGGTCATCTCCGATGCCCGCCTGACTGGCAACGAGGGCGGTCAGGTGGTGGAGCGGCTCCTGACGATCTCCGGTGAGGACACCATCGACATCGACCGGAAGTACCGCGACCTGTGGACCGGGAAACTGCCCACCCGGCTGATGATCCTCACCAACGAACTCCCTAGCTTCGGAGACTCCTCCGGCGTGATCGCCAGGCGGTTCATCGTCCTCAACATGACTGTCTCCTGGCTCGGCAAGGAAGACACCACCCTGGACGAGTCCCTCAAGCGGGAGATGCCCGGAATCCTGAACTGGGCTCTAGACGGCCTCGCCCGACTCCAGCGGACCGGCCGGATCACCCAACCCGCATCCTCCCGGGACGCGGTCATGATCATGCAGGACACCGCTTCCCCCACGAGCGCGTTCGTCCGCGAACGCTGCACCACCGGCCCCGAATCCACGGTGCCCGTGGACGCCCTGTGGAACGTCTGGCGCGAGTGGGCCGAGGACAACGGCGTACGCGCCGGAACCAAGCAGGTCTTCGGCCGCAACCTCCAATCCGTCGTGCCCCAGCTCCACCGGGAACGCCCGCGGGACGAGTACGGCCGGCAGGTCCCGACGTACACCGGGATCACGCTCAAATAGTTCGCTCCACATTCCCGTGAGTCGCGACTCAAGCGACTCAACCCGCTCAGAACCGCCCGCTGAGCCGCTTTGAGTCGCTTGAGTCGCGACTCAACGCAATGTAAATCCAACACGCCAGGGAGCCCCGCCGCCTCAGCGGCGGGGCTCGGCACTCCTCACCCTGCCGATTCCGCTGGAGGAGCAATGCCCGCCCACAGCGACCCCCGCGCCACCCTGCGCGGTGGACTCCCGGACCGCTACCTGAACCCCGACGACGTCGCCGAACTCCTCGACGTACCGGTGGAGACCCTCTACCAGTGGCGCAAGAAGCGCACCGGCCCGCCCGGATTCCGCGTCGGCAAGCACACCCGCTACGACCCCGCCGACGTCTACGACTGGATCGCCGAGCAGAAGCGCAAGGACATCAGCCAGGCCGCATAACCCACCACCATCACCGCCGAGGGCGGGCCCACCTGGGCCCGCCCTCCCTACGTCTCCAGAAAGGCCCCAACGTGGCAGGCCACATCCAAGACCGCTGGTACAAGACCGAACCCGGCACCGAGGGAAAGCCCATCCGGGTCAAAAGCGACCGACACGGCCTCGGCATGCGGTACCGCGCCCGGTACATCGGCCCGGACGGCACCGAGAAGAGCAAGTCTTTCCCGGATAAGCAGAAGCGGCTTGCCGAGATGTGGCTGAACGACACCGCGGCCGACATGTCCCGGGGGCAGTACGTCGACCCGCGCGCGAACCGCATCACTTTCCGCCAGTTCGCTGAGAAGTGGGTAAAGACCCACACCACGGAGATCAACAGCCGCGAGGCGGCAGAGCGCCGGCTGAGGCTGCACGCCTATCCGTACATCGGCACCCGCCCCATGCCGTCGTTCCAGCCGGGCCACATCCGCACCTGGCTTGGCGAGTTGGAGGAGAGCGTCCCCGCCTCTTCACACCGTCGGATCATCTTCGGCACGGTCAGCGCCGCATTCGCCGCCGCCGTGGATGACGGGCTCCTGGCCAAGAACCCGTGCCGGGCCCGATCCGTGCAGGTACCGAAGCCCGCCCCGCCCCGCGTCACGCCGTGGACCGCCACGCAGGTACTCGCGGTACGGGCCAAGTTGCCCCGACACCTGCGCACCGCTGTCGACATCGCCGCCGGCTGCGGCCTGCGTCAGGGCGAGGTGTTCGGGTTGTCCGAGGAGGAGATCGACTACGACGGTGCCTGGCTCCGTGTAGAGCACCAGCTCAAGCGCATCCGCGGGAAGTACGTCTTCGCACCTCCCAAGGGCGCGAAGGCGCGGTCCGTCCCTCTCCCGGGGACGGTGGCAGCGGAGTTGCGCGCGCACTCCAAGCTCCACCCTCCAGTCAAGGTCACCCTGCCCTGGCGGACGCCGGACGGTCCCCCGGTGACGAAGTCGCTCATCTTCCCGAGCCCGAGCCGGACGTTCGTCCGGGTGAGCCACTTCAACGACCACATGTGGAAACCCGCTCTCGCCCTTGCCGGAATCATCCCTCCGGCCAAAGACGGTGAGCGGTACGCGTCCGCCCCGCAGCACGGCATGCACGCCCTGCGGCACTTCTACGCGTCCGTCCTACTGGACGCTGGCGAGAACATCCGCGCCCTGAGCCAGTACCTGGGGCATGCGGACCCCGGCTTCACCCTGCGGACGTACACGCACCTGATGCCGAGCAGCGAGGGCAGGACAAGGAAGGCCGTGGACGGGCTCTTCAAGGCCGCTCCGGACCATGATCACGGCCCAGAGACGGCCCAGTGACCTGCTGGGTACCGTTGCTGACGACGTAGTGGCTGGTCAGGGGGGCAAGCGGCCCAGGCTACGGGACTTCATCTACTTCTGGCCCATCTACACGGGCCGGTCCCTCCCGATGGACTCCTGGCGCGGCCGCATGTGGCTGGACACCTGGGTCTAGCGACCGAAGCCCCCGCCGGGCCCGGCACCAACAGGTGCCGGGCCCGGCGTGGTTGTCGGGTACGGGGAGCGGCCTCCTGCGTCAACGCCCCGGCCCGGGCGCGGCCTTCGGCGTGTGACGGGCGGCACGTTCCGGTCCGGTAACAACATGCGCAACATCCGCTCGCTCAGCGTAATGTCCGTGCCAGGGGTTCTTGAACACGTTCAGAGAACCGTGGTTCCGGGGGAGGGACGCAAGTGAACGGGGCGGCGAAGGGTGCCATCATCGGCGGGGTGTTCCTCGCGATGGTCGGCGGTGCCGGATACGGCATGTACTCACTGGTCGGTGACACCGGCGGTGGCAAGGACGACACGGCCGACGGCAAGTCGGCCACCGCGTCGAGGGGCGAGGGGCCGGTCACCGAGAAGGAGGCCGTCGAGGCCGCGAAGGGCTTCCTGACCGCGTGGGCGGCCGGGGACGACCGTACGGCGGCCGACTGGACGAACAACGCGTCCGAGGCGCAGTCGGCGGTCGCCGACTTCAAGGCCAAGGCCTACGTGTCCAAGGCGGTGATCACCCCCGGCACCCCGACCGGCACGACCGTGCCCTTCAAGGTCGCGGCCGAGGTGACGTACGAGGGCACGACCAAGCCCCTCGCGTACGAGTCCCGGCTCACCGTGGTCCGCGGCCTCAGCACCGGCAAGGCCCTGGTGGACTGGCAGGCTTCGGTGATCCACCCGGACCTCAAGCGCGGCGAGAGGCTGCGCGCGGGCACGCCGGCCAGTCCGCCGGTCAAGCTGGTGGACCGCAACGACCAGGAGCTGACTCCGGAGAAGTACCCGTCGCTGCGGCCGGTCCTCGCCCAACTGCGCGAGGTCTACGGGAGCAAGGCAGGCGGCAAGGCGGGCGCGGAGGTGTGGATCGAACCGGCCGCGGCCACCGCCACCACCCAGGACGGCAGCACCACCCAGGACGGCGCCACCGCCCAGAACGGCGGCAGACGGACGCTGTTGACCCTGGTGGCGGGCGAGCCGAGCACGCTCAAGACGTACCTGGACGCGAAGGTGCAGGCGGCGGCGGAGCAGGCGGTGGCCAGGTTCCCGGAGTCCTCGGTGGTCGCCGTCAAGCCGAGCAACGGCCACATCCTGGCGATCGCCAACAACCGCAAGGACGGCTACAACGCGGCGATGACGGGCACGCGCGCACCCGGCTCGACGATGAAGATCGTCACGGCGGCGATGCTGCTCGACCGGGGCAAGGTGGCAGCGGACAAGCCCGCCCCGTGCGACAAGACGGTGTCCTGGGGCGGCCGTTCCTTCCACAACCTGGAGAACTTCCGGCTGCCGGAGGGCACGAACTTCTCGACGAGCTTCGCCCGGTCCTGCAACACCGCCTTCATCAAGCAGATCAAAGAGGTCGACGAGGACGCCGCACTGTCGAAGGAGGCCACCGAGGTCTTCGGGATCGGCCTGGACTGGAAGACGGGCATCAAGTCCTTCGACGGCAAGGTCCCGGTGACGACCGGCGCGGAGTCGGCGGCGGAGTACATCGGGCAGGGCCAGATCACGATGAACCCGCTGAACATCGCGTCCATCACGGCGACGGCGCGCAGCGGCCGGTTCCACCAGCCCCTGCTGGTCTCCCCCGAGCTCGACGGCCGGCCGACCGCGACGGCGGCGCGCACGATGAAGTCGTCGGTGCGCGGCCAACTGGTGTCCATGATGCGGCTGACGGCGACCAGCGGTACGGGCGCCAAGGCGATGGCCTCGGTCGGCGGCGACAAGGGCGCGAAGACCGGTTCGGCGGAGGTGGACGGGGCGGGGAGCCCGGACAGCTGGTTCACCGGCTTCAGCGACGACGTGGCCGCGGCGGCGATGGTCGAGGGCGGCGGCCACGGCTCGGACGCGGCGGGCCCGATCGTGGCCGCGGTACTGAGCCCCTGACGGCGAGCCCGCCGCGCCGCGCTCCTGACCGTCAGACCCCGCCGCCGCGCCACTGTGACGACCAGACCCCGCCGCCGCGCCGCGCTCCTGACCGTCAGACCCCGCCGCCGCGCCGCGCTCCTGACCGTCAGAGGGACGCGCGTACCGCCCGGACCAGGGCCTGCGCGCGAGGGTCCGCGGTGACCGACTTGGCCAGGGAGTTGGTGACGTACCCGAAGCCGATGCCCGCCTCCGCGTCGGCGAAGGCCAGCGAGCCGCCCCGCCCCGGGTGCCCGAAGGAGGCCGGGGACAGCAGCGGGGAGGCCGGGCCGTGCAGCATGTGGCCGGGGCCGAAGCGGGTGTTGACGACGAGCACCCGGTCGGGGCCCGAGGACACCTCGGAGGCCGCCAGGGCCGCGGTCTCGGGGGTGAACAGCCGGGCTCCGTCCTCGGTGTCGCCCAGCAGCGCCGCGTAGAAGCCGGCCAGTGCCCGGGCGGTGCCGATCCCGGCCGAGGCGGGGAGTTCGGCGGCCCGGTAGGCGGGGTCGTTCTCGTCGGGCAGGGGGTCGATGGCCCCGAAGGCGCGTCGGGTGAGCGAGTGCGGGTCGGCGTAGGCCTCCGAAACGTTTCTGCGCGGCCGGGTACGCAACGCCCCCGCCGACGCCGGCGGCTCCACCGGACCGACCCTGCCGACCCGCCCCGCCGCGGTGTCGGGCAGCCCGATCCAGAAGTCCAGGCCCAGCGGGCCGGTGACCTCCCGCGCGAGCCACCGGCCCACCGACTCCCCGGTCACCCGGAGTACCAGTTCCGACAGCAGCCAGCTGTACGTCTGCGCGTGGTAGCCGTGGTCCGTGCCGGGCTGCCAGAAGGCGGTCTGTGCGGCGACGGCCCGCGGCCCGCTCTCCCCGTCCGCCGCCCGGGCCGGCGTCAGGGGCCGGTCCAGCGCGGGGACGCCCGCGCGGTGCGCCAGCAGGTCACGGACCCGTACCCGCTCCTTGCCGCCCGCCTTGAACTCCGGCCAGTGGGCCCCCACCGGCTCGTCCAGGTCCAGCAGTCCCCGCTGGTGCAGCAGCAACGGGACGGCCGCGGCCACGCCCTTGGTGGCCGACCGCACGACCTGCGCCGTGTCCGCGGTCCAGGGCGCCGCGGAGCCGTAGGTCACCGCGCCGCCGGAGCCCTCGGTCGCCGCGCCGCCGGAGCCCTCCGTGCCCGCGCCGCCCGAGCCCCCGGTGTCGGCCCCGTCCACGTCCTTCGTGCCGCCCCACAGGTCCACGACCTTGCGGCCGTCGCGGTACACGGCCACGGCCGCGCCCCGGTCCCCGAGCGCCTCGAAGTTTCGTACGAACGCGTCCCGGACGGCCTCGAAGCCCTCCGTCACCTCACCCTGGATCTCCACGTCCGCTCCAACAACCGACCTCGGGCGCTTATGCCGCCCCGGGCGGGGTCCCGGTCCCCGGCGCGGCGGTCGCCGCCGCCGGCGGTGTCACCGAGCGCGGGTCGAAGCCGAAGGGGAGTTCCAGCCGGTGGGCGCCCATCAGCTCCTCGTCGCACAGCAGGTCCTGCGTGCTCCCGTCGGCGGTGATGACCCCGTCGCTGAGGATCACCGCGCGCGGGCACAGTTCCAGCGCGTACGGCAGGTCGTGCGTCACCATCAGCACCGTCACGTCCAGCGAGCGCAGGATGTCGGCCAGCTCGCGCCGCGAGGCGGGGTCGAGGTTGGAGGAGGGCTCGTCGAGGACCAGGATCTCGGGCCGCATCGCGAGCACGGTGGCCACGGCCACCCGGCGGCGTTGTCCGAAGGACAGGTGGTGCGGCGGCCGGTCCGCGAAGGCGGCCATGCCGACCTGCTCCAGAGCCTCCCGGACCCGCTGCTCCAGCTCCGCGCCCCGCATTCCGGCGGCCGCCGGGCCGAAGGCGACGTCCTCGCGCACGGTGGGCATGAACAGCTGGTCGTCGGGGTCCTGGAAGACGATGCCGACCCGGCGGCGGATCTCGGCGAAGTTCCGCTTCTCCACCGGCAGACCGGCCACGGTCACGGAGCCGACCCCACCGCCGAGGATGCCGTTGAGGTGCAGGACGAGGGTGGTCTTGCCCGCGCCGTTGGGGCCGAGGAGGGCGACGCGTTCGCCCTGTCCTACGGTCAGGTTCACGCCGAAGAGGGCCTGGTGTCCGTCCGGATAGGCGTAGGCGAGGCCGGAGACGTCCAGCGAGGGCGGGGCGGGGGTCGAGAGGGCGTTCACGGCGTCCATCCCATCACGTTCACAGCGTCCACCCCATCAGACAGACGGCGAGCGCCGCCAGCGGGAGCACGGCGGCGTGCGCCCACTGGGCGCGCGTGGCCGCGACGTCGTCGATCACCGGCATGGAGCCGTCGTAGCCGCGACTGACCATCGCGAGGTAGACCCGCTCGCCGCGCTCGTAGGAACGGATGAAGAGGGCGCCCGCCGTCTTGGCCAGCACCCCCCAGTGCCGGATCCCGCGCGCCTCGAACCCGCGCGAGCGCCGGGCGATCGACATCCGGCGGAGCTCGCCGCCGATCACGTCGCCGTACCGGACCATGAAGGAGGCGATCTGGACCAGCAGCGGCGGCAGTTTCAGCCGTTGGAGGCCGAGGAGCAGCGACCGCAGTTCGGTCGTCGAGGCGAGCAGTACGGAGGCGGCCACCCCGAGGGTGCCCTTGGCCAGCACGTTCCAGGCGCCCCACAGGCCGGAGACGCTCAGCGACATGCCGAGCACGTCGACCCGCTCGCCCTCGGCCACGAAGGGCATGAGCACGGCGAAGGCGACGAACGGCACCTCGATCAACAGCCGGCGCAGCACGAACCCGGCCGGGATCCGGGCCACGGCCGTGACCCCCGCGAGGAGGACCGCGTACAGGCCGAAGGCCCACATCGCCTCCCGCGGTGTGGACACGACGACCAGCACGAAGGCGAAGGTCGCGGCGAGCTTGCAGTGCGGTGGCAGTGCGTGGATCGGCGAGTGCCCGTGCCGGTAGAGCTTGTGCGTGTGGCCGGCCCCCATGTCAGGCGGTGGGCACGGAGGTGGAGGTGGCGGTCAGGTCCTCGGCGCGGCGGCGACGGACCACCCAGAAGACGCCGGTGCCGACGACGACGGTCACGCCGACGCCGATGACCCCGGCGAGGCCGCCGGACAGTCGGGCGTCGCCGACGCCCTTGACGCTGTAGTCGGCCACGGGGGAGTTCGCGGAGGCGTGCTCCTCGACGTGCGCGTCGATGCCCTTGTCGGCGGCGACCTTCTCCAGGCCGTCGGGGCTGGCGGAGGCGTAGAAGGAGACGACGCCGGCCAGTACGAGGGCGGTGACCAGGCCGGTGACCCAGACGGGCTTCGTGGACCGGGCGGCGACGACGGGCGCCGGGGCGGCGGCGGGGGCGTCGACCAGTACGCCGTCGACGCGCAGCTTCAGCGGCGTGCCCAGTCCGCGCGCGCCGTGCACCAGGTCGGGCCGGACGGCCAGGACGGCGCCCACGGTCGCGGCCGTGATGACGGCCTCGCCGATGCCGATGAGGACGTGGACACCGACCATGGCGGTGAACACCTTGGCCACCGGGATGTCGGTCGTCCCCCCGACGGAGTAGATCGCGGTGAAGGCGGCGGCCGCGCCGGGCACCGAGAGCAGGGCTCCGGCGAAGGCGGCGGTGGTGATCGAGGCCCGGCCGGCGGGCAGCACCTTGACCAGGCCGCGGAAGATCGCGTAGGCGATCACCACGGTGACGACGCCCATGACGGTGATGTTCACGCCGAGGGCCGTCAGGCCGCCGTCGGCGAAGAGGATGCCCTGCATGAGCAGGACCACGGACACGCACAGCACGCCCGTGTAGGGGCCGACGAGGATCGCGGCGAGGGCCCCTCCCAGCAGGTGGCCGCTGGTGCCGGCGGCGACCGGGAAGTTGAGCATCTGCACGGCGAAGATGAAGGCGGCGACCAGGCCGGCGAGCGGGGCGGTGCGCTCGTCGAGCTCGCGACGGGCACCGCGGAGGCTGACCGCCACCGCGCCCGCGGCCGCGACGCCTGCGGCTATGGAGACGGGGGCGTCGATGAAGCCGTCGGGGACATGCATGTGTCTGCTCCGCTTCCTGCGGTAGGGCTCATGGCGCTGGGCACATGGCGGTGGGGCGCGCGGGGATCGGTCGTCGTTGCGCTGAGAAAATCTTCAACCGTTCAAGAATAGTGCCCACCTGCAAACCATTGGCAAGAGCGTGCGCGCCCCAAAAAGCGACGCGCGGATTCGTGGGAATGTGCGAGGCTGGGGACAATACGGACGCATATGTTCCGATTTATAGGAGCCGTGTCGATGTCAGCGACCGCCGAGAATGCCCACGCGACCGAGGTGACCACCGCCGTCGAGGAGCGGGTACGCGCCCGCGTGATCACGGACGATCCGCTCTACCGGGCCATTCCGGTTCTCCTGCGGTTCACCTCCGCCGAGCCGCTGGCCGTACGGATCGTCTTCCCGGCCGACCTGTCCCCCGAGGGCACGGACAACGAGTGGGTCTTCCCCCGCGCCCTCCTGGAGGCGGGCCTGACCGCCCCGACCGGGACCGGTGACGTGCGGGTCTGGCCCTGCGGCCGGGTACAGGCGGTCGTCGAGTTCCACTCCCCCGAGGGCGTGGCCGTGGTGCAGTTCGACCTCTCGGCGCTGCGCCGCTTCCTGCGCCGTACGTACGCCCCCGCCGCGACGCCCGCCGCCGAGCCCGCCACCCGTTAGGCCCAACGCGGCCGCGCCGGCCGGCCGGACGAACGGGGCCGGACGAACGGGGCCGGCCCCGCACCCGGTGTTTCGGGTGCGGGGCCGGCTCTCGTACGCGACCGTGACCGCGCGACCGTGACCCGCGGGTCAGGCGTCGACACGGGGTCGCGGGTCAGGCGTTGACCAGCTCGCGGTCCTTGTCCGGGCCCTCCGAGGAGTCGCCGGAGTCGCCGAGGTGCTTGCGCAGGCTCTCGCCCTCCACGTCCACGTTGGGCAGGAGCCGGTCGAGCCACTTCGGCAGCCACCAGGCCTTGTGGCCGAGCAGCGCCAGCACCGCCGGGACGATGGCCATGCGGACCACGAAGGCGTCGAAGAAGACGGCGACGGCCAGACCGAAGCCGATCATCTTGACCATCTGCTCACTGGCTCCGATGAAGCCCGCGAACACGGCGATCATGATGACCGCGGCGGCCACGACCACCCGCG
This sequence comes from Streptomyces sp. NPDC102278, assembly GCF_044766345.1. NCBI lineage: Bacteria > Bacillati > Actinomycetota > Actinomycetes > Kitasatosporales > Streptomycetaceae > Streptomyces > Streptomyces sp. NPDC102278. The sequence continues at coordinate 181,633 of NZ_JBIWLV010000008.1, read as the reverse complement.
CGCTGTACTGGAAGCCGGTGACGACAGCCTGGCCCGGGCGCTCGCCGTGGACGTACGCCTCCCGCATGCGGGTGACCAGGAAGACCTCGTAGTCCATGGCCAGGCCGAAGACCACGCCCACCATGAAGATCGGCATCATCGACATGATCGGACCGGTCTGCTCCACCCCGAAGAGCGAGCCGAGCCAGCCCCACTGGAAGACCGCGACGACCGCGCCGAGGGCCGCTACGACCGACAGCAGGAAGCCGAGGGCGGCCTTGAGCGGGACCAGGATCGAGCGGAACACCAGCATCAGGAGCAGGAAGGCGAGGCCGACCACGAGCGCCAGGTAGGGCAGCAGCGCGTCGTTCATCTTCTGCGAGAAGTCGATGTTCATCGCGGTGGCGCCGGTGACGAGGACGTCGTCCCCGCTGCCGTCGCGGATCTCGTGGACCAGGTTCTCGGTCTCGACGGAGGAGGGCCGGTCCTTCGGGATCACGTTGATGATCGCCGCGTCGCCGCCCTTGTTCAGCATCGGCGGGGTGACCGCCACGACGCCTTCCAGGCCCTTGATCCGGTCGGCCGTGGAGTCGGCGAGCGCCTTGTCGCCGTCGACGACGATCATCAGCGGGCCGTTGAAACCGGGGCCGAAGCCGTCGGACAGCAGGTCGTACGCCTTGCGCTGGGTGGTGGAGACCGGCTGGGCGCCGTCGTCCGGCAGGCCCATCTCCAGCTTGCTCGCCGGGATGGCGATCACGCCGAGGCCGATCACACCGGCCAGCAGCACCATGATCGGGCGGCGCAGGACGAAGCGGGCCCAGCGGGTGCCGCCGTTGGCCTTGGGCTCGGCGCCCTCGACCTTCGGCCTGCCCTTGCCGAAGAGCTTGCTCTTGGCGCCGGCCGGCAGGACCTTCTTGCCGGCGAAGCCCAGGATGGCCGGGACCAGGGTCAGGGCCACGAGGACCGCGATGACCACCGTGCCGGCGGCCGCGACGCCCATCTTGGTCAGCATCGGGATGTTGACGACGGCCAGGCCCACCAGGGCGATGACCACGGTCAGACCGGCGAAGACGACGGCGGAACCGGCGGTTCCGGCGGCCCTGCCCGCGGCTTCGTCGCGCTCCCGGCCCTCGGCGAGCTCCGCGCGGTAGCGGGAGACGATGAAGAGGGCGTAGTCGATGCCGACCGCGAGGCCGATCATCATCGCGAGGGTGGAGGTGGTGGAGCCGAGGTCCAGCACGTTGGCGAGCGCCGTGATGCCGGAGACACCGATTCCCACGCCGATCAGCGCGGTCAGCAGCGGCAGTCCGGCCGCGATCAGCGAGCCGAAGGTGATGACGAGGACGATCGCCGCGATGGCGATGCCGATGATCTCGCCGGAGCCCGTCTCGGGCGCCGCCATCAGCGCGTCGCCGCCGATCTCGACGGTGAGCCCGGCGTCCTGGGCGGCCTTGCCGGACACCTTCAGGGCGTCGCGGGCGTCGTCCTTCAGCTCCATGCCGCTGACGTCGTACTTGACGCTGACGTAGGCCGTGGAGGCGTCCTGGCTGACGGCCTGCACCTGGTAGGGGTCGTCGATCTTGGAGATCTGCTCGGCGCCGGGGCCGTTCTGCAGACCGGAGATGATCTTCTCGACCTCGGCCTTGGTGCCCGGGTCGGTGACCTTGGCGCCGGCAGGCGCCTTGACGACGATACGGGCGGTGGCGCCGTCGGCGGCCATGCCCGGGAAGCGCTGCTCCAGCAGGTCGAAGGCCTTCTGGGCCTCCGTGCCGGGTATCGAGAAGGAGCCTGAGGTGGGCGCGGACGCCGAGGCCGCGCCGAAGCCGGCGACGAACAGCAGCGCCACCCACACGAGGGCGACGAGGCGCCGGCGCCGGAAGGCGCCCTTGCCGAGGCGGTAGAGGAAGGTGGCCACGTCGGTGGTTCTCCCGTTCGGGTCGTGGGATGGGACAGGGCGTGGTGAGCCGGCCCGACGACGAGAGCGGCGTGTCAGGAGCAGCGGAAAAGGTGGTGCGTGGGGCTCAGACGCCGAGGGCGGGGAAGACCACGGCGTCCAGGAACTGGCCGAGGAACGTCCGGTCGACCGTCCGGTCCTCGATCAGCGGGAGCGCGATGAACGCCCCGAGGAGCATGTGCGGTACGAAGTCCAGCGCAGGACAGTCCGGGGCGATCTCGCCCCGTTCCACCCCGCGCTGCAACATCATCTGCAGGCCGTTGAGCTCGGGGTCGACCAGCAGGTCGCGCAGTGCCTGGTGGAGTTCCGGGCTCTCGTGGACGGCATGGGCCAGACCCCGCATCAGTGCGGTGTCCTTGGCCATCTGCGCGTCGTCGGAGTGTTCGACCATCAGGGCGAAGTCCCCGCGCACGCTGCCCGTGTCGATCTCCCGGAGGGAGACCGGCTGGGTGCAGCGCAGGGCCTTGGCCACCAGCTCGGGCTTACTCCCCCACTGGCGGTAGAGCGTGGCCTTGCTGGACTTGGTGCGGGCGGCGACCGCGTCCATGGTCAGCGCCTCGTACCCGACCTCGCCGAGGAGGTCGAGGACCGCCCCGTGGAGTTCGGCTTCCCGCTCGGGGGTGATCCGGCTGCGCCGCGACGCGACCTCTTCGGGCATCCCCGGTCCTCCCATCCGAACGAAACGGTTTCGTACTCCACCGAGCCTACCTCCCCGGCGAACGAAACGAAACCGTTCCGTTTCGCTTCCTCGGGTGTCATGGATCACCTGTACGAGTTGCCAGGGCCCTCCCGCGCGGAAAGCATTGGGGGGTGAGTCACGACGTCGCGTACCTCCGGTTCCCGCACCTGCACGACGACCTGCTGTGTTTCGCCACCGAGGACGACCTCTGGGTGGCGCCCCTGGCACCGCCCGACGGCCCGGCCGGCCGGGCCTGGCGGATCACTGTCGACCGGACCCGGGTCGGCCACCCGCGGTTCTCCCCCGACGGCAGACACATCGCCTTCACCACCTGGCGCAGTCTCGACCCCGAGATCCACCTCGCGCCCGTGGACGGCGGTCCGGCCCGCCGACTCAGCCACTGGGGCTCCACCGACACCCGCGTCTGCGGCTGGACCCCGCCCGACAAGGACGGCCGCAGCGACATCCTGGCCGTCTCCTCGCACGCCCAGCCCTTCTCGTACTACTCCTGGGCCTACAGCCTGCCCACCGACGGCAGCCCCGGCGGCAAGCTCCCCTGGGGCCCGGTCTCCGACATCGCCGTGCGCGAGGAAGCGAACGGCGAACGCCGGACCCTGCTGCTCACCGGCAAGCCCCCGCACGAGCCCGCCGCCTGGAAGCGCTACCGCGGCGGCGCCACCGGCCGGCTCTGGCTGCACGGCCGCCGACTGCTGGAGGACGTCGAGGGCCACCTCGACTCGCCCATGTTCGTGGCCGGCCGGATCGCCTTCCTCTCCGACCACGAGGGCATCGGCAACCTCTACTCCTGCCTCCCCGACGGCACCGACCTGCGGCGCCACACCGACCACGCGGAGTTCTACGCCCGGCACGCGTCCAGCGACGGCTCCCGGGTCGTCTACCAGTGCGCGGGCGACCTCTGGCTGGTGGACTCCCTCGCCCCGGACGCCGTCCCGCGCAAGCTGGAGGTCCGCCTCGGCGGCCCGCGCGCGGGCCGGCGCACCTACCAGGTGCCGGCCGCCAACCACGTCGACTCGCTCTCCGTCGACGCGACCGGCCGGGCCAGCGCCGTCGTCGTGCGCGGCAGCCTGTACTGGCTCACCCACCGCGACGGCCCGGCCCGCACCATCGCCGACACCCCGGGCGTACGGGCCCGGCTGCCCGAGATGCTCGGCAGCGGCGGCCAGGTGGCGTACGTGACGGACGCGGAGGGGGAGGACGCGATCGAGATCGCCTACCTGCCCCGCGCCTCCGGCGACCGCGAACCCCGCCGGCTGGCCTCGGGCCGGCTGGGCCGCGTACTGGAACTGCTCTCCGACCCGGACGGGGAGCGGCTCGCCATCGCCTCCAACGACGGCCGACTGCTGCTGATCGACGCCACCGAGGAATCCGACGGGGAGGTCACCGAACTCATCCGGTCCATCAACGGGCCCGTCACCGACCTCGCGTTCTCCCCCGACGGCTGTTGGCTGACCTGGTCGCACCCGGGCATCGGACGCTCACTGCGCCAGATCAAGATGGCCAGGATCGCCGGCCCCGGCACCCGCACGGTCGTGGACGTCACCAACGGCCGCTTCGACGACGAGAACCCGGTGTTCACCCGGGACGGCCGCTTCCTCGCCTTCCTGTCCTGGCGCGGCTTCGACCCGGTGTACGACGTCCACACCGGCGACCTGTCCTTCCCGCTGGGCTGTCGCCCGTACCTGGTGCCGCTGTCCTCCGCGACCCCCTCGCCCTTCGCCTTCTCCCCCGACGGCCGCCCGGCGGCGGGCGGACTCGACCCGGTGGAGGGCGAGTCCGGCGACGGCGACGGCTCGGTGACCGTGGAGGTCGAGGGGCTGGAGAGCCGCGTCACGCCCTTCCCCGTCGCGGCGTCGAAGTACTCGGCTCTGTACCCGGTGAACGGCGGCGGCCTGGTGTGGCTGCGCTGGCCGATCTCGGGGGCGCTCGGCGAGACCTTCGCCAACCCGGCCGACACCAGCGGCAAGCCGACCCTGGAGCACTACGACATCTCCAAGGCCCGCAAGAGCGAACTCGCCTCCGGACTCGACTGGTTCGCGGTCAGCGGCGACGGCACCCGGCTGGTGATCAACGACGACGGCGACCTGCGGGCCGTCCCCGCGACCGAGTCGGGCGACGGCGACTCCACCGTCTACCTGGACCTGCGACGGATCCTGCACGAGGTGGACCCGGCGGCCGAGTGGCGCCAGGCGTACGAGGAGGCCGGCCGGCTGATCCGCGCCTACTTCTGGGAGCCCGACATGTGCGGCATCGACTGGGACGGGGTGCTGCGCCAGTACCGCTCCCTGGTCGAACGGGTCGCCTCCCCCGACGAGTTCGCCGACCTGCTCCGCGAGGTCCTCGGCGAGCTGGGCACCTCGCACGCCTACGTGTCCCCCGCCCGCCGCAACGAGGGCCCGCCCCACTACCAGCGGGCCATCGGTCTGCTCGGCGCCAACCTGGTGTGCAGGGACGGCGCGTGGATGATCAAGCGGATCCTGCCCGGCGAGTCCTCGGACTCCAAGGCCCGTTCCCCGCTGGCCGGCACCGGGATCCGCGAGGGCGCCGTGCTCACGCACATCGACGGCCGCCCGGTGGACCCGGTGACCGGCCCGTACCCGCTGCTGGACGCGGCGGGCGGCACCACCGTCGAGTTGACCTTCGACCAGGACGGCGAGGGCCGGGCCCGCCGCGTCGCGGTCGTCCCGCTGATCGACGAGCGCCCGCTGCGCTACCAGGACTGGGTCTCCAAGCGGCGGGCCGTGGTCCGCGAGATCAGCGGCGGCAAGTGCGGCTACCTCCACATCCCCGACATGGGCGGCTCCGGCTGGGCGCAGTTCAACCGCGACCTGCGGATGGAGATGTCCCGGCCCGCGCTGATCGTGGACGTGCGCGGCAACGCCGGCGGCCACATCAGCGAGTTGGTCGTGGAGAAGCTGACCCGCTCGATCCTCGGCTGGGACCTGACGCGCAACGCCCAGCCGGTCTCGTACGCCTCCAACGCGCCCCGGGGCCCGATCGTGGCCCTGGCCGACGAGGCGACCTCCTCCGACGGGGACATGATCACGGCGGCGTTCAAACTGCTGGGGCTGGGCCCGGTGGTCGGCCAGCGCACCTGGGGCGGGGTGGTCGGGATGACCGGCCGACACGTCCTGGGCGACGGCACGGTGATCACGGTGCCGATGAACGCGGCCTGGTTCCCGGAGTACGGCTGGTCGGTGGAGAACAACGGCGTCGAGCCCGACCTGGCGATCCTGCGCACGCCGCTCGACTGGGCGGAGGGCCGGCACGCGCAGCTCGACGACGCCGTCCACCTGGCGTTGGAACTGCTGGAGCAGGACCCGGCGGCGGTGCCCCCCGGCTACGCGGACGTACCGGACCTGCGCCGCCCGAAGTTGCCGCCGCGCGAGGCCGGTTCGTAGCGGGAGCGCCGGTACGTCGAAGGGGCGGGACCGCGTTCGCGGCCCCGCCCCTCGTCACACGCCCTCGTCACACGCCCTCGTCACGCGGCCCTCGCCCCACCGGGCTCGACCCGCCCCCTCGGCCTACTCCTCGAAGGGCCGGTCGCGCGTGTCACCGGGTCTGCCGGCCTGCTCCCGCACCGGCGTCGGCAACGGGTCCACCGGCCCGTCCTTCGCCTCGTCCCTCGCTTCCCGGGCCTTCGCGGCCCTGCGTTCGAGTTCTCGCGCCTTGTCCTGGAACTGCTCCCTGATAGACATGCGCCCAGACTTCCATGCGGCCGTTAAGTGTGCATTTCGGGCACTTTTCGGCCGCACTCCGGTCGCGCTCCGGGCGAGGTTCGATCAAGGCCCGGTCACGTCCCGCCCCTTCGCGACCTTCAACGCCGGCGGCACGGTCAGCGGGACGCGCTGCGCCCCTGTTCGTCCGCCGCCCCGCCGGCCCCCACGAGCCCCTTGGAGACACCGCCGAGCCTCGGCTCGAAGCGCGCCATCTCGCGCTGCCCGACGGTCGCGATGATCCCCGGCAGATAGCCGCGCATGCCCTGCATGCCCCGCAGCCACCACTGCGCGTACACGTGCGGCGAGCGCCGCTCGATGCCGGCCACGATCCGGTCGACTGCCGGCCCCAGCGGGTACGTGCGGTTCGAGGGCCACGGCAGCCGTTGCCGCAGTTCCCGCATGACCTCGTCCCGGTCGGCGCCGCGCACCATGTCGGTGTCGGTCCAGGAGAGGTAGCCGACGCCGACCTTGACGCCCTTGTACCCGACCTCGGCGCGCAGGCAGTGCGCGAAGGCCTCGACCCCGGACTTGGAGGCGCAGTACGCCGTCATCATCGGCGCCGGGGTGATCGCGGCGAGCGAGGCGATCTGGAGGAGGTAACCGCGGCTCTCCATCAGCACGGGCAGGAAGGCCCGGGCGGTGACGGCGCCGCCGATCAGGTTGACCTCGATCACCCGGCGCCACGCGTCGGGGTCGGAGTCGACGAACGGACCGCCGGCGGCGACGCCCGCGTTGGCGACGACGATGTCCACCTTGCCGAACCGTTGCTTGACCTCCTGTGCGACCCGGGCCATCGCCTCGTGGTCGGTGACGTCGGCGTGCCAGTGGTCGCTCTCGGTGTGCAGCCGCTCGGAGACCTCCTTGAGCGCCTCCGGCTCCAGGCCCACCAGGGCCACCTTCGCCCCGCGCGCGGACAGCTTGCGGGCGAGGAGTTCACCGACCCCGCGGGCGGCTCCGGTGACGACGGCGACCTGACCTTCCAGACTCCTGCGAGCGCTCACGGCGTCTTCTCCTTCGAGGGTGTGTCGTTGCTGCGGCGGTCGGCGCCCGGTCCGACGTACAGGTCGGCGAGCTCCCGCACGGCCCGGGTGACGGCCTCGGGGGCCTCGATCGGGGTCATGTGCCCCATGCCGGTCAGCTCGGTGAGCCCGAGGCAGTGGGGCAGTGCGGCGGCCAGGCCGCGGGCGTGCGTGATCGGCGTCAGGCGGTCGCGGGTACCGGCGAGGACGGCGGTGGGCACGGTGAGCCGGGCCAGGTCCTCGCCCAGGTCCAGGCCGGCCAGCACCTGCGACCAGGCGTACCGGACGGCCGCGGGGCAGCCGTGCACGATGCGGGCGACGGCCTCGACCCGGTCGGGCGCGGTGGCGGGGCCCATGGTGGCGTACTTGAGCACCTTGCTCGCGACGGGCGTGACCGGCCCGAGCGGGGCGCGGGAGCCGAGCACCGCACGGGTCATGCGGGTCCGCGCGCGTCCGGCGCGCAGCGGCAGCACCAGGGCCTCGGCGACCAGCCGCGCGCTGCCGGTGCTGCACAGCAGGGCGGCGGCGACGTGATCGGTGAACTCGGGCCGCCCCGCAGCGGCCATGATCGTCATGCCGCCCATCGAGTGCCCGGCGACGACGGTTCGTTCGCCGGGCGCCAGGGTGGTCTTCAACACGGCCACCAGGTCGTCGGCGAGGACGGTGGTGGTGTGCCGGAGTCCGACGGGGCTGCGGCCGTGGCCGCGCTGGTCGTAGGCGATGACCCGGTGGTCCCGGGCCAAGTCCCGTATCTGGGCGGCCCAGAAGGCGGTGGAGCAGGTCCAGCCGTGGGCGAGCACCACGGGCGGTGCGCTCGCCTGGCCGTGTACCTCGACGTGCAGTCGGGCCCCGTCGGCGGAGACGGCGGTGAGTTCCCGGCCCGCGACCGGCGGCGCGTAGGCCCCGGTCGTGACGTGTGCGGGTCGGCGGCTCACGCGGCGCTCCCCTCGGCCGCGACGGCCGCCGCCGGGGCGGTCTCCGGCCCGGCGGCGTCGGACGCGACGCCCGCGGGCGCGGCCTTGCCGGCGCGGGCGGTCGGGGCGACCGGGGTGGCCGGTGCGGTTCCCGACGCCGGCGCGGCGGCGACCCGAGCCGGTCGCGGCTCCCCGCCCTTGCGGACGACCTCGTACTCGGCGAGGTCGACGGTGCGGGTCTCGCGCCGGAACGCGCCGGTGGTGCCCGGCCAGACCGTCGTGTTGAGCCCGTTGGCGTCCAGGTACCAGCTGGTGCAGCCGCCGGTGTTCCAGACGGTCCGTTCCATCCGCGACTGCACGTGCCGGTTCCACGTGTTCACCGCCGAGGGCCGCGCGGCCAGCGCGGTCCGGCCCCCCAGGGTGTCCAACTGCCGCAGGTAGTCGGCCATGTAGTTCAGCGCGGACTCGATCATCAGGATCATCGAGCTGTTCCCGAGCCCGGTGTTCGGTCCGATGATCGTCATCCAGTTGGGGAAGCCGGCGGCCGTCGCGCCGCGCAGCGACTTCATCCCGTCCTTCCACGCGTCGGCGAGGGTCTGGCCGTCGACGCCGACCACCCGGTCCGCGATCGGCATGTCCGTCACGTGGAACCCGGTGCCGAAGACGATCGCGTCCACCTCGGTCTCGGTGCCGTCGGCGGCGACCAGCACCGAGCCGCGGATCTCCTTGAGCCCGGAGGCGACCAGGTCGACATTCGGTCGGGCCAGCGCCGGGTAGTACTCGCTGGACAGCAGGATGCGCTTGCAGCCGATGCGGTACGAGGGCGTCAGCTTGGCCCGCAGCACGGGGTCCTTGATCGAACGCGCCATGTTGGCCTTGGCCAGGGACTCGACCAGGCCGAGCTGGTTCGGCCGCTTGGTGAAGGCGCTGACCTGGAGTTCCCTGATCCCCCACAGCAGCCCGCGCCGGGCGGCCTGGGTGAAGGGCAACTGCCGGTGCAGCCGGCGTTCGAAGGCGGAGATGGCCCGGTCGGTGCGCGGCATCACCCACGGCGGGGTGCGCTGGAACAGCGTGAGGCGGTCCACGTCGGGGGCGATGGCCGGCACGATCTGGATGGCCGAGGCGCCGGTGCCGATCATGGCGACGCGCTTGCCCCGCAGGTCGTAGTCGTGGTCCCAGCGGGCCGAGTGGAAGACCTTGCCGGGGAACTCGGCGAGTCCGGGGATCTCGGGCATCTTCGGGTCGGACAGCGGTCCGGTCGCGGAGACCACCACGTCGGCGGTGAGGTTCCCGGTGGACGTCTCGATCTCCCACCGCACCTCGTCGGCGTCCCAGCGCATCAGCCGGACCTCGGAGTTCAGCCGGATGTGCGGCCGCAGCCCGAAGGTGTCGGCCACCTGCTCCAGGTAGGCCCGGATGTGCGGCTGGCCCGAGAAGGTCCGGGGCCAGTCGGGGTTGGGCGCGAAGGAGAAGGAGTACAGGTGCGAGGGCACGTCGCAGGCGCACCCCGGATAGTTGTTGTCGCGCCAGGTGCCGCCCACGGAATCGGCGCGCTCCAGCACGACGAAGTCCGTGATCCCCTCGCGGCGCAGCCGTACGGCGGCCCCGAGCCCGCCGAACCCGGACCCGATCACCGCCACCCTCACGTGCTCGCGTCCGTTCACGCCGTCACCCTTGCCACCCATGCCCGCCGCCTCCGCTTCCGCAGTCCCAGCCCAGCCCGGTCACAACCACCGGTGCAACCCTGCCAGCAATCACTGGCACAATCGGGAGAGTAGAGCAGCCTCGTACTCATGGGTAGGGGTCGCGCCCGGAAAGTTACCGCGGGTACGACCGGGTCGCCCCGGGCCCGGCCCGGCCGACGACGCACCCCCTAGGCTGCGCACGTGGCCGACAACGAGACGGAAGCAAGGACGACGACCGTGCCGAGAGCCGTGCGCGAATACCGTACGGAGGAGCTGGCCGAGGCGGCCGGCATCCCGGTGCGCACCCTGCGCTTCTACCGCGAGCGCAAGTTGCTCCCGCCGCCCCGCCGCGAGGGGCGGATCGCCTGGTACGACGACCACCACCTGGCCCGCCTGCGCACCATCGCCGGCCTGCTGGAACGCGGCCACACCCTGGGCGGCATCGCCGAGCTGACGGCCGCCTTCGAGAACGGGCGCGACGTCGGCCAGCTCGGGGAGCTGCTCGGCATCGGCTGGTCGGAGGAGACCCCGGTCCGCCTGTCCCCCGAGGCCCTGGCCGACTACTTCGAGGGCGAGGTCACCCCGGAGAACCTGGCGGCCTCCCTGGACCTCGGCTACCTCGCCACCGACGGCGACGCCATCGTGCACGTCAGCCGCCGCCTGTTGGACGTCTCCTCGGCCCTGGTCCGCGAGGGCGTCCCGCTCGCGGCGGTGCTGGAGACGGGCCGCCGGGTCCGCGAGCACGCGGACGCCATGGCGGCCCTGTTCACCGAGCTCATCTCCACCCACATCGCGGACGACGCCGTCCCGCGCCTGCGCCCGCTCGCCAAGAGCGTGGTGGAGGCCGAGCTGACCATGGCGATGGACCGGCTACACCAGCAGCGGGAGCAGCGTCCTCAGACCCCGAGCTCGTAGACGACGGTCACCGGCGCGTGGTCGGACCAGCGCTCGGGATGCGTCTGCGCGCGTTCCACGAAGGCCTTCACGGCCTTGCCGGCCAGTCCCGCGGTGGCGACCTGGAGGTCGATCCGCCAGCCGGCGTCGTTGTCGAAGGCCCGACCCCGGTAAGACCACCACGAGTACGGGCCCTCGGCGTCCGGGTGCAGGGCGCGCACGACGTCGACGTACCCGGCCTGCTCGTACACCTTCCCGAGCCACTCGCGCTCCTCGGGCAGGAAGCCGGCGTTCTTCCGGTTCGTCTTCCAGTTCTTGAGGTCGGCTTCCCGGTGGCAGATGTTCCAGTCGCCGCAGACGACGACCTCGCGCCCGTCGGCGGCGGCGCGCTCCTTGAGGCGGGCGAGGTGGTCGAGGAACTCCGCCATGAAGCGGTACTTCTCGTCCTGCTTCTCGGTTCCCGCCTCGCCGGAGGGCAGGTACAGGCTCGCCACGGTCACCCCGGGGAGGTCGACCTCCAGGTACCGGCCGGCGGCGTCGAACTCGTCGCTGCCGAAGCCGATCCGCACCGCCTCGGGCGCCCTGCGCGTGTACAGCGCGACCCCGGCCCGCCCCTTGGCGGCGGCCGGCGCGAACGCGGTGTGCCAGCCCTCGGGCTCCCGGGCCTCGACCGGGATCTGTGCTTCCTCGGCCCGCACCTCCTGGAGGCACACGACGTCGGCGTCGGATCCCGCCAGCCATTGCACGAAGCCCTTCTTCGCGGCGGCGCGGATCCCATTCACATTCACGGAGGTCACGGTGAGCATCCCAGCACCTTAGCGGGACCGTTCCGTACGATGTTCGGATGTCTCATGGGATAACCCTGCGCACCGTCGCCTACGACCACCCCGACGCGGCGAAACTCGACGCCCAGGTACAGATCGAGTACCAGTGGCGCTACGACGGGGAGGGCGACGCCACCTTCCTCGACCCGGCGATGTTCATCCCGCCGAACGGCCTCTACCTCCTCGCCTACGACGCCTCGGACACCCCGGTGGCCAGCGGCGCCTGGCGCCGCCAGGACCGCGGCGAGGAGGGCTACTCGGACGGCGACGCCGAGATAAAGCGGATGTACGTGGTCCCCGAGGCCCGCGGCCTCGGTCTGGCCCGCCGCATCCTGGCCGTGCTGGAGGACGACGCCCGCACGGCGGGCCGCACGCGCATGGTCCTCGAAACGGGCGACCAACAGCCGGAGGCCATCGCCCTCTACGGCTCCTCGGGCTACTCCATGTCGGAGAAGTTCGGCCATTACCGCTTCCACGACTCCAGCCGCTGCATGACGAAGCCGCTGCGCCCCTGACGTGGGCGGATGCGGTGCCGGGCGTACGCGTCGGGCGCGGGCCGGCGCGGCGGACGCCCCCCGCCGCGCCCTCGGCGACAGGGCGAGCCCGGACGCGGTGAGCCCGTGACGCGGGGGCAGTGGGGCTGTGCGGTCGCTCCCGTGGCCGGTTTGGCCACGGGTGTACTCGGGTCGGTACTTCTGGCCGCCGCCTGGCGGGCATGCGACGTCGGGGTGAACGGCGCGGCCAACGGGCTCGCGTTGATTTTCCACGGAGCCCTGCTCGCGATCATGGCGACGGCGTGGTGGGGGGTGCTCATCGGGTACGTAGGACGGTGGAACCTGACGCTCGCCCTCCTGGGCGGCATGACCGGCGCCGCGATCATGGTGTGGATCTTCGTTGCTCTCCTCCAGGTCCCCGACGGCTATCGATGCTGACGAGATCCCCCGGACCCCATCCACGGCCGTCCACCACCAGAACCGGCATCGACCGACCCCGGAAACGACGAAGATCCCGCCCGATCTTGCGATCGGACGGGATCTCGTCAACGTTCCTGAGAGCTACTCAAGAACTGTCGTTTGTGGACCTGTGGGGATTTGAACCCCAGACCCCCTCGATGCGAACGAGGTGCGCTACCAGACTGCGCCACAGGCCCTTGCGACGTGTGAAACATTAGCATCCCCGCGCGGGTGCTCCAAAACCGGTTCCCCGGGTCCGCGCAGGTCACCGATCACTCGTTCGCGGCTCGCGGCCGGTCCTCGCCCTCGTACTGGTCGAAGAGCGGGGTACGGCCCCGGTCCCGGCCGCGCGGGCGCGGGGTGACGGGGGCCTTCGGCTCCGACTTCGGCTCCGGCTCGGAGGCCGGGGCCGGGACGGCCGGCTGGGCGCGCAGTCGGGGTTCCGTCGGTTCGGCGGTGCTGGAGCGGGTGGCGCTCCAGCCGTCCGGGGACGCCGGTCCGGTGGCGCGCGGGGCCACGGGGGCCGTCACGTACGTCGGGAGCGGGACGGGGACGGGCTCCCAGCTGTCACCTCGGGCGGGACCGCGTTCGCGCTCGCGCTGCTGGTCCACCCACTCCGCGTGGTCGGTCTGTTCGACCAGCGCGCGCCGACCGGCCTCCTGCGGGGAGACCGGTGGAGAAGGGTCCGGTTCGGCGCCGGCGGCGGACTCGGCCTCGCGGCGGTGCGGCCGGTTCTCGCGGAGCCGGCGTGCGGCGGCCTCCGCGCGCCGCCGGTCCATCGTGAACTCGTACCGGCGGCGCTCCTGGACCCGCAGGTGCACGATGTAGGTGCTCAGCAGCAGGGCCGGGAGGGCGGGCGCCCACAGGTAGCGCAGTCCGCCGACCGCGGCGACGATCGCCCCGAGGGTGAAGATCAGGAAGAGGAGCGCGGTGGTGCGCCTGCGGCGCGCGAGCACCTGGAGGCGCTGTTCCCGCCGGGCGCGCTCCGCCCGTTCGGCACCCGCCGATCTGGGCTCCGCCCTGGTCGGAGGCACGTCGAGGACCCGGGCGTCGGCGTCGACGGAATTGACCGTCTCCGTCGCCGCGTCCGGGTCCGCATGGGGCTGGGGATCCGCCTCTTCGGCACCGCGCTCGCGCAGCCCCTTGGCGTAACGGCGCTCCATTCCCGCCCGGCCGGAAAGCAGCCGGATGGCAGTGGAGAAGCGTTCCGTCGGACGGGCTTCGTTCAGCTCGTCCTGCCTCCGGAGCCACATGGGCACCAAGTAGGCGGCCCAGGCCCCCACAATGACTGCGTAGATGAGGCCGCTGCTGCTCACACCACACACCGTAGAGGGGTGCGGGCGAGCGGATCAGCCAATTGAGCCGGTGTGTCGCACGATCTCGCTGATATCACGGACTTTTTTTGTGATTCTTCGGATCAGGTTATGGGCGAATCGGCAAAGAATTCGAACACATATGCGATTCTATGCGATTCGGCTATTCCGGAGGGGCGCCGCGGTGTCCGGCCGTCCGGTGCCAACGGGTCAGCAGCCCCTCCGGGAGCTCCTCGGCGGTGAGCGCGAAGACCAGGTGGTCGCGCCACGCCCCGTCGATGTGGAGGTAGCGCGGTCGCACGCCCTCCTCGCGGAACCCGAGCTTCTCGACGACCCGTCTACTGGGCCCGTTCTCCGGCCTGATGCATACCTCGACGCGGTGCAGCCCGACCTTCGCGAAGCAGTGGTCCACGGCGAGCGCGACGGCCGTCGGCATCACCCCGCGCCCCGCCACGTCGCGGTCCACCCAGTAGCCGACGTGGCCCGCGCACATCGAACCCCAGGTGATCCCGGCGACCGTCAACTGCCCGACGAGCCGCCCCTGGTACTCGATGACGAACGGCAGCATCCGCCCGGCGTTCGCCTCCGCCCGCAGGTGGCGGACCATTTGACGGTACGTCGGCCGGTGGATCACCGGCCCCCACGGCGCGGGCGGCGGGATCGTGGCCTCCCAGGGCCGCAGCCACTCGCGGTTGCGGCGGTTGACCTCGCGCCAGGCCCGCTGGTCCCGCAGCTTTATCGGCCGGAGCGTGACGTCGCCGTCCGTCAACACCACGGGCCAGGACGGGCCGTTCAGCTCGCGCTCCCCGATGGTCTCGGGTGGTCGCCACCCCGGATCTGGTCCACGGCGTGCGGCAGGATGCGGGACAGTACCGCGAGGCCGTCGCGGACCCCGCCGGTGGAGCCGGGCAGGTTCACGATCAGCGTGTGGCCCGCGACCCCCGCCAGCCCCCGGGACAGCGCCGCGGTCGGCACCTTCGCGAGGCCCTCCGCGCGGATGGCCTGCGGGATCCCGGGGATGTCGTAGTCCAGGACCTTCGCGGTGGCGTCGGGGGTCCGGTCGGTCGGCGAGACGCCGGTGCCGCCGGTGGTCAGGATGACGTCGTACCCGGCGGCCACGCCCTCGCGCAGCGCCTGCTCGACGGGGTCGCCGTCCGGGACGACGCGCGGGCCGTCCACGGCGAAGCCGAGCGCGCCCAGCGCCTCGGCCAGCAGCGGGCCGCCCTTGTCGGCGTACACGCCCTGCGAGGCGCGGTTGGAGGCGGTGATCACGAGCGCGCGCGTCACGGGCGGCTCCTCGGGGGCATCGGGCCGTGCCGACCAGGCCTCGCCCGCCACCGGCGGTACGTGGCTCACGTGGCTGTGGACCTCGCCGCCGCGCGGGGCGTTCACGCGCGGGTCCAGTCGCCCGACTTGCCGCCGGTCTTCTCCTCCACCCGGACGTCCGTGATGACGGCGCCCTTGTCGACGGCCTTGACCATGTCGATCACGGTGAGTCCGGCGACGGCGACCGCGGTCAGCGCCTCCATCTCGACGCCCGTGCGGTCCGTGGTCTTCACGGTGGCGAGGATCTCGACGGCGTCGTCGGCGACCCTCAGGTCCACCTTCACCCCCGAGACGGCCAGCGGGTGGCAGAGCGGGATCAGGTCGGGGGTCTTCTTCGCCCCCATGATCCCGGCGATCCGCGCGGTGGCGAGGGCGTCGCCCTTCGGCACGCCCTCGCCCCGCAGCAGTTCGACGACCCGGGGGGAGACGAGGACCCGTCCGCTGGCTCGCGCCGTCCGGGTGGTGACGTCCTTCGCCGACACGTCCACCATCCGGGCCGCGCCGGCCTCGTCGATGTGCGTCAGCCTGCTCTGCGTGCTCATATCTGGTGCCGCTCCCGCTCCGGGCCCCGCAAGGGCCTGTGTGGTGCAACACGCTACCCGCACCCGCGGCACCTCAGCCGAGCAGGACCACTTCCAGCTCGGCCCCCGGCTCCACCGAGGTGACGTCCTCCGGTACGACGATCAGCGAGTCGGCGTGCGCCAGCGCGGCGATCAGGTGCGACCCCGATCCGCCGACCGGGCTGACCGTCGCGCTCCGCGCGTCGTACGCGCCGCGCAGGAACTGCCGGCGGCCGGCCGGCGAGCCGATGGCCTTGTCGGCCTTCAGCCCGGCCCGTACCACCGGACGACTGACGGCGGACTCCGGCAGGCCCATCAGGATGCGGATGGCGGGGCGCACGAACAGCTCGAAGGAGACGTAGGAGGAGACCGGGTTGCCGGGCAGCGCCAGCAGCGGGGTGTGGTCGGGGCCGATGGTGCCGAAGCCCTGGGGTTTGCCGGGCTGCATGGCGAGCTTGCGGAAGTCGATGCCGGCGCCGTCCACGTCGTCCTCGCCGGAGGCGACGGCGGTCAGCGCCTCCTTGACCACGTCGTAGGCGCCGACGCTGACGCCGCCGGTGGTGACCAGCAGGTCGGCCCGGACCAGCTGGTCCTCGATGGTGGAGCGCAGGGTGTCCGCGTCGTCGGCGACGGCGCCGACCCGGTAGGCGATGGCTCCCGCGTCGCGCGCGGCGGCGGCCAGCGCGAAGCTGTTGGAGTCGTAGATGGTGCCCGCGGTCAGCGGTTCGCCGGGTTGGACCAGTTCGCTGCCGGTGGACAGGACGACCACGCGGGGCCGCGGCCGGACCCGCACCGTACCCCGCCCGATGGCGGCCAGCAGGGCGATCTGCGGCGGGCCGAGCACCGTGCCGGCGGCCAGGGCGAGGTCCCCGGCCTGTACGTCGCTGCCGCGCGAGCGGACGTGCGCCCGGTCCTCGGCGGCGCGGTGCACCCGTACCTCGCCGCCCGCGCCCTCGGGCGCGGAGCTGGCCGGGGTCATGCCGGCCGCGGCGCCGCCGCCGGTCCCGCCGTCGGTCCACTCGACCGGTACGACGGCTTGCGCGCCGGGCGGCAACGGGGCGCCGGTCATGATGCGGGCGGCCTGTCCGGGGCCGACGGTGGGCAGCTCACCGCTGCCGGCCGCGACGTCCCCGATGACCGTCAGCACCGCGGGGAACTCCTCGCTCGCGCCCTGGACGTCGGCCGTGCGGACGGCGTACCCGTCCATCGAGCTGTTGTCGAAGGGCGGGAGGGCGACGGGCACGGTGACGTCCTCGACCAGGACACAGCCCTGGGCGTCGAGCAGTTGGAGTTCGATGGGCTCCAGCGGCCGGACGGCGGCGAGGATGTCCGCGAGGTGCTCGTCCACCGACCACAGACGGTCGCGATCGGTGCCCTGCGGTGCGGAACTGGTCAAGGTGCTACATCTCCTCCGTGACGTAACGGTGAAGCCAGGTGCGGAACTCCGGGCCCAGGTCCTCACGCTCGCACGCGAGACGGACGATGGCCCGCAGGTAGTCCCCGCGGTCCCCGGTGTCGTAGCGGCGGCCGCGGAAGACCACGCCGTGCACCGGGCCGCCCACGCTCTCGTCGGCGGCCAGCTTCTGCAGGGCGTCGGTGAGCTGGATCTCCCCGCCGCGGCCCGGCTCGGTCTCCCGCAGTATGCCGAAGATCGCCGGGTTGAGGACATAGCGTCCGATGACCGCGTAATTGCTGGGTGCGTCCGCCGCGTCCGGCTTCTCCACGAGTCCGGTCACCCGTACGACGTCGGGGTCGTCGGTCGGCGCGACGGCGGCGCAGCCGTAGAGGTGGACGCTGGAGGGATCGACCTCCATGAGGGCGACGACGGTGCCGCCGGTCTCGGCGTGGATGTCGACCATGCGGCGCAGCAGCGGGTCGCGGGGATCGATGAGGTCGTCGCCGAGCAGGACGGCGAAGGGCTCGCGGCCCACGTGCGGCTCGGCGCAGAGCACGGCGTGGCCGAGCCCGCGCGGGTCGCCCTGGCGCACGTAGTGCATGGTCGCGAGGTCGCTGGACTCCTGGACCTTCTTGAGACGGTCGTCGTCACCCTTGGCGATGAGAGCCGATTCCAGCTCGTAGTTCCGGTCGAAATGGTCTTCGAGGGCGCGCTTGTTGCGCCCTGTGATCATGAGGACGTCGTCCAGACCGGCGGAGACCGCCTCCTCGACGACGTACTGGATCGCCGGCTTGTCGACGACCGGAAGCATTTCCTTGGGGGTCGCCTTGGTCGCCGGAAGGAACCGAGTGCCGAGGCCCGCGGCCGGGATGACGGCCTTCTTGATCACGGGGTGCGACTGAGTCATGGGCAGAACGATAGTGGGTCCCACAGAACCACCAGGACAGATTCCGACAAATAAGACCGCTTATCGGATGGTTTGAAAGGATGTTTGAGTCAGCCGTGGTAGAGAACCCGTCAAACCCCGCTGCGAACCGAGCGGCACCGGTGACCGAAAAGGCCACTCTGCGTCGTGAACTCCTCGCCGCCCGCCGCTCCCTGTCCCCCGAGGCCCGCCGCGCGTCCGCCCTCGCGCTCTCCCGCACCGCCCTCGAACTGCCCGAACTCGCCGACGCCCGCACGGTGGCCGCGTACGTCTCCGTCGGCGGCGAACCCGGCACGAGGGAACTGCTCGACGCCCTCCGGGCCGCCGGCAAGCGGGTCCTGCTGCCCCTGCTGCTCCCCGACAACGACCTGGACTGGGCCGTGTACGAGGGTCCCGACAGCCTCGCCGAGGCCGCGCACCCCGGGAGGATGCGGCTGCTGGAACCGGCCGGTCCGCCGCTCGGCCCCGACGCGGTCACCGGGGCCGACGCCGTCCTGCTGCCGGGGCTGGCGGTCGACCGGCGCGGCATGCGGCTGGGTCGCGGAGGAGGCTCCTACGACCGGGTGTTGGAGCGGCTGGAACGCGCCGGGGCGCGCCCCGCGCTCGTCGTGCTCCTCCACGACGAAGAGGTGGTCGCGCGGGTCCCGGAGGAACCGCACGACCACCCCGTTCAGGCGGTGGCCACCCCGTCGGGGGTGATCCGTTTCTGAGCCCTCGCCGCTTACGGCTTCAGCGTCAGGGTGTCGACCGTGGCCTTGTCCACGGCCGCCTTGCCGAAGGGCCACTCCAGCAGCTCGCCCTTGGCCCACAGCGTCGTCTGGTCGGTGTAGTGGGAGTGGTACGCGTGCCCCGAGGCGCCGGTCAGGTTGATCCAGCGGGACTTGTCCAGGTCGTTGAGGTTCACGACCATCCGCATCGACGGCACCCAGGTCACCCCGTAGCCGCTGGAGGCGTTCCAGCCGGTGGCGTTGACGGTGGCCTCGCCGCCGCCCAGGTTCCAGGGGCCGCGGTTGAGCAGCCACTGCAGGTAGCCGGGACCCTCGGTGCCGATGGTCTGGTTCTTCAGCGTCAGCTGGTGCATGCGGCCCCAGCTCCAGGTGGACTGGTCCTTGCCGAGCTTGGCGGTCAGCTCCCAGCGGGCGTCCTTCATGGCCCGCGCGAACAGCTCGTCGCGGGTCTTGGTGGCCGGCTTGTTGCGCGCGGCCGGAGTCTGCCACCAGGCCGACTTCTCGTCCTTGACCAGGCGCCGGACCACCTCGAACCAGCGGTCGCCGCCGTCGGGCTGCGCCGAGTCGGGACCGCGCGTACCGCACTCGCGGACCGTCTCGGCGAGGTCGTCGACGGGGCCGGTGCTCTCCCCGCGGACGTTCATGCAGCTGCCCTCGACCCGCAGCTCCTTCGGCATCTTGTCGCCGAAGGACAGCTTGAGGATGTTGCGCCAGACCGCGTTGAAGTACGCGGCCGCCGCCGAGTCGGGTTCCTGCGTGTAGTTCCAGCCGTCCAGCAGCTTCTGCGCGGAGCGCACGTCCTGGTCGGAGATCTGGATCTTGGACAGCATCGGGGTCAGCAGCGCGGCGATCTCGCTGCTGTTGTCCATCTGCATGGTCCGCATGTCATCGGTGGAGATCTTGCCGTTGTCCTTGGTCTTCGCCTCGATGAGGTCGTTGATCCGCTGGCTGCGGGCGCCGTATCCCCAGTCGGTGGTGAGCAGGTGCGGGTACTTCCCCGAGCCGGTGCCGCTCTCGACGACCGCCTGGTTGGCGGTGACGATGTAGCCGCGGGCCGGGTTCAGGTCCCACGGCATCTCGTCCTGCGGGATGTACCCCGCGTTGCCGGCCTTCCAGGTGTACTTCGGGTCCCAGCCGGGAGCCGGCATGCGGCCGTCGCCCGCCGGGCGGACCGGGACGCGGCCGGGCGCCTGGTAGCCGATGTTCCCGTTGGGGCCCTTGTTATCGGCGTAGATCAGGTTCTGCGAGGGGACCTCGAAGTCGCGCGCCGCGGCGCGGAAGCCGTTGAAGTCCTTGGCCCGGTTGATCTTGAAGACCGCGTCCATCGACTTGCCCGGGTCCAGCGCCGTCCAGCGCAGGGCGACGGCGTAGCCGTTGCCGCGGTCGGGGGCGGAGCTGGCGACGGGGGCGCGGGTGCCGACGCCGGCGAGGTCGTCGCTGCGGTCGGAGACCAGCGGCCCGTTGTTCGTGGTGCGGACGGTGATCTTCTTCTCGCCGCCGCCGGCGATCTTGATCGTCTCCTCGCGGGTGACGAAGGGGACGACCTTGTCGCCGTAGACGTAGCCCTCGGGCTTGACCTGCTCCAGGTAGAGGTCGGTGACGTCGGCCCCGAGGTTGGTCATGCCCCAGGCGATGTCGGCGTTGTGGCCGATGACCACGCCGGGCATGCCCGAGAAGGTGTAGCCGGCGACGTCGTACTGGCACTGGGGCGAGGCCGCGCGACAGTGCAGGCCCATCTGGTACCAGACCGAGGGCAGCTGCGGGGAGAGGTGCGGGTCGTTCGCCAGCAGCGGCTTGCCGGTGGTCGTGTACTTGCCGGCGACGACCCAGGAGTTGGACCCGATGCCGCTGCCGTTGGGGCCGAGGATCGCCGGGATCTCGTCGAGGGTGTCGGCCAGGGAGGACAGCCCGGTGCGCAGGCCGACGCCCGCGCCCTGGGCGGTGGCGTCGTCGGCCAGGCCGGTGACGGTGCCCGCGTTCGCGGAGGCCTGCGAGCCGGAGCCCACGCCGTTGCCGTTCCCGTTGCCGGATCCCGTACCGGAGCCGTTGCCGTTGCCGTTGCCGTTGCCCGCCTGGCCCTGCGGGGCGTACTTGTCGCCCGTGACCGCGCCGCCGTCGACGATCGGCTTGTTCCGGTCGAAGGGGTACGGCGGGTAGAGCTCGTTGATCTGCTGCGGCGAGAGCTTGCCCGACATCAGCGAGCGGTCGATCTCGTCCTGCATGTTGCCGCGCAGGTCCCAGGCCATCGCCTTGAGCCAGGCCACCGAGTCCACCGGGGTCCACGGCTCGGGCGCGTAGTCGTCGCTGAGCTTGAGGGCGGCGTGCTCGACGGAAAGGCTCTTGCCGGACTTCCCCTTCAGGTACGCGTTGACACCGTCGGCGTAGGCCTGGAGGTACTTCTTCGTCTCCGGCGAGAGCTTGGTGTCGTACTCGGCCTGGGCGACCTGGCGCCAGCCGAGGGTGCGCAGGAAGGCGTCGGTCTCGACCTGGCCGGAGCCGAACATCTCGGAGAGCCGCCCGGACGTCATGTGACGGCGGACGTCCATCTCCCAGAAGCGGTCCTGCGCGTGGACGAAGCCCTGGGCGCGGAAGAGGTCCTGGTCGTTGTCGGCGTAGAGCTGCGGGATCCCGTGCCCGTCACGCTTGACGTCGACGGTCCCGGTCAGGCCGGGAACCTTCAGGGAGCCGGTGGTCTGGGGGAAGGAGGCGCGCACGCTGTCGACGCTCCAGTAAGCCCCGTAGCCGAGGCCCGCCAAGAGCGCCAGGACCATGACGAGCACGATCAGACGTGCGCGTCGTCCCTTCTTCTTGACGGAAGGGCCGGTTTCGTTGGCGGGCATCGCTGTCCTTAGAGGGGCAGGGTGGTCCTGGGAGTGCTGGGAGCAACCATAGGCGCAGGACCGGGTCCGATGATCCGCCAGGGGTCGAGCTGCTGAGGACAGGGCCGTTACCGCGTTTCACAATGTGACTATCGCGTCAAGGAATCGTCAAAGATTAGGTAAGGTAACGAAGTACTTGCCGGACGCGCCCCGGGAGGAACGATCCGTCGGTCCAACGGGCGCTCTGAGGAAAGGGCCGCCCGCTGACTGTCCACACGCTCAATGAGCTACTGCTGGTCTGCTCGCTCGTGCTGCTCGTCGCCGTCGCGGCGGTGCGCATCTCCTCACGCAGCGGCCTTCCCAGCCTGCTCATCTACCTCGGCATAGGCATCGCGATAGGCCAGGACGGGATCGGCAACGTCGTCTTCGACAACGCCGAACTGACCCAGGTCATCGGCTATGCCGCGCTCGTCGTCATCCTCGCCGAGGGCGGTCTGGGCACCAAGTGGAAAGAGATCAAACCGGCTCTGCCGGCGGCGATCTCACTGTCTCTGGTCGGCGTCGCGATCAGCGTCGGCGTCACGGCTGCGGGGGCGCACTACCTGGTCGGCCTCGAATGGCGGCAGGCCCTCCTGATCGGCGCGGTCGTCTCCTCGACGGACGCCGCGGCCGTCTTCTCCGTACTGCGCAAGGTTCCGCTCCCCTCCCGGATCACGGGTGTGCTGGAGGCGGAGTCCGGCTTCAACGACGCTCCCGTGGTCATCCTGGTGGTCGCCTTCGCGACGGTCGGCCCCGTGGACCCGTGGTACGTACTGATCGGCGAGATCGCCCTGGAACTGGCGATCGGCGCCGCGATCGGCCTGGCGGTCGGCTTCCTCGGCTCGTACGGACTGCGGCACGTGGCGCTCCCCGCCTCGGGCCTCTACCCGATCGCCGTGATGGCCATCGCCATCACCGCGTACGCGGCCGGCGCCATGGCGCACGGCTCCGGCTTCCTCGCGGTGTACCTGGCCGCCATGGTGCTCGGGAACGCGAAGCTGCCGCACTGGCCGGCCACCCGCGGGTTCGCCGACGGACTCGGCTGGATCGCGCAGATCGGCATGTTCGTGCTGCTCGGCCTGCTGGTCACCCCGCACGAGCTGGTCCACGACTTCTGGCCGGCGGTGATCATCGGGTTGGTGCTGACGATGGTGGCGCGGCCGCTGGAGGTCTTCGTCTCCCTCCTGCCGTTCCGCCTCCCCTGGCAGGAACAGGCCCTGATGTCGTGGGCGGGCCTGCGCGGGGCCGTGCCCATCATCCTGGCGACCATTCCGATGGTCTCCGGGATCGAGGGCAGCGAGCGGGTCTTCAACATCGTCTTCGTGCTCGTCGTCGTCTACACCCTGGTGCAGGGGCCGACCCTGCCCTGGCTGGCGCGCAAGCTGAAGCTCGGGGACACCGACGAGAGCGCCGCCGACCTGGGCATCGAGTCGGCGCCGCTGGAGAAGCTGCGCGGGCACCTGCTGTCGTTCGCGATCCCGCCCGCCTCGCGGATGCACGGCGTGGAGGTCAGCGAGCTGCGCCTGCCGGCGGGGGCCTCGGTCACGCTGGTGGTCCGGGACGCGAAGAGCTTCGTACCGGCGCCCTCCACCGTGCTGCGACGCGGGGACGAGCTGCTGGTGGTGGCGACGGACCCGGTGCGGGACGCGGCGGAGGCGCGGCTGCGTGCGGTGGCGCGGGGCGGCAAGCTCGCGGGCTGGCTGGGGACGGGCGAGGGGCACGCGCGAAGGTGAACGCCGCGGGAGCCGCGGGATCGGGCGCCGCGAAAGTGGACGATTCACGCGAGGTCGACGTTAGAGTGACGTTCTAATTCGGCCATTTTCGGGGGAGTATGCCCCACTAGATCCCCATATTCAGGGGTTTTGGAATGCGAAGTTCCAGTTAATCCCAGGTGAAGGCACTACCTGTCGCCGTAATCACAGGGCGTGATAGGGAATCCCCCTGTACGATGAAGGCACACCACATCGAACCAACTCTGCCTGACGCAGAGCTGGCGCGACCGCAAAGCGGCCGTGGCACCCTCCCGCAGTGGGCGCCCAGGTATCACTCGGTTCTGCGCAAGAGGACAGCTCTCGGGGCTCCCACATGTACGGGTGCGATCGCTCACAAGGTGATGCATCGTCCGCAGTCGGGGAGTTCTACCAGGCAGCGGAAAGGCCAGGCCGTGACATCCGCGGTCACGACCGACACGTCCGCCCGCCCCGGCTACGGACAACTCCTGCGCACTCCCGGCGCCCTCGGCTTCCTGCTCCCGGGCTTCGCCGCCCGACTGCCCTTCGGCATGCTGACCATCAGCATCCTGCTGCTCGTCCAGCACACCACCGGCTCCTACGCCAACGCCGGCATCGTCGCCGCCGTCACCGGCATCTCCATGGCGCTGTGCGCCCCCGTGATGGGCAACCTCACCGACCGCCACGGCCAGAGCGCCGTCCTGCTGCCGGTCGTCCTGATCCACTCCGCCGCCGTCACCGGCCTGGCCGCACTGGCCCTGGCCGGCGCGCCGATCTGGGCGCTCGCCGCCGCCGCGATCCCCGCCGGCGCCTCGGTGCCGCAGGTCGGCCCGATGGTCCGGGCCCGCTGGGCCGCGAAGCTGGAGGGCTCGCCGCTGCTGCCGACGGCCGCCGCGTTCGAGTCCGTCACCGACGAGTTCACCTTCGTCGTCGGCCCGGTCCTCGCGACCGCGCTGTGCACCGGCATCCACCCCGCCGCCGGCCTGATCACCGAGGCCACCCTGAGCCTCCTCGGCGGACTGCTCTTCGCCGCGCAGCGTCGCACCCAGCCCCCGGCGCACGTCCAGGTCACCGGCGAGGCCAAGCGCGTCTCGGCCCTCACCTCCCCCGGCCTGCGCGTCCTGATCGTCGCCTTCCTCGGAATCGGCGCCGTCTTCGGCGGCATGCAGGTCTCCCTGGCCGCCTTCTCCAACGAGATCGGCAACCCGGGCGCCAACGGCCTGCTGTACGGCGTCTTCGCCGCGGGCAACATGATCGCCGGCATCGCCTGCGGCGCCATCGCCTGGAAGATCGGCCCGCGCCGCCGGCTGCTGTTCGGCTACATCGGCCTGACCGCCTTCGCCTCCCTGCTGTGGACCGCCGACTCGATGGTCCTGCTGGCCGCGCTCGGCCTGTTCGTCGGACTGTGCATCGCCCCGGCCCTGATCACCGGCTACACCATGGTCGAGTCGCTGATCCCGGCGAACGCCCGCACCGAGGCCTTCACCTGGCTCACCGGCGCGGTCGCCTTCGGGCAGGCCATCGCGGTGATCGTCGCCGGTCGACTGACCGACGCGCACGGTTCCTCGTACGGCTTCCTCGTGCCGCTGGCGGCCACCGCCCTGGCGCTGGTCACCCTGCTGGCCCTGCGGGCCAAGCTCGCGCCGAAGGCGCCGAGTCGGATCGTGAACGCCTCGTCCACCCACGAGAGCGCCGCGGAGACCGACCCGCGCGAGACCCCGGAGAACGCCGCCGGGACCGCCCCGGAGACGGCTTCCGCGACCGACCCGGAGACCGTCACGGACACCGCCGCCAGGCGGGGCCGGCAGCGTGATCTGACCAGCGTCTGAGCGTGGCCTGGGTCACCGCGCCCCGAGGACGGTGGACTGATCGGCCGGAATACGTCACCATGGAGCGTCGTTAGCACTCATTGAGTCAGAGTGCCAGGAGGAAATTCGTGCCGACCTACCAGTACCAGTGCACCGAGTGCGGTGAGGGCCTTGAGGCCGTGCAGAAGTTCACCGATGACGCACTGACCGTGTGCCCGAACTGCGACGGACGCCTGAAGAAGGTGTTCTCCGCGGTCGGCATCGTCTTCAAGGGTTCCGGTTTCTACCGGAACGACAGCCGCGGCGCCTCGTCGAGCAGCACCCCTGCCTCGAAGCCGGCGTCCACGTCGTCCACGCCCTCGACGGCTGCCGCCCCGGCCGCCTCGTCGTCCTCGACGTCCGGAGCCGGCAGCTCCACCTCGGCTGCCTGATCCCGTCAGTCTTCCGTAAGGCCCCGCCGCCCGCTCAGGGCAGCGGGGCCTCACGCATGCCCGGTTAGGGTGACGGCATGGCGAATGCAGAGATCGGTGTCATCGGCGGCTCGGGCTTCTACTCCTTCCTGGAGGACGTCACGGAGGTGCGGGTCGAGACCCCGTACGGGCCTCCCAGCGACTCCCTGTACGTGGGCGAGCTGGCCGGCCGGTCGGTGGCCTTCCTGCCGCGGCACGGGCGCAGCCACACCGTGCCCCCGCACAAGATCAACTACCGTGCGAACCTGTGGGCCCTGCGCTCGGTCGGCGTCCGACAGGTGCTCGGCCCCTGCGCGGTGGGCGGACTGCGGACCGAGTACGGTCCGGGCACGCTGCTCGTCCCCGACCAACTGGTCGACCGTACGAAGTCCCGCGCGCAGACCTTCTTCGACGGGGAGCCGCTGCCCGACGGCAGCGTCCCGAACGTCGTGCACACCACCTTCGCCGACCCGTACTGCCCCGTCGGCCGCGACGTGGCCCTGGCCGCGGCCCACGGGCGGGACTGGGAGCCCGTGGACGGCGGCACCATGGTCGTCATCGAGGGGCCTCGGTTCTCGACCCGGGCCGAGTCGCGCTGGCACGCCGCGGCGGGCTGGTCGGTGGTCGGCATGACGGGCCACCCGGAGGCCGTCCTCGCCCGCGAGCTGGGGCTCTGCTACACCTCCATGGCGCTGGTGACCGACCTGGACGCGGGCGCCGAGACGGGTGAGGGCGTGTCCCACACCGAGGTGCTCAGGGTGTTCGGCGAGAACGTCGGGCGCCTGCGCGAGGTCCTCTTCGACGCGGTGGCGGCCCTGCCCCCGACGGAGTCCCGCGCCTGCCTGTGCACGCACGCGCACGACGGCTGGGACCTGGGCATCGAACTGCCGTGACGGGTGGGCGGGGTGGGCAACCCGCACCTCGCCCCCCGGGTCCCCCGGGTCCCCCGTGGGGGTGAGGGAGTTGTCCACAACCTGGGGATCGTCCACAGGCGGGAGCGCGGACGGGCGGGACGGCGGATCGTGAGGGGTGTCCGGGCGTCGGCCCGGGCATCGGCACACGATCGACTCGGCGGTGTTCACCATGTCCAGGATTGCTTCCCAGCTTCCCGCTTCCTCCGCGTGTCCCCCCGCGCGTCCTGTCCCCCTCTTCCCGCCTCTTCGCGTGGGGCGGGGCGGGGACCGGCTGCGGCGCGCCCTGCGGCGCAGGCGACGGGCCGGCGCGGCCGGACTGGCCGTCGTGGCGGCCCTGTTGGCCGTGGGCGGGACGGAGGCCCGGGCCTCCCGCGGCGGCGCGCCACCCGAGGCGAAGCCACCGCCCGCGGTGGTGCGGATGGTGTCGGCCCCCGTGCGCATCGCGGACGCGGCGACCGTGCGGCTGTTGCGCCCCGGGGATCGGGTGGACGTGGTGGCGGCGGAGCGGGCGGGGCCGCCCCGGGTGGTGGCGGAGGCGGCCCGAGTCGCCCGGGTCCCCGATCCAGAGCCCGACCAGGGGGTCGGGGACGGCGCCGGCGGGGCCCTGGTGGTCCTCTCCGTGCCCCGGGAAACCGCGCGGGCACTCGTGGGAGCGGGCAGTGTGTCCCGGCTGGCGGTGACGTTGTGCTGAATCGCACACCCGCCCAGTCAAGTCACCTTGCGGTGGCGCCCGATTGGACACGCCGGGCCCGGACTGCCGTAGCTTTCGGAACCGTTGGTTCCGTGCTTTGTGGATGTGAAGAGAGGCTCAGTGGTGAGCGAGAAGAAGAAGGAGAGCGTCCTGGCAGGCTTCAAGGCCTTCCTGATGCGCGGCAACGTGGTCGACCTCGCGGTGGCCGTGGTCATCGGTGCGGCGTTCACCAACATCGTGAACTCCATCGTGAAGGGGATCATCAGCCCGCTGGTCGGCGCCGTCGGCACGAAGAACCTGGACGTCTACTCCTCGTGTCTGAAGGACACCTGTGGGGTCAACGCCAAGGGCGAGCCGACCGGCGTGAACATCATGTGGGGTTCCGTGCTGAACGCCACGCTGACCTTCCTGATCACCGCGGCCGTCGTGTACTTCCTGATGGTGCTGCCGATGGCGAAGTACCTCGCCAAGGTCGAGCAGCGTCGCAAGGCCAAGGAGGGCGTGCAGGAGACGATGGAGATCACCGAGCTGGTGGTCCTCAAGGAGATCCGGGACACCCTCGTGGCGCAGCGCACGTCGTCCGGCTCCGGCGCGGTCGACGGACATGGACCGGGCCAGGGGCAGGGCTACGCGCAGGGCTCCGGCTACGGCCAGGGCCCGGGTCACGGCCAGGGCTCCGGTTACGGGCAGGGGCGCGACGGCTCGCTCTGAGCCGGCCCGCTCACACGTGGTGCGGGGGCTTCTCGTCGAGGAAGCGGGCCAGGTCGGCCGCGCTTCCACCGGCGGGGGCCCGCTCGCCCCATCCCCGGTCGGTGTCGTCCGAGGACTGGCGGTCCAGCGGGTCGTCGAAGTCGAGCCTGGCCTTCGGCTTCGGCTTGACCTCGGGGGCAGCGGGGGCCGCGGGATCGGGCGCGGACACGGGCGCGTGGTGCGCGTCCTGCGGGTCGGAGGCGGGGGCGGTGCTCATGGTTCCAGGGTACGGCCGCCTCCGCCCCCGCCCCCGCTCAGCTGGGGGCTTCCGCGCCCTTGCGGGCGTAGAACCACCAGCACACGGCGAGGCAGGTGGCGTAGAAGCCGATGAACAACCACAGCGCGTTGGTCACCGCCATCGCGGCGAACATCGCGGGAATGAAGAAGAAGCCGTAGGCGGCGATCGCCGAGGAGAAGCCGGTGACGGCGCCGGCCTCCATCTCGGACTGCTTCATCGCGGCGTCCTGCGCCGCCGGGCCCTGGCCCTCGGCCGCCCGCATGTGCTGGTCCCGGAAGATCACCGGGATCTGCCGGAAGGTGGAGCCGTTGCCCAGCCCCGAGAAGGCGAAGGCCGCCAGGAAGCCGAGGAAGAAGGCCCAGAAGCTGCCCTGGTCACCGCCCGAGGGCAGGGCGAAGACCACGACCACCAGCGCGGCGGCCATGCCGACGAAGGACAGCATGGTGACCTTGGCGCCGCCCACCTTGTCGGCGAGCCACCCGCCCGCCCAGCGCATGAGGGCGCCGATGAAGGGGCCGATCCAGGCGTAGGTGGTGGCCTGGTAGCCCTGCGACTCGAAGTTGTTCTTGATCAGCAGCGGCAGGCCCGCCGCGAAGCCGATGAAGGACCCGAAAGTGCCGACGTAGAGCCAGGTCATCAACCAGTTGTGCTTGCGCTTGAAGATGATCTTCTGCTGGCTGAAGGGCGCCGAGGCCACCTTCAGGTCGTTCATCAGGAACCAGGCGAGCAACGCCATGATGACCAGCAGCGGCACCCACAGGAAGGCTCCGTTCTGGAGCCAGATGTCGGTGTTCTCCTTCGCGTCGCGCTGGGGGCCGCCCGCCGGCGCGCCCAGCACGGCCGCCGTGACCACCAGCGGGGCGACCAACTGGACCACGCTGACGCCGAGGTTGCCGAGTCCCCCGTTGAGGCCGTTGGCGCTGCCCTTCTCGCGTTTGGGGAAGAAGAAGCCGATGTTGGCCATGGAGGACGCGAAGTTCGCGCCGCCGATGCCGCAGACGGCCGCGATCAGCACGAGCTCCCAGTAGGGGGTCCCGGTGTCCTGGAGCGCGAAGCCCAGCCACAACATCGGTGCGACGAGGATCAGCGTGCTGAAGGCGGTGAACCGCCGCTCGCCGACGATCGGCCCGATGAAGGTGTACAGGATCCGGAAGGTTCCGCCGGTGATACCGGGGATGGCGGTCAGCCAGAACAGTTGCGACTTGGAGAAGGCGAAGCCGACGTCGTTCAGTTTGACGACGGTGACCGACCAGACCTGCCAGACGACGAAGCCGAGCATCAGCGCGGGGATCGAGACCCAGAGGTTGCGCTGGGCGACCTTGCGGCCGGTGGACTGCCAGAAGCCCTCGTCCTCGGGCCGCCAAGAGCCGATGGTGGCGCCGGGCTTGTAGGTGTCCGCGCGGTGCGGGCGCACCGCGTTCGGGGTGGGCGTGGGTATCGACATGGTCATCGGTCCTTCGGGTCGAGGAGCCACAGTGCGATCACGACGAGGAAAGACAGGACCAGGAATCCCGCTCCCCACCAGGCCGTGCCGGTGTTGCCCTCCATCCACTCGTTGACGGTCACGGTCAGGGCCCAGAGCTGGCCGATCACCACCGTGAGGGCCAGGGTGAGACGGGCGTTGAGCTTCGAGGACCGCTCCGGTTCCTGTTCGGTGCCGGCTCCCGGGCCGGGTCCGGTGTGCCGGACCCGGGGGTCGCCGTAACCGCTGGTGGAGCGGATCTGCGGATAGCGCTCGTGTACCGGCCGGTTGAGCCGGGGTTGGGCACTGCCCGGGTGGTACTCCGGACGCGGGGGCGGCTGCGGATCGCTCATGTGCGCCTGCTCTCGGCCGCGCGGGCGGTGCCGGGACAGCCCAGTCGCGCGGCGTCCAGCGGGTGGTCGTCACCGAACTGCCGGCACAAGGCGTCCTTGGCCGGCTCCCCCGACCGGGCGGTCGCGACGGCCCAGACGCTGCCGTCGGCCTGCTCGGTGAGGAAGATCTTGGGGAGGGGGCGGGGCGGCGGTCCCGCGGTCACCTCGCCGGTGCGGGCGTCGAAGACGCCCTCGTGGCAGGGGCAGTAGAGCTCCCCCTCGGGCCCCCGGTCCTCCCGCCACAGCACGCCGCACGCGAGGTGGGTACAGACGGCCGAGTAGCCGACGAGGCTGCCGTCGCCGAGCCGTACCGCGACGGCCCGGTCGTCGTCGCCGGGGAAGCGGAAGGCCACGGACTGGCCGGGCGCGAGTCGGTCGGTGACCTTCTTCGGTTCGGGCAGGCTCTCGCTGTCTCCGTGCCGGTGCAGGATGCCGGCGGCGACGCCGACGCCTCCGACGGCCAGGCCGCCGGAGACGGTGGCGACGATCCGCAGGTAGTCCCGGCGGGTGGTGAGGGAGTCCGCGCTGATCCGGTCGCGGAGCTGATCGGCGGCGGCGGCGCCGGACTCCTGCCCGGGCCCGTTTCCGGGGGCGGGCCGTTCGGTCACGCTCATCGGACATCGACTCCATTGATCTCGACGACGGGCAGGCCACCGGGGACGGGCCACTGGACCTTGTCCGCGGGGACGACCATCGCCACCCCGGTGCTGACCATCACGTCGCCGAAGACGAAGGAGTCCGCGACCTGTACGCCGGGGCGCTCGGCCTGGAGCTCTTCGAGGGTTCCGTAGAAGAGGGCGCCGGTCGGGCAGACCGTGGCGCACATGGGGGCCAGCCCGTAGGCGGTGCGGTCGTAGCAGAGGTTGCACTTCATCTGCAGCTTCGCCTGGAGGTCGATCTTCGGGACACCGAAGGGGCAGGCGTTGACGCAGTTGCCGCAGCCGATGCAGCGGGTGGTGTCCGCTTGTTGGACCACCCCGTCGGCGGTGACCAGGATCGCGTCGGCGGGACAGACCTCGGCGCAGGGCGCGACCGGGTCCTCGCAGTGCATGCAGACGGTGGGGAGGGAGGCGACGGACATGCCGGGCTCGGTGTAGTCCAGGTGGATCATCGACTTGCCGCGGTGCGAGTCGCACTCGCGGCAGGCGGAGACACAGGCCTGGCAACCGATGCAGCGGCCCGGATCGATGAAGATCGTGCGTCCCATCATGGCGGGGTCAGCTCCTCTCCGCCGTGCCACGTCCCTGCGGGGAGGTGGGGGGCAGGGGGTCGGTGCGGGAGACCTGGGCCTGCGGGTAGGCCTCGCGTCCCGGAGGGGTGGGTGGTGCGGGCACCTCGTCGATGCGTTCGGCGGCCTCGATCCGGGCGGCGCAGACCTTGTACTCGGGGATCTTCGAGCGCGGGTCGAGGGCGTCGATGGTCAGGGCGTTGGCGGCCGTGGGAACGGGCCAGTGGTACGGGATGAAGACGGTGTCGGGGCGGATGGCCTCGGTGACCAGGGCCGGGAAGACCTCGCTGCCGCGGCGGGTGACGACGCGTACCGGGTCGCCGGTGCGGAAGCCGTGCGAGGGGTGGACCTCCACCCAGGGGCGGGGGGTCTGTTCGACGAGGGCGCCGAGGCGGCGGGTCTGGTTGCCGGAGAGGAAGTGCGCGACGGTGCGGCCGGTGGTGAGGGAGAGGGGGAACTCCTCGGTGTAGGCGTCCATGGGCGGATGCCATTCCACGACCTGAAGGTGGATCTTGCCGTCGGGGTGGTAGGTCCGGCCGTCCTCGAACAGTCGCGGGGTGCCGGGGTGTTCGGTGGTGGGGCACGGCCAGGCGATGCCACCGGTCTCGTCGAGGCGGTCGTAGGTGATGCCGTAGTAGTCGTTGACCGTGCCGGCGGAGGCGACGCGCAGTTCCTCGAAGACCTCGCGGGAGCCGGGGAAGTCGAAGTGCTTCCCGGCGCCGAGCCTGCGGGCGAGTTCGCAGATCACCCAGGTGTCGGTGCGCACGCCGGCGGGGGGTTCCTGGGCCTTGTTGTGCTTGACCACCCGGGCCTCGGCGTTGGCCATCACCCCCTCGTCCTCGGCCCAGGTGGTGACGGGGAAGACGACGTGGGCGTTGGCCGCGGTCTCGGAGAGGAAGAAGTCGAACTGGGCGTGGAACTCGGCGGTGTCGTACCCGTCCTTGACCACGGCGTAGTTGGGGAGGGAGACGAACGGGTTGTTGCAGATGCCGATGAGGCCCCGGATCTCCCGGCGTTGCATCTGCCAGACCATCTCCATCATGGAGGTGCCGGCGCCGGGGAGTTCGGACTCCTCGATGCCCCAGATCGCGCAGATCTGCCGGCGGTGCTCCGGGTTGGTGATGGAGCGTCCGCCGGGCAGCAGGTCGGACTTCTGGCCGTGCTCCCGGCCGCCCTGACCGTTGCCCTGGCCGGTGATGGTGCCGTAGCCGGCGCCGGGCTTGCCGATGTGCCCGGTGGCCACGCACAGGTTGATCACGGACAGGCAGTTCTCGACGCCCTGGGAGTGGTGCTCGATGCCGCGGGCGTGCCAGGCCATGGCCTTGTCCGCGCCGGCGAAGACACGGGCCACCTGGACGATCTGCGCGGCCGGCACTCCGCAGATCTCGGCGGAGCGGGCGGGCGGGTACTCCTGGACGGTCGCCTTGACCGCGTCCCAGCCGGTGGCGTGGGCGGCGAGGTAGGCCTCGTCGGCGAGTCCTTCGGCGATGACGACGTGCAGCACGGCGTTGAAGAAGGCGGAGTCGGTGCCCGGCTTGAGCGCGACGTGGATGTCGGCGGTGCGGGCGATGGCGGTCTCGCGCGGGTCGATCACGATGAGCGAGGCGCCCCGGTCCCGTGCGCCCCACAGGTACTGGGTCATCACGGGGAAGCACTCCCCCACGTTGGACCCGGCGATGAGGAGGCAGTCGCTGAGCAGGATGTCGGAGAAGGGGTTGCCTGCCCGGTCGATGCCGAAGGCGAGTTTGTTGGCGCCTGCGGCACTGACCATGCACAGGCGGCCGTTGTAGTCGACGTGCTTGGTCTTCAGTGCGACCCGGGCGAACTTGCCGACCAGGTAGGTCTTCTCGGAGAACAGGCTGGCGCCGCCGAGCAGCCCGAAGGCGTCGTTGCCGTGGGTCTGCTGGATGCGGCGGATCTCGGAGACGGTGAAGTCCAGGGCCTCGTCCCAGGAGCACTCCTTGAACTCCTCGTCCCGTGAGCGGCGCATCAAAGGGGAGGTGAGCCGGTCGGGGTGGTTGACCTGCTGGTAGGCGTTGATGCCCTTGGGGCACAGCCGCATCCGGTTGATGTCGTGGTTGCGGGGCTCCACGCCGAAGACCTTGCCGCCCTTGTCGACCCGCAGGTACATCCCGCACTGCACCCCGCAGAAGCAGCAGTGGGTGGGGACGAGGGTCTCGCCGTTCTGGTCGGCGTGCCACCGGTCGGCGGGGATGCCGCCGGCGTCCCGGAAGTTGCGGGTCCCGGGCGGGGTGATCGAGGGGTCGAGGGGCACGGGCACGGGCCGCGGAACGGCCTTGGCGGGGTCCGTCGCGGTCACTTGAAGCCCTTCTTGACGTGCGAGAGGTAGGCGTTTCCGCGCAGGATCCGCTTGCAGCGCGGGCAGTACTCGGCCCAGGCGTCGAAGTCGAGCTTGAGGTCACGCATGGTGCCGCGCAGGTTCTGCACGTACGGGGCGGTGTCGACGGGCTCCCCGCAGCGCTTGCAGGCGAAGACCTGGTCGTCCCGGCGGGCGGTGTACTTGAAGAGCTGCATGCCGACGGCGGCCGGGCGCTGGACGATGTGGAAGAACTTCCCGAAGGGGATGTAGATCAGGGTGAAGACGACCGAGACCATGTGCAGGATGGCGAGGAACTCGTAGCCCCCGCCGTGCAGGAAGATCGACGAGAAGGTCAGCAGGAGCCCCGTCACGGAGATCACGATGAGGCAGAGCAGCGGGAGCAGGTCGTAGGCGAACCGCTGTCCCGTCATGGCCCCGCGGTCCTTCATCCGGCGCCACAGGAAGTACGAGGCGCCCGGGATGACCAGGACGGCGGCGATGTCGAGGCCGTGGAACATCAGCCAGCCGAGGACGTTCAGCGAGTCGAAGCCGAGGACCTTGATGCCCCAGATCCGCATCTCGTAGCCGGGTCCCGAGCCGCTGTCGGCGGTGAAGGTGAACCAGCCCCAGGTCAGCGGGAAGGTGATCAGCGCGGCGAGGACGCAGCCCCAGAAGATGAGCTGGTGGGCGATCCAACGGGCGCGCGAGCGGGCGCCCAGGAACTTCTGGAAGCCCAGGTAGGTGGCGATCATCCGGGGCAGGGCGGTGGGTGCCTTGCGGAAGTTCTCCGCTGAGAAGAAGCTGCCGAAGCCCTTCTTGAAGAGCCGGCGCGCTCCGGGCGCCGAGACCCAGACGGTGTACCGGTAGGCGACGCCGAAGGCCAGGAAGACGGTGGCGACGGCGTACGGCAGCAGGGCGGAGTCGAAGTCGCGCAGCAGACGGCTGCCGAGCACGATCGCGATGACGAGCAGGAGCGATACGACGGTGCCGGCCAGGGTGGCCCGTGCGGTGACGGACCGCTCGGCCGGTGGCGGGTGTGCGGGCGCCGCCGCCTCGGTCGGCGGAGGCGGCGGCGCTGCGGCGCGTACATCTGAGGGCTCGGACACAGCACCACGCTAGGCGGTCTGTGTAATTTCAGCCCGTTCTGTACCGGTTCCTGATGGGCCGTACGGGTGAGGCGTCGTCCGCTGCCGCAGCCGTCGGCCCCCGCGTACTCACACGGCGGTCAGCCCCTGGGCCGAGAAGATCGCTTTCGCCACGGTGACCTGCTCCGCGGTGGGCGAGGGGGTGTCGTGGAGGGTGAACTTCATGTCCAGCGCGTCCCACTTGGCCTCGCCGAGCTTGTGGAAGGGCAGAACGTCGACCCGCGAGACGTTGCCGAGGGAACCGGCGAAGGAGGCGACCCCCTCGATGTTTTCCTCGGCATCGGTGAGCCCGGGAACCAGGACGAACCGCAGGTGCACCTCCTTGCCGAGGTCGGCGAGGCGTCGGGCGAACTCCACGGTCGGCTCCAGGGAGCGGCCGGTGACCTTCCGGTAGGTGTCCCGGTTCCAGGACTTGACGTCCAGCAGGACCAGGTCCACGTCCCGCAACAGCGCGTCGGTGGCCCGCGCCCCGAGGAATCCCGAGGTGTCCAAGGCGGTGTGCAGCCCCAGCTCGTTCTTCATCCGGTGCAGCAGCTCGCCCGCGAAGACGGGCTGGAGCAGCGGCTCCCCACCGGAGACGGTGGCGCCGCCGCCCGAGGCCTCGATGAACCTCGTGTACTTGCGTGCCTCGGCGAGGACGTCCTCGGCGGAGGTGCGCTTGCCGTTGCGCATCCGCATGGTGTCGGGGTTGTGGCAGTACACGCAGCTCAGCGGGCAACCGGACAGGAACGTCACGAAGCGGGTACCGGGGCCGTCGACGCCGGTGGACAGGTCCCAGGAGTGCACCGAACCCTCGCTCGGCCGCTGCGTGGCGGCGGCGGCCGGCGTCCGGCCCGCGGCGGAACCGCCGGGTCCGGTCGGGAGGGCGTGGGCGACTTCGGCGGGGATGCTCGTACCGAGGAGGACGGTCATGACAGGTGCTCCGCAATCGAATGCCGACCCGGTGTCCGGGCGGTCGGGGGCGGCCCTTACGGGGCGGTTCGGTCGGGGCGCTCGATCGGGCTTCAGAGCGCGCCGTGGAAGGTGCGGTTCAGCACGTCGAGCTGCTGGTCACGGCTGAGACGGACGAAGTTCACCGCGTAACCGCTGACGCGGATGGTCAGCTGCGGGTAGTTCTCCGGGTGCTCCATCGCGTCCATGAGCGTGTCGCGGTTGAGCACGTTCACGTTCATGTGGAAGCCGTCGACGGCCATGTAGCCGTCGAGGACGCCCGCCAGGTTCCCGATCCGCTCCTCGGGGGTGCGGCCCAGCGCGTCGGGGGTGACGGTGTTGGTCAGCGAGATGCCGTCCTCGGCGTCCTCGTACGGGAGCTTCGCGACCGACAGCGCCGAGGTGACGTAGCCGTGGGTGTCGCGGCCGTTCATGGGGTTGGCGCCCGGGGAGAACGGTTCTCCGGCGCGGCGTCCGTCCGGCGTGTTGCCGGTCTTCTTGCCGTAGACCACGTTCGAGGTGATGGTCAGCACCGACTGGGTGTGCTCGGCGCCCCGGTACGTCTCGTGTCGACGCACCTTCCGCATGAACTCCTCGACCAGCCACACCGCGATGGCGTCGACCCGGTCGTCGTTGTTGCCGAAGGCCGGGTAGTCGCCGTCGATGGTGTAGTCGGTGACCAGTCCGCTCTCGTCGCGCACAGCGGTGACCTCGGCGTACTTGATGGCGGCCAGCGAGTCGGCGGCCACCGACAGGCCCGCGATCCCGCAGGCCATGGTGCGGCGCACGTCACGGTCGTGGAGCGCCATCTCGATGCGCTCGTAGGCGTACTTGTCGTGCATGTAGTGGATGACGTTGAGCGCGTGGACGTAGGTGCTCGCGAGCCATTCCATCTGCTCGTCGAACTTGGCCATGACCTGGTCGTAGTCGAGCACGTCGGCCGTGACGGCGCCGGTGGCCGGCCCCACCTGGGCGCCGGACTTCTCGTCGCGTCCGCCGTTGATGGCGTAGAGCAGGGTCTTGGCGAGGTTCACGCGGGCGCCGAAGAACTGCATCTGCTTTCCGACCGGCATCGCCGACACGCAGCACGCGATGGCGGTGTCGTCACCGAAGCGCGGGCGCATCAGCTCGTCGGACTCGTACTGGACCGAGGACGTGTCGATCGAGACGCGGGCGCAGAACTCCTTGAAGCCCTGGGGCAGTCGGGGCGACCAGAAGACCGTCATGTTCGGCTCGGGGGCCGGTCCCAGGTTGTACAGGGTCTGGAGGTAGCGGAAGGAGGTCCTGGTGACCAGCGGCCGGCCGTCCTCGCCCATGCCGGCGATCGACTCGGTGACCCAGGTCGGGTCGCCGGAGAACAGCTCGTCGTACTCCGGGGTGCGCAGGAAACGGACGATGCGGAGCTTGATGATGAAGTCGTCGACCAGTTCCTGGGCCTGCTCCTCGGTGAGGAGGCCGGCCTCGATGTCCCGCTGGAGGTAGACGTCGACGAAGGTGGAGGTGCGGCCCAGGGACATGGCCGCGCCGTTCTGTTCCTTCACCGCGGCCAGGTAGGCGAAGTACAGCCACTGGATGGCCTCGCGGCCGGTGGTGGCGGGTCCCGAGATGTCGTGTCCGTAGGAGGCCGCCATCGCCTTGAGCTCGGCGAGGGCGCGGATCTGCTCGGAGAGTTCCTCGCGCAGACGGATCGTCTCCTCCAGCGGGCGGTCACCCGCGGGGAGGTCGTTGAGCTCCTCCTTCTCCTCCTTCTTGAAGGCGATGAGGCGGTCCACGCCGTAGAGGGCGACCCGGCGGTAGTCGCCGATGATGCGTCCGCGACCGTAGGCGTCCGGGAGGCCCGTGACGACGCCGGCCTTGCGGGCGGCGCGGATCTCGGGTGTGTAGGCGTCGAAGACACCGGCGTTGTGGGTCTTGCGGTAGTCCGTGAAGACCTTCTCCAGCTCCTCGGAAACCGGGTAGCCGTAGGTCTCCAGGGCGCCGGCGACCATGCGCCAGCCGCCGTACGGCATGATCGCGCGCTTGAGCGGGGCGTCCGTCTGGAGGCCGACGATCAGGTCCTTGTCACGGTCGATCCAGCCGGGGGCGTGGGCGGTGATCGTGGAGGGGATGTCGTGGGCGACGTCGTGGACGCCCTTCTCACGCTCCTCCGGGAACTTGTCCGTGATCGCCTTCCACACGGCGGTGGTGCGCTCGGTGGGGCCGGCGAGGAAGGAGTCGTCGCCCTCGTACGGCGTGTAGTTCCGCTGGATGAAGTCGCGGACGTCGATGGCGTCCCACCACAGGCCGCCCTTGAAGCCTTCCCAGGCTCCGACGTTCCTCGTGCTCTCCATCGCGCTCTCCACAGGGGTGGCAGTCATGGCCGGCACCTTCCGAGTCGCCTCATTGCTGGTACGCCTCCATTGCACGCCTTTTGATCGATCATTGGGGCCCGCGTTGGTCCCGGGCCGAGGCCCGAAAGTCCCGCCGCCTGCCGGCCTACCCCGAGTACACCCCATTTGACCTGCTGGTTCGTGGAGGCCTAAAGACCCTTGATCGCTTGTGAAAGTCTTCACAAATAGCGCGTGGGGCGGGGGTCGCGTGAGACCTGGCGGACCTCTGGCGCAGTCGGACAATCCGACTTCGGGCGGGGCCTGTGGACAGCCCGGGGCACGACCCGGACCGTCCCCGGCAGCATGGAGGAGCGGTTCGGCGCGGACCGCGGGGCGATGGGGGGACCGACATGTCGAGCACGAACGCGTTGGGCGGGGGAATCCTGGTGGTGGCTGCCGGGGGCGGCGTTCCGATCCGACCCCACCGGCCTGTGGGACGCGGGACCCGGGGCGCGGCCCCGGGCGCCCGGACGCCCGGCGCGGCCCGTCCGCGCGGCCGCCCGCGACGGTGTCCGGCCCCACCCGGGCGCGGAGCGCGGGGGTGGGGCCGGTGGGATCGAAGGCCTCGAAGGCCTCGGAGGGTGGAGCCCGGTGCGGTCACAGCACTAGCTGGGGGCCTCAGCGCCCTTGCGGGCGTAGTACCACCAGGCCACGATCACACAGCCGGCGTAGAAGCCCACGAAGCCCCACATCGCGCTCGTCACCGCGAAGTTGGCGAACATCGCCGGGATGAAGAAGAACCCGTAGGCGGCGATGGCGGCGGTGAATCCGGTGACCGCCCCCGATTCCATCTCGGCCCGCTTCAGCGCGACCGCGTGCTCGGGCGTGCCCTCCGCGAGGCCCTTCAGGTGCTGCCCACGAAAGATCACCGGGATCTGCCGGAAGGTCGACCCGTTGCCGATGCCCGAGAAGAAGAACGCCGCCAGGAAGCAGAGGAAGAAGCCCTGGAAGGACCCC
Source organism: Streptomyces sp. NPDC102278 (assembly GCF_044766345.1). Lineage (NCBI taxonomy): Bacteria > Bacillati > Actinomycetota > Actinomycetes > Kitasatosporales > Streptomycetaceae > Streptomyces > Streptomyces sp. NPDC102278. The sequence goes on along the minus strand of NZ_JBIWLV010000008.1, from coordinate 142,506 downwards.
TGGTCGGAGCCGACCGGCAGGAAGGTGATCACGCCGATGATGGAGAGCGCCATTCCCGCGAAGGACAGGATCGTCACCCGGGCGCCGCCCAGCTTGTCCGCGATCCAACCGCCCGCCCAGCGCGCCAGCGCACCCAGCGCGGGCCCCATCCAGGCGTAGGTCGCCACCGAGTACGCCGGGAAGGTGGTCTTGATCAGCAGCGGCAGGGCCGCCGCGAAGCCGATGAACGAGCCGAACGTGCCGACGTAGAGCCAGGTCATCAGCCAGGTGTGCTTGCGCTTGAAGATGACCTTCTGCCGACTGAAGGGGGTGGAGGCCACCTTCAGGTCGTTCTGCCCGAACCAGGCGATCGCCGCGAGCACGATCAGGACCGGGACCCACACGAACGCCGCGTTCTGGAGGTAGATCTCCGAGCCGTTCGCCTTCTTCTGGCCCGCACCGATCGCCAGGACCGAGGAGGTGATCAGGATCGGGGTCAGCAGTTGGACGACCGACACACCGAGGTTGCCCAGACCGCCGTTGATTCCGGTCGCGTTGCCCTTCTCCTGCTCGGGATGGAAGAAGCCGATGTTGGACAGCGAGGAGGAGAAGTTCGCGCCGCCGATGCCGCACAGCGCGGCGATGGCGACCATCGTCGTGTACGAGGTGCTCGTGTCCTGCACCGCGAAACCGAGCCAGAGCAGCGGCGCGATGAGGACGACGGTCGACAGCGCGGTGAAGCGGCGCTGCCCGATCCTCGGGCCGAGGAAGGTGTAGAAGATCCGGGCGGTGCCGCCGGTGATCCCCGGTACGGCGGTCAGCCAGAACAGCTGGGACTGCGAGAAGCCGAAGCCGACGTCCTTGAGGTTCGTCGCCGTGATGCTCCAGACCTGCCAGACCACGAAGGCCACGAGCAGCGCCGGCACCGCGATCCACAGATTGCGGGTGGCCACCCTCTTCCCCGTGGACTGCCAGAAGGACGGATCCTCGGGCGTCCAGTCCGTGATGGGGCGGCCCGGGCGGTACTGCGCCGGGTCCGGCGCCTGTGTGCGTCCGGTCGCCGAACGCGCTTCCTGCGTGGCGATGCTCATGGCGTGTCCTGGGTGCTGGGGGTGGGGACCGAAGGAGTCCTGATGGTCCTGACCCATCCAGGTTCCGTCGGGCCGGGGGGCTCGCGTCAGAGGAGAACGCACCGCGGGCGACGGAAGAAGGTCCCCTCTCCCACAGTGCGTTGGTCGCTCCGGCCACCGGACCAAGGACCGCCGCTCCACCACCGATTCCGGGGTTCGAAGCTCCGGGGCTCGATGCCCCGGGTTCCTCGCTGCTTCGACAGGCCGGGCCTCGACAGCCGCGGCTTCGAGAGCCGGCGCGCAGCCTCGCCCGACGAGTCCGCCCGGGGTACGCGGGCGCCGCGGGCCGCGCGCCTCGCCTGCCGACCCGCGCGCGGCTGGTGTGCTGGGCGGTATGACCTACGTACCTATGACCGCCCGGAGCCGGGACGAAGGCCACCGCGCCGCGACTCCCCTGGAGCTCTTCTTCGACCTGTGCTTCGTGGTCGGCGTGGCGCAGGCGGGGCGCCAACTGGTCCACGCCCTGGCCGAGGACCATGTGGGCAGCGGCATCGCCGGCTACCTCTTCGTGTTCTTCGGGGTGTGGTGGGCCTGGATGAACTTCACCTGGTTCGCCTCCGCTTACGACGTCGACGACATCCCGTACCGGATCGCGACCCTGGTGCAGATCTCCGGGGTACTCGTCTACTCGGCCGGGATCCCGCGCGCCTTCAACGACAACGACTGGACCGTCGCGGTCATCGGCTATCTGGTGATGCGCATCGCGCTGACCTTCCAGTGGCTGCGGGCGGCCGCCGGGGAGCGCGGTCCGGCCCGCCGCTGCGCGATCACCTACGCGGTCGGGTTGCTGATCTGCCAGGCGGGTTGGACGGCGCTGCTCCTGGCCCCCGAGAGCGCTCGGCAGTGGCTGTTCCTGGTCATGGTGGTGGCGGAGCTGGCGGTGCCGGTCATCGCGGAGCACGGTCACCAGACACCGTGGCATCCGCACCACATCGCGGAGCGGTACGGCCTGTTCACCATCATCGTGCTCGGCGAGACCATCGCCGCCAGCACGGTCGCCGTGCAGTCGGCCATCGACGAGCACGAGGCGTTGGGCGAGTTGCTGCCGATCGCCGCGGGCGGTCTGCTGCTGGTCTTCGCGGCCTGGTGGATCTACTTCGCGGTGCCCGTGCACGAGGGCTTGCGCACCAACCGCGATGCCATCCCCTGGGGTTACGGACACTTCGTGATCCTGGCGTCGGCGGCCGCGATCGGCGCCGGCATCGAGGTGGCGATCGAGCAGGCGGTGGGCAAGGCGCACATCTCCGACCTGGCGGCGAACCTCTCGGTGTCCGTCCCGGCGGCGCTGTTCCTGCTCTTCGTGTGGTTCCTGCACTCCCGTCACTTCAAGCGGGGCATGGCGCAGCAGTTGGTGCTCCCGGTCTCGGCGGCGGCCGTCCTCGCGTGCGCCTGGACCGGCGAGCACGCGGTGCTGTGGGTCGGTCTGGTGGCCTGCGCCACGGTGGCGGCGGGCGTGACCTTGGCCGAGCGGGCGCGTTCTGGTGCGTGAGGACGGTCGGGGGCGATTCGGCGTGCTGCCGACGAGAAGGAAGAAGGTGCGGACATGACGGTTCCGGCACAGCGGTACGGAGACGGGCCCGGGTCCGAGCTGGCCGATCCGGCCTTCTGGCAGTTGCCTCCCGAGGCCCGACTGGCGGCCTTCGCCCGGCTGCGGGCGCTCGATTCCCCGGTGTACGTGGCCGAGGGCAGGGATCGGGGCCACTGGGCCCTGGTGCGGCACGCGGACGTGCAGGAGGCGAGCCGGCTGCCCAAGGTGTTCGCGAGCGCGCCCGGGGTGACGACGCCGGAGCCGCCGCGCTGGGTCCGGGCGTTGTTCGGGGACTCGATGGTCAACTTGGACGGCCCCGACCACGCGCGGTTGCGCAAGGTCGTGCAGCGGGCCTTCACCCCGCGCCTGTTGGCCGCGGCCGAGGAGGACATCCACGCGGTGGCGGCCAGGATCGTGGACGACGTGCTGGACGAGCGGCCCGACGAGTTCGTCTCGGCGGTGGCTTCCCGCCTGCCGCTGGAGGTCATCTGCAACATGATGGGCATCCCGCAGGGCTACCGGGCCGAGATCGCGGACCGGGTCAACCACGCCTCCGAACACATCGGTGTGGAGCGGGGCCTGGCCGCCCGGCTGCGGATGCCGGGGCGCGGCTTGCGCGCGCTGGCCCGAATGCAGCGGATGGTCGCGGGCATCGGGCGGGAGCGGCGCAGGAATCCTACCGACGACCTGATCTCGGCGCTGGTCTGCGCCAACGTGGACGGCCAGGCCCTGGGCGCCCGGCAACTCGGGGCGTTCTTCTCACTGTTGATGGTGGCCGGCGTGGAAACGACCCGGAACGCGATCACGCACGGGCTGACCCTGCTGACCGACTTCCCGGACCAACGCGATCTGTTGCTGTCGGACTTCGAGACGTATGCGGACGGCGCGGTGGACGAGATGATCCGTCATTCGACGCCGATCATCCAGTTCCGTCGCACGGTGGCGGCCGAACACACCCTGGGCGGGCACCTGTTCACGCCCGGCGACAAGGTGGTGTTGTACTACGCCTCCGCCAACCGCGACGAGGCGGTCTTCCCCGACCCCGACGCCTTCGACATCACCCGCTCGCCCAATCCGCATCTGGGGTTCGGCGGCGGCGGTCCGCACTTCTGCCTGGGGGCGCATCTGGCCCGGGTGGAGATGAGGTCGCTGTTCCGCGAACTGCTGACCCGGCCGGTGGGACTGCGCGCGGTGGGCCTGCCCGACCTGGCGGGGTCGAACTTCGACAACCGGGTCCGTTCGCTCCGCTTCGCCTTCGACCAGCCCTGACGGCTGCCTCGGCCGACCCTGACGGCTACCGCGTCCGGCCGTCGCGGCTTCACGGGACGCCGGAGACGGAACCGGCCACCGGGCGGGCTGGGAGCCCGGCGGCCGGAGACGTGGGCGGTGGCGCCCGCGCGGTGTCAGCCGCGCAGGCTCTGCACCGTGAGCACGCAGTGGGCGCTGCTGGTCAGTACTTCCTCGTCGCCCGCGAAGGCCTGGAGCACGTCCGCGGAGACCGGCCGGCCGGGGACGGCCTCGGGCCAGGCGCGCGTGGCGAACAGGAAGTAGGCCTGGCCGCTCTCGTTGGCGGCGGCGACCCACTCCGGCGGGGCGGTGCAGGTGGCGTTGAGCCCGGGCAGGGTCAGTGCGATCTGGTGGTCGGCCAGCAGGATCTTCACCGGGAAGGTGGCCGCCTTGAGGGTGCCGTCCATGACCACGTCCCCGATCGGCAGGCCGATCTCCTCCAGGAGGCCTCGGGCGGCCGCCTCGCCGGCCTCCTTGCCGCCCGGGCCGTCGCCCAGGGTGTAGGCGAGGAGGTACGGGATGTCGTGACCCTCGGAGGGGTCGCCGATCCAGGCGAGCACGGAAAGGGTGCCGAGCTGGGACCGGTCGATTTCGGCTTGGGTGGAAGTCATGCGCCGCACCTTAGTGGCCTCTCGCCCGCCCCCTTCACGGCCTTTCACCCGAGCGGGCTATACGGCCCAGAATCCCCCTCCGGAATTCGTCTGCATGTTCGCGTCCTGGTACTGGAGCCGCACGATGCGAGCGCTTTCCGGAATTTCGAACACCACCCATCCCTCGGCCCGCTCACCGACCTCCAGCGAATCGAAGACGAGGGGTTTGCCGGTGGTCAGTTCGCCGGTGGGCACCACCGGGTGGCGACGCCCCGCGCCGTCGTACGCCCACATGCGCCCGAGAGCACCGTACGAGGCTCCACCCACGTTGACGAACGACATCGAGGCGGCCACCCAGCGCTTCCCGGCGGCCGGCGCGAAGTTCTTCTCGACGCTGACGGCCGGGTCCACGTACGCGTTGAGCACCACCTGGAGGTGTCGGCCCACCTGCCGGCCCTGCACCCGTACGGAGTCACCCACACGAGCGTCCTTCGCGGTCGCCGGCACCACCGCCGGGGCCGGTGCGGCCGGGTCGCCGTCGGTGTCCGGCACCCCGTCGTCCACCGGGACGGCGGGGACGGCCGCGGGGGCCACGGCGGCCCCTTCGGGCACGCTCTGGCAGGCGGTGGCGCCCATCAGCAGGAGGGGCAGGAGGGCGGCGGCGGCGAGGACGGAAGCGGGCTGACGCATGCGGGATCCCTTCGGGGATCTTCGGGGCGGGGAAGCATTCCGGCCAGTTTCACGCGCCCGAGCGGGCAATTGCACACACCGACACGAGTGTGCGGAGCGACTTGCCCGCCAACTGCCGCCAGAATGCGTTCCGGCGGTATCCCGCCACCCGATTCCCACTGGAGGAAAAATGGTCACGTCCGGCCGTCGAATGGCTCTCGCGGCGCTCTCCGCACTGGCCGCCGCCTCGGTATTCACCGCTCCGGCGAACGCCACCGTTTTCAACCAGGAGATTTCCGTCCGGCCTTACGCCCACATCACCGAGGACGGCTCCGTCACCCTTTCCGGGGCCTACCGCTGCGAGGGCGCGTCACCCAGGGGGGCGGTTCAGGTGAAGGCGACCGTCATCCAGGAGGGGATCCGCCTGACCGTCGCCGCCGGCGACGCCCGCTGCGACGGCGAGCGCCACCGCTGGGAGGCGCGCGGCTCGGTGCGCTTCACGCCCGGCCTGCATGCCGGTCGCGCCGAGGCCGTGGCGCAGCTCCAAGAGGTCCACTTCTCCGGGCTGATGCCTCGTTCGATCGACACCCTCGCCGAGGACGGCAAGAACATCGAGGTGTTCGACCACCGGTGATCCCGACGCCGGCACCGCCCGGTTGGTCCGGTTCAGTCCGGTTCAGTCCGGGGCCCGGGGTCCGGTTCAGTCCGGGGTCCGGGGTCCGGTTCAGCCCAGGGTCCGGTTCGGTCCGGTCCGGTAGCCGCCGCTACCGGATCCACGCCGTCAGCGGCACTCCGGCGCGACACCGGTCATCGACATGAACGCCACCGTCTGACAGCCGGGGTCCGAGTGCGGGCGCCCCGTCGTCCAGTCCACGGCCTTCGGCACGCCGGCCGCCAGCAGGAGCAGGGCCAGGATGCCCGTCACGGCGCCCCTGTTCAGGCGGCGCACAGCAGAATCCGTTCCATGGCGGCATCATCGCGCTCCCTCCGGCCGGCCACAACTCGGGGTGACCGTCCGGTCACTCCGTGCTTCGCCGCCCGCCGCCGGCGTCGAACTCGCACCAGACGGCCTTTCCGTCGCCCCGGGACTCCACTCCCCAGTGCGTGGCCAGGGCGTCGACCAGGAGCAGCCCGCGCCCCGTGGTGGCCGACTCACCCGGGGTGCGCCGGCGGGGCCACACGCTGGAGCGGTCCTTGACCCACAGCCGGATCCGCCGCACCGGCTCCGGCAGCACCTCCATGGTCAGCACCGCTCCGCCGTCCGTGTGCAGCAGGGCGTTGACCAGCAGCTCGCCCGCGGCCAGTTCCACGTCGTCGGCGAGTTCCGCCATGCCCCAGTCGCGCAGGGCCTGCCGCAGGGCGTAGCGGGCCTCCGAGAGCCCCTCGGGGTCGGCCTGGTGGATGTACTGGTGGATGCGGGGCGCCCGGTGCGTGCCCGGGTCGGGAGCCCGGCGCAGCACGAGCAGGGCCACGTCGTCGCCGGAGCCCCACCGTTCCCAGAGCCGGTCCGAGAGGTGGTCGGCGAGCGCCCCGGCCTCCTGGGGTCCGCTGCGGACGGCGTGGGCGAGCGCCTCCATGCCCTGGGTGATGGCGGTGCCGGGTTCCTCCACGAGCCCGTCGGTGCACAGGACGAGGGTCTCCCCGGGCACCAGGTCCAGCCGGGTCTCGGGGAACTCCTCCTGCTCGAAGATCGAGGCGAGTCCGAGGGGCAGGCCGCCGCGGACGTTGGGCCAGCCCGTTCGGCCGTCCGTGTGCCGGATGAGGGGTCCGAGGTGACCCGCGCGGACCGCCCGTACCCCGCCGGTCTCCAGGTCCACCTGTGCGTACATGCAGGTCGCGAAGCGTTCGGTGTCGAGTTCGGCGAGGAAGCGGGAGGCCCGGGCCAGCACCGTGGACGGCGGATGGCCCTCCCCGGCGTAGGCGCGCAGCGCGATGCGCAGCTGGCCCATGATGGCGGCGGCGTGCGTGTCGTGGCCCTGTACGTCGCCCACGACGATGCCGACCCGGTCGCGGGGCAGCGCGATCACGTCGTACCAGTCTCCGCCGACCTCGCGCCCGCTCCACGCGGCGTGGTAGCGGACCGCGATCTCGCCGCCGGTGATGTCGGGGATCCGGCGCGGCAGCATCGACGCCTGGAGGCCGGTGGCGAACTCCCGTTCCTGGTCGAAGAGCAGGGCCCGCTGGAGCGACTGGGCCACGATGCCGGCCAGGCCGAGGCAGAGGTTGCGTTCCTCGGGGCTGAACTCGCTGAGCCGCTTGTAGAAGAGGACCAGCCCGCCGATGGCCTTGGCCTGCGCGATCAGCGGCAGGTAGGCGGCCGCGTCGTAGTGGATCCGGTTCAGGTAGTCGGTGAACATCGGGAACTCGGCCGCCAGCTCGGAGAGCGAGGTGACGAACCGCGCCTTGCGGCTGAGCACCGCCTGCGACAGCGGGAGCGAACCGTCCAGCCGGGTGAACCTGCGCTCGTTGAGGATCTCCAGGGACTCCCCGCTCAACGCGATGATCTTGATGGCGCCGTTCTCGACCAGTCCGAGGGCGAGCCCGTCCGCGCCGAGCCGTTCCAGGGCTCCCGTGCCGGTCAGGGTGGCCGTCACGTCGTCCACGGTCACGGCGCGCGAGAGGGCCTCGGTGGTCCGCTGCACGATGGTGGCCTGCTGGGCGCGGGCCGACTCCAGCTTCCGCAGCACCGTGAGGTGGGCCAGCTCGGCCGTCGCGTCCCGGACGATGCCGACGATCCGCAGGGCCCGGCCGTCGGGGGCGCGCAGCACCCGCCCCTGGGTGTGGGTCCACTGGTCGCGGCCGTCGCGGCGCCGCACCGTGAAGTAGGAGCCGTACGTCTCCTCACCGCTGTCCAGCACTCCGACCACGGTGTCCGCGAGCCGCGCGCTGTCATCGGCCGGAATCCGCAGGCCCAGGCCTTCCGGGGTGTGGTCGAACTCCTCCGGCTCCAGGTCGAAGACGACCAGGCCGGCCTCGTCGAGCGACAGGGTTCCCGCGCCCAGGTCCCAGTCGAAGCTGCCCATGCCGTTCAGCGCGAGCCGCTCCCCGGGGCCGGTCACCGCAATGCCGCCGTCCGGCCCGTCCGGCGCGGGCCTGTCGGGGCTGTCGGGGCTGCCGGGCCTGTCAGGTCCGTCGGGTCTGTCGGGTCGCTCCGCCGCTGCCACGCGTCACACCACCTAACGGCCCGGCCAGTACGGCTGGGAGATCAGCCGCTCCCACTCTTCGTCAGGATGCCCCGGAAGGGTGCGTCCGGCCTCTCGCCAGCGCGACAGGAGGGAGAGGTAGATCGTGGACTGGTCACCGGGTCCGAAGGATCCGCCCTTGGGTCGGCCCGGCGGCTGTTCCGCACGGCTGGCGGGGATGCGTACCCAGCCACGGCCGCCCTGTGCTCGCTCCGTGCCCATCGCGACCCCTCTCGCCTCTCACCGTGAACACGTCCCACCGCGGATGCGCCTCACCGCGGATACGTCCCGGGGTGCCCGGCGGCGGCCCGGTCGAGCCGGTCGCCGACGGTGGAACCCGGCAGTCGCCCCCGGGTGCCGAGCCTCCCCAGGACTCCCTTCACCAGTCTCCCCGCCGTGAAGCCCGCACCGTGCACGAATCGCATGGAAGGGCCGAATGAGGGAGCCGTCAACAGGCCCGCGAAGAACAGCCCGGGCCACGAGGATTCGAAGCCCGCGCTCAGCTCGGGCGTCCCGCCACCGCCCACCGTCCGCAGCGCGGTCCGCAGCCCGGCGTCGAGCAGGACCAGACGGCGCAGGTCGGGGGCGAACCCGGTGGCCGAGATGACGTGCGAGGTGTCCAGGACGACGCGCTCCCCGGTCGCGGAGGTCAGCTGGAGCCGGGTCCCGTCGCCCGTCGCGACCGCCCGGTGCAGTTGGTGGCCGAGGAGCACCGGTACCCGCTGTTCGAAGCGGTCCCGCAGCCACCAGGCGCCTGCCGGCCCCAGCGCCGTGGCGGCGATCCGCTGCCGGGTCGTCGAGGGCAGCCGGCGCACGGCCCACGGCAGTTCCGACCACACCCAGCTGCGCCATCCCGTGCCCAGACCGCTGTGCGGGTCGCGAAGGGACCGCAGCCGGGTCCGTTCCAGGGGCTGCGGGACGGTGTTCCAGTTCAGCCGGGTCCGCCGGGCCACCAGACACGGTCGCGCCCCGGCCTCCGCGAGCAGGGCCGCCGTCTCCAGGGCCGCCTGCCCGGCCCCGAGCACCGTGACCTCCCGGCCGGCGAACCGGGCCAGGTCGCGGTGGCCGCTGCTGTGCGAGTAGTGGGCGGGCGGCAGCTCCCGCAGCGCTTCGGGGAAGTTCACGAACGGCATCACCCCCACCGCCAGGGCGACGGTACGGGCGTACAGCTGCGGCCCCTGCGCGGTCCTGATCCGGAAGCCGTCCCCCTGCGGGGCCAGCTCGGTGACGGTCACCTCCTCCGCCTCGGGTGCGGCCCGCCCGGCGAACCAGAGCCCGTACGCGCTGAAGGTGCCGATCGGCAGCGGCGCGCCGTGCTCGGCCCGCACGCCCAGGCCCGCGCAGTAGTCGGCGAGGGTGTGCCGGCCGCCGGGCGCGGAGAGGTTGGAGGACCAGGGCTCCGACTTCAGGTACATGCCCTCGGGCATGTGGTCCCGCCATGACGCCATGGGCCGCCCCAGCACCCGTACCCGGAGTCCGGCCGCCGCCGCGTGCGCCGCGATCGACAACCCGTACGGCCCCGCGCCGACCACCACGAGGTCGTCCATCCGTGTCATCGCTGTCCCCCCGCTGTCATGGCCGAACACCTCGGGCGGGCCCGCCCGAGGCGAGGCGCGTCACCGGATCACCAGCTCGTCCGGTTCGGCCGCCCCCGGCGGGACCGGGCGCGCGGCCGGTCCGCCGGAACCCTCCGAGGCCTGTTCCCGGCCGCGCTGGCGGGGAGCGCGCACCACGGCCCGGGCGGTACGCCGGCCCTGCGCGGGAAAGCCCCGAAGGACCCGGGCCCCCTTGCCGAAGCCCCGGCCCAGGAAGGCGGTGACCATCGCGACGAACGGCATCAGGTCGTCCGAGGCGAACCAGGCCGCCTCCACCTCCGCGCGTCGGTCCCTCGGCCCGGCCCGCACCGGCCCGGCCGCGACCCGCCCGGGCGCAGCGCCGGCCCCCGGGGCCCGCTCCCGCGCCGCCGGGTCCCCCACCGGGGCGGCGGACCCGGCGGCGACGGACTCCGCACCGACGCCGTCACCCCGGTCCGCGGGCGCCCGGTCCGCAGTCGCCCGGTCCGGGGCCGCGCCGCCCTGGTCCACCCGGTGTTCCGCCGCCCGGCCGGGCCGGTCCGGCCGGGCCGGGTCCGGGATCACGACCCCGTCCCGGGGCCCGCCGGCGGCCGGGGCCGCACCGGCCGCCGGGGACGGGTTCCGAGCCGCGTGCGGTCGGGGCGCCGCGCCCCGGGCCGGCCGCCGGGCGAGCGGCAGCCGGCGTCCGCGTACGGCCGCGAGCAGCGCGTAGTTCTCCGCGACGAACACCCGGCCCGGCCCGCCCGAGGGCGCCGGCACCCGTTGCCCCGTCAGATCCAGGTACATCGCCTGGACCACGTCCAGCCCGCCCGCGTCCGTGAACAGCCGGAACTGCGCCCCGGGACGCGGATTGAAGTCCACCAGCCGGAAGCAGCCCCGCTCGTCGCGGCGGAAGTCGAGGTCCAGGATCCCCTGGTAGCGCAGCCGTTCGGCGAGCCGCAGCCCCGCCTCCTCCACCGCCGGATCCGGCAGCCACCGTCCGACGGCCGTCAGCCCCGTCCGTACCGGCCAGGACAGTTCCTTGCGCCCGGACCCCACGAGCAGCGGATGTCCGCCCCGCGTGAAGGCGCCGTGGAAGAACCAGTCGGTGTCCTGACCGGCCGGCAGGAACCGTTGGAGCAGCAGCCGGCTGCCCGCCCGCTCCGAGCGTTCGTACAGGCGTCGCGCCTCGGCCGCGCTGTGCAGCAGCGTGGTGCTCCGCAGCCCCTCGCCCGCCGGGAGCAGCCACGGCCGGCTCCACTTCGCCACCACCGGCAGCCCCAGCCGCCACGCGGCCTCGGACGCCTCGGCCCCGCTCGCCGGAATCACCGTCTCGGGGTGCGGGATGTCCCAGCGCGCGCACAGCCGCGACAGTTCGGCCTTGTCGGCCACCCGCGCGGGCAGTCCGTCGGGCTGATGGGGAATCCGGTACCGCTCGTCGAGCGACGGGGCGATCCGGGCGACCGCGATGGCGCTCAGGTCGTCCATCGCGACGAGCACGGCGGGGCGCCCGATCCGCTCGGACACGGCGAGGAGGCAGTCCAGCAGGGCTTGCGGGGCCTCGGGGTCGAGCCCTCCGACCGGCCCGGGGTGCACCGCGCGCAGGTACCGCGAACGCCTCACGGGACCTCCCCCGGCCTCGACGACGGCATGGACCTCCACGCCCTTGCGCCCAAGGGATCTGACGGCGCCGAGGGTTCCGTGGTGGAACGGATTCCGATCGAGTCTGAGCAGAACGGCGGGCACATGGTTGGCGAACGCGTGCATGGAAACGGTGTCTTTCACCTAGTCGGACCAAGCGGGGGTGGTGCGCACCTGCGAATGGCCTACGCAGCGGTCACCGGACAGGCCGTTCATCGGATGTGATGCCTAACGTCGTTGATAAGCACACCGGTTCAGGAAAGCTCGGGAGACGCCATGCCCAGACCACGCCGCCGACTGGCGAGCACCTGCATCGGTACGGTCACGGCCGGACTGCTGGCCACCGGCGCCGCGCTCGCGGCGCCCGACGAGGAAGCACCCCAGGGCTCCGACATCGCCATGGGCGCCTATCTCGACTACGGGCCGTCGGGGGTGGCCCGGATCCCGTACCTGTCGCGCTGGCTGGGCGGCAAGGAGATCCGGGTCGGACACACCTATCTCCCCGGGGACCGGTGGGCCGGCATCGAAGGGAACGTCGGTTTCCTCGCGGACTGGGCCGAGTGGCGCCAAGAGGAGGACGACCGGATGTTCGTCCTCAACGTGCCCATGCAGGAACGCAACGAGGAGCGGGTGCCCGACCGTCAGGTGGCGCGGCTGATCAGGGCGGGGGCGCAGGGCGACCACGACCGGCACTTCAAGCGGCTGGCCGAGAAGCTGGTGGACCTGGGCGTTCCGGACACCGTCATCGTCCTGGGCTGGGAGATGAACGGCACCACCTACACCCACCGCTGCGGACCCGACCCGGAGAACTGGAAGCGGTACTGGAAGCGCGTCGTCACCACGATGCGGTCCGTGCCCGGTCAGGAGTTCAAGTTCGACTACGCCCCGAACCGGGGGACGGACGCGATCGGCTGGACCAAGTGCTACCCGGGCGACGACGTGGTGGACGTCGTCGGGATGGACTCGTACGACCAGGGTCCCGGGCAGGACTTCGACGACCAGATCTCGCAGCCGTACGGCCTCCAGCAGCACGTGGACTTCGCGAAGGCACACGGCAAGGAGATCTCGTACCCGGAGTGGGGCCTGTTCCGGCGCGGGGACAATCCGGAGTACGTGCGGCGCATGCTCAAGTGGATCGCGCAGCACAAGCCGCTCTACCACACCATCACCGACTACTGCCCGCACGGCGTCTGGCAGTGCAAGCAGAACCCGCAGGCCGCGAAGGCGTTCAAGGACGCCCTCACCCCGCAGAAGCCCGCCCCGGCCACCCCGACGCCGGTCATCCCGACGCCCGTGGTCCCGACGCCCGTGGTCCCGACCCCGGTCGTTCCCACCCCCCAGGTCCCGACACCGCAGATCCCTACCCCCCAGGTCCCTACCCCCCAGGTCCCGACGCCCCAGGCGCCGTCGGTCCCGCCGGTCGTGCCGCCCGTCGTCCCGCCAGTGGACGTACCCGTCGAGCCGTCCGTCGAGCCCTCCGTCGAGCCGCCCGTGGTGCCGGCTCCCGTCAGCCCGTCCCCGGAGGTTCCCGTCGTGGAACCCTCCCCGGCCCTCCCCTCCCCCGCCGCCCCCAGCCCGGCGGCGCCGAGCCCGAGCCCGGCCGCACCGAGCCCGGCCGCACCGAGCCCGGCCGTGCCCGCCGCCACTCCCAAGCCGGCCGAGCCGACGCCGCCGAAGCCGAAGCCGCCCGTCAACAACACGCAATGGTGCGTGCCGCTCAACTTCGGGGAGTGGCTGTCCAAGCTCGTCGGCAACCAGGCGGTCTGCGTCAAGCTGGACTGGAACAAGGGCTTCTTCTGGCCCTTCTAGGCGAGGTCGCGTGACTCCCGTCATCGCACCCGCAGTTCGTTGAGCCGCGCCCGCCAGTCCCTGGCGGCCGGCAGCGCCTCGCGCAGCGCGTCCACCGCCCGCTCGCGTCCCGACACCTGCGACTCGTGCAGTCGCAGCAGGGGCGCGAGCGCGCTGGTGGCCAGCAGGAACCGCTGGTTGACCACCGTTTCGGGCCGCCAGTGGTTCTTGTACGGTTCGTTGCCGCGCAGGAAGCTCACCACGGGCCGCCCCTCCGCGAGGGCCCGGCCGGCCTCGTGGCGCAGCAACAGCGTGGCGATGTCCACCTTGCGGTCGCGCAGGTCCGGGTCGGCCCCGTACAGGTATCCGCCGCTCAGTGCCGCCGAGAGCAGCGTGACATTGGCCGCGACCACGTTCCCGTCCAGCCGGAACTCGGTGAGTCGGCCCTCCCCGACGCGCACCATCCGCCGGACGGCCCGCGTCAGGTGCTCGGCGAAGCGCGGTTTGAGGTGTTCGGGCGTCACCCCGCGTCCGCGCCACTGCTTCTCGTGCAGCCGCAGCAGCGTCCGCACGGCGCGCGGAACCTCCTGCTCGGTGACGTCGTGTTCCTCGATCCCGGCCGCGTCGGTCTTGCGGAGCTTGGCCCGCACCCGCTGGGCACCGGAGGAGGGCATGCGCCTGACGAGCTCGTCGAAGGGCAGCGCGGGCAGCTCCATGCAGGTGGAGTCGGTGAGCCTGGCCCGGGCCCCGGGCCAGGCCTCGAACACGGCCTCGGCGACCGCCCCGGGCCGCACCTCGCGGAGGTCGACGACCGCGCCCCGGGCGGCCCGGTGCAGCCCGCGGGCCAGCGCCGGAACGACCTGACCGGCGTGCTCGGGGTCCACGAGCACGTCGAAGTAGTCGGTGATCCCGCCGCCCAGCGGCACCAACAGCGGCAGCGGCCGGTGTACGAGCATCAGCGCGGCGACGCCGACCAGCTCGTCGCCGCGGCGCACGAGGACGAGCCGGAGCCGGCCCTCCTTCCCGTACGACAGCCACCAGGAGTGCAGCCAGGCGTGACTCTGGAAGGGGGTGGCGGTGGGGCAGCCGCGGACGAGCCGGTTCCACGACTCCTCCAACGCGGCGAACTGCCGGGGGTCCCGGCAGAGCGTCACCGACAGGCCCCCGGCGGAGCCCGAACTCATCGCACGGACTCCTTCTCCTTGGCCGTGGTGTGCTCGCCCTGCGCGGGCAGCGTCGCGAACTCGCCGGCCACGGGGCCGCTCGCGTCCTCGACGACCTCGTCGACGACCTCGTCGGTGCGCCGGCGTCCGGGTCGGGCCAGCATCCACAGGCCGCCGACGAGCCCGCCGGCACAGAATCCGACGGCCCCGCTGAGCGACGCGGAGGCCGAGGCCGGGTCGGTCGGTGCGACGGCCTGGTTGAACAGCAGCAGTTGCACGCCGGTGTTCTTGGCGGCCTGGTTGCTGCTCAGCGACAGGGCGTCGGCGACCGCGTTCGCGATGTCGGCGGCCTCCGCCGGACTCTTCGAGGTGCCGGTGATGGCGATCATCGGGGACTCGGGGGAGGTCTCGGCGCGCACCTGGGTCCGCAGCCGGTGGGCGTTGACGCCGGCGCGGGGCTGGGCGTAGGCGAGGGTGGAGTTGCTGGTGGCGATCCGGGCGTAGGCCTGGGCGAAGCCGAGGGCGGTGGCCGGTTCGGTGGTGTCGTCCGGGACGGCGACGACGTAGCTGGTGGCGGCGTACTCGGGCGCCTTGAGCACCCCGTACGCGCCGCCGGCGGCCAGCCCCAACAGCGCGCAGGCGGGCAACGGCCACCACGCCGGCGGCGGCAGCGACCGCGTCCGCGCCTTCTTCGCGGAACGGTGGTCGGACTTCCTCTGGTCCGACTTCCTCTGGTCCGGCTGCTTCTGGTCGGGCCTCTTCTGATCGGGCCTCTTCTGGTCCGACTTCTTCTGGTCGGCGGTGTCGGCCATGTGCGTGCTCGCTTCCTGAGTGGAGGGAACTTCCTTCGGCCCCGCTCCGGGGCCCCTGCGGTAGGACTGATCAGCCGTCGCCCCGGCCGGGCGTGCGTACGACCCCCGGCCGGCGCCCCGGAGCGGACAGCGGCCCCGGAGCGGACAGCGCCCCCACCCCGCCCGGTTCCGAACCGGCACCCGGGCCCGGGACGGGGCCGCGGCCCTCCCCGGGCGGCAGGGCCAACGCGGCGGCGTAGACCGAGAGCAACCGCTCCGCGCTCCGCGCGATGTCGTACCGCCGCACCACGGGCGGCGCCGGCAACCGGCCGGCTCCCGCCTCCATCTGTCCGCGCAGCGCGGCGACCAGCTCCTGCGTCCCGGTGCCGATCCGCCGGGCCCCCGGCGCCTGCGCCGCGGGCAGGTCGTCGATGGCCGGGCAGGTGACGTGCAGGACGGGCAGTCCGGCGGCGAGCGCCTCGACGACCGCGAGCCCGAAGGCCTCCTCCCGCGACGGGGACACGAAGACGTCCATCGCGGCCAGCAGGGCGGGGATGCCGGGCGTCCGCCCGTCCGCGCTGTCGCCGAGCGGGTCCCGCTCCCCCAGCAGGTGGATCCGGCTCTGGGCACCGAGGTCGGCGGCGAGCCGTCGCAGCGCGGCCCGTTCGGGGCCGTCGCCGGCCAGCAGCAGGTGGGCCCCGGGCAGCGCGGCCACGGCCCGTACGAGCACGTCGAACCGCTTGCCCGGCACGAGCCGCCCGACCCCGCCCACCACGAAGGCCCGTTCCGGGAGTCCGGCGCGGGCCCGGGTGGCCCGGCGCACGCCGTCGTCGAAGCGGAAGCGGACGGCCTCGATCCCGTTCGGTACGACGTGGATGCGCGCGGCCGGCACTCCCCAGCCCTCCAGCCGCGTCGCCACGGTGTCGGAGACGGCCACCGTCGCCGAGCCCAGGCGCTCGCCCGCCAGGTACAGGGCCCGGACGCCGGCCGAGAGCCGGCGGCCCTCGATCTCGCCCTCACCGAGGGAGTGTTCGGTGGCCACGGTCGTGCGCACGCCCGCGAGCCGGGCCGCGAGCCGCCCGTACAGGCAGGCCCGGTACAGGTGGGTGTGGACCAGGCCGTAGCGCTCGCGCCGGATGAACCGCACCATCCTGGGCAGTGCCCCGAGGTCCCGGTTCCCCTTCATCCCGAGGTGGACGACCCGCACCCCGTCGGCCCGCAGCCCCTCGGCCACCTGCCCGGGGTTGGTCAGGGTCAGCACGTCGCACCGCATGGGCATGTGGCGCAGCAGGAGCCGCAGTTGCTGCTCGGCTCCCCCGACGCCCAGGCCGGTGATGACGTGCAGCACCTTGAGCGACTTCATCGCGTCCGTCGCATTCGTCGCGTCCATCGCGTCCGTCGCGTTCATCGGGCGGCCACCCCCCTGCGCAGCTCCCGCAGCCGGTGCCGCAACTGCTTGATCCGCAGCCGTGCCCCGCCGTCGGCCTGGCTGACGTGCGTGCGGGGCAGGGCGTGCGGACCGGCGAGCCGGCCGGGGTCGATGGCGCACGCGTAGCCGTACCCGGCGGACCGGGTGGCGTCCACGACCCGCGCGTCGAGGTGCCCGTACGGGTAGCAGAACCCTTCGGGCAGCGTCCCGGTCAGCTCCCGCAGCAGGTCGCGGCTGCCGCTCAGTTCCTGCCGCAGGACGTCGTCGGGAGCGGCGGTGAGGTCCTGGTGGAGCAGCCCGTGCGAGCCGATCTCCTGCCCGGCGGCGGCGACCTCGCGGATGCCCTCGGCGGTGAGCAGGGGCTTGCGGGGGCCCAGCGGGTCCCACACGTTGTCCACCCCGAGCCGCCCCGGCAGCACGAACAGCGTGGAGGTGAAGTCGAGGCGGTTCAGCAGGGGCAGCGCCCGGGTGAGGAAGTCGGTGTACCCGTCGTCGAAGGTGAGTCCGACGAGTCCGGCCCCGCGCCCGGCCGCGCGGGCCCGGAGCAGTTCGCCGACGGAGACCCCCCGCAGGCCCCGGCTGCGCAGCCACAGCAGCTGGGCCTCCAGCGCGCGGGGGGTGACGGTGATCCCGTACGGGTCCTCGGCGGGGTCGGTGAACTCGGCGACCGAGTGGTACATCAGGACCCACGGCGATGCGGTCCGGCGGGCGGGGACCAGCACGGCGGCGGGCGTCGCGTCGGTGTCAGCGGGCATTGCGGAACCTCTGGGTGAGCTGGGAGGTGAGCTGGGCGATCTGGGCGGGCAGCACGGTGACTTCCAGTGCCCGCATGGCCATTCCGGTGGCTCCGAACATGGCCGGGACCAGCAGGCAGCCGAGCGCGGCGCTGAGCAGCGGGTCGGGGATCATGGGCCCGGCGATCCAGCCGGTGCCGCAGGCCGCGACGGCGGCGACCGCGAGGCGGCCGATGCTGACGGCGACCCGGCGGACCTGGATGGCGACGATCCGGGAGCCGAGTCCGGTGAGGAGCAGGGCGGCGGTCGTGGAGATGCCGGCGGCGTTGGCGGCGGCGATCCCGTAGGTCCCCCACCAGCCGACGGCGAAGGCTCCGAAGACGATGTTGACGAGCAGTCCGGCTCCCATCGCGAGCGCCGGGAACCAGGTGGGCCGGGCGGTCGAGAAGAAGGGCCGGGACAGCGCCCCGACGAGGCAGTGGCCGAGGAGCCCGAGGCCGTAGACCCGCATCACCGAGGCGGTGGCCAGGGTGTCCCGGTGGGTGAAGGCGCCGCGTTCGAAGAGGACCTGGATGATCTGGGGCGCGTACCCGATGACGAGGGCGGTGCCCATGAGGACGGCGAGGGAGGCGAGGGCCAGGTCCCGTTCGACGCGCCGCCGGGCCTTCTCGCGTTCGCCGCCGGCCATGGCCTGGGCGACGACCGGGAAGGTGACCGTGCAGATCATCAGGGACAGCACCATGGGCATCTGCGCGACCTTCTGCGCGTAGTTCAGGTGCGAGATGGCGCCGGACGGGAGCGAGGCGGCCAGGAACCGTTCGACCAGGACCTGGGACTGCCGGAAGACGGCGAAGAAGATGACGGGGGCGATCAGCCCGAAGGCGAGGAGCGTGGGCCGGTCCCGGTCGCGCCGGCTGCGCGGGGCCCCCTTGGCCCGGGACGGTCCGAAGCCCACGTTCCGGATGAACGCGGGCAGTTGGACGAGCACCATCAGCGCCCCGCCGAGGGCGACCCCGGCCGCGGCGGCCCGCACTCCCCACAGCGCGTGCAGGGCGACCATGGCGCCGATGATCCCCACGTTGTACGAGACGTAGATCGCGGCGGGCGGCAGGAAGGATCTGTGGGCCCGCAGCGCGGCGCTGAAGTAGCCGGCGATCCCGAAGGTGATCACGGTCAGGGCGGTCAGCCGGGTGCACTGGACGGCGAGGTCGGGATCGGGCAGCCCGGGCGCGAGCATGCCCACGACGAGCGGCGCGGCGACGATCAGTACGGAGGCCACGGCGGCCAGCAGCACCAGCAGCCGCGGCAGGGTCGCGCCCACGAGCAGCCGTACGGGGTCCTGCGCGCGGGCCTCCTTGCGGGTGAGCCCGGCCCGGTCGGCGGCCCGGCGGGCCAGGGCGTGGCTGAAGGCGGGCACCATCAGCAGCGCCATGGCGTCCTCGATGAGCAGCGTCGAGGCCATCTCGGGGACGGTCCAGGCGATGAGGAACGCGTCGCTGTCGTGCCCGGCTCCGAAGAGGTGGGCGATGGTCTGGTCGCGTACGAGTCCGAACACCGCCCCGGCGGCGGTGAGACCGGCGGTGACGGCGGCGGCCTTGGCGAGGTAGCGGCCCAGGGGGGCGGACGCGCCGGGGTCGGCGGAGCCGGATCCCCGCCCGGCTCGCGCCCGGACGGCGGCGGGGCCCTCGGATTCCGCGGCGGCGGTCGCCCCCGCGACGGCGGGGCCCCCGGAGGCGATCACCCGGCCCCGGTCCCCGTGGGCTCCGGCGCCCCGGGCGGCGTCCGGCTGCGCCGGCTGCGGCGGACGGCCCGCTGCCGCGGCGAGGTCCGTCGCCGCGGCCGCGGGCCGCCGGGGCGTGGCGCCCGTCATCGGCCGGCCGGCCACGCGACGGCCGGTCGGCCCCGTCCGGTGCCGCTCGCGGGGGCGCCCTCCGGGTCGCCCCGGGAGGACAGCGCCCACCAGGCGGCGAGCCCGATGATCACCCCGGTCAGCACGGTGGACGGCCCGCCGATGTCCGCGTAGAGGAAGTCGGTCAGTTGCCACACCAGCAGCCCCACGGCGATCAACCCGCAGTCCAGGTCCCCTCGGCCCGAGGCGCAGCGGCGGACGCCCGCGACCAGCAGCACCGCCCAGCCGCCGGCGATCGCGATCAACCCGATCAGCCCCTGCTCGCTGAGCACCAGCAGGTACATGTTGTGCGGGGACAGCAGCGGTTGCTTGATGAACGCCTGACCCGCGCCGGCGGTGTCGCTGCCGGCGGACAGCGCCAGTCCGGAGTGGCCGTCCCGGTTGGCCGGGAAGCCCTTGAGGCCGACGCCGGCCGCGGGCCGCTCGCGCCACATCGACTCGGCGGCGGCCCACATGGTGTAGCGGTCGGTGACCGATTGGTCGGGGGCGTCGGAGACCTGGGTGATCGAGGTCAGCCGTTCCGCGACCATCTCGGAGCCCACCCCGAGCCCGCCGACGAGCACCACCCCGAGCGCGACCAGCGCCACCAGCACCTTGAGCGCCCGCCGGATCCCGGCGATCGCCATGACCAGCACGGCCGCGCCGAGGGTGGCGATCCAGGCGCCCCGGCTGAAGGACAGCACCAACGGCAGGACCAGGGCGAGCGCGCAACCGGCCGCCGCCCGCCGGACCCGGCGCGGCAGTCCCGGCGCCAGCGCGGCGGCGGTCGCCACGATCAGCCCGTACGCGACCACCGTGGCCATGCCCATGACGTCACCGGGGCCGAAGGTGCCCACGGCGCGGATGTCCTCGCCCTGGTACGAGGCGCCCGTGCGGGTCGCGAACTGCACGACGCCGACGGCTCCCTGGACCAGCGCCAGCACCACGAAGCAGGCGGCGGCCAGCCGGAACTCGCGGGCGTCGCGCACCAGCAGCACGATCGCCGCCGGGACCAGCACGAAGACCTGGAGGTAGCGCACGAACCCGGGCAGGGCCGCGTACGGGTCCCCCGCGGTCACCGTCGCGACCGCGAGCCCCACGGCGGGCAGCCCCAGGACGGCCGCGCCGAGCGGGGTCAGCGCCCGTACCCGGCCGCGCAGCGCCTGTACGGCGCACACGAGGACGAGCAGCAGCGAGGCGGCGTCGGCCGGGCCGACCTTGCCCGAGGTCGTGGCGTCGCCCGCCGGCAGCGGGGCGAGGAGGAACAGGACGGTCGCGGCGAGCGGCAGCAGCGGCCAGTGCCGGCGCAGCGCCCCGCCCACGTCCGGGCGTACCCGGGGGCTCGATACGGCAAGGCTCATGCTCAGCTGCCCCCCAGCCGGAATCGGAAGAACCCGGCCGCGGTGCGGGCGAGGATCCACAGGTCCTGCCACAGCGACCAGGTGTCGATGTAGTGGTTGTCGAAGCGGGCCCGGTCCTCGATGGAGGTGTCCCCGCGCAGTCCGTTGATCTGGGCGAGTCCGGTGATCCCGACGGGCATCCGGTGGCGGGCCTCGTAACCGGGGTGCACGCTGCTGAACTTGGCGACGAAGAACGGCCGCTCGGGGCGCGGACCGACCAGGCTCATGTCACCCCGTACGACGTTCCACAGCTGCGGCAGCTCGTCCAGCGAGGACTTGCGCAGGAAGGAGCCGACCGGGCTCATCCGGCGGTCGCCGGCGACCGTCCACCGGGTGGCGGACTCGTGCGGATCGGCGCTCAGGGTGCGGAACTTCAACAGGGTGAAGGGGCGCCCGTACAGCCCGACCCGCTCCTGCCGGAAGATCACGCCGGGTCCGTCGACGAGCCGTACGGCCAGGGCGCAGGCGGCCATCACGGGCGCGGCGAACAGCAGGGCGAGCGCGGCGAGCGAGGAGTCGATGATCCGCTTCGCGTACCGCTCCAGGGGCCGGGACGGGCGCGGCAGCAGCGGCTGCACCGCGTACCCCCACAGCTGGTCTGCCGGTTGCGCCACCCGCATGCCGGTGACCTTGGCGGTGCCGGCCGGGTCGGCGAGCCAGAGCCGGCAGCCGTGGTCGTGGAAGAGCCTCACCAGCGAGGCGGTGCGCTCGTCGGCCTCCGGGGGGCGGGTGAAGACGGCGTGCCGCACGGAGTTCTGGATGACGGCGCGCCGGACGTCCTCGTGGGTGGAGAGCACCGGCAGGGGGGCGTGTTCCCCGTCGGTGGCGCCGGTGTCGGCGATCCCGACGGGCCGCAGTCCGTACTCGGGGCGCCCGTGGAGGGCGGAGGCGACCGCCCCGGCGCCCGCGCCGGGTCCGACGACCAGCGCGGAGGCGGGTGCCCGCAGCGCGGCCCGCCGGTGCAGCTGGTTCACGAGGCCGCGGCCCGCGCAGACCAGGAGGACCTGGAGGCAGACGGTGGCGAGCAGCACGCTCCACCCCATGGCCCGTCCGGGGTGGAAGGCCGCGAGGACGGCGGCGGCCCCGCACCACAGGACGACGGCCCGACCGGCGAGCGCGGGCAGTTCGAACAGCGCGGAGGGCGCGAGCCGCGGCCGGTACAGCCCGGCCTGCGCGTGCAGCGCGAGGAGCAGGGCCGCGAGGGGCGGGACGGCCTCCCCGGGAAGGTTGAGACCGGGTACGGCCGACACGGTGAGCACGGCGGCCAGCGCGTCGGTGGTCAGCAGCGCTGCGACCCGGTCGCGGCGGCGGGCCCGCCTCGGCCGGACGGCGGTCCTGGCCGGTTCGGCCTGGGGCCCGCGCGGGGGGTGGATGGCGGTCACGGAACGGCGGGCTGGTGTGTGAGGCGCGGGCGCGAAGGCGCTGCTTCCGGCGGGCCCCGTGCCGCCCTGCCCGGTGTGCCGGGCGGGTGCGCTGTCCATCGTCATCGGCTGATGCGCTCCTGGTTCAAGGGCCGGGGCCTGCCCAGCAGTTCGTGGTACAGGCCGGTGACCGCGTCCGTGGTCCGCCGTACGTCGAAGTCGGTCCGGGCGTGCTCCCGGGCCCGCTCCCCGAGTTCGGCGAGCAGCCGCGGTTCGGCCAACAGCCCGGAGAGGGCCTTGGCCAGTGCCGTCGGGTCCTCCGGTGGCACCAGGCACAGCCGTCCCTGGCCGGGCGGCAGGCTTTCCCGGGCACCGCTGACGTCGGAGACCAGGACCGGGCGACCGCAGGCCATGGCTTCGAGCGGGGCGAGCGCCATGCCTTCCCACCGCGACGGCAGTACAACGAGATCGGCGGCCCGAAGCCACGGTCGGATGTCGGAGGCGGCGCCCGCGAAGAGCACCCCTGGCGGGGCCCCCAGGCGCAGCCGTTCGGCGTCGGGGCCGTCCCCGACGAGGGCCAGTCGGGCGTCCGGGACGGTGTCCCGCAGTTCCGACCAGGCCTTGAGCAGGATGTCCTGGCCCTTCTGCGGGCAGAGCCGGCCCACGCAGACGACGAGCGGCGCGTCGCCCCGGAACTCGGGGGGCAGCGGGAGTTCGGCGCGGGCCGCCGCCCGGTCCCGGTCGCGGTCGGCGTCGCCGGGCCGGAAGTGGTCGATGTCCACGCCGTTGCGGATGACGGACCACCGGGCGGTGATCCCCTCGGCCTCGCCGGCTCGGCGTTCCGCCTCGCTGACGCAGAGCACCCGGTCGGCCCATCGGGCGCCGAACCTTTCCCAACGCAGCGCGAGCGCGGCGGTGGCCCCGCCCACCGCGTCGAAGGACCACGCGTGCGGCTGGAACACGGTGGGCACGGCGCCGCGTACGGCCAGCCGCCCGGCCAGTCCGGCCTTGGCGCTGTGGGCGTGCAGCAGGTCGGGGCGGACGCGGCGGATCAGCCGCGCGGCGCCGAGCACCTCGGCGGGCAGTCCCGGCCCGGGTGACCGCCCGGCGCGCCAGGTGATCACCTCGGCGCCGGCGTCGTGGGCGTCGTCGGCGAGCCGGCCGCCGCGCGGGCAGCCCACGACGACGCGCAGTCCGGCGGTGGCCTGTGCCCGGGCCAGGTCGGTGACGACCCGGGCGACCCCGCCGTCGACGGGTTGGACGAGGTGGAGGACGGTGCGGAGTTCTGCTGGGGACGAATGTGTCGTCGAACGGTTGGTCGACACGTGGAGTGATCTCCTACGTTCAGCGGCGCGCGTCTGTCTGAACGAAGAGCACACCGAGGAATTGGCCCTGACTTTCGCCCGTGAACTTGAAACTCAGGCTGCGGGCACCACCGGACAGGGCGGGACCGAGATCGAACACGTCCGCGTCATATCCGAGGGCATTCACATGTTCGGGCTGTCGCACGAACGAGGGACGTCCGAATTCCGTGATGGTGGAATTCATAACATCATTAAAAGGATTTTCTGAATCACTGAGACTCACGCGCCGACCGCTGTCCGCCGTGACCGTCAGCGAGTCCCCCAGGACCCCCCGGTCCCCGTCGTAGGCGACCACCCCGGCCTTGCCGGCGGACCCGGCCGGCGCGTCCAGCCCGGCCACCTCCACCGTCTCCCCGGCCGCCTCGCCCACCCCTGCGGCCAGCCCCTCGAAACCGTCGTGGACGGAGACCCGGCGCAGCGGCTCCTGCGGGTGCTCGTAGGCCACGACCAGCGTCCAGCCGCCCCAGGCGCCCACGGCCGAGTGCCCCATCGCGATGTTGAGTTGGGCGACCGTCCACATCCCCGCGCCGCCCTTGCGGACCAGCGGGGTCACGTCCGCCGAGGCCTGGTAGGCATCGCTCCCGGCGTCGTTGTGGTGACCGATCACGGTGTCCGCGAGGACTTCCTTGTACGCGCCGCCCGGCTCGGCGACCAGCACGCGACCGTTGTCCTCCGGCGGCTTCTGCTCGCCCACCCGCAGGTTCCCGCCCCAGTACAGCCGGGCGTACGCGACCTTCGCGCCCTGCGGGACCTTGAGCTCGGCCCGGGTGGAGTTGTAGGTGTCGGGGTCCTTGTCGACCTCGCTGTAGAACATCTCGTAGTCGCTGTTGACCCCCGCGGCGCCGCGCTGCACCTCGGCACACGGTTCGGCCTGCCGGTTCTCCTCCCCGCGACAGCTGATCCCGGAGTTCGACGCCCGGACCAGCCCGCCGCGCAGCACGGCCTGGTAACGCTGCGTGAAGGGGATCCGGGCCTGTTCCTTGACGGTGACGTCGGCGGCGCGGGGGCCGGCGGGGACCGTGGCACCGGCCGCCGGAACGTTCGCCGAAAGTGTGAGGCAGGACAGCAGACCGAGCGCGCCGAGGATTCTGCGGGAGGAACCCATGACCCTGTCTCCATTTTCGATCAGGGGAACAAAACAGGAGTGAACTTTGTCAGAAATCAGGCTGGAAATCACGTCGGACTCGCTCGTACGGCCTTTTGGGCGATAACTCGCACCCTCAAAGTGGGCGGGTCGTTATGGGAGGTGCTCCACCGCTCGGAACCGAAAGGGAAAACGGACTCCGGAAGAGGCCGGCCCGCCGGGGACGACGCCCCGACGAACGGCCTCACCCGCGACACCCGCCCCCGCCAGACGCCTCCGACGTCAACGCCCGACGTCAACCGCGGCGCCCGAAACTTCGGCATCCGAGTGAAGACACGCAACCCGAGCCGGGGCAGCGCCGTTGATCCGGGTGCTCCAGTACCGGGCAATCCTGCAAAAAAGGGACGACAATGATCAAGAAGTTTGTAGCCGGCGCAGCGGTTGCCGCCTCCGTCGTGGGTCTGGGTGCCGCGATGGCCCCGTCGGCCATGGCCATCGGCAACGACGGCGGCATCAACACCGCCAACGGCAACAACTCGGCGCAGATCTACGGCAACCAGGCCACGTACGGCAACATGAGCCCGCAGATGGCGCTCATCCAGGGCTCCTTCAACAAGCCCTGCATCGCCCTGCCGGCCAAGGCCAACGTGCAGTCGGTGCTGGCCCTGGTCAACGTCGGCGTCCAGGACATCCCGGTCCTGTCCAGCCCGCAGAACCAGCAGTGCACCGAGAACTCCACCCAGGCCAAGGGTGACGAGGCCCTGTCGCACATCCTCAGCAACATCCCGGTCCTCTCCGGCAACGCCTCCGCCGGCAGCTGACCGCCGCCCCGTACGTGGGCATTCCCCCGGCCGAGTCCGGGGAACGAGGCCGCCGCACCTTCGGGTCGCGGCGGCCTCGCCGCGTGTGAGGGCACTCGCATTACCGCGCCCGGCCGGAAATCCGCCCGCCAATTCCGTACCCCGATCGATATTCAGCTCGTCGCCATCGGAGTGGAATGCGCGGCCGCCCGACAAAACTCGCGGTTTCTTTTGCCGGACCCGCTCGTTGTTATTTGTGCAGTGGATACGCCTCTGCGGGAAGGATCGAAAACAAATGACGTACAAGAAGGCACTGGTGCTGGCCGCGGGCGTTCTGATGGCCGCCGGTGCCGCCTCCCCCGCCATGGCCGACTCGGCCGCCGAGGGCCAGGCCATCGGCTCCCCCGGCGTCGTCTCCGGGAACCTCGTCCAGGTTCCGGTGAACGTCCCGGTCAACGTCTGCGGCAACACGATCAACGTGATCGCCCTGCTGAACCCCGCGTTCGGCAACACCTGCGTCAACGCCTGACGAAGCGTCCGCGCCCGCGAGGGCGGACCTCCTCGGGGTGGCCTCGGAGTGCACGGCGGTGCACTCCGAGGCCACCTTCGATCCACCACCGGCCCGAGCGCCGGTAGACAGGGAAGGACCCATGCGACAGGTACTGAGCCGACAGGTGCTGGGCAAGGGGATGCTCACGGCGGCGGCCGCCTCCAGCCTGCTGTCGATCGCGACCGGCGCGGCCCACGCGCATCCCGCGGCCATGTCCGAGGCCTCGCACTCACCGGGGGTGCTCTCCGGCAACAGCGTCTCGGTACCGATCACCTTCGCGCCGAACGTCTGCGGCAACAGCGTGGACGGGGGTGCCGCGCTCAACCCCTCGATGGGCAACACCTGCGCCACCACCACCGGCTCCGACGCCGCCCACGACCACGAGCGCCACCTCAGCCCCGAGCACGCCGAGCTGTTCGAGCGCTATCTCGACGAGCGCCGGGGCGGTCGGCACGCGATGCCGCAGCAGCGGGACGAAGAACCCCCCAGGCAGGCGCGCAGGCATGCCGCACCCAAGCACGCGGCACCCCGGCACGCGGCGCCCCGCCACGCGGAGCCCCGTCACCAGGGCGGCTACGGCGGGTCCGACGAGGGCGGCCACGGGAGTGCGGAGGAGGAGTGCGACGACCACCCGCCGGTCGGCCCCCCGAACCCCAAGCCCCGGCCGCAGGCGGAGCACCAGTCCCCGGTGCCCCACCCGGCGCCCCCGGCGCCGAGGCCGCTGCCGCACCCGTTGCCGGGGCCCGTCGCGGAGCACCCGGCCCCCAAGCCGCTGCCCCGGCCGGTTCCGATGCCCGAGGCGCCCGCCCCGGCGCAGGAGGCGCCCAAGACCCTTCCGGCGCCCGAGCCCGAGTGGGAGCAGCCCAAGACGCTCCCGGCGCCCGCCCCGGGTCCGTCGTTCGAGGACGAGGTCACCGGGCCGCCGCGCGGCAGCATGCCCGTGACGCTTCCGGCCCCGGCGCCGGAGGTCGTACGCCCCGCGGACCAGCCTCCGGCCGTTCCCGGCGGTGACCTTCCCGTCCACCTGCCCCCGGCGCCGGCCCCGGTGTCGCCCGCACCGGTTCCGGGCACCGCGCCGGCCCCCGCCCTCCCGCCGATGGTCGCCGTCCCGGCGCCGGCCGCGGTGGGCGAACTGGCGGCCACCGGAGCGGGTCAACCGGCTGCCGCGGCCGTCCTCGCCTCGGCCCTGATCCTGGGCGGCGCCATTCTGTACCGAAGGTCCCGTATCGCCTGACCGGCAATCCCGGTAATCAGAAAAGATATCGGCCGGAGAATCCCTGATGGATTCTCCGGCCGTTGCCGTGTTCGGTCGCGCGTTTCCGTATCGGCGGGGAATCGTTAGCCAGGTCGAAAGCGGCGCGACGGTCGCCGCTGGAAAAGGATTTCGAAAATGAAGTTCACGAAGGTCGCCGCTGTCGTCGCCGGCTCCGTGGCCCTCCTCGGCGCCGCGTCTCCCTCTTTCGCCGCCGGGGCCCCGGCCGCGATGCCCCCCATGAGCCTGACCGGGGGACTGAGTGACGCCCTGACGGCCACCACCGGCGCCACCGAGAACCTTCCCAACGAGGCGCTGGCCGAGCAGGGCGAGAGCCTCGGCAAGGTCGTCGGCACCGTGCAGACGCTCAACAAGGCCCGCAACGACCTGCCGGGCGAGACCCTCAAGCTCGCGAACGGTGCCACCCAGGCCTCCCCGGCGCTCGGCGGCGTGGACCTCAACGGCGGTCGCTGAACCCGCCCGGACGCGACATGACCGTGGGCGCCACCGGCGAGGCCGGGGCGCCCACAGTCACGAGGTCGACTGACGTCAGTCGTTGACGCAGACGTTGCCGAACGCGGGGTTCAGCAGGCCGATGACGTCAACGGAGTTGCCGCAGACGTTGACCGGGATGTGGACCGGCACCTGGGCCAGGTTGCCCGAGAGGACACCGGGGGAACCCACGGCCGCGCCCTCGGCCGAGGAGTCGGCGGAAGCGGCGCCCGCGGCACCGGCCACAGCGAGACCAGCGGAGGCCAGGGCCACGGCGGCCTTCTTGGCAGCAGAGTTCATGGGAAGTGCACCTTCTCTTCGACGTCCTGCCCCGATCCCGGGGCTCACACCGAGCGAAACGGTTCTGGTTCCCAAACGACACGGGTGGGCACCGAATCAGACCTGTTCAGCCCAATAGTCGTAACCACGGCGCCCTTCCGGGCCGCTCTACGGCACGTCGGGGACCTCCGGGACGTCGGGCACCAGGTTCGCCGGCAGGGCAGGAACGGCGGGCACCGCGGGCACCGCCGGGACGGCCGGTACGGCGGGGAGCGCCGGGAGCTTGGGGACCTCCACCGGCAGCTGCGGGAGGGTGGGGATCTCCGGCAGCGCGGGCAGCGTCGGCAGTTGGATCTGCGGCAGCTTCACCCCGGCCGGCAGCAGGCCCTCCAGGGACTTGAGCAGCCCCTCCAACGTCGTGCGGAGCGTGGCGAGCAGATCGTCAATGGGCCCCGCGGCCGCGCGGGCCTCGATGGCTTCGATCTGTCCCTGTACGGCCTCCACACGTCGGGTGAGAGCCGCGCCCGCACCGCTGTCGGCGGCGCTCGCGGGGGCGACGGCGCCGGACAGTATGACGACCGCGAGGGCAGAGGGGACGAGGACGCGGGCGCGGAACGACTTCTTGCGGTGCATGAATCTTCCTTCTGGTGGTCGCACGAATGCGGACCCGAGCGATCCGCTTCCTTACCCACCGTGCGAACACCTCGCACACTCCGCAACCGGAACGTCGCGGGCCCACCCCACTGAGGGCTGCGTACGGCCTTCGCGCACGCGTCCGGAGCCGCCTCACCCTGGGTGGGGAAAAGCGCGCCCCAAGCGGGCCGTTTGAGTGAAGCAGCGGAACCAACCCCGCCACCGGGCAGTTGATCAGGGCGCTCCACTAGCGGGCACTCGTGCGACAAAAGGACCAATGATGCTCAAGAAGATCATGACCGCCGCCGCGGTCTCCGCCGTTGCCGTCGGCGCGGGCGCTGCCGCCGCTGCCCCGGCCATGGCCATCGGCAACGACAACGGGGTCAACACCGTCAACGGCAACGGTGCCTCGCAGATCTACGGCAACCAGAAGACCAGCGGCGACCTGAGCCCGCAGCTCGGCCTGGTCCAGGGCACCCTGAACAAGCCCTGCATCGGCCTGCCGGCCAAGGTCAACGCCCAGTCGCTGGTCGCCCTGCTCAACATCGGTGTCCAGGACATCAACGTCCTGTCCAACCCGCAGAACCAGCAGTGCACCGAGAACTCCACCCAGGCCAAGGGCGACGAGCCGCTCTCGCACATCCTGGACAACATCCCGGTCCTGTCCGGCAACGGCTCCCTCGGCAGCTGATCTCCGCTCCCCCTCACGTCCGGGCCGTCGGTGCCCGTGGAGCGATGTGACGAGGGCCCCGGCAGCCACCAGCTGCCGGGGCCCTCGCGTGTCGCCGACCGTCAGCTCGTCCAGAACTCCCACCACCGGGTCAGGATCAGCATGCCGATCACGCCGAGGTGCAACGCGGGCGGTGCCCAGCCGAATTCGGCGAAGAAGCTCCGCACCGGGGCCGGCGCCCGAAGGATGCCCGTCCCGACGGTGTGGGCGGTGACCGCCCAGAACATCAGCAGCGTCGCCACCCAGGCGAGGCAGCACCACAGGCAGAGCGCGTTGATCTCGTAGAGGGACTGGACCATCAGCCAGCCGCAGAAGCAGGTGCCGAAGAGGGTGCCCGCGTTCAGGCCGAGCCAGAACCAGCCCCGGTAGTGCGCGCCGGCCAACAGGCCCGCGCCCACGCAGACCACGACCGCGTACGCCGCCAACCCCAGCATGGGATTGGGGAAGCCGAAGGCGGCCGCCTGGTCGCTCTTCATCACGCTGCCGCAGGAGACCACGGGGTTGAGGCTGCAGGCGGGCTTGAAGTTCGGGTCCTCCAGCAGGAGGAACTTGTCGAGGGTGATGACCCAGGAGGCCAGCACGCCCGCGGCCCCCGTGAGCACGAGCAGCCACGCCAACCCCCGTCCGGGGGCGTCGGGTCGGTCCTCGCGTCGGGTGTCGGGGCGGCCCTGCTGTCGCGGGACGCCCACTGTGTTCGTTGCCATGTGACCCATGGTCGCGCGCCATGCCCCAGACCGGGGCCAACCATGCCTATTCGTACACAAGTTGACCTGAAGGGGTGGCGGGAACCCCCGATGCTTCCCGGACGTTTTACCGAACCCCGGACGTGATGTCAGAGCCAGGCGTTACGTTGAGCTTCTGCGAAGTGACAAGCTGCGACGGCCTGGAGACCCACCTTGAGCGATCCGTACGAGACAACCGAGGCGCACCTCGATCGACTCCTGGGCCGCGCCCTCAACTCCTTCGATCTGCCGGACCGCTTGGTCGAGCGCCTCGGGACGGCGCTCGCCCACAGCTCCTCGCTGTCCACCACGCACCACAGCCCCTCGGCGGGTTTGTGGCGGGAGACTCACTGGCACACGTACCTGTTGGCCGACGGGGGTTCGGAGTCGCTGTGGGAGCTGGCGTACCGGCAGGAGGGTGATCGGGCCGTCCGGCACGAGGTGTTCGCGAGCAGGTCGGACCTCTGCCTGGCCGTGGCCCGCATCTTCGGCGAGGTCCCGGCGCGGGTGGCCCGGGATCTGGCGTCCGCGTCCGGGAGCGGCCCGACGGATGACGTGGCCTCGCTCGGCGCGCTGTTCGCGACGCCGGCTCCGGCGTTGCGGCACCGGGAGTACACGGTGGAGCAGTCCGCCGACCACGCCCGGCGGGTGCTGCGTCGCGCGGAGAACGTGGACCGGCCGGGCGAGGGGTTGGCGGAACGGCTGCGGTCCGCGTACGCGCACCAGATCACCCAGGCGTTCGGCGGGAGGCGGAGCCTGGTGTCCGGGCGGGACGCGGGGTTCAGCCTGTACGAGCACGCGTTCGTCCTGCTGGACGGGACCGAGGTCAGCCTGTGGGAGGTCGAGCACACGGCGACGCCGGACGGGCGGCACATGTGCGAGGTCTACGAGAGCGAGACCACCGCGCGCGGAGCGATGGAGCTCCGCGCGCGGGTTCGGTGAGGTACGGCCGGGCGGTCAGGCGGCGACGGTGACCGGCGCGTTCTCGGCGCCGGCCTCGCCGTCGGCGTCCGCCGGGGCCTGCGGTCGCCCGCGCAGTCCCTTGAGGAGGATGACCAGGCCGGCGGCGGTGATCGTGCCGGCGGCGATGGCGACCAGGTAGAGGAACGGGTTGCCGATCAGCGGGATGACGAAGACGCCGCCGTGCGGAGCCCGCAGGGTGCACTCGAAGGCCATCGAGAGGGCGCCGGTGACGGCGCCGCCGGCCATGGCGGCCGGAATCACCCGCAGCGGGTCGGCCGCCGCGAAGGGGATGGCGCCTTCGGTGATGAAGGAGGCTCCCAGGAACCACGCGGCCTTGCCGTTCTCCCGTTCGGTCTTCGAGAAGAGCCGGCCGCGGACGGTGGTGGCCAGGGCCAGAGCCAGGGGCGGCACCATGCCGGCGGCCATCACCGCGGCCATGACCTTCAGGCTGCCTTCGTTGGGGGAAGCGAGTCCGCCGATGGCGAAGGCGTAGGCGACCTTGTTGAGCGGGCCGCCGAGGTCGAAGCACATCATCAGGCCGAGGATCACGCCGAGGATGATCGCGTTGGCGCCGGAGAGCCCGGACAGCCAGTCGGTGAGGGCCTTCTGGAGTGAGGCGACCGGTTTGCCGACGACCAGGAACATCAGGAACGCGGTCACGGCGGAGCCGATGAGCGGCAGGACGACCACGGGCATGATCCCGCGCAGGGCGGTCGGGATCCTGATCCGCTGCACGGCGAGGACGGTGCCGCCCGCGATCAGACCGGCGATCAGACCGCCGAGGAAACCGGCGTTGATGGTGAGCGCGACCGCGCCGCCGACGAAGCCGGGGACCAGTCCCGGGCGGTCGGCCATTCCGTAGGCGATGTAGCCGGCGAGGACGGGGACGAGGAAGCCGAAGGCGAGGCTGCCCGTCTGGAAGAGGAGCGCGGCCCAACTGGCGGCCTCGGTCCAGACGAAGTGCTCGGCCACGGAGGGGGCGGTGTTGATCTCGTACCCGCCGATGGCGAAGGCGAGGGCGATGAGCAGCCCGCCGGCGGCGACGAACGGGACCATGTAGCTGACGCCGGACATGAGCCAGATCCGCAACCGCGCCCCGTGGCCGTCGGTCTCCCGGCCCTGTTGTTCCACGGAGGTCGGGGCGGGTGTCCCCGTCTCGCCGCGGGCCGCCTTCTCGCGGGCTTCGGCGAGGAGTTCGGCGGGGCGGTTGATGCCGGTCTTGACGCCGACGTCGACGGTGGCCTTCCCGGCGAAGCGGGCGCGGTCGCGGACGGGTACGTCGTGGGCGAGGACGACGGCGTCGGCCGCGGCGATGTCGGCGGGATCCAACGGGGTGAACCCGGCGGAGCCCTGGGTCTCGACCCGGATCTCCATGCCCTCGGCCCGGGCGGCCTGTTGGAGGGACTCGGCGGCCATGTAGGTGTGCGCGATGCCGGTGGGGCAGGAGGTGACGGCCACGACCCGGAACGGGCGCGCCGCGCCTTCGGCGTCGGGGGCGGCCTCTGGGGTCGGGGCGGCGGCCCTCGGGGCGGCGGGCGTCGTCGGCTCGTTCGACTGCGGGGCGGCGGGCGTCGTCGGCTCGTTCGACTGCGGGGCGGACGGCTGCTGTTCGTTCGGCTGCGGGGCGGACGGCTGCGGGGCCGTCTCGGCGGGCTTCGGTGCGGGGGTGTCGTCGCCGGCGACGAGGGCGGCGGCTTCGGCCGGGGTGCCGGCCGCTCGCAGGGCCGCCACGAACTCGGGCCGCATCAGGCGCCGCGCGAGGGAGGAGAGGATCGACAGGTGGGCGTCGTCGGCGCCGGCCGGCGCCGCGATCAGGAAGATCAGGTCGGCGGGGCCGTCGGGCGCCCCGAAGTCCACCCCGGCGGCGGACCGGCCGAAAGCCAGGGTGGGGGTGGTGACGTGCGCGCTGCGGCAGTGCGGGATGCCTATCCCGCCCTCCAGGCCGGTCGGCATCTGCGCCTCGCGTGCCGCCACGTCCGCCAGGAACCCGTCCAGGTCGGTGACCCGGCCGAGGGACAGCATCCGCAGCGCCAGCGCTCGCGCCGCCGCCTCCTTCGAGTCGGCGGTCAGGTCGAGGTCGACCAGATCGGGGGTGATCATCTCGCTCATCGCGGGCTCCTTCGCGCGCTTCAGACCGCGGCGGGTTCGGTCAGGGGGAGGTCCAGCGGCAGGTCTCGGGTCACGCGGACCGCGTCGGGGCGCAGGTCGGCGGGGGTCGGCATGGCACTGCCGGGCAGTTGCACGGCGGCCGCGCCGTGGGCCAGGGCCGAGGCGAGAGCCTCGGGGCCGGCGCCGCCGGCGATCAGGAAGCCGGCCAGGGAGGCGTCACCCGCGCCGACGTTGCTGCGGATCTCGGCGGCCGGGGCGGTGCCGTAGTGGCTGCCCTCGGCGGCGACGAGCAGTTGGCCGTCGGCTCCGAGGGAGGCCAGTACCGCCCGTGCGCCCAGCGAGCGCAGTTCCCGGGCGGCGTCGAGCACGTCGCCCAGGGTGGCGAGCGGGCGGCCGACGGCGGCGGCGAGCTCGTGGGCGTTCGGCTTGATGACGTCGGGGCGGGCCGGGAGGGCGGCGAGGAGCGCCGGTCCGGAGGTGTCCAGGGCGATCCGGGCGCCGGCTTCATGGGCCCGGGCGACCAGTTCGGCGTACCACTCGGGGCGCAGGCCGCGCGGCAGGCTGCCGCAGCAGGCGATCCAGGTGGGGCCGCCGTCGTGGGTGCGGACCGTCTCCAGGAGCAACGCCGATTCCTGCGGGGCGAGTTCCGGACCCGGCGCGTTGATCTTCGTCAGGGTGCCGTCCGGTTCGGCGAGGGAGATGTTGGAGCGGGTCTGGCCGGCGATGGAGACCGCCGTCACGTCCACGCCCTGCGCGCCCAGCAGTTCGGCGATCAGCGCGCCGGGGGCGCCGCCGAGCGGGAGGACCGCGGTCGTGCGGACGCCCGCCGCCGCGACGGCACGGGAGACGTTGACCCCCTTGCCGCCCGGGTCGACCCGGTCTCCGGTGGCCCGCAGGACGTCGCCCCGGTCGAGCGAGGGGACCTCGTAGGTCCGGTCGAGGGAGGGGTTGGGGGTGACGGTGAGGATCATACGAGCGCAACTTCCGTACCGGCGGCCTCGATCGCCGCCTTGTGGGCGGGGTCGAGCCCCGTGTCCGTGATGAGCAGGTCGATGTCGGCGAAGGCGCCGAAACGCGCGAAGTGTTCCTGGCCGGCCTTCGAGGAGTCGGTGAGGAGGACCACCCGGCGGGCCGCGGCCATGGCGGCGCTCTTGACGGCGGCCTCGGCGAGGTCGGGGGTGGTCAGTCCGCCGTCCGGGGTGAAGCCGTTCGTCGCGAGGAAGAGGACGTCCGCGCGGATCTCCCCGTACGCGCGCAGCGCCCAGGCGTCGACGGCGGCGCGGGTACGGTGGCGGACCCGGCCGCCCACCAGGTGGAGGTCGACGCCGGTGTGGTCCGCGAGCCGGGCGGCGGCGGGCAGGGCGTGGGTGACGACGGTCAGCGCCGATTCGACGGGGACGGCGGCGGCGAGCCGGGCGACGGTGCTGCCCGCGTCGAGGATGACGCTGCCGCCGTCGGGGATCTCGGCGAGGGCGGCGGCCGCGATGCGGTCCTTCTCGTCGGCGGCGGTGGCCTCGCGCTCGGTGAGGTCGGGTTCGAAGTCGAGGCGGCCGGCCGGTATGGCTCCGCCGTGCACCCGCCGGACCAGGCCGGCCCGGTCGAGGGCGGTCAGATCGCGTCGCACCGTCTCCGCCGTGACCTGGAAGCGGTCGGCGAGGGAGAGGACGTCGACCCGGCCGGCCTCGCGGGCCAGGCGGAGGATCTCTTGCTGGCGTTCAGGTGCGTACACGTGGATTCAGGTCCGTTCACGTCCGTCGAATGCCCGACTGTGTCTGTTACCTGGCACGGTACGCCCAGTTGCCGGTGAAAACAAAACAAACGGGCATGCCTGCTCTTCGGAGCGGACATGCCCGTTCGCCGTGACGTGTGGCGAGCGACGAGAGGGGCTAGTGGGCGCCCTCGCGCTCCTCCATCGGGACCGACGCGCGCGGGAGCATGAACATCACCGCGAAGATCAGGACCAGTACCGCCGCGACCCACCACAGCGCGCCGCGGAAGGCCTCGACGTACGGGGCGCCCAGGACCCGGTCGTCGTCGATCAGCCCGAAGAAGACGACCGAGGTCAGGCCGAGGCCCAGGGCGTTGCCCATCTGGCCGGTGGTGTTGATCAGGCCGGAGGCCGAGCCGGCGTGCTCGCGCGGCACCTGCGAGAGCACGGTGTCGGTCAGCGGCGCGACGATCAGGCCCATGCCGATGCCCATGACGACCAGCGGGGCGGCCATCTGCCAGGAGGCGATCGCCATGCCGTAGTGGTCGGACTCCCAGATGTAGAGGAGCAGACCCGCGGCCATGGTGAGCGCACCGGCCTGGAGCACCTTGCGGCCGAAGCGCGGTACGAGCTTCTGGACGGACAGGCCCGCGGCGACCGAGACGGCGATCGAGAAGGGGATGCCGGTGGTGCCGGCGCGCAGGGCGCTCCAGCCGAGGCCCATCTGCATGTACAGCGTCCAGACCAGGAAGAAGATGCCGGTCGCGATGCCGAAGGTCAGCTGGACGGCGATGCCGCCCGCGAAGCTCTTGACCTTGAAGAGGGACAGTTCCACGAGCGGGGAGCCGTCCTTGCGGATCTTGTGCTTCTCGTAGGCGATGAAGCCCGCGAAGACGACCGGCGAGAGGATCATGCAGACGAAGCCCCACAGCGGCCAGTCGTTCTCCCGGCCGTGGGTGAGCGGGAAGATCAGCATGACCAGGGCCAGGGTGGCGAGCACCACGCCGACCAGGTCGAGGCGCAGCGCCTTGGGGGCCTTGGACTCGGTGATGAACTTGCGTCCCAGGAGCACGCCGGCGATGCCGACGGGCAGGTTGATCAGGAAGATCGGGCGCCATTCGAGGTCGAACAGGTTCCACTCGGTGAGCAGCGCGCCGAGCATCGGGCCCGAGACGGCGCCGAGACCGACGATCGCGCCGAACATGCCGAAGACCTTGCCGCGCTCGTGCGGCGGGAAGGTGACGTGGATGATCGCCAGGACCTGCGGGACCATCAGGGCCGCCATGGCGCCCTGGAGGACGCGGGAGGCGACGAGCATGGAGGGGTTGGCGGCGATGCCGCAGAGCAGCGAGGCGGCGGTGAAGCCGGCGATGCCGAGGAGGAAGACGCGCTTGCGACCGTAGATGTCACCGAGACGGCCGCCGGTGATGAGGCCTGCGGCGAAGGCGAGCGCGTACCCGGCGGTGATCCACTGGATCGCGCTGGTGGAGGCACCGAAGTTCGCGCGCATGGTGGGTATCGCGATGTTGACGATCGTGACGTCGACGAGGTCCATGAAGGCCGCGGTCATCACGATGGCGAGGGCCAGCCAGCGGCGGCGGTCGGCGGGGGCGGCGGCCGCGACGGCCGCGGCCTCTGAGGCGCCTGAGGCGCCGGATGCGTCGGTAAGGAGGGTGTCGTTCCGCTCTTCTGGTACGGGCCCGTTCTCTCTTTCGGGCGATGCCTTGGCTGTCTCGGTGCTCATGGGGAGAACCTAGACGGCATGTAGGTCAGACGGTGACCTATTTCGCCGGCAACCTGGGGCCATGAACGACACCCCGGCGCGGTTGCTCACCCTGCTGTCCCTCCTCCAGACACCGCGCGAATGGCCCGGGAGCGAGCTGGCGGAGCGGCTGCGCGTGAGCGCCCGCACGATCCGGCGGGACATCGACCGGCTGCGGGAGCTGGGATACCCGGTGGAGGCCACGTTGGGCTCGGAGGGCGGCTACCGGCTGGTGGCGGGCGCGGCGATGCCCCCGCTGCTGCTGGACGACGAGGAGGCCGTGGCGATCGCGGTGGGGCTGCGGGCGGGGGCCGGACACGCGATCGAGGGGATCGAGGAGGCGTCCGTACGGGCTCTGGCGAAGCTCGAACAGGTTCTGCCGTCGCGGCTTCGCCGCCGGGTGAGCGCCCTCCAGTCGGCCACGGTCGCGGTGTCCCGGGGTGACGGGGCGACGGTGGACCCGCGGACCCTGACGACGATGGCGGCGGCGGTGGCGGGGCCGGAGCGGCTGCGGTTCGGCTACCGGGCCCGGGACGGGGCGGCCACGCGGCGCCTGGTGGAGCCGTACCGGCTGGTGAGCACCGGGAGCCGGTGGTACCTGGTGGCGTACGACCTGGAGCGCGAGGACTGGCGGACGTTCCGGGTGGACCGGGTGAGCGAGCCGTTCGCGACGGGGGCGCGGTTCGTGGCGCGGGTGCTGCCGATGGAGGCGGAGGAGTTCGTGCGGCGGGGGCTGCGGGGCGGGGAGACGTACCGGGTGGAGGTGACCTTCACGGCGCCGCTGGAGGCCCTGCCGGGGTGGCTGCGGGAGGACGCCGTGGAGGAGCGGGGCGGCTGCCGGGTGCGATTCGACACCGGGGAGGCGCCCGAATGGGTGGCGGCGCGGCTGGCGCTGACGGGTCTGGGGTTCGCGGTACGGGAGCCGGCGGCGCTGGCGGACAGCGCGCGGGGGCTCGCGGAGCGGCTGAGCTCGGCGGCGGGGGCGTAGCCGGGGGCGGCGCGCCGGGGGGCTCCGCACCGGGGAGGGGGCCGGGGCGCGGGCCAGGCCCCGGCCCGGCTGCGTGGCACGAGGGAGCCCCCGGCACCTGGGGGGGGTAGGTGCCGGGGGCTCGTGGAGGGGGCTCCTTCGCGGGCCGGTCAGGCCACGGCGTCGAAGCCGGTGTCACGCGCCATCTTCTTCAGTTCCAGCAGCGCGTGCTTCTCGATCTGGCGGATCCGCTCACGGGTCAGACCGTGCTGCTTGCCCACCTCTGTCAGCGTACGCTCCCGACCGTCGTCGATGCCGTAACGCATCTTGATGATCGACGCGGTGCGCTGGTCGAGCTTGCCCAGGAGGTCCTCCAGTTCCTCGCTGCGCAGCAGCGAGAGCACGGACTGCTCCGGGGAGATGGCCGAGGTGTCCTCAAGGAGGTCACCGAACTGCGTGTCGCCGTCGTCGTCCACCGCCATGTTGAGGCTGACCGGGTCACGGGCCCAGTCCAGGACGTCGCCGACGCGCTTGGCCGTCGATTCCAGCTCGGCGGCGACCTCCGCGTGCTCCGGGTCGCGGCCGTTCTCGCGGTTGAACTCGCGCTGTACCCGGCGGATCCGGCCGAGCTCCTCGACCAGGTGGACGGGGAGGCGGATGGTGCGGGACTGGTCGGCGATGGAGCGGGTGATGGCCTGGCGGATCCACCACGTGGCGTACGTGGAGAACTTGAAGCCCTTGGCGTAGTCGAACTTCTCGACCGCGCGGACCAGGCCGGCGTTGCCCTCCTGGATGAGGTCGAGCAGCGGCAGGCCGCTGCGCGGGTAGCGGCGGGCGACGGCCACGACCAGGCGGAGGTTCGAACGGATGAAGACTTCCTTGGCGCGCTGGCCTTCGGCGGCGAGCGCCTCCAGCTCCTCGCGGGCCGGGGTCTCCCCCGTGCGCTCTATCGCGTCGTCGAGGATCTGCCGGGCGTACACGCCCGCCTCGATGATCTGCGAGAGCTCCACTTCCTTGGCCGCGTCGAGCAACGGGGTGCGCGCGATCTCGTCGAGGTACATGCCGACCAGGTCGCGGTCTGCGATCTCCCCGCCCACGGCGCGAGCGCTGCTCGTGGACTGACGGCGGGCGACGGCGCGGGTTGCCATGCGTGCTCCCTTGCGATGCGATGAGTTCGGTCGCGGTGCGGCTGCCGGACGCGTCGTGTTTCTCCGAGTGGTGCGGATGATGCGTCCTTCGGACACTCTCCCGAGTGCCCGCTTTCGAAGGAAACAACGACTGGAAACGGGACAGAATTCCCACGCCGACCCCTCTTTTCCGAGATCTTGCAGTATGCTGCCCCGCCACGCCCCGTCACCGGAGGGGACAGGGTGCGGTCGGATCTCGAAGAGGTGCAGGTCAGGCCCTGGGTCTCGGCCGATCTTCCGGTCGTCACGTGGTGGTACGACCCTCGTGCTCGTGAGACCGCCGTCACAGGCGACCCGGTGACGTTCGCCCCGGAACAGCGCCGCCCTCGGCCGCACTCCCACCCTGAGGACGGCCGCCGCCGGCCTCTGGTTGCCTCGGGCTTCGGGCCTCGGGCCTCGGGTCAGCCGAACTGGAGGGAGCGCTTCGAGAGGCCCATCCAGTAACCGTCCACGGGGGTGCGGGGCGCCGTGAGGTCGCCGGTGGACTCGGCCGCGCCCAGCGTGACGAACAGCGGGGCGAAGTGTTCCGTGCGGGGGTGGGCGAGGCGGCCGGCGGGGGACTTCGTCTCGAAGTCGAGCAGGGCGTCGACGTCGGAGGCGGCCAGCGCCTCCCGGCCCCAGGCGTCGAACTCGGCGGACCAGCCGGGCACGCCCGGGCCGGTGTGCCGCAGGGCGGCGAGGTTGTGCGTGAAGAACCCGCTGCCCACGATCAGCACGCCCTCGTCGCGCAGCGGGGCGAGCCTGCGGCCGATGTCCATGAGGCGGGTCGGATCCAGGGTCGGCATGGACATCTGGAGGACCGGTATGTCGGCCTCGGGGAACATCTCCACGAGCGGGACGTACGCGCCGTGGTCCAGCCCCCGGTCGGGCATGTCCTGGACGGGTGTGCCCGGCGCCCGCAGGAGGGCCCGTACCGAGGCGGCCAGGTCGGGGGCGCCCGGCGCCTCGTAGCGCACGCCGTAGTAGTGCTCGGGGAAGCCCCGGAAGTCGTACACGAGCGGGACCGGTGCGGTGGCACCGAGGGCGAGCGGGGCCTCCTCCCAGTGGGCGGAGACCATCAGGATCGCCCGGGGGCGGGGCAGGGCGGCCGACCAGGCGGCGAGTTCACCGGGCCAGACCGGGTCGTCGGCCAGCGGGGGCGCGCCGTGGCTGAGGTACAGGGCCGGCATGCGGGTCACGGGGTGCTCCTCGATCGTCGGGCGGGGCACCGAACAGACCGACCCCGCTTCGTTCAAATTTGAACGAAGCGGGGTCGTCAGTCATTCCCGGGCCCGTGCCGCCGCGGTCAGTGGGCGACCACCGGGATCCTGACCTCGGCCTCGGCGCCCTCGCCGGAGGCCACCGGGCCACCCGCGCCGGGACGGCCCGTGGTGATCAGGGTGAAGGCGATCAGGGAGCTGGTCACCAGGATGCCGACGGCCCACCAGATGGCCGAGGAGTAGCCCTCGACCATGGCCTGGGCCTGGATCAGCTTCGCGGCCGGGCCGCCCGCCGCGGCCTCGGCCGCGTGGTCGGTCAGGTACGCGGTCGTCGCCGAGGCGGCGATGGTGTTCAGCAGGGCGGTGCCGATCGCGCCGCCGACCTGCTGCGAGGTGTTGACCATGGCGGAGGCGACACCGGCGTCGGCCGGGTCCACCCCGTGCGTGGCCAGGGACATGGCGGGCATGAACGCCGTGCCCATGCCGAGGCCGAGCAGCAGCTGCGCCGGCAGGATCAGCGCCGGGTACGAGGAGCCGACCTCCAGCTGCGTCAGCAGCAGCATGCCGGTGGCGGCGAGCAGGAAGCCCGGGCCCATCAGCAGTCGCGGCGGGACGCGGGTCATCAGTCGGGCGCCGATCTGCGTGGAGCCCGTGATCATGCCCGCGATCATCGGCAGGAAGGCGAAGCCGGTCTTGACGGGCGAGAAGCCCTTCACGACCTGGAGGTAGTAGGTGAGGAAGAGGAACAGGCCGAACATCGAGATGACGGCGAGGCCCAGCGAGAGGTAGACGCCGCCGCGGTTGCGCTCCAGCAGGACGCGCAGCGGCAGGAGCGGCGACTTCACCTTGGACTCGACGTAGACGAAGGCCGCGAGCAGCGCCGCGGAGGCGACGAACATGGTCACCGTGACGGTGTCCGACCAACCGGCGGACTCGGCGCGGGTGAAGCCGTAGACCAGCGCGACCAGGCCGAGGGTGGAGAGGATCACGCCGGGGACGTCGAGCTTCGCGGGGTTGCGGGCACCGGCGGGCTCACGGATGACGAACCAGGCGCCGACGGCCGCGACGATCGCGAACGGGATGTTGACGAAGAAGGTCCAGCGCCAGTTGAGGTACTCGGTGAGGAAGCCGCCGAGGATCAGGCCGACGGCGCCGCCGCCGCCCGCGATCGCGCCGTAGATGCCGAAGGCCTTGGCCCGCTCCTTGGCGTCGGTGAACATGACGGCCAGCAGCGAGAGCGCGGCCGGGGCGAGCAGCGCGCCGAAGGCGCCCTGGAGGGCGCGGGCGCCCAGCATCATGGCCTCGCCGGTGGCGGCGCCACCCAGCGCGGAGGCCAGGGCGAAGCCGATCAGACCGACGACGAAGGCGTTCTTGCGGCCCCACTTGTCGGCGATGCGGCCACCGAAGAGGAGGAGACCGCCGAAGGCCAGCGCGTAGGCGGTGATGACCCACTGGCGGTTGCCGTCCGAGATGCCGAGGTCGGTCTGGGCGGACGGGAGGGCGATGTTCACGATGGTCGCGTCGAGGACGACCATCAGCTGGGCCAGGGCTATGAAGACGAGTGCCTTCCAGCGGCTGGG
Organism: Streptomyces sp. NPDC102278; assembly: GCF_044766345.1. Lineage (NCBI taxonomy): Bacteria > Bacillati > Actinomycetota > Actinomycetes > Kitasatosporales > Streptomycetaceae > Streptomyces > Streptomyces sp. NPDC102278. Next base: position 101,012 of record NZ_JBIWLV010000008.1, on the reverse strand, counting down.
GTCGGCAGCCGGCGCGAGGGTCGCGGCTGTTTTCGGCATGGGGGTACCCACTCACTGTGCGGAATGACTGGAAATCAAGGTTTAGGGAGGATTTACGACGCTAAAGGGTGCGACCCGATGGCGTCACATGCTTTTCCGCCTGAGGTCCCCCAGGGCGGCCGGGGCTCCCGGCAGCACGGAACGCGCCGGAGCGCGCAACCCGTCGAGGAACAGCTGGAGATGGCGGTGGACGAAGCGGTCCATGTCGGGGCAGCCGGTACCCGGGAGGGGGCGGCTGAGCTGGGAGAGGGCGACCATCAGGTCACCCGCGCCGATGTCCGCGCGGAGCAGCCCGGACTCCTGACCGGTGAGCACGAGCGTCTGCACGGCGTCCTCCAGGGCGACCCGGGACGCGAGGAGTTCGGGGTGCTCCTGGTCGAAGTCCCCGGAGAGCATGGGGCACAGGGCCCCGATGCGCTCGTCGGCGGCCGCGTGCGTGAAGTGGCACAGCGCGGCGAACGCGTCGCCCTCGTCGGCCGACGCGACCTCGGCGAGGGCGTTCTCCGCGTGCACGGTGACGCGGCCCATGACGTACAGGACCACGTGGTGGACCAGGGCGGCCCGGTCGGGGAAGTGCCGGTAGAGCGTGGCGTTTCCGATGCCGGCCCGGCGGGCGACCTCGTCGAAGGGGGCGGTCGAGCCGAGTTCGACGAGCACCTCGCGGGCCGCGGCCAGGATGCGTTCGCGGTTGCGGACCGCGTCGGCGCGCGGACGCGGAACCTTCGCCTCGATGCCGGCGACGGCGACGGGGGTCTTCATTCCGGGGCCTCCTCGGCGCTGCGCTCCCCCAAACGGGGAAGCGGTCCCCGCTTCGTGGGACGTAGATGCAAACGGGGATCCCGTCCCCGGTTATTTCACTCCTTGGTGTGACCTGGGTCACGGCCCCCTCGGCCCGGGATCCCGTTTGGCCTCTCCCGACGCGCGAGCGCGCCGCAGCCGTCGGAGGGTGAGGCAACGGAGAGCAGTCCGGACCCGGCCGGCTGCCGCGGACCCGAAGGCGATCTCCATGCCGCAGACCCGCCACCGGATACGCACACCACGCCGCACCTGCGCGTACATCGGCCTCACCGCGCTGGCCCTCGGCGTCTCGGCGACGGCGAGCGACGGGACGTCCCACCGCGGCCACTCGGCGGCCGGGCCCGTGTCCACGAGCGCCGAATCGGTGCTGGCCCCCTGCCGGATCACGGGCACCATGGGCGTCCAGATGTCCGAAGGGCTGCCGACGCCCCCCGGGTACTCGCGGTCGACCGGCGAGGTCCGGGCCCTGAACCTGATGATCGACTTCCCCGACGCCAAGGGCGAGGGCACGGCCCTGGACCGGCTGTCGGAGTTCTTCCCGCAGACCTCCGACTGGTTTCGCACCAGCTCCTACGGACGGCTGACCTACCTGGCCGAGGCGCCGATAAGGACGTGGCTGCGGATGCCGATGCCGTTCGCGGCGTACGGCATCGGGCGCGGCTCCCCCTACGAGCCCGGGTACCGCCGGCTCGTGGAGCACATCGCGAAGGCCGCCGACTCCGAGGTGGACTTCAGCCGGTACGACCTCGTCAACATCCTGGTCACCCCGAACGCCGGGCCCTCGGCCCTGGACACCGTCCTGTCCGTGACCTTCTCCGGCAACGGCGAGGCCCCGGTCGCCGACGGCGTGCCCCTCGCGAACACGTCCTTCGTCTACAGCCGTCAGGACGACGGCTCGGGCACCTACCGGGAGACCGGGTACCGGGTGCTCCCGCACGAGAACGGGCACGTCTTCGGGCTGCCCGACCTGTACACCGCCGACGGCGGCGGCACGGTCGGGCACTGGGACATCATGAGCGAGGACTGGGGCTCCAACAACGACCTGCTGGGCTGGCACAAGTGGAAGCTGGGCTGGCTCGACGGGGACCAGATCAGCTGCGCCGCCAAGTCCGGGGTGAGCGATCACGTGCTGTCCCCGCTGGCGGTGCGGGGCGGCACGAAGCTGGCCTTCGTACCGCTGTCGGAGAGCGTCGGGTACGCGATCGAGGTGCGGACCCAGGCGGGCAACGACGAGTCCGTCTGCAAGCCGGGCGTCCTCATCTACAAGGTGGACTCGGACATCGACACCGGACGCGGGCCGGTCACCGTGTCCGACAGCGCCGACGCCAGCGGAGGCTGTACCCGGCGGCCCAACGTGCACGCGGAACTGTCCGACGCGCCGTTCCGGCCGGGCGAGACCTTCAGCGACGACAAGGCCGGCATCAGCGTTTCCGTGGTGGGCGAGTTGCGCGACGGCAGCTTCCAGGTGCGCGTCACACGCCCCTAGCGGTCCGCCCGTCGAGGATCCGGCGCAGTTCCGCGGTGAACTCCGCGAGGGTCGGCTCCGTCAGCAGGGCCGCCAGCGGGATGTCGGCGTCCAGGCGCTCCCGGAGTGCCTCCACGACCGCGACCACCTTGAAGGAGTCGCCGCCGAGGTCGAAGAAGTCCTCGTCCGGACCCACCTCGGCGACGCCCAGGACCTCGCACCACACCCGGGACACCAGGGCCCCCGGATCCTCGGCGACCTCGCCGACGGCACCGGGGTCGGGGCGGGGGCCGGGGCGGGCGGCTTCGGCGGCGCGCTTGAGCGCCCGCTCCTCCAGCAGGAGCCGGTCGAGCTTGCCGTTCGTGGTCAGCGGCAGCTCCCCGATCACCTCGACGGTCGCGGGCACCATGGAGTGCGGCAGCCAGGTCCGCAGGACCTCCCGTACGGACGCCGGCAGGCCCTCGGCCGCCCCGTCCCCGTCCGGCACCACGTACGCGGCGAGCTGCTTCGCGCTGCCCGAGCCGTACGCGACCACGGCCGCCTGCCGCACCCCGGGGCACCGCAGGGCGGTGGCCTCGATCTCGCCGGGTTCGAGGCGGACCCCGCGGATCTTCACCTGCCGGTCGACGCGGCCCAGGAACTCCAGCGCGCCGTCGGGGCGGGCCCTGACCAGGTCGCCGGAGCGGTAGAGGCGGCCCCGCGGGTCGAGGGCCGGGAGGGTGACGAAGCGTTCCGCGGTGAGTTCGGGCCGGTTCAGATAGCCGAGGGCCAGGCCGGCGCCGCCGATGTACAGCTCGCCGGGTTCCCCGTCGGCGACCGGGACGCCCGCCCCGTCGAGGATCCACAGCTCGGTGTCCGCGACGGCCGTGCCGATGAGCACCGTGTCGAGGTCCGGGTCGCGCGGGCACACCCAGGCGGTGCAGTGGATGGTGCACTCGCTGGGGCCGTAGAGATTGGTGAGCGTGGCGGTGGAACGCGCGTGGAAACGTTTCACCAGCTCGGGTGGGAGCGGCTCGCCGCCGGTCAGGACCTGCCGGAGGCCGTCGAGGCGTTCGGCCGGGTCGCGGGTCAGCAGGAAGAGGTCGAGCAGGGACACCACGCAGTAGAACGTGGTCACGCCGTGGTCCCGGATCAGCTCCGCGAGGTGGTCCGCGTCGCGTTGGCGGCCGGGCTCGGCGAGCACGACGGCCGCGCCGGCCAGCAGCGGCCAGTACACCTCGCTGAGGTACATGTCGAAGGTGCACGCGGTGTGGTGGATGATCCGGTCGCGCTCGTCCATGCGGTGCGTGCCCTGGAGCGCCCGCAGTCGGGAGACGAGGGCCCGGTGGCTGATCAGCGAGGCCTTGGGGCGGCCCGTGGAGCCTGAGGTGTACAGGACCACCGCGGGGTCGTCCACCGACCGCGTGACGGGGAACGGGTCCCGCTCGGGGTGGTGCGCCCGGTCCTCCTCGGCGGCGTACTCCTCGGCGGCGTACTCCTCGTCGGCGTACTCCTCGTCGGTCAGGACGAGGAGGTCGGGGACCTCGGCGAAACGGGACCGGAACGCGGCGCCGGCCAGGACCGCCCGGGGCGCGCAGTCCTCGAACGCGGCCAGGGTGCGGCGCGGCGGTTCGTGCACGTCGAAGGCCGCGTGGGCGGCGCCCGCGAACACGGCGCCCAGCAGGGCCACCACGAACTCCACCGACCGCTCGTGGTAGATCGCGACGATGTCCCCGGGCCCCACCCCGCGGGCGCGCAGCGCGGCGGCGGCGAGCAGGACCCGGTCCCGCAGCTCGCCGGTGGTGACGACGGTGTCGCCGGACACCAGCGCGGGGTGCTCGGGGTGGCGGTCCCACCGCTCCAGGAGGAGTTCGTCGATCCGGCGTTCGGGAGGGACTGCGACGGTCGGCATGGAAGTGGACCTCGTATCGGAGACGGGCGGGACCGGAGGCGGGCGGGACTAGGCCCCGGCCGGGGTGAACTGGTCGAGATTGCCGACGAGGGCGTCCACCACCGCGTCGGGGCTGTCCGCGAGGAGCATGTGGCCGCCCGGTACCCAGACGGCGCGGACGTTCTCGCTGAACAGGGCCCAGTCCTCGGTCCGCTCGTCGGGGCACAGCTCGTCCTCGTCCCCGAACACGGTCAGCAGCGGGCAGGCGAGCAGCGGGTCCGGGCCCGAGGTGTAGTCCTGCACGGCCGCCATGTCGGCGACGACGGCCGGCAGCACCAGGCCGAGCATCTCCGGGTTGGCGGCGAGCGATCCCGGCACCCCGCCGAACTCCCGGAGGATCTCCAGCAGGCGGGCGGGGTCGTCGGTGTCGCGCAGGGAGGGGCGGTCGGGGTCGGGCTTCTCCGTCACCGCCCACTGGGAGACGACCACCAGTCCGGCGACGAGGTCGGCGTCCTCGGCCTGTACGGCGCGTACGGCCTCCAGGGCGATGACCGCCCCGGAGCACACCCCGACGACGATCAGGGGGGCCGTGCCGGGCAGGGAGCGGAGCGTGGCCACGGCGTCGGTCACCAGGCCGGGCAGTTCGGGAACGCTCTCGCGAATGCGGGACTCCCGGCCGGGCAGCCGGGCCGTGGCGACGAGCCAGTCGGCCGGGGCGTGCTCCGCGAAGGCCAGACCGGCCGCCGCGCCGCCGCCGGCGTGCGGAAGGATCAGGACGCGCAGGGCGGCGTCCCGCGGGTCGGCGCCTTTGACGACGACGTTTCGTGCGGACATGCTCGGTCTCTCCTGGGGCGTGGGTCGGGGCGCAGGGGGCCGCGGCCCCCTGCGCGTACGGGACGTCAGCCCGTCGTGACGAACTCGGCGAGGGCCCGCGTCAGGTACCCGGGGTCGTGGGCGCCGACCAGCTCGCGCGCGGAGTGCATGGACAGGCCGGGGATGCCCACGTCCACGGTGGTCACGCCGAGTTGGGCGGCGGTGAGCGGACCGATGGAGGTGCCGCAGGCCATCGCGTTGTTGGAGACGAACCGCTGCCACGGCACGTCGGCCCGCTCGCAGGCCGCCGCGAAGGCCGCGAACCCGGTGCCGTCGGTGGCGTAGCGCTGGTTGACGTTGACCTTCACCACGGGGCCGCCGTTGGGCAGCGGGTGGTTGTCGGGGTCGTGGCGCTCGCTGTAGTTGGGGTGCACGGCGTGGGCCATGTCCGAGGACACGCAGAACGAGCCGGCGATGGCCCGCGACCAGTCCTCGCCACCGCCGCCGCGACCGCTGACGGATCGGTTGAGGATCCGCTCCAGCAGCGGGCTGCGGGCCCCGGTCTCGGAGCCGCTGCCGCACTCCTCGTGGTCGAAGGCCGCGAGCACCGGGATCCGCAGGCCCTCCGCCGGGACGGTGTTCCTCGCGTACGCCTCGGCGGCGGCCGTGAGCGCGGTGACGCCCGCGTGGACGGACACCAGGTTGTCCAGGCGGGAGGAGACCAGGAACTCGCGTTCCTCGCCCAGGTGTCCGGGGGGCTGGATGTCGTGCAGCATCAGGTCCCAGCCGAGGATCTGGTCCGGGTCCCGGTCGGCCGCGCGGGCGACCCGGCGCAGCAGCGCGCCCGGCTCCGAGGCTCCCAGGGCCCAGATGGGCTGTGTCTGACGCTGCCGGTCGAGGGCGAGGCCGTCGTTGACCGAACGGTCCAGGTGGATCGCCAACTGCGGCACCCGGAAGAGGGGTTCGTCGATCTTGACGAGGACCGAGCCGCCGTCGCGCAGGCTGATCCGGCCCGAGATGCCGAGGTCCCGGTCGAGCCAGGTGTTGAGCGGGACGCCTCCGTAGACCTCCACGGCGATCTGCCGCCAGCCGGCGGACGAGGTGTCGGGCGTGGGCTTGACCCGCAGGTTGGGCGAGTCCGTGTGCGCGCCGATGATCCGGAAGGGCGCGTGCGCGGGAGCCCCCTCGGGGACGTACCAGGCGATGAGCGCGCCGGCGCGGGTGATGAACCTGCCTCCGGTGCCGCCGGTCCACTCCTCGGTCTCGCTCAGCTCCGTGAAGCCGGCCTTCTCGAGGCGGCGGGCGGACTCGGCCACCGCGTGGTAGGGCGAGGAACTGTCCTTCAGGAAGGCGAGCAGGTCCTCGGCGTGGCTGGGGTCGTTGACCAGAGTCATTCGGATTCCGCCTCTCGGGGCGTCGGTTGAGTGCTGAGCAGGGCCGCGATCCGACGGTCGGGTTGGGCGCTCAGGTCTGCGAGCAGCGTTGCGTAGGAAGACAGGAGTTCCTCGGCCGTCCGCCCGTCCCACAGGTCGGCCGAGTACTCCAAGAAGGTGCGGTAGCCGAGGGACGGGTCCCGGCGGGGCGAGAGACCGAAGACGAGCTCCGCCCGGCACACCGGCGGTGCGAGGTCCTCCACCTCCACGTGGAGGCCGGGGATCTCGATGTCGGTGTCGGGGTAGTTCTGGAACCCGAGGACGTACGGCACCCGGTCGGGCACCTCCGTGGCCCCGGCGTCCCTCATCGCCTGCATGATGCGCGCGGTGGGCAGGACGTTGGCCATGACGGCCATGGCCTCCGCGCCGGTCCGGCTCACCAGCTCGGCGAAGCTCTCGTCCGGGTCGACGCGGACCCGGACCATGACGGCGGTCGTCGTCAGCGCCACCAGCGATTCGAACTCGACCCGCTCGCGGTTGGCGTACGGGACGCTCAGCAGGATGTCCCGCACGCCGGAGAGCCGGGCGAGGTGGACGCCGAGCGCCGCCGCCGACACCGCGAACGGGGTGACCCGCCGGGCCGTCGCGAGCTTCTCGACGGCCGTGCGGACGGCGGCGGGCACCGCGCCGCGGATCGTGCCGCCGTCGCCGCTCGGTTCCTCGGGCCGGGGCCGGTCCGTGGGGATGTCGGAACGGGTCGGTACGCCTTCGAGGTACGCGGCGCAGTACGCGGCCCGTCGGGCCTCGGTCGCGGGGTCCTTCGTCGCCCTCTGGTGGCGGGCGTAGTCCGTCGGCTGCGACGCGGGCGCGGCCAGGGTGTGCGCCCTGCCGGCCGCCGCGGCGGTGTACAGCTCGGCGAGCTCGCGGACCAGCATCGAGTGGGCCCAGCCGTCGGCGGCGATGTGGTGCAGGACGAACATCAGCAGCCACTCGTCCTCGGCGACCCGCAACAGCCTCGGCGGGGCCAGCGTCGAGCGGGTGATGTCGATGGGGGTGTCCGCCAGCCGGCGGCACACCCGGTCGGCCCGGGCGGCCCGCTTCGCGGGGGTCAGCCGGGTCAGGTCCTCGATCGGGAGGTGGACGGGCCGGGCGGGCAGCACCTCCTGCCACCATTCCCGATCGGTGCCGGTCCCCTGGGTGGGGGCCTGGCCGGGGTCCTGGCCGGGGTTCTGGCCCGCGGCGGGGTCCTGGCCTGCGGCGGGGTTCTGGCCTGCGGCGGGGTTCTGGGTGAAGCGCAGGCGCAGGCCCTGGTGGCGGGCGACCAGTTCGGTGAGCGCGGCGCGCAGGGCGTCGGGTTTCAGGGCGCCCCGGAACCGGATCCTGGTGGGCATGTTCCAGACCTGCGGCTGCGGCACGGTGTGGTGGCCCGCGATCATCCGCTCCTGCTGGTCGCTGACCGGCGCCCGCTCGACGACCTCGTTGTCGCCGTCGCCCGGGGAGGCGGCTCGCGCCGGCCGGCCCGGCGTCGGGTCCTGTTCGCCGGCCGGGGCCTGTTCGGCGGCCAGTCGGCGGGCCATCGCGCCCAGGTTGGCGTCCGCGAAGAAGTCCGCCATGGGGAAGTCGACGTCCAGCGTCTCGCGCACCCGGTTGATCAGGCGGATCGCCGAGATCGAGTTGCCGCCAAGGTCGAAGAAGTCGCCGTCGTCGGGCACCTCTTCGACCTTCAGGACCGTCTTCCAGATGGCCCGCAGCTCCTGCGGCACCGGGCCGGCGGACACGGGGGCGGCGGGGACGGCCGCGGTGTCCCGGACCCGTTCGGCGGCGCCGCCCGCCATGGCGGCCAGGATCCGGTCGAGGTCGTCCAGGTGGGCGCGCACCGTCACCGCGTCGAAGAGATCGGCGTCGTAGCGGATGCGCAGCCGCAGGCCGGAGCCGCTGCGGATGGCCATCAGGGCCATCTCCAGCGGCGCCGACTCCGTACCGCCGGGCACCTCCCGGGCGCGCAGTCCGGGCAGGTCGATCCGGGTCAGCGGGGCGGTGTCGAGGTCGGCCGACACGGTGATCAGCGGCCGTGGGTTGCCCCGGTCGGGGTGGACGGCCGTCATCAGCGCGTCGAGGTCGACGTGTTGGTGGGCGGCGGCGTCGAACAGCGCGTCGCGGGTGGCGCGCACGGCGTCCGTGAGGGGCGTCGTGTCCGTCAGGGACACCCGCAGGGGCAGCACGCAGACGTGGAAGCCGACCGTGTCGGCGGTCTCGGGCGTGCGCCCGCCGAAGGTGGAGCCGACGACGAACTCGTCCTGCCCGGACCGTTCGCGCAGGGCGAGCTGCCAGCCGGTCAGGAGCGTGGCGAAGAGCGTGACGCCCCGCTGCCCGCTCCATTCCCGGAGCGCGGAGGTGCGGGCGGCGTCGAGACGGATCTCGGCGGCGGCCCCGCTCCCGGCCACCCGGCGGCCCCGGGGCCGGTCGGTGGGCAGGGCGGGCGCGGGCGGCAGCGGGGTGAGCCGGTCCCGCCACCAGCGCAGGTCGGCCGGGTCCCGCTCGGGCTCGGGGGCGCCGACCGTTGTGCCGGCGGGCGCCGCGAAGCGGGCGGCGCGGCCTTCGACGGCGGCCGTGTAGAACTCCTCCAGGTCGGCCGCGAGCAGGGTGGCGGAGTGCCCGTCGGTGACGATGTGGTGCATGCCCAGGACGAGGACGTGCTCGTCGTCGGCGAGGGTCAGCAGGCGGGGGGTGAACAGCGGTCCCTGGGCCAGGTCGTACGGCCGCGTGCTCTCCTCGGTCAGGACGGCGGCGACGGCGGCGTCCGCGTCGGCGTGCTCCCGCAGGTCGCTCGACCGCAGCACGAGGTCCGTGTCCGCCCGGACGACCTGTCGGACCGTCTCGTCCCCGGCGCCCGCGCGGAAGACGGTCCGCAGCGCGGCGTGCCGTTCCACGAGACCCGCGATGGCCTCGCCGAGGGCCGCCGCGTCCAGGGCGCCGCTCAGCCGCACCGCCTGGATCTCGTTGTACGCGGCCCGGTCACCGATGAGCTGGGACGCGAGCCAGACCCGGCGCTGGGCGTCGGTCGCGGGCGCGGACACCTCGCCGGGCCCGTCGGTGGCTTCGGCCTCGGGGGCAACCTCGGGCGCAACCTCGCCGGGGTCGTGGAACCGTGCCCGCAGCGAGTCGAGCCATTCGAGGCCGGATCGCATCAGGTCGGCCGGCATGCCGAAGTCGACCAGCGAGGCGATCTCGTCGACACCGGCCCGACGCAGTGCTTCCACCACCGGGGCGCAGGTCTCGGGCGTACCGATCAGGGCGCGTTCGTCGCAGTACCGGTCGTACGCCCGGCGGAAGAGGTAGTCGAGGTCCTCGTCACTCGCGCCCGCCACGTCCTGGGGGCTGCTCGCGAGCGCGCCGGCGGCCGAGCGCATCTGGAGCGAGGACCGCAGGTAGCGGCTCATCGGCTCCAGCGCCTGCGCCCGCGCCGTCGCGTGGTCCTCGCCGAGGTACGTGTGCAGGAGTACGGTCACGCGGCCCGCGTCGGGGTCGAGGCCGTGCTGCTCGCGCACCTTGCGGTAGTGGCGGACGTTCTCCGCCAGCTCGGCGATCGTCTGGTTCATCAGGTGGGTGACGATGCCCAGGTCGCGTTCCGCCGCCTCCTCGTACGACTCCCGCCGCCCGGAGGTGGCCAGGAACATCGGGGGGTCGGCCTGCACCGGGCGCGGGTGGACGCGGATCTCGACCTCCGCGCCGCTCCCCGTGGTCCGGCGCAGGGTTCCGCCGCGCCACAGGGTCCGTACGTCGTCCAGGTGGGCGAACCCGATCTCCTTGCGGCGCACGAAGCGGTCCGGGTGGAGGGCGAAGTCCTGGGCGTGCCAGCCGGTGGCGCAGCCGATGCCGACCCGCCCGCCGGAGAGGTTGTCGACGACCGACCACTCCTCGGCGATCCGGACCGGGTCGTGCAGCGGCAGGACCACGGAGCCGGCGTTCAGCCGGATGCGGTCGGTCTCCCGGGCCAGCGCGGACGCGAGAACGGACGGGTTCGGGAAGAGGCCGCCGAAGGAGTGGAAGTGCCGTTCGGGGACCCACAGCGAGCTGAAGCCGCGCTCGTCGGCGAAGCGGGCCGTCTCGATGATCCGCTCGTACGCGTCGGCGGGTCGCGGCGCGTGCCGGCCGTCGTCGGCGGCCCCGTCGCCAGCGTCGGGGTGGTCGCCGGCGTCGGGGTGGTCGCCGAAGAAGTACATCCCGAAGTCGGGGGCGGGCCGGGGGCGGGCGGGTCGCTCTACCGGCCGGGGCTTCGACCGGAGGCCCGGGCGGATGGTGGGGAAGTAGCCGCCCGCGCGCAGGGCGCGCAGGGAGTCCTTCACGGCGTCACGGACCCGCTCGACGTCGCCGTCGGTGTGGGCGGTGGACAGGTAGAAGCTGCGCCACTCCCAGACGTAGACGCCGCGCGTCAGCAGGTGCTGGTAGAGCAGTTCCATGTCGGCCCGGTGGGTGAACCGGAACATGGAGCCGAAGTGGGCCAGTTCCAGGGGGAATTCCTCGTCCCGGAAGAAGGCGTTCAGGTCGTCGGCGAGGGCGTCGGTCCTGGTGTTGAGCCGTTCCTGGAGGGCGGGGCCCTCGGCGGTGAGGTGGGTGAGGACCGCCTTGGCCGCGGCCATGGACAGCGGGTGTTGCATGTACGTGCCGCCGAAGAACGTGGTCTCGACCTCGGGCCGGCTGTCGTCGCCGTACCGCCAGAACCCGCCGTCCACCCCGTCCAGGATGTCCGCCCGGCCGGCGATCGCCCCGATGGGGAAGCCGCTGCCCAGCGCCTTGCCGTAGGTGGCGAGGTCGGGGACGACGCCGAAGTGGTGTTGTGCGCCGCGGGGGTGGGGGCGCAGGCCGGTGAGCATCTCGTCGAAGAGCAGCACGATGCCGCGCCGCCGGGTGAGTTCGCGCAGGGTGCGCAGGAACTCGACGGGTCGCAGCGCGGGGTTGCGGCACTGGACCGGTTCGACGATGACGGCGGCGATGGTGTCCCCGAGCGCGTCGATGGTCTCCAGGGCTTCCCGGCTGCCGTATTCGAGGACGAGGAGTTCGGCGACGGCGCTGTCCGGGATGCCACGGGCGACGGGCACGGCGCGCCCGCCGTCCGGGCCGGGGCGGCCCAGTACCGAGTCGATGTGGCCGTGGTAGGAGCCGCGGAACATGACGACGCGGTCGCGCCCGGTGGCGGCGCGGGCGAGGCGCAGGGCCGCCGAGTTGGCCTCCGTGCCGGAGTTGGCGAACGCCACCCGTTCCAGGCCGGTGAGGTCGGCGAGGAGTTGGGCGACCTCGCCGGCCTCGGCCGGCCGGGGCCCGAACCGCAGGCCGTCGTCGAGGTGCTCGCGCACGGCCGCCGTGACGAACTCCGGCTCGTGCCCGAACAACAGGGAGCCGAAGCCCATGGTGATGTCGGTGTACTGGTTGCCGTCCACGTCCGTGAGCCGTGCACCGCGCGCCGACCGGGCCACGAGCGGGTACAGCGTCTCCTTGGTGGAGCGGCGGAAGCCGACGACGGCCCGGCTGTCGGCCAGTACGGCCCGTCGGCTCTGGGCCAGCTCCTTCGACGTGCGGGTGCGCTCGGCCAGGCGGCGGGCGAGCTCGGCGGCGTGGGCGCGCTGGGCGGTGTCCGCGCCGTCGCCGGCCATGCCGGAGCCCATGGGCAGGACGACGCGCGGGCCGTGCGACGGTGGCGGCGTCGGCTCCGGCCGAGGCGGTGGCGGCGTCGGTGTCGGTGGCGGTGTCGGTGGCGGTGGCGGTGGCGTGAGGCGGGCCCTGGCGGCCGCGAGCTGCGCCGTGAGCTGCCGGGAGAGTGCGGCGGCCCGGTCGGCGGCGGTGGTGCTCATCGGACGCGCTCGGCGCCGAGCAGGGCCAGTGCCTCGGACAGCTGCACCAGCATGGCGGCCTGCGTCTCGGCCAGCAGGTCCATCTGGCGGCGGAGCTCGGCGATCTCCGCCCGGTGCGCGTACTCGGTGACCGCGGGATCGGTGACCGAGGGACGCGCGGTCTCCACGACGGGCGCGGGTACGGGTACGGGTACGGGTACGGGTACAGGCGTGGGCGCGGGTGTGAGCACGGTCAGCGGGGCGGACTCCGCGCCCGATGGGGCGCCCACCGAGGCACCCGACGCGCCCGCCGAGGCCGCCGAGGCCGCCGAGGCCGCCGAACGTGACGTGATCAGGCGGGCCGTCAGTTCCGGTGTACCCGCGTCCTCCAGCACGTCGCGGATGGCGAGCCGTACCCCGAACTCGGCCTCCAACTGCCTCAGCATGCCGATCAGTTGCAGCGAGTCCGCGCCGAGACCGATGAACGTCCGCCCGGGGTCCACCTCGGCGAGGTCGTGGCCGAGGTGGCGCGCGGTGAGTTCGCGCACGCGTGTGAGTACGTCCCGTTCGGTCATGCCGTCCTCCATGGAGCCTTGGTTCGTGGGTGCGCGGTCCGCCGCGGGACCGAAATGCGGTGGGGGGCCGGAATGCGGTGGGGGGCCGGTCCAGTACGAGCGGTGCTGGAACGGGTACACGGGCAGCGGGATCCGCCGGCCCGCGCAGCCGTCGAGGAGCGCCGCCCAGTCGATGGCGACGCCGGCGCAGTGCAGTCGGGCCACCGCGGTCCACGGGTCGTCCGGATCGTCGCCGCCACCGGGCCGGACGGGCAGGGTGGGGACGCAGGTGGCGTCGGGCACCGCCCGGCGGGCCAGGCCGGTCAGGGGTGCGCCGTGGCCGAGCTCGACGAGGACGCCGACGGGCGCGAGGGTGCGCAGCACGGCGTGGAAGTCGGCCGTGTACCGGGCCTGGCGGACCAGGTACTCGGCGTCGGGCAGCCACCCGGCGGCTCGGGTCCGACCATCGAGTCCGCTGACGAAGTCCACCTGTACGGGGCGCAGTTCGGTCTCGGAGGCGACGGCCCGGAACTCGTCCAGCACCGGGTCGAGCAGCGCGGTGTGGAAGGCCCGGTCGACGGGCAGTGGTTCGCAGGCTTCCCGGCGCTCGGCGAGCCAGGCGCGGGCCGCCTCCACCGCGGCGGCCCGGCCGGCGACGACGTGTTGCGCGGGCCCGTTGGACACGGCCAGTTCGAGGCGGCCGTGCGCCGACCGTCCGAGGGCGTCGAGCAGTTCCCGTACCCGTTCCAGGGGGCTGAACACGGCCAGCATGGCGCCGGGCTCGGTGTCCTGCATGAGCCGGCCGCGCCGGCACAGCAGCCGCGTGCCGTCCTCGACCGTGAGCGCGCCGGCGACGCACAGCGCGGCGTACTCCCCCACGCTGTGCCCGGCGACGACGCACGGGGTGACGCCCAGGTGCCGCCAGAGCCGGGCCTGGGCGACCTGGAGGGCGAAGATCGCCGGTTGGGCGAAGTCGGTGTCCCACCGGCCCGGGCCCTCGCCGGCGACGATCCGGTCGAGGAAGTGGTCCTCCCCGGTCTCCTCCCGGTGGATCCGGGCGCACTCCCGGAGCACCTCGGCCGCCGGCGGGAAGCGCGCGGCGAGCGCCCCGGCCATCGCGGGCCGGCCGCTGCCCTGGCCGCTGAAGACGAACGCGGGCACGACCGGTGCCTGTGCCTCGACCGTTCCGGTGTGGTGGGCGCCGGCCGGGTCGGGCCGGGCCGGCCGACCGGTCGCGGCGCCGGCCGCCCCGCCGTCGCGGCGCGCCGGGTCCACGAGGGCCGGGTCCACGAGGGCCGGGTCCACCAGGTACGTGTCGAGGGCCTCGGCCAGGCGTCCGGCGGGCGCGGTGACGACGAGCCGGTGGCGCAGGTGGCGGCGGCCGAGGGCCAGCGTCGTCAGTACGTCGGCGGGATCGAGGTCCGGGCGCGCGCGCAGGGTGTCGCGCAGCGCCCGGGCGCTGTCCTCCAGCGCCCGGGGGCTCTGCGCCGACAGGGGCAGCAGGGCGGGCACCGGGCCGGCCTGGGGGCGGGCGGGGGCGGGCGGGGCCTCTTCGAGGATGACGTGCGCGTTGGTGCCGCCCATGCCGATGGAGTGCACGCCCGCCCGGCGCGGTCCGGCCGCGGGCCAGTGGGCGGCCCGCCGGGGCAGTGTGAACGGGCTGTTCTCGACGCCCAGCAGGGGGTTGGGCCGGGTGAGGTTCACCAGCGGGGGGATCGTGGCGTGCCGCAGGACGAGGAGGGCCTTGATGAGTCCGGCGAGGCCGGCGGCGCTGTCCAGGTGTCCGATGGCGGGCTTGGTGGAGCCGAGCGCGCAGAATCCGGTGCGGTCGGTGTGCCGCCGGTAGGCCTCGGTGAGCGCGGCGAACTCGATCGGGTCGCCCTTGTAGGTGCCGGTGCCGTGCGCCTCCACGTAGCCGATCGTGTCGGCGCCCACCCCGGCGTTCGCCAGTGCGCCGAGCACCGCGTCCCGTTGGCCCGCGACGCCGGGGGCCGCGAATCCGGCCTTGTCCGCGCCGTCGTTGGTCACCGCGGAGCCCAGGACGACCCCGTGCACGGTGTCCCCGTCGGCGAGCGCCTTCGCCAGGGGCTTGAGCAGGACGGCGGCCACCCCGTTGCCGCCGACCGTGCCGTCGGCCGCCGCGTCGAAGGCCCGTACGGCGCCGGTCCGGGAGATCGTCGATCCCCGCACGTGCCGGTGTCCGGTGACCTGGGGCAGGTGCAGCGCGGCGGAGCCCACCACCATCAGGTCCGCGTCGCCGGCCAGCAGCGCCTGGCAGGCCAGGTGGACGGAGACCAGGGCGCTGGAGCAGGCGGTGGCGACGTTGACGGCGGGGCCGGTGAGCCCGAGCCGGAAGGCGGCGCGGTTGGCGGTGAAGTCGGCGTAGTTGCCGACCTGGATCTGCTTGACCTCGGCCCAGTCGCGGGCGGCGTCCGGGCCGGCCGGCTCGCCGATCTGGGACGCGAGGTAGCTGTGCAGGGAGTACAGGCGGTAGCCGATGCTCGCGTACACCCCGACCCGCTCGGTGGTGCCGGCGTGACCGCCGTCCTCCAGCGCGTGGTGGCAGCACTCCAGGAACAGCCGCTGCTGGGGGTCGGTCAGGGTGGCCTCGCGGCCGCTCATCCCGAAGAAGGGCGCGTCGAAGCCGTCGATGTCGGGCAGCAGCGCGCTCGCGCCGGTGAAGTCCGGGTCCCGGTAGAGGACTTCCGGTAACCCCGCCGCCGCGAACTCGGCCTCGGTGAAGGGGCGTACGTGCGAGGCGCCGGAGCGGATGTCGTCCCAGTACCGCTCGGGCGTGTCAGCCCCCGGAAACCTCAGCGCCATCCCGATGACTGCCACGCGCCGGTCCCGCATCGCCGCTCCCTCCCTCGTCGCTTTCCGCCGTCGCCTTCCGCGACGCGTTGCGCTGCCGGAGCACCTGTGCCACGAAGACCAGGGCCACGACGATGGCGGCGCCGTGCGCGACGGCGACGACCGACAGCGGGGTAAAGGCGTCCAGCGCGGTCGCGACCACGATCATCCCGATGCCGAAGCCGAGGTTCTCGACGGTGGCGGAGAGCCCGAAGGCGTGGGTGCGCAGGCCGCTCGGCAGGGTCTGGAGGTGTGAGGTGTACGAGACTTCGGTGAGCCCGTCGGCCGCGCCGGCGAGCAGGGCGATCACGATGGTCGCGACCCACGGGAAGCCGGCGAACGCCAGGATGAAGGTGGCCGACATCACGATGGTGCCGAGTCCGAAGCCGAGGGATCCGACGGCGCGTTCGGTGCGCTTCGCGTACCGGCTCAGCACCTGCTGGGCGAGGACGTTGCCGATGGCCCAGACGCACCAGAAGACGCTGACGAAGACGGCCGGGGAGTCGGCGTCGAGGCGGGTGGAGTACACGGGCAGGGCGGCGTTGTGCGAGGACGATCCCAACGCGTCGACCCCGCGCAGCGCCACCATCAACAGCAGGGCCGGGGCGGCTCCCAGCGCGGCGAGGGCGGCGGAGGAGCGGATCCTCCCCGTCTCGTCCCGGGCGCCCCGCCCGCCGTCCTCGGCGCCCGCGCCGTCCTCCGCGCCCGCAACGCTCTCCGCGCCCACGCCGTCGGCCGCGTTCCGGGCCATCGGCAGCAGGGCGACGGTGAGGGCGCAGACCAGGAAGGTGCCCATGTCGGCGAGGAAGGCCGCGGTGTAGCCCAGCAGGGAGACCACGACGCCCGAGGAGGCGAAGCCGGCCACCATGGCCATGGAACGCCGGCTGACCATCAGCGAGTTCGCCCAAGTGGTGCGGCCCTCGCCGACCATGAGCGGGATGGAGCTGCGGAACGCGACCATGAACAGGGTGCCCGCGGCGCCGACCACGGCGGAGACGGTGAACAGCGCGGCCGTGTGGTGGTCGTCCGGTACCGCCACGAGGAGCAGCATCGCCGCCGCCTGGAGCAGGTTCGCCCAGAGCATGACGCCCTTGGCGGACCACCGGGCCAGGAGCGGCCCCGCGACCAGGCCGGTCAGGAACCCGGCGGCGAACCGCACGGTCATGAACGCGCCGACGGCCAGGGCGCGGTCGGTCACGGCGTACACGTACAGGTTCAGCGCGACCAGGTTGAGGAAGGTGCCGTACGAGGAGATCGCGTAACCGGCCACCAGGATCCGGTACCGACGCTCCTTGAGAGCCGTGCCGGAGGTCACGGACGGGCCTGTGGCGCTGAGGCGTCGTCCCGAACCGAACCAGACATGGATGGCTTCCCCCTCGAACCCCCGCGCAGAGTGCCTGGCGAACATAAACCGCCGGCCCTGTGCTCATAGGGATATCGGGTTGCACGAATGTAATGTGCACAGTTGTGAAGCAAGATCATTTCGGCACAGTCGGATGCGATTGCGACGAATCGCCCCCAAACCCCCAGCCCTGCAAGGCGGCCCTGACCGCCTACCGCACGGCGCTGCGGGAGGGCCGGGCGCCCCGCGAGGGACTGCCGTCCTGCCTGTGGAGGCTCCATCTCGTCATGGAGGACCGCGAGGACCCCGGGTACGCCGTACCCGTCACACCCGCCGCCGCGAGCTTCGCCACGATGGGCCCGCTGGAGGACCTCCTGGCGGAGCAACGCCGGTCCGTCCGCGCCGCGAAGGCCCGCCTGTCCGTCTTCGAGGCCGTGTACGCGCAGGAGCAGGACGCGGCGCGCCCCGCCCCGGTCCGACTCGTCGGCCAGGACGTCATCAGCGCCACGCTGGAGGCCGCCGTCGGCAGCTGCCGGGAGCAACTGCGCACCGTCCAGCCCGGGGGCGGGCGCCCCGAAGGGGCCCTCACCGAGGCCCTGGAACGGGACCTGCGCGCACTGGAGCGGGGGGTGCGCCAACGGACCCTCTATCAACACACCGTTCAGACGCACCGACCGACCATGTGGTACATCGAGCAGGTCACGGCGGCCGGCGCCGAGGTCCGCAGCCAGGCGGAGATCATCGAACGCGTCATCGTCTGCGACCAGGACGTGGCGTTCATCCAACTGTCCGACGAACCGGCCGAGGGTGCACTGCACATCGCCGACCCGTCGCTGGTGCGCTTCCTGACCCGGTACTTCGACCAGACCTGGGAACGCTCCACGCCGATCCTCCCCCCAGGCTCCGCGTCACGCGGCCCGATCGTCACCTCCGACCTGCAACGGACCATCCTGCGCGCGGTGATCGGCGGCGAGACGGACAGCTCCATCGCCCGCCGACTGGGCATGAGCCGCCGCAGCGTCGCCGAACACATCCGCAAAGTCTCCCTGGAACTGGGCAGCGGCAGCCGGGCCCAACTCGGCTACCTGCTGGCCGCGTCCGGCCTCCTGGACGACGAGGACTGACACCCCGCGCAGCGGGGGCCGCCGGCCGCACAGGCCTTTCCACAACGCACTCGAGGTTTCGATGCCCTTGCTCTACGAGGACTGTACGTTTCGCTACAGCCACCGCACCCGCCTTGTCCTGACCGGGCTGGATCTGGCGTTCGCCCCGGGCCATACCGTCCTGTTGGGACCGAACGGCGCCGGGAAGAGCACGGTCCTCGCACTCGGTGCGGGCGCGCTGCGGCCGGGATCGGGGCGGGTGGGCCTCGGTCGTCTGTCCGCCGGTGGTTCTCGTGACGCGCGCGCCTACCGGCGGAAGGTCTCGTGGCTGCCGCAGCGACCCGGCTTCCTGCCGGGACTGACGGCCCGTGAGCATGTGGCGTACATCGGCTGGCTCAAAGGAATGCGGGAGCGTGACGCCTGGGCGGCTGCTCCCGCGGCGATCGATCGTGTCGGGCTCGCCGACAAGCTGAACGACCGCATCAAGACGCTCTCCGGCGGTCAGCAGCAGCGGGTGGCCATCGCCGGCGCCCTCGTCCACGAGGCCGAGGTGCTGCTGCTGGACGAGCCCACCGTGGGCCTCGATCCACACCAGCGCCGCCGTTTCCTGGACCTGCTGGTGTCCCTCCGCGGCGCCATGCACGTCATCGTCTCCACCCACGACATCGGCGACCTCGACCAGGCCTTCGACGAGGTGATCGTCCTCGAGTCGGGCAGGGTGAGATTCCAGGGTCCGGTGCCGCTGTTCGACAGCCACGCCGCACCCGACTGCGCGCCCGGCCGTCGCATGGAGAGCGCGTACGCGTCTCTGCTGGAGGCCGCCGAATGATCACCTGGGGCAACCTCCGCGCCTCGGCCGCCCCCTGGGTGGCGCTGCCCGCCCTGGTGTACTCGGGCCTCTACATCACCGCCAACCGCATCACCGTGCCGACGGCCTACGGGGCGGAGGCCGGCGAAGCTGTCGCCCAGGCCCTGCCGGTCGTGGTCGGTTCCGTGGCCGCGGTCGCGGCGTGGGAGGCCGGACGACACCGGCTGCTGGGCGCGTTCCCGACCACGGCCGCACGCGGTGCGCTGCGCCGGTTCGTCTGGGGCGTCAGCCCCGTTGTCGTACTCCAGGCGGTGCTGCTTGTCGTCTCCTTCCTGCTGGCCGCACACACCGTCGGGACGCTGCCGAGCGGTGCGGGGGGATGGCTGGGTGTGGCCCATGCCGTCGTACTTCCGCTGGGATGGACCGCCATCGGATGGCGGCTGGGACACATCCTTCCCCGCAGCCTGGCCGCCCCCGTCGCGGGCATCGGCGGCTGGATGTTCCTGTCCTTCCCCCAAGGGATGTCGAACCCGTGGCTGCGGCACCTGGGCGGATTCATCGACGGGTTCTCCTCCCCGACCGACACCCGATCGCCGCTCGCGTACCTGATTCCCTGGGCGGTGCTCTGCGGTCTGGTTCTCGCGTTCTGGCTTCCCGCCCTGACCCGGCGGCGGATCTCCGCGCTCTCCCTCGGCGTCGCACTCGCGATCGGCACGATCCTGCTCGGGCGGGGCGCGGTCGCGGACTGGGGCTACTTCCGCCCCTCGGACGCACGGGTCGTCACCCCGGTGTGCGCCGGCGACGCGCCCCGAGTGTGCCTACCGCCGGAGTACGCCTCCCACGTGGACGGAATACGCAAGGACCTCACGGAGCCGCTGGCCACGTTGCACGCCGCGGGAGTGCCCATGCCCGCTGAACTGCTCCTGGCCTCCTCGAAGGAACCGCTGAAGCCAGGCGTCTGGCCACTGATCTGGTCGCCACCGTTCGCCAACGGGCAGGCGGACCCCGACTCCTTCCGGGCCAACCTGGCGGAATCCGCCGTCACGGGCACCGCGGTGAGCACCGGGGTCACTCCCTGCCGCCGTCCCGGTTCCACGCCCGCAGCCTGGGCCGCACTCGTCGTCGGCGCGAACGAAGAGAACGTACGGCGCGCGCTCCCGCCCCCGGCATGGCAGGAGATCACGAAGATCCGGACCTTCCCCAAGGAACAGCAGGTCGCGTGGTTCACCGAGGCCGCGCGGGCGCAGAAACACTGTGGAGCGGCCTCGTGAAGCTCTACGCGCTGTCGGTGAGACGCTGGTGGGTCTTGGCACCCGCAGTGCTGGCGCTCATCGTCACCACCTGGCTGATCGGGGCGAGCCCGGTGCCCGTTCCCAGCCTTCTGGGCGGCGGGGGAATGGCCCAGATCAAGCATTTCGTGCCGGTGATCATGAGTGTCGCCGTCATGTACTGCTTGGACCGACGACTGCCGGAAGCAGAGCTGACCGCAGTCGTACCGGTCCGCCGTCTGGATCGGGCAGCGGTGTCAGCGGGGGCGGCGCTCCTACTGGCCGCCTCGCCCGCCGTGGGACTGGACGTGGCCCGCAACACCCTTCTCGTCCTGGCTCTGGCCTTGGTGGTGCGCCGGATCGCGAACGAGGCCACGGCGGTGGCTGCCGGACTCCTCTACATCATCGCCAACGTGATGCTCGGACAGCCTCCTGACCCACTCGGTCATCGCATCGGCTCCTGGTGGGCACTGCCCCTCTACCCGGCCGACAGCATCCCCGCCCTCGCCATCGTCGTGGCCCTGTTCGCCGCCGCGACCGCCTGGGGCCTGGCGCCCCGCGCACGCCCGCGCTGAGGTGCATGCATGCGGCGGATCTCCGGATGGCAGCCCGCCGGTCAAGGCGGCTGTCTCGACTGCTCCACCCGCTACACTGTCCAGCGATGGCGCAGCCTCGCAGGCAGCACCATCACCCCACTGTCGGGGCGTCAACTGGATGGATTCGTCTACCTTGAGGCGAATTTCAGACATGTTCTCCGACAGATCCCCGCCTTCGTAGCTCAGGGGATAGAGCACGGCTCTCCTAAAGCCGGTGTCGCAGGTTCGAATCCTGCCGAGGGCACATGGACGCGAGACCCCCGCCGATCACGGCCGGGGGTCTTCGTCGTTTCCGGGGGGCCGGGGCCGCCCGGCGTACTCCGGGAGGGAGGCCGCCCCGCCCGCCGCCGCCCGACGCCGCCCCGACGCCACCCGCCCCCCGCAACCGCCCGACGCCGGGCCCCGCCCCCCGCCCGGCACGGAAGAGCCCTCCCGGACGGGGCCGGGAGGGCCGTGTGATCAACCGACGGGGGTCAGCTCAGGCCTCTGCTGCGTTCGCCGATCCGGTCGCCCTGCGGAGTGCCGGCCCGCTTGAGGGCCGCCTTCGTGTGGGCTCCGCCCTTGACCTTGCTGCGGACCGGACCTTCGAAGCCGTGACCCGGCGCGTGCGGCAGTTGTGCCTGCTCCGTCGTCTTCGCGATCACTGCCTGGACGTCGTGCTTCTGCTCTTTGCTCATCCCGCCGTCAACTCCCTCGGGAAGCACCCAATCGGACTACTGGGATCGTATGCAGATATATCGCCCCACGCACCCGGACCGAACGTAAAAACTCTCGATCATGGCCGGGACGGGTCGGCCGGCGCCCGGGGTCCCCGAGGCCCCGGGGCCTCGTCGACCAGTTCCTCCGGGCAGGGCGTTCCCCGCGGGATCTGGTACTTCGCCGCGACCCGGTACTCCCCCGGGGCCGGCGCCAGCAGCTCGGTCCACACGTCGCCGAGACCGTCCGGAGCCGCCTTGAACAGGCACCCCGCGGTATTGGCGAACCGTTTCGGGCCGGGTTCCTTCGCCGCGGAGCGCGCCTTGGACGCGGTGGTCTCCTGCGGGGGCGCCACCGCCTTGCCCTGGGCGTCCACCAGCCCCAGCCACGGCGAGTGCGGGACGCGCACGGTGACCCGTCCGGCCTGCTTCACGTCGATGACCAGCTGGTCGGCGCCCGCGCGCACCACCGTCGCGGGGCCGGCCACCAGGTCGGTGGGGTCCTGCACCTTGAAGAGCTGCCAGTTCGCGTCGCCCCAGATCTGCTGGAGGTACGGCAGCCCTCCGCGCACCAGCGTCGCCTCGTCCTTGCCGCCCTCGTCGGGTGTGTCGACGGGCAGCACCACGTAGTGCACGGCCCAGCGGCCCAGCCAGGCCCGGTAGCTCTCGGCGGTGAGCGTGTCGTCGTAGAAGAGCGGGTTGCGCTCCAGGTCCGCCTGCCGGTTCCAGCCGCGCGCCAGGTTGACGTACGCGGGGAAGGCGGAGGACTCGCGGTGGCTGCTGGCCGGCACCACCTCGACCCGCCCCCGGTCGGCGCCGGCCTTCTGCAGCCGGTCGACCAGCGGTGCCAGCTCCCGGTTCCAGGAGGCCAGCGGCGTGGTGCGGATGATGTCGGTGACGCTGTTGGTGGTGATCCAGACGTTCAGCCCGACGAAGGCGAGGAGGAGCGCGTACCAAGGGCGCGTGCGCGGGACCTCGTACGGCAGGGCCGCGAGCAGCACCGCCCCGCCGAACAGCATGACGAGCCGGGTGACGTTCGATCCCACCTGGGAGTCGATCAGCCAGGTCAGCGCCACCCCGAGCGCGTACACGCCGGCGGCGATCCGGACCGTCTTCCACCGCTTCGGCACGAGGAAGGCGATGGCCAGGCCGAACACGAACGGCAGCCAGGCGGAGCCGATCTTCATCGGCTGCGTTCCCGAGAAGGGGAACAGCCACGCCGACAGCCCGACCACGGCCACCGGGGGCAGCCCCAGCGTGTACGCGCCCGGTCGCCGCCGGCTCAGGAACAGGGCGGCCGCGATCACCCCGAGGAACAGTCCGGCGACCGGGCTGGCGGCGGTGGCGAGCCCGGCGAGCGGGGCCGCGACGGCGGCCTTGGCCCACCGCCGCTCGGCCCAGCCGCGCGGCCAGCAGAAGACGGCGGCGACCGCGCCCAGCGCGAACATCGCGCCGAGCCCGAAGGTCACCCGGCCGGACAGGGCGTTGCACAGCAGCCCGTAGACCCCGGCGAGGGCCGGCCACAGCGGCTGCCGGACGACGCCCCGGCAGCGCGTCAGGATCAGTGCGAGGAGCCCGGCCGACACCGTCCCGGCGATCATCATCGTGGTCCGGACGCCGAGCATGTGCATGAGGTACGGGGACACCACGCTGTACGAGACCGGGTGCATCCCGCCGTACCAGGCGAGGTTGTACGCCGTGTCGGGGTGCCGGCCCACGAACTCGGCCCAGGCGTCCTGCGCGGCCAGGTCCCCGCCGCTGTTGGCGAAGGTGAAGAGCCAGACGACGTGCAGGACGGCCGCCACGGCGGTGGTGACGACCACCGGATGCCCCTGCGCCCAGCGGAGCGCGAGACGCGCCGTGCCCGGCGGGCCGTCCGGGCCGGAACGGAGACCTGAACCGTCTGCGGGGGAGGTTTCGCCGTCGGTCGTGCCGGAGCCCGCGGTCCGCCCGCGCTGCTCCTGCTCCTGCCCGTACTGCTCAGCGGTGGTCACTACCGACGCTCTCTCCCCGACACCTGTGCGAGTCCCGCTCCCGCTTCCTAGACGTGCGCAGGCGCCCCGGGGTTGCCCGGAGCGCCTGGACGAACCCGTCCCGGCGGATCGATCCCGTCGGGGCGGGGCCGGATCAACCGACGCGGGTCAGCTTGCTGCCCAGGCTCGGGCTGACGAGGTCCTGCTTGAGCGCCACGGGCACCTTGACCTGGCTGGCGCCCTCGCCGATGGTCAGGACGCCGATCTCCGTGCCGGCCTTGGCGGTCTGCGGCAGCGGGCCGCCACCCTCGCCCAGCTTGACGTTGACCTTGAGCGACGGCCAGCCGACCGCCTGCACGTCGGCGGTGACCACGACCGGGGTCCTGCCGCCGAGCCCGTCGTCCACGTACCCGACGACCTGGCCCTTCTTCACGACGGGCGCACCGGTCAGCGTCTTCTGCGTGGCCAGCATGACGTCCTTGCTGGCCGCGATGGCGGTGCCGAGGATGGGCACGCCGTGCTGGCCGAGGACCGCGCCGACGATCAGCTGGTTCGTCTTGCCGACCTGCTTCTGGGCGGCGAAGAGCAGGTTGCCGCCCGCTTTGGTGGTGGAGCCGGTCTTGATCCCCAGCGAGTCGTTGAACGGGATCAGGTCGTTGTAGTTGCGCCACGTCTTGCCGGACGGGTCGGTCCAGTTCGGCAGCTTGGTGATCGCGATCAGCTCGGGCATCTCGACGACCTTGAGCCCCAGCTTGACCTGGTCCTCGGCGGTGCTGACCGTCGTCGCGTCCAGACCCGAGGGGTCCGTGTACGTCGTGTTGGTCATGCCGAGTTCCTTGGCGGTGTCGTTCATCTTCTTGACGAACGCCTCCTGGTCACCGCCGGAGTCCCAGCGCGCGAGCAGCCGCGCGATGTTGTTGGCGGAGGGGATCATGATCGCGGCGAGGGCGTCGTACTCCGAGATCTGGTCGCCCACCTTCAGGGTGTTCACGGTGGACTCCCCCTCGGAGTCCTTCTTCCCGTCGTCCACGGCCGTCTTGTCGACCGGGATCATCTGACCCTTCTCACCCTTCTTCATCGGGTGGTCCTTGAGGATCACGTACGCCGTCATGGTCTTGGCGACGCTGCCGATGGCGATCGGCTTCTGCTCCCCGAAGGTGCCCACGGTGCCGAGGCCGGCTGCGGCCATGTAGCCCTGGCCCTCCTTCGGCCAGGGCAGGACCGGGGCGGATCCCTCGAAGGTGAACGAACCCTGCGCCGTCATCTTGAGCTGCGGCTCGGGCAGCGGACGCACCAGCTGCACCACGGCGAGGATGATCACCAGCAACGCGACGAGCGGGGCGTAGATCTTGAACCGGCGCGCGAACGTGCGCAGGGGGCTCGGCGGCGGGGGCGGGTTGTTCGTGAGGTCCGCCAGCATGTCGAGCGGCGGCTTGGGCGGCAGCGGCTGCTGCGTGGTCCGCTCGCTGTCCTGCCGGGGGCCGGCGGGCGCGGCGGGCGAGGTCGCGGGCCTGGGCGCGGTCGGAGCGGGCTTCGGCGCGGTGGGCGCCGAGGACCGGGCCCCGTCGCCGCGCAACGGTACGAAGGTGCTCGCGCGCTCCCCGCCGGCGGTGCTCGGCGGAGCGGGCCGGTCCGCCTGCGGAGGCTTCGGCGCGGAAGGACCACCCGGAGCCGCACCCGGCTTCACCGCACGAAACACAGCCGTACGCTCGCTGTCCTCGCCTGGCTTCGCAGGCGCGGGCCGGTCCGCCTGCGGAGGCTTGGGCGTGGAAGGACCATCCGGAGCCGCACCGGGCTTGACGGCCCGGAACACGGCCGTCCGCTCGCTGTCCTCGGCCGGCTTCGCAGGCGCGGGCTGGTCCGCCTGCGGAGGCTTCGGCGTGGAAGGACCATCCGGAGCCGCACCGGGCTTGACGGCCCGGAACACGGCCGTCCGCTCGCTGTCCTCGGCCGGCTTCGCAGGCGCGGGCCGGTCCGCCTGCGGAGGCTTCGGCGCGGAAGGACCACCCGGAGCCGCACCGGGCTTGACGGCCCGGAACACGGCCGTCCGCTCGCTGTCCTCGGCCGGCTTCGCCGCCGAACCGGAACGCGGGTCCACGGGCCCACCCCGCCCGGCGGTGGAACCGGAACCGGAATCCGAACCGGAACCCGGCTTGGAGTCCGGCCGGGACTCGGGCTTGGGCTCGGGCTTGGAGTCCGACGCCGAGTCGGGCATCGCCTCGGGCTTCGATTTCGACACCCCACGGGCATCGTTCCCGAACGCCCGGAACACGGCGGTGCGCTCGCTGTCGGCCGGCCCCTCGGCCTCGGCCGACTTCTCGGCGGGTGCGTTCGGGGCGGGCTTCACGACCCCGAACGCGGTAGTCCGCTGCTCCACGGCAACGGGCTTGACGGCATTCTCGGAACCAGAACCAGAACCGGCCTCGGAACCAGAAGCGGAACCCGAATCAGACTTGGAATCAGACGCGGAGTCGGAATCAGACGCGGAGTCGGCGCCCGCGGCGCCCGCGGCGCCCGCGGCGCCCGCGGCATCGTTCGTGACGGGAGGGTCCACCCGAGCGGAGGACGCCTTCGGCTCCGGAGCCGCCTCGACCACCTCGTCCTCGGCACGAGCCTCAGCCTCAGCCTCAGCACCGGCATCGGCACCGGCACCGGCACCGGCACCGGCACCGGCACCGGCACGAGCCTCGCCCTCGGCCTCGCCCTCGGTCGTCCGCTCCGCGTCGGCCGACGCGGACGCCACCCAGGCCGCGACGGCCACCTTCAGAGGGTCCCGGTCGCCGGACTCCGGCTCGCGCGGTCGCAGGACCGAGAGCCTCGGGTCCCGTTCCGCGGAGGACGCGGCGGCGTCCGCCGCCCCCGACGCACCTTCATCTACCGACTTGTCGGGGGACTCGCCCGCCACCAGTTCCTCCTCGATCGACGTTCGGCCGCTGTCCGAACCGTCTAACAGTGTCCCGTCTCGGGGGCATCGCTCACCCGCCAGACGAGAACGACATAGCTGCAGGTTCCCCCATAAAGCGACCAGGCGCTCTCGACAGATGAATGTGAGAGGCGTCACCCTGTCACTCATCCACGCGGGGAGGCATGGATGGGCAGGAGCCGCAGAACAATTCCGGAGGAGCTTCTGTTGCTCGCCTTGGACCCGACCACGGGAACCACGGCGCAGCCGCAGTCGCTCGACCTCGGCCTGGCCGGGGCACAGCTAGTGGAGCTGGCTCTGGCAGGACGGATAGCCCCTGACGGGGATCGTATCGCCGTGGTGATGCCACGGCCGACAGGAGATCCGACTCTGGACTCCGCACTGGAACTGCTGCGCAGGCGCGGCAGTCCGGTTCGGGCGGTCCACTGGATCGGCGGACCCCGGCTGGGGCTCCGTCAGATTTACCTCGCTCATCTGGAGCGTTGCGGCATGGTCCATGCCGTCGCGGGACAGATGTGCGGGGTGTTGCCGACGACTCGCTACCAGGCGACCGACACGGCGATCAGCCGGGAGATCCGTGCCCGGCTCGACAGTGCGATCCGCACCGGTGTACCGCCGGACCCGCGGACCGCGGCGCTCGCCGCACTGGCCCACGCGGTCGGACTCGGCAAGCACCTGTACCCCGGCAACGAGGGGCGGTCGTCCAGGTCCCGGTTGCGGGACCTGATCCGGCACGACCCCATGGGCGGTCTGGTGGCGCACGCCGTCATGGACGTCCAGAACGGGGTGGCGGCGCAACCACGTCGTGACCGCGCGCCGGCGCCGGCATCCGCCGCGCGGGCTTCGGCCACCTCCGCGACCGGTGCGGGCGGTGTCCCGATGCAGCCGCGTCGGACGGGTGCGATGGCCCGTGCGGTCGCGCACTGACCGCCGAGCGACGAGCAGGCCGGGTACGACCCGCAGCACCGGCACGACCCGCAGCACCAGCACCACCCGCAGGGGCCGGCGTGACACGCAGGACCGGCACCGGCGGTAGGACCGGCAACACCCGTACGTCCCGCAACACCCGTACGTCCCGCACCACCCGTACCACCCGTGGGACCCGCGACACCCCTTGATCCATCCGCGGCCCACACGCGCACCGCTCCACCGAACGCCATCGCCGGAACCGGCCGTCCCCCAAAGACCCGGTTCGGGAAACCGCCAGCGCGCGGGGTGGCGGGGCCGGCCCACCCGGTCCCGCCACCCCGCGCGTCTGTCTTTCCCGTCCGTTCCCCAGCGCCACCACGCCCTTCGGTGGCAGTCTGCTGAACATCAGGCACGCAGAGAGACAGAAACAGAACCAGAACGAGAAGAAGAAGGCGGAGGTGCCGTTCCCGTGGCGTCCAATGTCAATCCCACCGTCCGACGCCGCCGACTGGGCATGGAGTTGCGCAAGTTGCGCGAGGACAAGGGCATGACGGCCGAGCAGGTCGCCGAGCGCCTCCTCGTCTCCCAGTCGAAGATCAGCCGACTGGAGAACGGTCGCCGCTCGATCAGCCAGCGCGACGTCCGCGACCTGTGCGACGTGTACGAGGTCGAGGACCGCAGACTCGTCGACTCCCTGATGCAGATGGCCAAGGACTCGCGCCAGCAGGGCTGGTGGCACGCCTTCGGCGACATCCCGTACAGCGTCTACATCGGCCTGGAGACGGACGCCGCCAGCCTGCGCACGTACGAGCCCCAGATGGTCCCGGGGTTGCTCCAGACCCCGGACTACGCCCAGGCCCTGATCCGCGGCGCGCTGCCCGAGACGGCGCCGCAGGACGTGGAGAAGCGGGTCCAGGTCCGGATGCACCGCCAGAAGCGGCTGTCCGAGACGGACAACAACAACCCGGACGTCGGCCCGCTCCGTCTGTGGGCGGTCATCGACGAGGCGGCGTTGCGCCGGCACGTGGGCGACGCGCAGTTGATGATCCGACAGCTGGAGTACTTGATAGAGCGGTCGGAGGAGCCGTACATCACCGTGCAGGTGATGCCGTTCTCGATGGGGGCGCACCCCGGCGTGAACGGTCAGTACGCGATTCTGGAATTCCCGGACGCCTCGGACTCGACGGTCGTCTACATCGAGGGCGTCACGAGCGATCTGTACCTGGAGAAGGCCAACGACGTTCAGAAGTACAGCGTGATGTACGAGCATCTTCGCGCCCAGGCCCTCAATGTCGAACAGACCCGGCAGTTCATCTCGGAGATCATCAAGCACTACGCCGGCAAGTAACGGCAAAAAGGGGAGGAATCAGGCCTGGTGGAAAGGCGGGCCGTACGGTACACCGTCCCTCCCCGGCCACATAAGACCTGACCTGAATATGCCACTCGGTCGAGTGAACGGCCTCTTCAGCCGTCGGAAGGTGCGGGTAGCGTCGATCACGTCAGCCGGGGAATTGGTTGACACGCCATCGGAACTACTCGTCGAACCGGAGAAAAACATGGCTATTCGTCAGGGCGCCACGGAAATCTGGACCAAGTCCTCTTACTCCGGCGGAAACGGTGCCTGCGTCGAGGTCAAGTCCCCCGTGATGGAATCCATCGCGGTCCGCGACTCGAAGGTGCAGGACGGGCCGTCGCTCACCTTCGCGCCGGGTTCCTGGACCGCGTTCGTCGCGGACGTCACCGAGGGTCGGCCGGGGCGCCTCGTCTGAACGTCGAGGCGACCTTCCCGACCACCCGTACCGCCGCGTCGCCGGCACCACCCGCACCGCCCATCGGAGCCCTCTCGACCGGCCCGCCGTCTTGGCCGAGGGGGCTCCGTCGTGTCCGCGACCGGGGTCAGCGCAGCTGATCCACGTACCGGTCGGTGCCCGGCACCGTCGGGACGAACGGTGCCACCAACTCCACCCGCCCCAGCCCCGCCTCCGCGACCTCGGTCTCCCAGCCCCGGAACCGGTCCCAGCAGGTCCGCGGGTCGGCCTCCAGGAACCACAGCAGTGTCAGCCGGGTGTCGACCCCCTCGACCTGTTTGACGTACGTCATCCGGTCGCCGGGCAGCGGTGTCGGCCGGAAGACCGTCACCATCGCCGCGGGCCCTCCCGCCAGCCGCTTCGGCAGGGCCCGCGCGCGCAGCCACTCCAGCAGTTCCGCCCGCTGCCCGGGCCCGTCGGCGTCGATGACCTGGAGGACCAGGCCGGCGTACGGGTGGTCGAGGGCGTGGAAGTCCCGGGGACCGGCGGCGCCGTCCCGGTAGACCGTGGCCGCGTGGTCCTGGAAGGCCGTGAAGACGTGGGTGCGGTCCTGGTAGACCCGTCCGTCGCGGTTGAGGCGCTTGTTGATGCCGACGGTCCACTTCATGTGCTCGTCGTAGCGGCCCCGGGTGACCCAGTACGTGGAGAGGTAGCAGCCGGCGCCGACCGGCTGGGCCACCGCCGACTTCTCGGGGTAGCGCAGCTCCTGGAGGTCCCGGGTGGCCACCCAGCGGCGTCCGGCGTACATCCAGGGCATGGCCATGGCGCCGGCGTAGTAGTGGTCGTCCTCGTACCAGCGGTTGTACGCGTGCTCGTGTCCCGGGTGCGGCTCCACCATGGTGATCAGCGCGTGGCCGGGGCGGACCCCGTAGGGGCCGACGGCGGCGAGCGCGGCGTAGTCGTCGACGTGGGTGTCCGGTGCGTGCTCCTGCTCTTCTGCGGTCATGACACCGGTCTATCTGATGCCGCGTCAGTTGTGGAGAGGTCGGGCACCCCGCGCCCGAACCGGGGCCGTCCACCGTCGTGTTGGCCGCCGTGTTCACAGCACTGCTCGCCGGACCCGGTTCAGGCGTAGAGCGCGCCGATCTGCTGCGCGTACCGCTCCGCCACCGCCGCGCGGCGCAGTTTCAGCGTGGGCGTGAGGGTGCCCGCCTCGATTGAGAAGTCCTCGGCGAGGAGGTGGAAGGCCCGGATCCGCGCCGGACGGGAGACCGTCGCGTTGGCCGCCTCGACCGCTTCCGCGACGAGCGCGCGGACCGCCGGGTGGGTCGACGGGTCCGTGAGGGTCAGGCCCTCCCGCGCCGCCCAGGCGGTGACCTCCTCCGCGTCCAGGGTGATCAGGGCCACCGGGTGGGGCCGGCGGTCGCCGACCAGTACCGCGCGGGAGACCAGGCGGCAGGACTGCACGGCGAACTCGACCTCGGTCGGGGTGATGTTCTTGCCGGCCGAGGTGATGATCAGCTCCTTCTTGCGGCCGGTGATCGACAGGAAGCCGTCCTCGTCGATTTCGCCGAGGTCGCCGGTGTGCAGCCAGCCGGCGGCGTCGACCGTCTCCGCAGTCGCCGCCTCGTTCGCGTGGTAGCCGGGGAAGATCATCGGACCCCGGGCCAGCACCTCGCCGTCCCCGGCGATGCGGACCTCGCAGCCCGCGACGGGCCGACCGACCGTGCCGGCCCGGACCGCGCCGGGGTGGTTGAGACTGATCACCCCGGCGGACTCGGTCATCCCGTACCCCTCGTACACGTGGATCCCGCAGGCCCGCAGGAAGTCGAGGGTGGCCCGGGCGATCGGGGCGCCGCCGGTCAGCGCCCACGTCAACCGGCCCCCGAACACGGCGCGGACCGGCGCGTACAGCGAACCGTCCGCCGCCTCCCAGGCCGTGCGGGACCCCTCCGGCAACCGCCCCTCCGCCGCCAGCACGCCCAGCCGCACGGCCTCCTCGAAACGCTCCCGGCCCCCCTCCAGGGACTCGGCCACCGACAGCACCATCGAGTGGACCTTCTCGAACAGCCTGGGCACGGACGGCAGGTGGGTGGGGCGGGCCTCGGCCAGCTCGGCGACGACGTCCTCGATCCGACCGCCGAAGTAGCTCAGTTCCCCGCCCTCCAGCAGGGTGGTGAACTGGATGAGCTGTGCCAGCAGGTGCGCCAGCGGCAGGTACAGGTACGTCCGGTCGCCCGGCCCGCCCCGGATCAGCGGAAGGGTGGCGTCCTGGATCGCGCCGAGGTTCCCGTGCGTGAGCCGGCAGCCCTTCGGCGGGCCCGTCGTGCCCGAGGTGTAGACGATCGAGGCGTCGTCATCGGGCTCCACGGCCCGCGCGCGGGCCAGGAGTTCGGACTCCGCTCCCGGCGCGAGGCCCGGGAGCTCGTCCATCGGTGTCACCGCCCGCAGCGCGGGGAGCTCGGACCGCAGCGCCTCCACCCGGGCCGCCTGGGCCGCGTCGTCGCAGACCGCCACCACCGCGGCGGAGTCCGACAGCACCCAGGCCAGTTCCTCCTCCCCCGCCGTGGGGTAGACCGGCACCAGGACGGCGCCCGCGGCCAGGATCGCGAAGTGGGTGTACGTCCACTGCGGCCGGGTCTGCGCCAGTACGGCCACCCGGTCGCCCGGCATCACCCCCAGCCCCAGCAGGGCCCGCCCGGACCGCCGGACCCGGGCCCGCAGTTCCTCGTGGGAGACGGTGCGCGGACCGCCCTCCGCGGGGAAGCGGAGCGCGGGTTGAGAGCCGTACCGTTCGGCCGTCCACTCCGTGAACAGCGCCAGTGTCCGCGGTCGCAACGCGTCCATCGTCCTCGCCTCCCTGGGGTCCGTACCGTCGACGCTAGGCAGCGCACGGCCCCGGGCGGCATGACCGGACGCGTCATCACCGCTGACCCCGGCGCTCAATGCGGCTACCGTCGACCCCATGGGGAGGCGGACGATCACCGTGCACCACGTGCGCGCCGTGCTCGCGGGTGCGCGGCGCGGTGGCATCGACACCGTGCCGCTGCTCCAGGAGGCGCAGATCCCACCGCTGTTGCTCGGTGACGACCGGGCGCGGATCACTCCCGCGCAGTTCGCCCGGCTGTTCCGTGCGCTGTACCGGACCACGCAGGACGAGTTCCTGGGCCTGAGTTCCGTCCCGAGCCGGCCGGGCACCTTCGCGATGATGTGTCACGCCTCGCTGGGCTGCCGGGACCTCGGGGCGGCGGTGGAGCGGGCGGCAACCTTCTACGGGCTGTTCCCGGGCGGTCCCGAGCTGGCCCTGGAGGTGGACGGGGCGCAGGCGCGGTTCACCGTGCGCAACGCCTTCGACGGTGACGAGGAACGTTTCCTCACGGAGTGCGTGCTGGCGATCTGGCACCGGCTGAGCAGCTGGCTGATCGGGCGGCGCATCCCCCTCGCGCACGCCGCCTTCGCCTATCCCCCGCCGCCGCACCAGGGCGAGTACGAGCTGCTCTTCGACTGCTCGGTGCGCTTCGGGGCGGACCGCACGGGCGCCGCCTTCGACGCGCGCTGGCTGACCGCCCCGCTCGTGCGGGAGGAGGCGGAACTCGACGCGATGCTGCGCCGGGCCCCCTTCGACCTGCTGTCCCGGCCCGAGTACGGGACCACGGTCGCGGAACAGGTCCGCCGGACCCTGACGCAGCGGCTGCGGAGCTCGCCCCGGCTGCCGGAGCTGGGGGAGGTGGCGGCGCGACTCGCGGTGTCCCCGGCGACGCTGCGACGCCGACTGAGCCGGGAGGGCACCTCCTTCCAGGAGTTGAAGGACCACGTGCGGCGGGACGCGGCGATCGCGGGGCTGGCGGAGAGCGGGGAGCCGATCGCGGAACTGGCGGCCCGGCTGGGGTTCTCGGAGGACACCGCCTTCCACCGGGCGTTCCGGCGGTGGACGGGAACCACGCCGGGCGCCTACCGGATCGCGTCGGGCGGCTGAGACCCCAGCGGCGGCGGGGACGAGGGCGGCGCGGGACGTGGCGGGCGCCGAGTCCTCGCGCGTGCGGGCGCGGCGACCCGGCGTGGGTGGGACCGGGCGTGGCGGGAACGAGGCGCGGCAGCCCGGCGTGGGACCGGGCGTGGCGGGATCGAGGCGCGGCGGCCCGGCGTGGGACCGGGCGTGGCGGGATCGAGGCGCGGCGGCCCGGCGTGGGTGGGACAGGGCGTGGCGGGATCGAGGCGCGGCGGCCCGGCGTGGGACCGGGCGTGGCGGGCGCCGGATGGGACGCCGGGTCAGGAAAGCTGAGCTGCGCGGTCAGCGACGTTCCGACCGGTCGGTCACTACCTTCTCCTCACCTACCCCCGCACGGACACCTGGGAGAGCCGCCCCATGCGCTTGCGAACCCCCACCCCCGCCCGGACCCCGGCCCACCCGCGGGCCACCGCGCTCGCCGCGGTCGCCACCCTGGCCCTCGCCGCCCTCGTCCCCGCCACCGCGCACGCCGACGCCCCGGCCGTCGCCCGCCCCGGCGACATCGTCGCCGCCGCCCCCTCCGCCTTCCACCCGCTGCCCGGTCAGCCCACCGGCACCAAGGCCTGGAGGATCCAGTACCGCTCGACCACGGCCTCCGGGGCCCCGAACGTCGTGTCCGGCACCGTCATCGTGCCGCAGGACGGCCGGACCGGCCCGCGCCCCCTCGTCACGTACGCCGTCGGTACCGTCGGCATGGCCGACCGGTGCGCGCCGAGCAACAACCTCCCGTACGGCACCTCCATGGAGGCCAACCTCATCCAGCAACTCACGCTGCGCGGCTGGGCCGTGGCCGTCACCGACTACGAGGGCCTCGGCACGCCCGGCACGCACACCTACACGGTGGGCCCCTCCGCCGGCCACGCCGTACTCGACGCCGCCCGCGCGGCGACCCGGCTGCCCGGCGCGGGGCTGTCGGCGGACACCCCGGTCGGCATCATGGGCTACTCGCAGGGCGGCCAGGCGAGCGGTTGGGCGGCCGAACTGCACGGTTCGTACGCCCCGGAGCTGCAGGTCAAGGGCACCGCGACGGGTGGCGTCCCGGCCGACCTGCTCAAGGTGGCCGACTTCAACAACGGGTCGTTCGGCTCCGGCCTGATCTTCATGGCGGCCGCCGGGCAGGACGCCGCCTTCCCGGAGCTGCGGCTCGACTCCTATCTGAACCCGGCGGGCAAGGTGCTGGTGGGCGGCATGAAGGAGGGCTGCGTGGCCATCGACGCCATCGCCGGCTCCTTCAAGCGGATCTCCGACCTCACCACCCGCGACCCCCTGGCGCAGCCCGACTGGCAGGCGCGGCTGAACCAGAGCCGGCTCGGTCGGACCGCGCCGGCCGCGCCCGTGTACCAGTACCACGCGCTCGGCGACGAGCTGATCCCGTACGCCGTCGGGCGCCGGCTGCGCTCCGACTGGTGTGCGCGGGACGCGAACGTCGAGTTCGACACCATCTGGGTCGGTGAGCACGTCAGCGGCGTGATCACCCAGTCCCTGGCCGCCGGGAACTGGCTCGCCGACCGCTTCGCGGGGCGCTCCACGCACGCGAACTGCTGACCCCGGGCTCCCGCCCCGCCGGCGCGCTCACTGCCCGGCGGGGCAGGACCGCGTCCCGGCGGGGAGCCGGCCGTCGACCAGGAAGTGGTTCGCGTACTCGCGCACGCACGGGGATTCCACGTAGCCGGTGTGCCCGTCGCCCTTGAAGTCGAGGATCACCGCCGAGCCCAGCCGCCGGGCCGTCTCCTCGGTCCACTCGTACGGGGTCGCCGGGTCGCCGCGCGTGCCGACGAGCAGCATGCGCGGGGCTCCGGGGTCGTCGATCTTCCGGATGAAGTCCGTGCCGGGCGGGCGGCCGTAGCAGGACAGCACGGTCAGCAGCTGGTTCGGCCCGAAGATCCTCGACGCCGCGAGGAACTCGTCCCGCAGGCCCTCGACCTCCTCGCGGACCGCCGCCGGGGTGGCCGTGTCGTCGCCCCGGTCCGGGTCGTCGGCGCAGTTCACGGCGGTCTGCGCGGCCGGCCCGTTGTCGAAGGGCACCTTCACCTGGCCCTGCCCCTGGCTCCCCTCCTCGTCCTGTGGTGGCGGCTCCATCGGGCCACCCAGTTGGAGCAGTCCGGTCGGGTCGCCGCGCTCCACCTCCTTGAGGCCGTCCGCGAGCGCGGGCCACAGGGTGCGCGAGTACAGGGCGGTGCCGACGGACGCGACCACGTCCTGCCCGGTGAAGTGCGAGCCGTCCTGCCCGACCAGCGGGTCCCCGTCGAGCCGGGCCACGAGCGCGTCGACCCTGCGCTTGGCGGTACGCGTGTTCGTGCCGTACACGCAGTCGCTCCGGCGGGTGCACCAGCCGAGGAAGTGGTCGAGGGCGCGCTGCTGTCCGCGGGCCGACATCAGGGCCTGCTCGGCGAGCGGCTCGGTCAGGGTGTCGACCCCGTCGAGGACCATGCGGCCGGTCGTGCGGGGGAACTGCGCGGCGTACACGGCGCCGAGCCGGGTGCCGTAGGAGAAGCCGAGGTAGTCGAGTTTCCCGGCGCCGAGGGCCCGGCGGATGAGGTCCATGTCGCGGGAGACGTTCACGGTGCCGATGTACGGGAGCACGGGCCCGGAGTGCAGCGCGCACCGCCGGGCCACGGCCCGCAGGGCGGCGAGCCGGCCGGCGGCGTCGTGCGGGGCGATCGCGGGGTCGGTCTCCTGCGAGCCGCCGCAGGAGACGGGCTCGCTGTGCCCGACGCCCCGGGGGTCGAAGGTGACGAGGTCGCGGTGCTTGCCGAGGTCGGCGAAGAGGGTGGGGTCGGCGGCGAGCGAGGCGATGCCGGGACCGCCGGGGCCGCCGAAGTTCAGCACGACCGGCCCGCGGGACGCGCCCTGGGTCGCGGGTATCCGGGCCACCGCCAGGGTGACCGTGCCCTTGGCCGGGGCGGCGTGGTCGAGCGGCACGTCCAGCGTCCCGCACCGCATCCCGTCGGGTACCGGCCGTTCGGGGCAGTCGCCCCAGCGGATGCGGGGCGGCGCGGGACCGTCGGAGGCCGGCGGGGTGGCCCCCAGCGACACCAGCACGAGCCCACAGGCCGCGACGGCGGCACGGAACCAGCTACGGGTACGGCGCACGAGCCCTCCTCGGGCAACCCCCCGACCCAGCGAGCCCACCCTAACCGCGCCCCACCCGCTCGGCCGGCCGAAGGCGCGGGCGGGGCGGCGCCGGGCGCCCTCACAGGCCCCGTCGCGTGGTGCATCCTCCAACGTGCGCGGAGCACCGGAACGGAACACGGATTGCCACTGGACTCCAGGGCATCCAACCGTAGACTTCGGCACTGAACGCCGACGACGTCTGGCCGTTGTGCGCCCTCGCGGGGAGGAGATCGCATGCAGGACCCGGACGCGATGGAGATCGCCGAGCCCGAGGAGAGCGGCCGGAGCGATACCGCCGACTCACCTGTCGGGGACGATCCGACATCCCGTGCGGAGATCGATGCGACGACGGCATCGACGGTCCTGGCGGAGGTACTCCCCGGGGTTGCTGTCGTCTTCGGTGAGGTCCCGGCGGAACTCAAGCCTGATCTGCTCGACTTCGGGCTCGTGTCGGCCGCCGACCGCGAGCAGATCTCCACGGTCCTCGCCTCGATCGGAGACACGGCGAGCGTGGCCGGCAGCCTCGGAACCGCGTTCGCCGGCGTACAAGGGCTCTACAGGATCAGCGACGCGACGCAGGCCCTGCTGAAGGCCGGCGGGACGCTCGCCGTCAAGGACGGCGCGAACCTCGGAACAGTGCTCTTCTCCGGTGGGCTCGCTCAGGCCCGCTTCATCCCCGTGACCGCGGTAAGTGCGGCGCAGACCGCTGCCGCGGTCGGGCCGGCGCTGGCGATGGTCGCCCTTCAGATGCAGTTGAGTGAGGTCACGGGCCTTGTCAGGACCAACATCGCACTGACGAGCC
Source organism: Streptomyces sp. NPDC102278 (assembly GCF_044766345.1). Lineage (NCBI taxonomy): Bacteria > Bacillati > Actinomycetota > Actinomycetes > Kitasatosporales > Streptomycetaceae > Streptomyces > Streptomyces sp. NPDC102278. Next base: position 64,132 of record NZ_JBIWLV010000008.1, on the reverse strand, counting down.
AGGCGCTCACAACCATCCGCAACGAGCAGTGGGCCGAACTGACGGGGCTCGTCGCCACCGTCGATCGTGCAGTCGACCAGGCGCGGGAGGTCGAATCGGTCCCCGCCTCGTTGTGGGACGTCCTTGCGGGTAGTGAAGCGTCGCTGCGCAAGCAACTGGACCTCTACCGCCGGAACGTCCGGGGCCACGTCGGGCAGATCGATCGGCCAGACACACGAAACCGTCGTGAGTACCTCCAGACCAACGCCGAGACGATCCTCTTCGACACCACCGCTCTCCTGTCCTCCGTGAAGGCATGGACCGGCTATCAGGCGCTCCGCGCCGCAAGGGCGAGAGTCGCCGGACGTGAGGACGCAGGTGAGGCACGGCTCGTCGACGTCATCGCGCGCGCCACTCGCACGGAGCTCGACTCCGCTCTCGCCGAGACGACGAGCCTCGTCGACTCGCTGGCGCGGGAGCTACGAACCATCGCCGAACTCCCGGGACGCGACACGCTGTCACAGTCGCTGACGGGAAAGCGGAAGGACGCGAAGGCGGCCCGCCTCACCTCCGCCCGTCTCCTGGAGGCGATCGAGCCTCTTGCCGATGCTTTGCGTCCACCGCCCCCTCCGCTCGGGGTTCCGGGCGTCGTCTGCGCCCCCGAGGCGCTGGATCTCGAACCGTTCCTTCGCATCCTGCGATGGTTCCTCGAAGACGGTGAAACCCTCCTTGTCCTCGGCTTCCCCGACCAGCTCGATGCCCTCGGTCCGGTGTCCGCGATCCTCGGCGGGGCGAAGGAGAAGTTGGCCGCAGCGAGGGACAGGGCCGCCGCAAGGACACTGGTCGCCGTCACGGATCGCCGCATCATCACCGCCAAGACGAACGCGTTTCTGGAGCAAGGCGAGATACGTCAAGACATCCCGATCGACCGGGTGCGATACGTCCGGGCGGCGACCACACAGGACAGAAGCACGCGCCCGGCGATCGACCTCATCACGCGTGACGAGAACATCCGGTGGCTCTTCCACGCCGACATCGACAGCGGCCCCGTGGACGCGCTCGCAGCCGTGCTCGCCGAGTCGATGACGATCCCGGACAGCGAACGCGATGAACTGCGACGGCGGCGCCACGCTCCCATCGAGGCGGGCGAGAGCAGCGACACGATGTCTGCGGAACCGGCCGGCTCCGAGAGCACGACCAGCGACTAGGCATCGCGCGGATTGCCACCCCGCCGGCCGCGGATGAACACCCGCCCCGCCGATCAAGGAGCGCCAGAATCTCGCGCCCGACCGAGACGCCGTCCGACCCGGTCCCCAGAGCCGGGGCAACCCGGCCCCGCCCCCGTCTCAGCCGCGGCCTCGGTAGAGGGCGTTGATCTCGCGGTCGAACTCTCGCGCCACCACGCCCCGCTTCAGTTTCAGCGACGGCGTCAGGTGTCCCCGTGCCTCCGTGAACTCCCCCGGCAGCACGACGAAGCGTCGTATCGACTCCGCGCGCGACACCAGCTGGTTCGCCTCGTCCACCGCCCGCTGTACGTCGGCGCGCAGTTCCTCGTCCTCGACGAGCTGCCGCATCGGCATCGTGGTCTTCTTCCGCATCTGTCGCCAGTGCGCGAGCCCCTCCGGCTCCAGGGTGACCAGGGCGGCCACGTACGGCCGGTTGTCGCCGACGACCATGCACTGGCCGACCAGCGGGTGGGCCCGCAGCCAGTCCTCCAGGACGGCCGGGGCGACGTTCTTGCCGCCGGAGGTGATGATCAGGTCCTTCTTCCGGCCGGTGATGGTGAGGTAACCGTCCCGGTCCAGCTCTCCGATGTCCCCGGTGGGGAACCAGGCGCCCGGCTCGGCCCAGGCCACGTTCCAGTACCCGGCGAAGACGTGCCGCCCCCGCAGCAGCACTTCGCCGTCGTCGGCGATCCGTACCGCCGTTCCCGGGAGCGGCCATCCCACCGTGCCCAGTCGGGGTCTCAGCGGCGGCGTGATCGTGGAGGCGGCGGTCGTCTCGGTCAGCCCGTAGCCCTCGAAGACCTCGACCCCGGCGCCGGTGTAGAAGGCCGCGAGGCGCCGTCCCAGGGGTGAGCCGCCGCTCAGGACGTAGCGGACTCGTCCGCCCAGGGCCGCGCGGATCCGCCGGTAGACGAGCGGGTCGTACAGGGCGCGTGCCGTGCGCAGTCCGAGGCCCGGGGGGTTGCCCTCCACCGCTTCGCCGAAGCGCTGCGCGATGCGCGCGGCCCGGTCGAAGGAGGCGGCGCGGCCCATGCGCTCGGCGGTGGCCCGCGCGGTGTTGTAGACCTTCTCCAGCACGTAGGGGATGGCGAGGAGGAACGTCGGCCGGAAGCCGGCGAGGTCCGCCAACAGGTCCTCCGTGGCGATGCTCGGCGCGTGGCCCAGTTTCACCCGCGCCCGCAGGCATCCGACGGCCACCATCCGCCCGAACACGTGGGACAGCGGCAGGAAGAGGAGGGTGGACGCGGGTTCCTCGGTCTCGGCCCGGAAGACGGGGTGGAGGAGTTCGACCGCGTTGTCGACCTCGGCGAAGAAGTTGCCGTGCGTCAGTACGCAGCCCTTGGGCTGCCCGGTGGTCCCGGACGTGTACACCAGCGTGGCCACGTCGTGGGGCGTGCGGCCTCTTCGGCGTTCGTGCACCAGCGCGTCGGGGATGTGTTCCCCCGCTTTGACGAGCCGGGCGACGGCCCCGGTGTCGAACTCCCACAGGTGCGCCAGCCAGGGCAGGTTCCCCCGCTCGCCGCTGATGATCCGCGCCTGCACGGTGTCCTCGACGGCGCAGGCCACGGCCCCGGAGTCGTGGATGATCCAGCGCGCCTGGAGGGCGGAGGAGGTGGGGTAGATCGGCACGGTGACCAGCCCGGCGGCCCAGCCGGCGAAGTCCAGCAGCGTCCACTCGTAGGTGGTCCGCGCCATGATGGCGAGCCGGTCCCCGGGCCGCAGCCCCTCCGCGATCAGGCCCTTGGCCACCGCGAGGACCTCGGCGGCGAACTCGGCGGCACTGACGTCGCGCCAGCCGCCGTCCGGCCCCTTGCGGGCGAGCACGGCCTCGCCGGGTGCCTGGGCGGCGTTGTCGAAGGGGATGTCCCCGAGCGACCCGTGCGGGGGCGGCCCCACCAACGCGGGTACGACCACCTCGCGCACCACACCGTCGATCACGGTCTTGACGGGTTCGACCAGTTTCGGCCCGGCCTGCTGCACGACAGTGCCCACGGCGCGCGCTCCTTAGGTTCGGCAGGAGTTACCGCCGGTAATTTACGCAGGGGTAACCCCTGCCGGCCACCCCCCGCACAGGCTCTGACCGGCACCGACCCACCTCGCACACAGCACGCACACACCGCGGCCGCGCCGTCCCCCGCGGTCCCGCGCCGGCCGCCCCGCCACGCGTCCGGGGCGCCCTCAACCCCGCCGGGCGCGGTACAGGTCGCGCAGCAGGGCGATCTCCGCCCCGTGGTGCAGGAGTTCCTGGTTGACCCACCAGACGATGTCGACGAACGGCTCCTGCGCGTCACTGCCGTGCGGGTAGGTGCAGTACCCCACGGTGTCCAGCGCTGCGTCGTCCACGCCCGCCAGCGCCTTCTGCCAGGCCGCGGCCGCCGCCTCGAAGTCCGCGACCGCCGCCGCGACGTCACCCTTGACCCGGTGGTCGTCCCGGGTCAGCGCCCTGCTGCCGGCCACGTGGTCGGCCCGCAGCGTCAGCATCTCGGTGAGGTGGCTCAGGCGCCAGGCGATCGTGGTGAACGGCGGCGGCGCGGGGTGCGGGTAGGGCGCGGCGTCCCGGCCCCACTCGCCGGCGCCGGCGAGGTGGGTGGCCCGCGACCCCGGACCGTCCGCGCGCCGGCGCACCGACCAGCAGTCCGCCACGGGCTCCCAGAAGTACTCCTCGTCGCCCATCGGGCCGACCTCGGTGTCCGACCCGTCGCCGCTGTCCATGACGGGCCCGGCCATCCGGCCCAGCAGGCGTTCGCGGGCGAAGTCGAACTGCTCCAGCAGGGGCGTCACACGGGAGGGGGGTACGGGGGACGGACTCACGGGGTCGCTCCTGTGGGTGAACGGCTCGCCCCGCGCCGGGGCGATCGAATGACCCGCCAGGCTGCCACAGCCTCCGCCGCACCGCGCCTCGATTACGCGCCGGGCACCCTCGGCCGCCCCCGCCGCAGCCCTGCGCGCCTCAGCCGTCCCCGCCGCAGCCGCCACCGTCGTCGTGCACGGCCCCGCCCGGGGCGGGCTTGCAGTCGCCGCAGAGCGCCTTGGGGTCGGCCGACCGGAAGCAGCGTTCACAGCCGTCACAGGTGATCAACGGGTCCGGCGGGACGTGGCGCGGTCGGAGCGGGGCCGGTGGGAGCGCGGGCGGCAGGGACTTCTCCAGTCGGAAGGCGAGCAGGGACGCCGCATGCCGCAGCGGGTGCGGGAGGTCCGAGGTCAACGCCCGCTCGACCGCCTCCGGTTGGACCCCGCGCGCGAACCAGGTCGCGACCCGGGGCGCGAGACGGTGTACGTCCTCTTCGGACAGCAGCAGCCGGGGATCGACGCGCCGCAGCCCCGCCAACAGGTCGACGGCGACCGGGTCGAGGACCACGTCCGGCTCGGGCTCCGTCTCCGGCTCGGGCTCCGGCTCGGGCTCCGTCTCGGGCTCCGGCTCGGGCTCCGGCTCGGGCTCGGGCTCCGTCTCCGGCCCCCGCTCGACGGAATCCGCGCTCGACTCCTCGAAACCCGATCCCGATCCCGACTCCGACTCCGGCTCCGGCTCGCACACCACCGGCTCCGGTACCTGCCCCACCCGAGGCGGACGGGACGCCCCAGGCGCCCGTGAGACCCCGGACGCACGAGGGGATCGCGCCGGCCGCGCGGCTCGGGCGGTGGACTCGGCTACCGCGCCCGGCTGGTTGTACCAGTACGTGAGGGTCACCATCCGCCCGTTCGGCAGCCGGACGACTCGCCGCTCCAGGTACCCGTACGCCTCCAACTCCCGCAGGGCGGAGGCGAGTCGGGTCGCACCTTCCGGGAACTCCTCGCACAGGTCGTCGATGCCGACCGGCGAACCGGAGCGCACCGACTGGATGTAGACCCCGACCCCGCGCGCCAGCCCGGAGAGCCCGCGTTGCTGGGCGAGGTGGTTGCCGACCACCGTGAAGCGCGAGGTGTGTCGGGTGGTGACGTGTTGGACGCCGGATCGGTGAGTCACCGGGCGAACCCGGGACGACGCGCGCGGGGGCGCGTTAAGCTGCCGCGTATCCATGGGGAAGGGTTTGCTTCCTTGATGGTCAGGCCCTCGTCCGGGATGCCAGTCCCGGCGGGGGCCGTCTCGTGTTCTGGAGTTGTCGCGGCGAGCATATGCCAGGCAACCCCACCGATATCCAGCCCAGTTGGCACGGTTCACCCGTCCGAGCGACGGGGGGCAGGGAGGGTTGGCAGGGGTCATTTCTCTCCGTACTGGAAATACCAGGATCTGGACGCACCGGATCCCGGTCGACCGGGATCCGGCCCCGACCTGGTCTTTCGGGGGAACAATCCCACCCAAAACCTCGCCCGAACAGCCCCGCCCCGTCGCACCCGGCCCCGCTCCGTCGCACCCGGCCCCGACACCGGCACCGACACCGGCACCGGCACCGGCACCGGACAGGCCCCGGGTACGGGAAAACACCGCGGCCCCCGCCCGGACGGGGGCGGGGGCCGCGATGAGTACGCGTCCTGCGAGCGGCGAACGATCAGGCGGCGACCGGAACCGGCGCCTCGGCGCGCTCGTCGGCACGCTCCTCGGACGACTCGTCGAGCGGGGAGGACGAGGCGGTGGCGTACGCCTCCTTGTCCAGGATCCCCTCGCGGGCCGAGACGATGACCGGGACGACGGCCTGGCCGGCCACGTTGGTGGCGGTGCGCATCATGTCGAGGATCGGGTCGATCGCCATCAGCAGGCCCACGCCCTCCAGGGGCAGGCCCAGGGTGGAGAGGGTCAGGGTCAGCATGACCGTGGCGCCGGTCAGACCGGCCGTGGCGGCGGAGCCGACCACCGACACGAAGGCGATGAGCACGTACTCCTTGATGCCCAGCTGCACGTCGAAGATCTGCGCGATGAAGATCGCGGCGAGCGCCGGGTAGATCGCGGCGCAGCCGTCCATCTTGGTGGTGGCGCCGAAGGGGACCGCGAAGCTCGCGTACTCCTTCGGGACGCCGAGGCGCTCGGTGACCTTCTGGGTGACCGGCATGGTGCCGACCGAGGAGCGGGAGACGAAGGCCAGCTGGATGGCCGGCCAGGCGCCCTTGAAGAACTGGATCGGGTTGACCTTGGCGACCGTGGCGAGGAGCAGCGGGTAGACGCCGAACATCACGAGCGCCGAGCCGATGTAGACGTCGGCGGTGAAGGTGGCGTACTTGCCGATCAGGTCCCAGCCGTAGGTGGCGATGGCGGTGCCGATGAGGCCGACGGTGCCGATGGGCGCGAGGCGGATGACCCACCACAGGGCCTTCTGCAGGAGCTCCAGGACGGACTCGGCGAGGCTCAGGACGGGCTGCGCCTTGCTGCCGAGCTGGAGGGCGGCGATGCCGGCGACGGCGGCCATGAAGACGATCTGGAGCACGTTCAGCTCGGTGAACGGCGTGATGATGTCGGTGGGGACGATGCCGGTCAGGAAGTCGATCCAGGAGCCCTGGTGCTTGGGCAGCTTGCCGTCCTGCGGGGTGAGGCCGGTGCCGGCGCCCGGGTTGGTCAGCAGGCCGATCGCGAGGCCGATGCCGACCGCGATCAGCGACGTGATCATGAACCAGAGCAGCGTGCGGGACGCGAGCCGGGCGGCGTTGTTCACCTTCCGCAGGTTGGTGATGGACACCAGGATCGCGAAGAAGACGAGCGGGGCGACGGCCAGCTTCAGCAGCTGGACGAAGATGTCGCCGACCTGCTCCAGGGTCGTCTTGAGCCAGCTGACGTCCTGGCTCTTGGCGAGCCAACCCAGCAGGACACCGAGCACGAGACCGGTGACGATCTGTGCCCAGAAGGGGAACTTGAACCTGGCCTTGGCAGGAGCCTGGGCCTGGGGGGTCTCGGACACGGACACTCTCCGGGGGACGCACGGGGAAACGGGGTGGCGGTTCTGCGGTGATGCGGTGCGGCAGCCAGAAGGGGGCCGGCCGGGACCGCTGCTGTATCGATTCAGCTCAACTCGGTGTGAACGGTTCAGCGACAGCAACAGGCCGCGGACACGCGGCGGCAGAGGTCGACGTGCAGGCGCGCCACGAGCGGGACGCTCGCGGTCATCTGGTGCGCAGCTGTGGTCAACATGTTGAACACGCTAACACTTCTCCTTTGAGAATCTCAAAGGCGCCCTTTGAGCCAAGCCGGCGCTGGGCTCGCGCCGACCGTTGCGGAAAACACCAACGCCCCAGCGTTACGGGCGGTATTCCCGTTGCTGGGGCGGTTCGGTGTGTGATGAAACCAACAGGGGCCCGAGGCCCCGAGGACTAGCTCACGCGGGCCGCGTCGTCGGCCGAGTCCTCCTGGCTGCGGTTCGCGGCCAGCTTGTCCTTCGCACCCGCGACGCGTCCGGAGATCTGCACGGACATCTCGTCGCGCTGCTTGCGCAGCAGCACGAAGGAGAGCGGAGCGGACAGTACGAGGGCGAGCAGCACGAGCCACGCGACGTTGGCGTCGCCCAGCCCGGAGGGCACCCAGCCCAGGCGCACCAGTGCGGCGACGAGGACGAGGCATCCGACGAAGATGCCCAGGCGCATCGCGGTGTAGCGGATCGTCGCGCTCGGCTTGAGGGACACGGTGACCCCTTCTCTCTCGTCTTCGTACGTCGGCACGTGCCCGTCCAGTGAAGCACGCCCGGCCCCCGCCCCGGCCCGCCGGGGTCAGTGCGGCGACAGCGGGAATCAGTGCAGCGGCAGCAGGAAGGTGATGTCGTCGCGGTCGTCGCCGGGTGCGACACGGATGGCGTCGGGGACGCGTCCGACCTCCTTGTAGCCGCAGGCCGCGTAGAAGCGCTCCAGGCCGAGGCCGCCGCGGGCGCCGAGGCGGATGGCCTCGATGCCGTCGAGGGTGCGCGCGGAGTCGGCGAGGGCCCCCATCAGCTCCCGGCCCGCGCCCCGGCCCTGGAGCGCGGGGGCGACCATCACGGTGTACGCCCAGACCCAGTGCCGCTGGAGCCGGTGGGCGTTGAAGGCGAGGAAGGCGGTGGCGGCGACCCGGCCGTCGTCGTCGCGTCCGACCAGGAGTCGCATGCGGCCTTCGGCGATGGCCCCGAGGTGCTTGACCAGTTCGGGCCGTACGACGTCGGCGGTCACGGGCGGCACGAACCCCACCGCGCCGCCGGCGTTGGTGACGTCGGTCCAGAGTTCGATGATCCCGTCGCGCAGGGCCGCGTCCACCACGGGATCGAAGGTGTAGGTAAGGGCCATTGGAGGAGCCTAGCCATTACATTAGGTTTCGGGCAACGGGGTTGACGGCCGCACACGCGTCAGGCCCCGATCCCTTGCGGGACCGGGGCCTGACGGGGGCCGACGAACGGCTCGGAGTGCGGCGCGTCAGACGCGCATCGCCTGCGGCGTCTCGCGCAGGTCCGCCTCCGGGCCCGGGTACTCGCGGATGATCTCGTAGCGCGTGTTCCGCTCGACCGGGCGGAAGCCGGCCTCGCGGATGAGCTCCAGGAGGTCCTCGCGGCCCAGCTTGTTCGGCGTGCCGTAGTTGTCGGCGTCGTGCGTGATCTTGTACTCGACGACCGAGCCGTCCATGTCGTCCGCACCGTGCTGGAGCGCGAGCTGGGCGGTCTGCACCCCGTGCATCACCCAGAACACCTTGACGTGCGGCACGTTGTCGAAGAGCAGCCGGGAGACGGCGAAGGTCTTCAGCGCCTCGGCGCCCGTCGCCATCGTCGTCCGCGCCTGGAGCTTGTTGCGGACCTTGCCGTCCTTCATGTCCACGAAGTCGTGCTGGTAGCGCAGCGGGATGAAGACCTGGAAACCGCCGGTCTCGTCCTGGAGCTCGCGCAGCCGCAGCACGTGGTCCACGCGGTGGCGCGGCTCCTCGATGTGCCCGTAGAGCATCGTCGCGGGGGTCTTCAGCCCCTTGGAGTGCGCCAGTCGGTGGATGCGCGACCAGTCTTCCCAGTGGGTGCGGTGGTCGACGATGTGCTGCCGGACCTCCCAGTCGAAGATCTCGGCGCCGCCGCCGGTCAGCGACTCCAGGCCCGCCTCGATCAGTTCGTCCAGGATGTCGGAGGCCGACATCCCGGAGATCGTCTCGAAGTGGTGGATCTCGGTGGCCGTGAACGCCTTCAGCGAGACGCTCGGCAGCGCCTCCTTGAGCGCGGAGAGCGAGCGCGGGTAGTAGCGCCACGGCAGGGTCGGGTGCAGGCCGTTGACGATGTGCAGCTCGGTGAGGTTGTCGTTCTCCATGGCCTTGGCCAGGCGGACGGCTTCCTCGATGCGCATCGTGTACGCGTCCTTCTCGCCCGGCTTGCGCTGGAACGAGCAGTAGGCGCAGGAGGCGGTGCACACGTTCGTCATGTTGAGGTGACGGTTGACGTTGAAGTGGACGACGTCGCCGTTCTTTCGCGTGCGCACCTCGTGGGCGAGGCCGCCGAGCCAGGCCAGGTCGTCCGTCTCGTAGAGGGCGACGCCGTCCTCACGCGTCAGCCGCTCGCCGGAGCGGACCTTCTCCTCCAGCTCGCGCTTGAGCCCAGCGTCCATCCCGGTCGTCTCCTCTACGTGTCCTGCACTACGTGTCCTGCACTGCCCTGCGTGTCCCGCACTGCACTGGTGCCCCGCACTGCGTGCAACCCGCCGCGACCCACCGTACTCTCAGGCCTCCTCGGGCAGCTCCCCGACCCGGTTCTCCCACTTCGTGGACAGCACGATCGTGGTGCGGGTGCGGGAGACGCCCTTGGTGCCGGACAGCCTCCGGATGATCTTCTCCAGGCCGTCCACGTCGCTGGCCCGCGCCTTCAACATGAAGGAGTCGTCCCCCGCGATGAACCAGCAGTCCTCGATCTCCGGCAGGTCCTTGAGCCGGCGGGCCACGTCCTCGTGGTCCGCGGCGTCGGAGAGGGAGATGCCGATCAGCGCCGTGACGCCGAGACCGAGCGAGGCCGAGTCCACGGTCGCGCGGTAGCCCGTGATCACACCTGCGGTCTCAAGGCGGTTGATCCGGTCGGTGACGCTGGGGCCGGAGAGGCCCACGAGACGGCCCAGCTCCGCGTACGAGGCACGCCCGTTTTCCCGGAGTGCCTGGATGAGCTGCCTGTCCACCGTGTCCATTTGTATGGAGCCTTCCATTATTCGGCGATCCTGCAAGTCTAGGTATAGAATCTAAGGCACACAGGGTCAACACCCTGTGAATCTTTTCAACAGATCAATGACGATCTTCAGGAGTGGTTTTCACCGTGTACACGATCGAGATGGCCTACGCGCACATGCGACAGCTCCAGGAGCTGGCCAACCGATCCCGCACCGACCAGCCGTCCGCCGCACACCGCGTGGACAAGACCCGCAAGCCGCGCAGCGCCAAGAAGCGCTAGTCACCGCCGCCTGCCCCCTGGGGAGCGCGGGAGCCTCCGAGCTCCCCCTCCCAACGGCGATACAGCCGGTGCGGCACCCCTGCCGCGTCCAGCACTCGCCCCGCGACGAAGTCCACCAGATCCTGGATGTGCGTCGCACCCGCGTAGAAGGCCGGAGAGGCGGGCAGCACGATCGCGCCCGCCTCGTCCAGCGCCACCAACTGCTTCAACGTCTGCCCGCTCAGCGGGGTCTCGCGTACCGCGACCACCAGCCGGCGCCGCTCCTTGAGCGTCACGCTCGCGACCCGCTGGAGCAGGTCCTTCGACAGCCCCAGCGCGACCCCGGCCACGCAGGCCGTCGACGCCGGCACGATCAACATCCCCTTGACGGGGTACGAACCCGAACTCGGCCCGGCCGCCAGGTCCCCCGCCGCCCAGTGGCGCACGCCGTCCAGGTCGAGCCCCGTGAAGGCGCCCGGCTTGCCGTCCGCCCCGCGCCCCAGCCACTCGGCCAGGTCGGCCCGCCAGTGCGCGTCGCGGAAGGCGATCCCGGTCTCGTCCAACAGGGTGAGCCGGGAAGCCCGGCTCACCACCAGGTCCACGCTTTCCCCCGCCGCGAGGAGTCCCCGGATCACCGCCGCCGCGTACGGCGTCCCGGACGCACCGGAAACCCCGACCACCCACGGGGTGCGCTTGCCCTCAGTCATACCTCCGAGACTATCCGGCCACGGCACGCGGGCACTCGATAAGGTGTCCGCACGTCCCAGGGGGTGGGATGCGTGGGCGAGGGGGCAGCGGTGAGCACGAGGGTGGACGAGACCTGGACCCGGACCGACCGGGCCAAGGCCGCCGCGCAGTTGATGCTGGGATGGGTGGCCCTGCTGTGGCTGATAGAGGCGGTTGACTTCGCCACCGGCCACGCGCTCGACGCGTACGGGATCGAGGCGCGCGACCCGGGGAGCCTCCCGCGGGTCCCCCTGGCGGCGTTCCTGCACTTCGGCTTCGACCACGTGGCCTCCAACAGCGTCCCGCTGCTGGTCTTCGGCTTCGTCGCCGCCCTCGGCGGCATCCGGCGCTTCCTGGCCGTCTGCGCCCTGATCATCGCGGCCGACGGCCTGGGCACCTGGCTGATCTCACCGCCGAACACCCTCACCGCCGGTGCTTCCGGCGTGGCCTTCGGGCTCTTCGGCTACGTCGTCGTCCGCGGCTTCGTCGAGCGCAAGGCCCTCGGCATCGTGGTGGGACTGGCGATCGGCCTCTACTGGGGCGCCACCGTCTTCGCCGGCATCCTGCCCCTGACCCCCGGGGTCAGCTGGCAGGGGCACCTCTGCGGCCTCGTGACGGGGGTGGTCACGGCCCTGTTCCTCCGCCGCCCCGACCGCCGGCCGGCGCTCGCCCGCCACTGTGACGACAGGACGTAGACCTGGACCTGGACCTAAACCTGGACCTAGAGCGTCAGGCCCCGCACCACGAGGTCCAGCAGCGCGCAGACGAACAGCGCGATGCCGATGAAGCCGTTCACCGTGAAGAAGGCCCGGTTCAGGCGGGACAGGTCGTGCGGCGTCACGATGGTGTGCTCGTAGAGGAACGCCGCGACGACGATCAGCAGACCGAACCAGAAGATCGGGCCCGCGTCCGTCGCCACCGCGTACCAGGCCAGCAGGGCGGTGGTCACCACGTGCGCCCCGCGCGCGCCCCACAGGGCCGCCGGGATGCCGAAGCGGGCCGGGACCGAGCGGACGCCCTCCGCCCGGTCGGCCGCCACGTCCTGGCAGCCGAAGATCAGGTCGAAGCCGCCGATCCACACGCCGACCGCGAGGCCCAGGATCACCGCGTCCCAGGACCACTCGCCGGTGATCGCCAGCCAGGCCCCGATCGGCCCCATCGCCTGGGCCAGGCCCAGGATGGCGTGCGGGAAGTCCGTGAAGCGCTTCCCGTACGGATAGACCACCATCGGGACCACCGCGAGCGGCGCCAGCATCAGGCACAGCGGGTTCAGCAACGCCGCCGACCCGAGGAACACGACCAGCGCGACCCCGGCGCCCGTCCAGGCGGTCCGCACCGACACCGCGCCGGTGACGAGTTCACGCCCGGCGGTGCGCGGGTTCCGGGAGTCGATCTCCCGGTCGATGATCCGGTTGGCGGCCATCGCGAAGGTCCGCAGACCCACCATGCAGACGGTGACGAGCAGCAGCTTGCCCCAGTGCACGGTCCCGTCGAGCTCGAACATCGCGGTCAGGGCAGCGATGTAGGCGAAGGGCAGCGCGAAGACCGAGTGTTCGATCATCACGAGCCGCAGGAAGGCCTTCGCCCTGTTGCCGGCCTGCGGCGCCGGGCCGGGGCCGACGACGCCTTCGGCTGCCGAGGTCATACGAGACTCCTCCGGAACGCTTCGATGTCGGCCAGCAGCCGCGCGCCGGGCAGCGGCCCGGTCTCCAGGGTCTGGGCCGGGCCGTCGTGGCCCTCGGGCGGGGTGACGCGGGCGGTGAAGGCCCAGTCGTCGCCTACCGGGCGGCCGTCCAGGCGCAGCACGTCGCCCGCCTCGACGGTGAACGGCGCGGCCCCGGCGAGGCCGGCGAGCAGTCGCTCGGCGAAGTCCTCGGCCTCGATGTCGCGCAGGCCCGGCAGTTCGAAGCCGTCGCCGTCGCCGTCCTCGACGTCGGTGAGCAGCGCCCAGACGTTCCCGGGGCCGGCGAACTCCTCCGGCGAGACGCCGGCCTGCTCGGCCGCCGCCCGGACGCCCTCGTCCGCCGCGTCGAGTTCCGGCCGCACGAGCGCCACGTAGGTGGTGTCGTCGCCGATGAAGAGCTCGGGACCGCCCACCGCGATCGGGCTCACAGTCCGTACTCCTTCCAGCGGCGGTCCACCAGGGCCGCCGTCACCGGGTCGGACTCCACCATCTCGGGCCAGCCGCCGTCGCGGGTGTAGCCCTCCTCGGGCAGCTTCCTCGTCGCGTCGATCCCCGCCTTGCCGCCCCAGAACTGCTGGTAGGAGGCGTGGTCGAGGTGGTCCACCGGGCCTTCCACGACGGTCAGGTCGCGGGAGTAGTCGGTGTTGCCCAGCGCCCGCCAGGAGACCTCGTGCAGGTCGTGGACGTCGCAGTCCTTGTCCACCACGATGATCAGCTTGGTCAGCGACATCATGTGGGCGCCCCAGACGGCGTGCATGACCTTCTGCGCGTGCTTGGGGTACTTCTTGTCGATCGAGATGATCGCGCAGTTGTGGAAGCCACCCGATTCGGGGAGGTGGTAGTCCACGATGTCCGGCACGATGATCTTGAGCAGGGGCAGGAAGAAGCGTTCGGTGGCGCGCCCGAGCGGACCGTCCTCGGTGGGCGGGCGACCGACGACGATCGACTGGAGCAGCGGACGCTTGCGCATCGTCACGCAGTCGATGGTGAGCGCCGGGAACGGTTCCTGCGGCGTGTAGAAGCCGGTGTGGTCGCCGAAGGGGCCCTCGGGCAGCATCTCGCCCGGCTCCAGCCAGCCCTCGATGACGACCTCGGCGTTGGCCGGCACCTGGAGCGGGACCGTCTTGCAGTCGACCATCTCGATGCGCTTGCCCGCCACGAAGCCGGCGAAGAGGTACTCGTCGATGTCACCGGGCAGCGGAGCGGTGGACGCGTACGTCACGGCCGGCGGACACCCGAAGGCGATGGCGACGGGCAGTCGCTCGCCCTTCGCCGCGGCGACCGCGTAGTGGTTGCGGCTGTCCTTGTGGATCTGCCAGTGCATGCCGATGGTGCGCTTGTCGTGGCGCTGGAGGCGGTACAGGCCGAGGTTGCGCACGCCCGTCTCCGGGTGCTTGGTGTGCGTCAGGCCGAGGTTGAAGAAGGACCCGCCGTCCTTGGGCCAGGTGAAGAGGGCCGGCAGCAGGTCCAGGTCCACGTCGTCGCCGGTGAGCACGACCTCCTGGACGGGCGCGTCGCCCTTCACCTTCCTCGGCGGTACGTGCACCATCGAGCCGAGCTTGCCGAAGGCCTCGCGGACGCCGATGAAGCCCTGCGGCAGCTCGGGCTTGAGGAGACCGCCGATCTTCTCGCTGATCTCCGCGTAGGACTTCAGACCGAGGGCCTTCAGGAGCCGGCGGTCGGTGCCGAAGACGTTCATGGCCAGCGGCATCGCCGAACCCTTGACGTTCTCGAAGAGCAGCGCGGGCCCGCCCGCCTTGTTCACTCTGTCGACGATCTCCCCGACCTCCAGATACGGGTCGACTTCGGCCTTGATGCGCTTGAGGTCGCCCTCCCGCTCCAGAGCCCGGAGCAGCGAGCGGAGATCGTCGTAAGCCATGGGGCCCAGTATCCGTCACCCTCTACCCTGGAAGCGTCACCGGGGCCCGACGCGGCCTCGCCGCCACTGCCTGGGAGTCGGTCCCGCACCGTGCTGCGCTATCTGCCCTTCCTGCTTCTCATCGCGCTGACCGTCTATGCCTTCATCGACTGTCTGAACACGCCGGAGGAGGAGGTCAAGCACCTGCAGAAGGTGGTCTGGGTCCTCATCGTCCTGGTCTTCCCGATCGTCGGGGCGATCGTCTGGCTGTACTCGGGCAAGAAGCGGCAGGCGTCCGCCGGTCGGGCCCGCCGCACGCGGTGGGTCGCGCCCGACGACAACCCGGAGTTCCTGAACTCGCTGCGCGAGGAGCGCGAGGAGCAGGACCGCACCAGGGAGCGGGACGAGGAGAGGGACGCGCGCAAGGACACGGACCGCGAGAAGGACACGGACCGGGACCGGGATCGGGATCGGGACCGGGACCGCGACCGCGACCGCGACAAGGACTAGGTCCCGGGCCCGGGTCACCCGCGGACGGCGGCTAGCCGGTCGGCAGGTCGAGCCCCGCGTAGACCTGGTCGAGGATCGTGGGCAGCAGGGCGATGGCCGTGGCCCGGCCGTCGGGCGCCACGGTCAGGTTCGTCCAGATCACGAGCGTGACGTCGTTGTCCGGGTCGTGTCCGATGAAGGAGTTGAACCCCGGGAGTTCGCCGCCGTGGTAGTACATGGCGGCGTTCGGGGCGAACCGCTGGTGCGCGATGCCGTAGCCGTACTCCTGCCCGTGCGCGTCCGGGCCCTCGGACTGCGGGCTGCCCAGCCACTGCTTCTGGGTCGCGGCGTTCAGCACCTTGCCCGACACCAGTGCCCGGATCCACGTGGCCAGGTCCCGCGCCGTCGACACGACCCCGCCGGCCGCGGTGGCGTAGGACGGGTTCTGGAACGTGTAGTCGTTCGGCCGGAGTCTGCCCGTCGTCGCCGCCTCGCGCATCTCGGCGGGGTAGGGCTTGTCGACCAGTGCGTAGGACGATCCGCCGTACATGTAGCCGTGCGCGAAGGGGTCGGGCAGGGACCGGTCGTGGATGTCCGGCAGCGCGGTGCCCTCCAGTGCGAGCGGGGCGAACAGCCGGTTCCGGAACTGCTCGGCCAGGGGCCGACCGCCGGCCTGCTCGGCGACCAGGCCGAGCAGGGCGTAGTTGGTGTTGGAGTACTCGTAGGACGCGTCGGGCGCGAAGTTCGGCGGGTGCCTGAACGCGATGTCCAGGACCTCCCGGGGGGTCCAGGCCTTCCCCGGGTCGGCGTCGAGGGTGGCCGCGAGCTCGGGCGCGTTGGTGTAGTTGTACAGCCCGCTGCGCATCTTCAGCAGGTCGGCGAGGGTGATGTGCGCGCCGTTCGGCACCCCCGGGACGTGGTCGGAGACCGGGTCGGTGAGCCGGAGCGCGCCGTCCTGGGCCAGGAGCATGATCAGTGCGGACGTCATCGTCTTGGTGTTGGAGGCGATGCGGAAGTGGTCGCGCGTGTCCGGCGGGGTGTTCTTCCCGAGTTCGCTCGTGCCGACGATCGCCCGGAAGGTCCCCTGCGGGGTCTGCAACAGGACGACCGCGCCGGGCACCATGAGCTTCTTCGCCGCGCGGTCCACGGCGGTCTGGAAGGCGGCCGGGTCGATGGGCTTCAGGGCCGACGCGGCGGGGGCCGGGGTGCTCGTCGCCGCCGCGGGCGGGGGTGGCGGGCCGGTCGCGGCCAGGGCGGTCGAGCCGACGGGAACGGCGCCTCCCGCGATCACGAGGGCCACGCAGGCCGCGAGCCAGGCCGCTCGGGAGGTCCTCATGCGATCACCACAGCCGTTGGGTTCGCCGCCCCCCTTCCGGCATGAAATCACCCCATTTTACCAGCGGGGGTCGGCCCCGCGCGGCGCCCGGCCGGCCGCGCTCCGCCCGGTCACACGGCCCAGGGCAGGGTCCGGGTGCCTTCCGCGCCGGTGACGGACACGATGCCGTCGGCGCGCATGGCGACGTGGGCCTCGAACCGTTCGGGGGCGCTGATGCGACGGGGCACGTCGGGCGGCAGGACGAGGGTCCGGCCCGCGACGACCGTCTCCGTGCGCCCCTCGGAGGTGACCTCCAGGATGCCCGAGGTGACCGTCCACACCTGCTCGCGGGTGACGGAGTGCTCGGGGCCGGCGCTCCCGGCGGGCATGTCGACCTGCCAGGTGCTCAGTTCGACACTGCCCCGGCTGGGGGCGGCGTGGCCGGTCATCGTGGCGTTCGGGGTGACGGTGACGTGGTCGGGGGAAGGGTGGATGACGCGCACGGCGGATTCCTCTCAAGATGAGTAAAGCTGCTTTACTCGCTGATCCGAGTAAAGCAGGTTGACTCACCCGTGTCACCATGGATTCCGTGACCAGAACCGAAGCCGGCGACGGCGACACCGGACACCGCGGCGACGGGACCGACGATCCCGGCATCGAGCTGACCCTCCTCGTCGGCATGGGGTTCCAGCTCCTGCTGGCCGAGTTCACCCGCCGGCTCACCGCCGTCGGCGAAGGCGACCTGCGCCCTCTGCACGGCATGGCCTTCCAGGTCCTCAAGGGGTCCGGTGCCACCGCCACCGAACTCGCCGAACGGCTCGGGGTGACCAAACAGGCGGCCGGGCAGATGGTCGACGACCTGGAGCGGCGCGGATACGTGCGGCGCGATCCACACCCCGGGGGAGGCCGCCGCAAGCTGGTGGTCCTGACCCCCATGGCCTACGACCACCTGCGCGTCGCGGGCGCGATCATGCACGAGCTGGAGGCCGAACTGGGCGGCGCCGCCGACCTCCCGGCGCTGCGGCGCGAACTCACCCGGGTCGTCCGCGCCCTGCACGGGGACGGCCCGCTCCCGGCCCTGCGACCGGTGTGGTGAACCCCGCCGCTCCCTGACCCCCCGCCGCACCCCGAGCGGCGGCACAGCGAAGACGAAAGGCCCGCCGGGGCCGCGGCTCGGATGAGCCGTGACGCCGACGGGCCTTTGCCCGTACGGTCGAACGTCCGCGTCAGACGCCCGCGTACGAGTGCTTTCCGCTGAGCAGGATGTTCACGCCGTAGTAGTTCCAGATCCAGCAGGCGAAGGCGAAGAGCGCGAGGTACGCGGCCTTGCGGCCCTTCCAGCCGGCCGTGGCCCGGGCGTGCAGGTAGCAGGCGTACGCCACCCACGTCACGAAGGACCAGACCTCCTTGGGGTCCCAGCCCCAGTAGCGGCCCCAGGCGTCGCCGGCCCAGATCGCGCCCGCCACGATGGTGAAGGTCCACAGCGGGAAGACGGCCGCGTTGATCCGGTACGAGAACTTGTCGAGCGAGGCCGCCGAGGGCAGCCGCTCCATCACCGAGGAGCGGAAGCGGCCCGGCGTGCGACCGGCTTCGAGGTGGGCCTCGTAGGAGTCGCGGAACAGGTACAACACCGCGCCGGCCGCGCCGATGTAGAACACCGCGCCGCAGAAGATGGCGGTCGAGACGTGGATCCACAGCCAGTACGAGTGGAGGGCCGGCACCAGCTGATCGCTGTCGGTGTACAGCCACGTGGTGGCGATGCCCAGGTCCAGCAGCACGGTGGTGACGAGGATCAGACCGAGCCAGCGCACGTTCTTCTTCAGCAGGAGCAGCACCAGGTACGCGCCGACGGCCACCGTGGAGAAGGTCACCGAGAACTCGTACATGTTGCCCCAGGGGGCCCGTTGCACCGACATGGCGCGGGTCACGACACCGGCCGCCTCGATGAGGAAGCCGAGCACGGTCAGCGAGACCGCGACCCGCCCGTACAGGTCTCCCTGCTCGGTGCCGCCGGCCGCGCCCGGACCGTCCGGCACGTCGCGCGCGCCGGACGCGGACCGGGTGACGACCTTCGGCCGGTCCAGGACGGCGGTGCCGCCCTGGGACCGCACCTGCACGGCGGGGGCCTCGGCACGCTTGGTGGCGGTCAGCGCGGCGGCCGTGCGGGCGACCTTGCTGCGGCTGCCGAACGTCCACTCGGTGATGTGCGCGAGGAAGGCGAGCGTGTAGACCGCCATCGACGAATAGACCAGGTAGTTGCTGAGTTGAGCCAGGTTCTCGTTGGCTGCGGCTGCGAGCGGCGTCATCATCCGCGCTCCCCTTCGACAGGTTCCGTGACAGGTTGGTCGGGCGCGGTGGGCGCCTGCTGGTGCAGAGCGGCGGAGAGCACCGCGAGCTCCTCCGGGAGCTTGGCGGACTCGCTGCGGCCGAGGCCCGCCATCTCGACGACGGTGACGCCGTCCTTGCCGGTGACCGCCCGGACCCAGATCCGGCGGCGCTGGATGAACAGCGAGGCGGCCAGGCCGCCGATCGCGACGACCGCGCCCGCGAGGGCCAGGCCGTTGGCCGGCTGCTGGGTGACCGAGAAGGTGGCCCAGCGCTCGACGCCCTCGAACTTCACGGTGCCCTGACCGTTCGGCAGGGTCATCGTCTCGCCGGGCAGCAGCTTCTGCTTGAACAGCTCGCCCTTGTCGTCCTCGAACTGCTTCATCTTCGAGGTGTTCAGCTGGTACACGTTCTGCGGCAGACCCGAGTCCACGCCGAGGCTGCCGTGGTAGGCGCTGAGCGCGAGGACGGGGAAGTCCAGGGCGGGGAACTGCGAGAGCATCGTGCCCTTGCCCTCACCCGCGAAGGTGGGCACGAACATGGCGTTGAAGCCGAGCTGCTCCGCCTTGCCGTCCTTGTTCTTGTAGCCGTCGGTGACCTTGACGGCGCCCGACGAGCTGAGGTTCGCGTCGAAGGGCAGCATCGGCACGGCGTCCTTGTAGATCACCTTGCCGGTGGGGTCGGTCACCGAGATGACCGGCGCGTAGCCGTGACCGAGGAGGAAGATCTTGGAGCCGTCGACCTCCAGCGGCTTGTTGACCTCGATCTCGGACTTGACCGGCTTGCCGTCCGCCCCCTCGCTGAAGGTGACGTACGCCTTGAAGTCGCGCGGGGTGCCCTTCTGCGGCCCGGTCTTCTCGTACGTCGCGTCGAACTTGTCCAGGGTGAACGAGAACGGCGGCAGGTTGTCCGAGGAGAAGAGGCTGCCGGACTTGAAGTCGTCGTACTGGGTGAGCGTGTTCGAGAAGCCCTTGCCGCGCAGGACGAGCTTGCCGCCCTCGGACTTGTAGAGCTGCCCGACCGCGAAGGCCACCAGCATGAAGATCAGGGCGATGTGGAAGGCCAGGTTGCCGGCCTCGCGCAGGTAGCCCTTCTCGGCGGCAACGGAGTTCCCGCCCGCCTCGGTGCGGAAGCGGCGCCGGCCGAGCACGTCCTTGGCGTACGAGAGCACCTCGTCCGGGGACTTCTCCGTGCGCCACGTCGCGTACGCGGGAAGCCGGTCGAGCCGTTTGGGGGCGCCCGGCGGGCGGCCGGTGAGCTGGCCGACGAACTGCCAGGTGCGCGGGATGATGCAGCCGATCAGCGACACGAACAGCAGGATGTAGATCGCGGAGAACCACACCGAGCTGTAGACGTCGAACAGCTGGAGCCTCTCGGCGACGGGCACCCAGAAGTCGTGGGTCCGCTTCCACTCCGCGACCTTCATCGCGTCGACCTGGGTCTGCGGGATCAGGGAGCCCGGGATGGAACCCAGGGACAGCAGGAAGAGCAGGATCAGCGCCACCCGCATGGAGGTGAGCTGCCGCCAGAACCAGCGGGCCCAGCCGATCACGCCGATGCCGACGGGGGCGGTGGGACTGTCCTCCAGGGGTGCGGTGGACAATTGGGCGCCCGCGGCGGCGTCGGCGTTCGCCTCGGCCTGCTCGGTGGACTCGTGCGGCGTCTCGGTGGACGCCTTGTCGGTCGTACTCATGTCCGTGTAGTCCTCAGATCCCCACCGTGAAGCCGTCGGTCCAGGCCTGCGTGTCGGTGATGAGCGTGCCCCACCATCCTGTGACGAGCAGCAGGCCGGTGAGGATCAGCATGCCGCCGCCGATCCGCATCACCCATGCATAGTGCTTCTTCACCCAGCCGAACGCACCGAGCGCCTTGCGGAAGGCGATCGCGGTGAAGATGAAGGGCAGCCCCAGCCCCAGGCAGAACACGACGGTCAGCAGCGCGCCGCGGCCCGCGGTCGCCTGGTCGATGGAGAGCGTGTTGACCGCCGCGAGCGTGGGGCCCATGCAGGGGGTCCAACCGACCCCGAAGAGCACGCCCAGCAGCGGGGCGCCGATCAGGCCGGCGGCCGGCTTCCTGTGGAAGCGGAACTCGCGCATCGTCAGGCCGGGGATCCAGCCCATGAAGAAGAAGCCGAGGAGTATCACCAGAGCGCCGAGCCACCTGGAGATGACCTCCTTGTTCTCCGCGAGGGTCGCCCCGAAGTACCCGAAGAGCGCGCCCGTCGAGACGAAGACGGCCGTGAAGCCGAGGACGAACAGGCCGGCGCCGGCCAGCATCCGCCCGCGCCGGGCCTCGGCGAGGTCGGCCCCGCCCACGCCGGTGACGTAGGACAGGTAGCCCGGGACCAGCGGCAGCACGCACGGCGAGAAGAACGAGACCAGTCCGGCGAACAGCGAGAGCGGCAGGGCCAGCAGCAGGGCGCCGTTGAGGACGGTGGTGTTCACGCCGGTCGCCTCGGCGGCGAGGACGAGGTGCGGGAGCTCGGAGACCACGAGGTCACTTCTCCGCGAGGAGCGGATCGATCATCGAGCGCAGCTGTTCCTCGTTGACCGCGACCAGGGTGCGGGCGGCGATCCTGCCCTCCTTGTCGAGGACGATCGTGGAGGGGATCGACTGCGGGTTGAGCGTGCCCTTGGGGAAGCGGAGCATCAGCTTGCCGTCCGGGTCGTAGAGGCTCGGGTAGGTGATCCCGTAGGTCTCTTCGAAGGAAGCGGCGTTCTGCTTGCTGTTGTCCCGGGTGTTCAGCCCGACGAAGGCGACGTCCTTGCCGCTCTCGGACATGGCCTTGGACACCTTCGCGAAGTACGGGGCCTCGGCCCGGCAGGGCGGACACCACGAGCCCCACACGTTGAGGACGACGACCTTGCCCTTGAGCGTGGTGACGTCGAGGGTCTTGCCGTCCACGGTCTGCCCGTCCAGCAGGGGGGCCTCGGCGCGGTCCCCCTTGGCGACGGTGGAGATGCCGCTGGGGCCCGTCACGTAGTTGCCGCCGGCGGAACCGGAGGGTTTGCTGCCGCCGCCCGAATCGCCGCACGCCGAAAGGGTGAGGGCGCTCGCGAGGGTCACCGCGGTCAGCAGGAGGGCGCGGCCGCTGGTCGAGCGGCGGCGACGGGGGGCGCGGCTAAGGCTCATGTGAAAAGTTTCGCATGGGCCATTCGCGGATCTTCCACGCCCCCCGACGGCGAACCGGGAAGCCGGTCAGGCGCCGGTCAGGTACGTGCGCCAGCCACCGGCCGGCGAGCGGCCGGGGCCGAGGCCCCGCAGCCGGTCCAGCACCTTGGGGTCCTGGACGTCCAGCCAGTCGATGAACTGCCGGAAGGATACGAGTCGTACGTCCTTTTTGTCCGCCATGCCCTTCAGGGCCTCCTCGACGGCGTCCATGTAGATGCCGCCGTTCCACTCCTCGAAGTGGTTGCCGATGAAGAGGGGCGCGCGGTTGGTCTCGTAGGCCCGCCGGAAGCCGCCGAGGTAGGCGCTGGTGGCCTGGGTGCGCCAGCCCGGGTAGTTGGCGGCGACGCCCCTGGTGGTGTTCTTCGACTGGTTCGCGAGGATGTTGTAGTCCATCGAGAGCACCTCGAAGGAGTGCCCGGGGAAGGGCAGGGACTGCAGGGGCAGGTCCCACAGGCCCGACTTCTTCGCCGGCCACTGCTGGAGGCCGCCGGGCGAGGAGGCGTCGTAGCGCCAGCCGCGCTCGCGCGCCGTGGGCAACAGGGCGTCCTGGCCGAGCAGGCAGGGGGTGCGGCCGCCGACGAGTTCCTCGCGGTAGTCGAAGGGCAGCGGTTCGAGGTCCTTGAACCCGGTGTTGGTGCGCCAGTTCGTGACGAACGACACGGCCTGGTCGATCTCGTCGTGCCAGTCCTGCGGCGACCACTTGGCGACGGAACCGGAGCCGCCGCAGAAGTGCCCGTTGAAATGCGTCCCGATCTCGTGGCCGTCGAGCCACGCCTGCCGGACGTGGGTGAGGGTGTTGCGGACGTTCTCGTCCTTGAGGTAGCCGATGTCGGAGGCTCCGACGGGGTTGTTCGGCGGTCGGTACAGGTCCTTCCTGGACTCCGGCAGGAGGTAGAGGCCGGAGAGGAAGAAGGTCATGGCCGCGCCGTGGTCCCTGGCGACCTTGAGGAAGCGCGGGAAGAGGCCGTTGCCGACCTCGCCGGCGCCGTCCCAACTGAAGACGACGAACTGGGGCGGCGTCTCGCCCGGCTGGAGCGGGACGGGAGCGGGGGGCTGGTGCGGCTGGGGACCGGTGTTCGCGGTGGAACCGTCCCCGATGGGCCTGGCGGCGGGCGGACCGGGTTTCGCGGAGCCGGTCGGATCCGGGTGCGCCCCGGAGCCTCTCGAACCGGAGCCGCCACCACAGCCGCCGACGCCCAGCGCGGCGGCGCCGAGCCCGAGGCCGAGCGCGCCGCGTCGGGTGAAGTCCCGTGTCCTGCACACATCGCTCATGAAATGTCATACAAACGGACAATCAGAAGCGAATGAAGTCCGAACACGGCGCGCCGGGCTCGACTTGTATGAAATTAGAGAAACCCATGGGCAGGTCATGGCCCGCCGGCCGCCCCCGCCGACCGCTGTACGGGGCGACGGGGCGACGGGGCGACGGGGCGACGGGGCAACGGGGCAACGGGGCAACGGGGCAACCCGTACGGCGGTCGACCCGTACGGCGGTCGACCGGCCGGCCCGAAGCCCGGCCGACCGATCCGCACACCCGCCCGGCCCGGGCCTACGCCCCGAAGGCCTTCGACTTCCCCTTCACCGGCTTCGCGCCGGCCAACAGATGCGGCGGCACCAGGTCCCGGGCCGGCTCGCTGTAGCCCACCGACACCAGCTTGTCGCCCTGGAACGTGAACGAGGTCAGCGAGGCCAGCGTGCACTGACGGCGCCTCGGGTCGTGCCACAGCCGACGCTTCTCCGCGAAGCTGCGCACGATCCAGATCGGCAGCTGATGGCTGACCGCCACCGCCTCGTGACCGCGGGCCGCGTCGCGCGCGGCCTCGATGGCGCTCATCATCCGCACCACCTGCTCCACGTACGGCTCGCCCCAGGACGGCTTGAACGGGTTCGTCAGGTGCTTCCAGTTCTCCGGCCTGCGCAGCGCCCCGTCCCCCACGCCGAAGGTCTTGCCCTCGAAGACGTTGCCCGCCTCGATCAGTCGACCGTCGGTCGCCAGGTCCAGGCCGTGCACCTTCGCCACGGGCGCGGCCGTCTCCTGCGCACGCTCCAGCGGGGACGCCACGACGTGCGTGATGTCGCGCCCCTGGAGGTGCTCCGCGACCCGGTCGGCCATCTGCCGGCCCAGCTCGGAGAGGTGGTAGCCGTCACGGCGGCCGTAGAGCACACCGTCCGGGTTGTGCACCTCGCCGTGGCGCATCAGGTGCACGACGGTGATGTCGACGGGGTTGGCGGGGCCGGCGGTTCCGGCCGTCCCGGTGGTTCCGTCGGCTCCGGTGGTTCCGTCGGCTCCGGTGGTTTCGTCGGCGCTCATGCGGTGGCCTCCGCGGCGGCGCGGGCGGCGGCGGGCAGGGCCGCCGCGATCCGCTCGATCGCCCGCTCGTCGTGGGCGCTGGACACGAACCAGGACTCGAAGGCCGACGGCGGCAGGTAGACGCCCTGTGCCAGCATCGAGTGGAAGAAGCCGTTGAAGCGGAAGGCTTCCTGCTTCTTGGCGTCGTCGTAGTTCTTCACCTCGTTCTCGGTGAAGAACACCGAGAACATGTTGGAGGCGGTCTGCAACCGGTGCGCCACACCCTCCTTGCTCAGGGCCTCGGTGACCAGCGCCTGAACCTGGGCGGAGACCGAGTCGACCTTCGCGTAGGTCGCCTCGTCCAACAGCCGCAGCTGCGCGAGACCGGCGGCCGTCGCGATCGGGTTCCCGGAGAGGGTCCCCGCCTGGTAGACCGGACCCGCCGGGGCGAGGTGGCCCATGACGTCGGCGCGGCCGCCGAACGCCGCGGCCGGGAAGCCGCCGCCCATGACCTTGCCGAAGGTCATCAGGTCGGGCTTGACCCCGTCCACGCCGTACCAACCGGCACGCGAGGTGCGGAATCCGGTCATCACCTCGTCGGAGATGTACAGGGCGCCGTTCTCCCGGCACACGTCCGCGAGCCCCTGGTTGAAGCCCTCGGCCGGCGTCACCACGCCCATGTTGCCGGGCGCCGCCTCGGTGATCACGCAGGCGATCTCGCCGGGGTGCGCGGCGAAGGCCGCCCGCACCGCGTCGAGGTCGTTGTACGGGAGCACGATCGTGTCCCCGGCCTGCGCGCCCGTGACACCGGGGGTGTCGGGAAGGGCGAAGGTCGCGAGGCCGGAACCGGCGGCGGCCAGCAGCGCGTCGACGTGACCGTGGTAGCAACCGGCGAACTTCACGATCTTGGCGCGACCGGTGAACCCGCGGGCCAGCCGGATCGCCGACATGGTCGCCTCGGTGCCCGAGGAGACCAGACGGACCTGCTCGACGGGTTCGACGCGCGCGACGATCTCCTCCGCCAGCGCCACCTCGCCCTCGCCGGGCGTACCGAAGGACGTGCCGCGGGCGACCGCGGCCTGGACGGCCTCGATCACGGCCGGGTGGGAATGGCCGAGGATCATCGGTCCCCACGAGCAGACCAGGTCGACATACTCGCGGCCGTCGGCATCGGTCAGATACGGACCGGTACCAGACACCATGAACCTGGGCGTACCCCCCACGGCGCGGAAGGCACGCACGGGAGAGTTCACGCCGCCGGGCGTCACAACGGACGCGCGCGTAAACAGGTTCTGCGAGACTGGGGCTTCATACGGATACGGGTAGCTCACACCAGCCATGGTCTCAGAGGCCGCGACAGACTTGCGGACGGGCGTTTCACCGCGCCGCCCCGGGGGAGGTCACTGCCATGATGATCAGGCTGCGTGGCGGGGGCCGCGGGGCCGGGGCAGGCAATACCAGTCGGGTGGAGATATGCAACGCGGTGGTGGACCGGGCGAGGGCACGGACGGCCTGGACCCGCAGCGCGCCCGTGATGCCCGCCGCCGCGGAAAGCACCGGCGCCGGGCCGCGGACGCGGCAGATCCCGTACCGGGCCCCATCCGGTCGCCCGACAGCCTCCCCAGGGGGCGCGGCATGGGCGTGACGTACAAGTACTTCGGTGCCCCCGACGGCGCGACCGCGGCCCGGGTCCCGGTGACCATGCGTCCCGAGGAACTGGGCGGCGACGAGCTCGGCATGGGCGGGCTGTTCACCAAGATCAAGCCGGAGACGGTCGCGGCGATGGTCCTCACCGGCATCGAGGGCATACCCCTGCACAAGGTGCCGCCGCTCGAACTGGTCGTCCTCCACCCCGACTACGCGGTGGTCAAGCTCCCCATGACGGTGGTCGACCCGCTGCGCGGGGTGGGCGAGGAGTCGGTCGGCGCCGCCGCCTTCATCTGGTCCACCGTCCCGGACCGGGGCGGCCCGCGCGACGCGTTCAACGTCTACCAGCTGCTCCACGAGTGGCAGGACTTCTCCCACCGCCTCCACGAAGCCGGCCATCAGCCGTACTGCCTCGTCTGGCCCTGACACCACCCACGGCGGCTCCACGGCGGTCCGGCCTGTGTCCGAGGTCACGGAGCGGGTTCCGCTCCGCGGGTACGGGGGCACGGGACGGGGTGACCTGCCAGGGTCACGGAGCGCCGCCCGGCGCGACGGTCCGGGTCCGCGGCGCGGATACGCCCGGGGCTGACGGGGCCGGGTCGCCGTCCGGGGCGGGGTCTCGGCGAGGGCGCCGCCATGTCGCCCGCCCGGCGCGTAATTCGGCCGCGACCCCGTCCGGCCGGTGGCATGCTGGCCCTGTGAACGGACCCGGGATTCAGCTCACCCTCGCCCCTGAACTGCACGTCTTCGCCTCGCCGAGCCGGCGCGCCGCACGCGTGCCGACGACGACCGACGGCGCCTCCAGCCTCGGCCACGTCGTCGAATCGGCCGGCGTCCCGCTCACCGAGGTAGGCCGGATCCTCGTCGACGGGCGAGAAGTGCCCGTCTCCCACGTGCCCCGGGAAGGCGAGTCCGTCGAGGTCTTCGCCGTCGACCGCCCCCAGCAGGTGGCGCAGAGCCACCCCGACACCCCCTTGCGCTTCCTCCTCGACGTGCACCTCGGCACCCTCGCCCGCCGGCTGCGCCTCCTCGGCGTGGACACCGCCTACGAGAACGAGGACATCGGCGACCCCGCCCTCGCCACCCGCTCGGCGGCCGAGCGACGCGTGCTGCTCTCCCGCGACCGCGGCCTGCTCCGCCGCCGCGAGATCTTCGCCGGGGCGTACGTCTACAGCGACAACCCCGACGAGCAACTCCGCGACATCCTCGGCCGCTTCGCCCCGACGCTCACGCCCTGGACCCGCTGCACCGCCTGCAACGGCCCCCTCCGGGCGGCCGACAAGGACAGCGTGGGCGACCGGCTGGAACACGGCACCCAGCGTTCCTACGACGTGTTCGCCCAGTGCGCCGACTGCGAGCGCGTCTACTGGCGTGGCGCCCACCACGCGCGCCTGGAACGGATCGTCGACGAAGCGGTCGCGGAATTCGGCGACAGCGCCACCGCCTAGGCAGGGCGCCGCCTGGACCGCCATCGCCACCGCCGCCGCCCAGGCAGGGCGCCGGCCCTCTGCGGTCCTCATCGCGGTGCGCATCGACAAGATCCGGACGAGACGGCCTGGATCGGCTCCGCGGGGGCCCTCGGCCGGCAGACTGCCGGGGCATGACTGACGCTGCCGCCAAGGACACCGTCGACGTGGTCGTCGTCGGCGCAGGCCCCACCGGACTCCTGATCGCCGGCGACCTCGCCGCCGCCGGACTCTCCGTCACCCTCGTCGAGCAACGCCCCCGCACCGCCGCCAACCTCACCCGCGCCTTCGCCGTCCACGCGCGCACCCTCGAACTCCTCGACGCGCGTGGCCTCGCCGACCAACTCGTCTCCACCGGCCGACGGATCGACCGCGTACGCCCCTTCGGTGGCATGCCCCTCTCCCTCCAACGCCTGCGCTCCCGCTATCCCTTCGTGCTCATCACCCCCCAATATGAGACAGAGAAACTCCTGGAGCGTCGCGCTCTGTCCACAGGTGTGCACATCCGGTACGACTGTCGGATCACCGGCGTCCGGCAGGACCGCGACACCGTCACCCTCACCACGACCACCCCCACGACCACCCTCACGACCGCTCCCGCGCCCGCCACCGCGACCGCCCACCCGACGGACCGCGCCACCGGTCCGAACGGCGGCGACCAGGTGATCCACGCCCGCCACGTGATCGGCGCCGACGGGGTCCGTTCCACCGTCCGCGCGGCCCTCGGCCTCCCCTTCCCCGGCAGGGCGGCCGTCGTCCGCTCCATGGTGCTGGCCGACGTCCGTCTCACCGACCCGCCGCAGGACGTCCTCACCGCCAACGGCACCGCCGACGCCTTCGCCTTCCTCGTCCCCTTCGGCGACGGCTGGTACCGCGCCATCGCCTGGCGGCACGACACCCCCGCCGCACGCGTCGAGAACAGCGACCCCACCGCACCCGACGACCCCGCCGCACCCGTCGTGGACGGCGACCCCGTCGACCTCGACGAGGTGCGCGCCATCACCCGCCTCGCCCTCGGCACCGACCACGGCATGCACGACGCCCGCTGGACGTCCCGCTTCCAGAGCGACGAACGCCAGGTCCCCCGGTACCGCGTCGGCCGCGTCTTCCTCGCCGGCGACGCCGCCCACGTCCACTCCCCCGCCGGCGGCCTCGGCATGAACACGGGCCTCCAGGACGCCGCCAACCTCTCCTGGAAGCTCGCCGCCGTCCTCCAGGGGCGGGCCCCCGACCCCGAGGCCCTCCTCGACAGCTACCACCGCGAGCGCCACCCCGTCGGCCGCCGGGTGCTGCGCGTCAGCGGCGCCCTCGTCCGCACCGTCATGGTCGGCGGGCCCGTCCTGCGCACCGCCCGCCGGCTCGCCACGGGGGTCCTCGCCCGGGTCGGCCCCGCCCAGGACCGCGCGCTCGCCACGCTCTCCGGCCTCGGCATCGCCTACCCGCCGCCGGCCGGCGCCCGCCGCCCCACGCTCGCGGGTCGGCGCGCTCCGGACCTGCCGCTCGCCGGGGGCCTGCGGCTGTACGAGGCCCTGCGCGCCGGCGGCTTCGTCCTCGTCACGCCGGCGGGCCGGGCCACGCCGCCCGGCACCCCCCTGAGCCATCACCACTGGCGCGCGGACGACCGTACGGCCTGCGTCCTCGTACGCCCCGACGGCTACCTGGCCTGGAGCGCCGAGCACGCCTCGGACCCGGAGATCGCGGCGGCCACCGCCGGCTGGCTGCTCCCCCGGTCCACACCGCCGAAGCCGTAGCCCGAAGCCCGTACCCGAGTACCCGCCGCCGGGCGCACGGCCCGGGCGGCGGGTCCCCGCACACCGCCCCCGAGCCCGTTCGCAGGGCGTCAGAAGGCGTACGAGTCGCCCGTGTCCAGCGCGAGCACCACGTGCTCGTTGTTCATGTGGTTCCGGTCGGTCGCGCCGCCGTTCCACACCGTGTCGACCCGCAGCACCACTTCCGGCGCCGGCTCGCGCAGCGCCAGCAGCAGCCCGATGTGCCGCCCCCGGCCGTGCCGCGGCAGCGCGCCCGTCTCGCAGACCACATCGCGCAGCCCCGCCCGGGCACAGCCCTCCGCCGGTTCCTGCCGGTCCGCGAGGTCGGTCGAGAGCCGAATCCGCAGCGTCGCGTTGGGCACCGCCGACGGTCCCTCGTTCTCCGGGACCAGCCAGACCCGCAGCCGCGAGTGGGTCAGCGAGACCCTCCCGTGGTACGCGACATCCGCCTCGGGCCCCGCCGACGCCCCGGCGCTCCCGGCGCCTCCGACGCCCGCGAGCACCAGCAGGCCGGCCATCACCACACTTCGTACGGCACCACGGCGCACCGACACCACCTCCTCGCGCGGACGCTAGCGGGACCCCGGCCCGGCCGGTCGGACCATCACACGAAAGAGGGCGTGCCCCGCCGCTCCCGGGGCCAGCCGGCGGCATCCGGCCGCCCGCCTATGCTGGCGGGGAATCGTCCGTACGCACGAAGAACGCACGAAGCGCCCCACGAACGCGACGTACGCACGAAGCGCCCCACGAACGCGAAGCACGCACGAAGCACCCACGATCGAACGAGGAGCCCCGCCCATGAGCACGGCCACCCGAACCGCCGTAGTCACCGGCGCGAGCAGCGGAATCGGTGCGGCCACCGCCCGGCAGCTCGCCGCAGCCGGCTACCACGTCGTCCTCACCGCCCGCCGCAAGGACCGCATCGAGGCCCTCGCCGCCGAGCTGACCGGAGCGGGCCACCAGGCCACCGCGTACGCGCTCGACGTCACCGACCGGACCGCCGTCGCCGCCTTCGCCGCCTCGCTGGAGCGCTGCGACGTGCTCGTGAACAACGCCGGCGGCGCCCTCGGGGCCGAGCCCGTCGCCACCGGCGACCCCGCCGACTGGCGCACGATGTACGAGGTCAACGTCATCGGCACGCTGCACGTCACCCAGGCGCTGCTCCCCGCCCTCGTCGCCTCCGGTGACGGCACGGTCGTCGTGCTCTCCTCCACCGCCGGCCACTCCACCTACGAGGGTGGCGCGGGCTACGTCGCCGCGAAGAACGGCGCCCGCGTGCTCGCCGAGACCCTCCGCCTGGAGATCGTCGGACAGCCCGTGCGCGTCATCGAGGTCGCCCCCGGGATGGTCAAGACCGAGGAGTTCGCGAAGACCCGTTTCCGCGGCGACGCCGACAAGGCGGAGAAGGTCTACGCCGGCGTCGCGGAGCCGCTCTCCGCCGATGACGTGGCCGACACCATCACGTGGGCGGTGACCCGTCCCAGCCACGTCAACATCGACCTGCTGGTGGTCCGCCCCCGCGCCCAGGCCTCGAACACGAAGGTCCACCGCGAGCTGTAGCCGCCCGCCCGGCCCCCGATCTCAGCCCGCGGCCAACGGACGCGCGTACTCCACCTGGTCGAGGAGGTTGCCCTCCCCGAAGTCGAAGGCGCGCGCGGTGCCGCACTCCGCGAAACCGCACTTGACGTAGAAGCGGCGGGATTGCGGGGTGTCGCGCAGGGTCCACAGGTGCGCCCCGGCGTACCCGTCCGCGCGCGGGCCGCGCAGCGTCTCGTCCATCAGCGCGGCGGCCACTCCGGTGCCCCAGCCGTCGGGGTGGGCGTAGAAGCTGACGATCTCCGCGAAGTCGGGCCGGTCCGCGGAGGGGAGCGTCACGGAAAGGGCCAGGGGGCGGCCGTCGACCACGGCGAGCAGCGTCGTCGCCGCCTCAGCCCCGGACCCCACGCCCGCCCCGGACCCCACGCCCGCCCCGACCCCGGCCCGCGCCTCGGGCCCCGCCCCCTCCGCGACCCGCCGGTGCCACCGCGTGCGCCGGTCGGCCACGGCGCGCGCCGCGAACCCCGGCTCGAAGAAGGGGGCGTAGGCCGCCTGCCAGGCGGCCGCGTGGATCTCTCCGAGCGCGTCCCCGTCGCCGGGGCCCGCGCGCCGAATCTCCACCGCCCCGCTCGCGCCGTGCGGCGGACGACCGGCCCCGACCATCGTGCTCAGCCCTTCACGCAGATGACCTGCTTGAGCTTGGCCACCACCTTGACCAGGTCGGTCTGCTGGTCGATGACCTGCTCGATCGACTTGTAGGCCCCCGGGATCTCGTCCACGACCCCGCTGTCCTTGCGGCACTCCACGCCCCGGGTCTGCTCTTCCAGGTCACGCGCCGAGAACCGCTTCTTCGCCGCGGTGCGGCTCATCTTGCGGCCCGCGCCGTGCGAGGCGGAGTTGAAGGACTTCTCGTTGCCGAGTCCCTTCACGATGTACGAGCCCGTTCCCATGGACCCGGGGATGATCCCGAAGTCGCCGCTGCCGGCGCGGATCGCGCCCTTCCGCGTGACCAGCAGGTCCATGCCCTCGTACCGCTCCTGCGCCACGTAGTTGTGGTGGCAGCTGATCTCCTGCTCGAAGGAGACCTTCGCCTTGCGGAACTCCTTGCGCACGACCTCCTTGAAGAGGCTCATCATCGCGGCACGGTTGTACTTCGCGTACTCCTGCGCCCAGAAGAGGTCGTTGCGGTACGCGTCCATCTCCGGGGTGGCCGCGAGGAAGACCGCGAGGTCCCGGTCGACCAGGTTCTGGTTGTGCGCGAGGTCGCGGGCCACGCCCATGTGGTGGGCGGCGAGTTCGTTGCCGATGTTGCGGGAGCCGGAGTGCAGCATCAGCCAGACCGCACCCTCCTCGTCGAGGCAGAACTCGATGAAGTGGTTGCCCGCGCCCAGTGTTCCGATCTGCTTCGCGGCGCGTTCCCGACGGAACTTGACGGCGTCGGCGAGGTGGTCGAAGCGCTGCCAGAGGCTTTCGTAGCCCGGCACCGAGAAGCCGTACAGCCGGTCCGGGTCGACGGGGTCCCGGTGCAGGCCCGTCCCCACCGGGATCGCCTGCTCGATCTTCGACCGCAGCCGCGACAGGTCGCCCGGCAGGTCGTTCGCCGTCAGCGAGGTCTTGACCGCGGACATGCCGCAGCCGATGTCGACGCCGACCGCCGCCGGACAGACGGCGTCCTTCATGGCGATGACCGAGCCGACCGTGGCGCCCTTGCCGTAGTGGACGTCGGGCATGACGGCCAGGCCCTTGATCCACGGAAGGGTGGCGACGTTGTGCAGTTGACGCATCGCGCTGTCCTCGACGGACGCCGGATCCGTCCACATCCGGATCGGGACCTGCGCCCCGGGCACCTCTACATACGACATAACAGCCTCAAAACCCCGTTGACCACAGGAAAGTATCAATACGCAAAAAGCCTCGCTCTTCATCCCAAATCAGACTTGGGACCGGCGCCGGCACCAGCGTGTGCGATAGACATTGTTTCCATCCGCGCCCAAGTCGCGGCAACGCATTTTCCTGACCGCCGGACGGCCGGCCGGTCGAAGGGAGCCATTGGACGTGCAGCGCAAGGCGGTACGACGCCCGGTCCTGTCGGGCATCGCAATGCTCACCGCACTCGCGGCCGGCGTCACCGGCCTCGCCGGGTGCACCGACGGGAACGGCATCGGGAGCACCAGCGACGACAAGGCCGGCGACAGCTCCGCGGCGCCCGCCCAACCGGGGAAGTACCGCAGCCTGCCCGCTCCCTGCAAGGCCATCGACGGGAAGCGGCTCAAGGCCATGCTGCCCGCCGCCGACAGCCTCACCGACGAGCAGCGCGAGAAGCTGTACGCGGGCGTCGCGGACGCCTCGTACGACGGTGACCGGCGCGTCGGCTGCCGTTGGAACTCCCAGACGCCGCAGGAAACGCTGCTGCTGTCGGTCGGGTTCGAGCGCGTGGTCTCCTACGACCGCGCCACCACGAGCGACGACGACAAGGCGCGCCAGGTGTTCGTACGGCGCCTCACCGAAGCCCACCTGCCCTTCCCCGGGCCCACGGGCAGCCCCACCCCGGGCTCCTCGACGGCCCCCGCGCCCAATTCCCCCATCGCGCCCCCGGCCACCGGGAACGCCGCACCGAGCACCGCCCCGAGCGCCCCGCAGAGCACCCCGAGCACCCCCGGCACGAGCCCCTCCGGGACACCCGGCGGTACGCCTTCCGCCAGCCCGTCCGCCAGCCCGTCGCCCACCGCGCCCCCCGAGCTGGGCTCCCGCGTGTTGGAGGGCCTCGGCAGCGAGGCGTACGTCGAGGACAAGCTCGGCACCCCCGACGCCACCGCCGCCCGGGCCCGGACCGTACGCCTCGTGTTCCGTACCTCGAACGTCATCGTGACCGTCGAGTACAGCGTGCAGCCCGCCCTCCCCGCCGCCGTCCCGCCCAGCGTGGAAACCCAGGACAGCGTGCGCCAGTTGGCACAGGCCCTGGTCGAGCGTTTCAACGACTGACCCGGCCCGCCGCGGGGCGCGTACGGGTCCCGCGTGACGGCGCGCACAGCAGGCGGGCGCCGGGTCGAGCTACCGTTGCTCGGGTCCCGCGCCCGCAATGCGCCCCCAAGCAGAGCCTCAACGACTGAAGGAACCATGCACCGATCAGCCTCGCGCCTCACCCGAGTCCTCGCCTGCGCAGCAGTCCCGATGATCCTCACCGTCGCCGGCTGCTCCTCCGATTCGGGCAAGGACTCGGGCTCGGACAGCGGCAAGAAGAAGTCCGATTCCTCCTCGTCCTCGAAGCCGACCCCGAAGGCCTCGGCCGCCCTGGAGAAGGTGGCGTACCTCTCGCTGCCCGACCCGTGCAAGGCGATACAGGCGAAGACCATCGAGACGCTCGTCCCGGAGGCGAAGGACAAGAACGGCACGGCGACCAAGTCGAACGACCTGTCCACCCGCGCCAGCTGCTCCTGGAACGGCCTGGACGAGGACGGCCTGAAGGGCTCGCAGTACCGCTGGCTCTCGATCTCCCTGGTCCGCTACGACTCGCACGCCTCGCTCGGCAGCGGCAACAAGCGCGCCGAGGAGCAGTACAAGAAGCAGGTCGAGGGCGCGAAGGCGGCCGAGGGCGCGCAGGACGTCAAGGTGGAGCCCGCCGGCGGGATCGGCGACGAGGGCACCTCGGTGGCCTACAACCTGAAGAAGGACGTCGAGTTCCTCAACAACACGATTCTGGTCCGCGCCCAGAACGTCGTGGTCACCCTCGACTACAACGGTGCCGCGTACGAGGGCGCCGCCGCCCCGGACCGCGCCAAGCTGGTCCAGGACGCGACCGTCGCGGCCCGCGAGATCGTGGCCTCGGTCGACGCCGCGGGCAAGGAAGCGCCCGCCAAGCCGTCCGCGGAGCCGTCGAAGTCGGGTGAGCCGTCCAAGACGCCCGAGCAGTCCCCGTCCGCGCAGGCCACCCAGGAGAGCTGACCGCGAGGATGACCGTGGGAACGGGGTCGGGGACGGACGTGGGGCTGACAGCCGCTCATCCGCGCGCCACCCGTACTCTGTGCCTGCCATAGCTCGTCAAGGGGAGGGGATCGCGGGTGGCCGCGATGCAGCTGACTCGCACGCACCGGATATTGATCGGTGTCGTGGTCGCCGGTGCCGTGGTCATCGCGGGGATCGGTTTCGCGGGCTCGTACGCCGCGGTGCGCGCACTGGCGCTGCAGAAGGGCTTCGGCAGCTTCTCGCTCGTGTTCCCCATCGGCATCGACATGGGCATCTGCGTGCTGTTGGCGCTGGACCTGTTGCTGACGTGGATACGGATCCCGTTCCCGTTGCTGCGTCAGACCGCGTGGCTGCTGACGGCGGCGACGATCGCGTTCAACGGCGCGGCGGCCTGGCCGGATCCGCTCGGTGTGGGCATGCACGCCGTGATCCCGATCCTGTTCGTGGTCACCGTCGAGGCGGCCCGGCACGCGGTGGGCCGGATCGCGGACATCACCGCGGACCGGCACATGGAGGGCGTCCGGATCACCCGGTGGCTGCTGTCGCCCCTGCCGACCTTCAAGCTGTGGCGCCGGATGAAGCTGTGGGAGCTGCGCTCCTACGAGCAGGCCGTCACCATGGAGCAGGACCGGTTGATATACCAGGCGCGGCTCCAGGCCCGGTACGGGCGGGCCTGGCGTCGCAAGGCCCCCGTCGAGGCGCTGATGCCGCTCAGGCTGGCCCGGATCGGGGTGCCGCTGGCGCAGACCGCCCCGGAGGGGCTGGCGGCGGCGGGCATCGACCCGGTGCTGCTGCCCCCGGCGGCTCCCGGCACGGCGGCCCTCCCCGAGGCCGGGGTCCACAGTGCCCAGGCCCTGACGGAGACCCCCGCGCTCACGGCCTCGACGGCCCGAACCGGCCCGCCCGCCACGCCCGTGGCCGCCCCGGCACCCGAGCAGGCCACCGCCACCGCTCCCGGGCAGGCCGCGGCACCCGTACAGGGGCCGCAGCCGCAGTCCGCACAGTCGCAGTCCGGACAGCCGCAGCCCGGACAGCCGCAGTCCGGACAGCCCGGCCCCGCGCAGCCCGAGCCCGCCGACGCCGGAGCCGTCCTCCACGGCCCGGCGCCCTTCGCGGTGGAGCCGACGGCCATGCCGGCGGCGCACAACAGCGCGTGGTTCGCCGCGCCGCTGGCCCCGCAGGCCGCGTACGAGGGCGGCTACAACCCCCAGTACGTGGAGGGTCTGGAGCCGATCCCGGTGATGCCCCCGGCCGGCCCCGAGGAACAGCGGCGGCCCGAGCAGCAGGAGCTGCCGATCCCGGGCCCCCGCGCCCGGCAGACCGCGGCCTCCCGAGCCGACGCCGATGACACCGACGCCGACGCCGACGCCGATGACACCGACGCCGACGCCGACGCCGCCCACGTCGACGAGGCGAAGTTCGCGGAGGCGGCGTACGAGGTCTTCCGCGCCTACCTCGACGAGTTCTCCCAGTTCCCGACGCCCGAGCAGGTGGACATACACCTCTCGGACCGGCACGGCATCGTGCACCCGCGCAGCGCCTCGATGATCCGCCGGCTCATGCCGGAGCTGAAGCAGCGCTACCAGCGCGACCTGGAGAACGAGCACATCGCGTAACCCGGAGCCCGGAACCACCGGCACCACCCGCACCACGCACGCGGAAGGGCCCGCACCCCTCGGGGTGCGGGCCCTTGCGCGTCGTACGCGGCGCCTCGGCCGGCCCGGTCGCCTCAGACGGCCAGCAGCTTGCGCACCCGGTCCGCCCCGACCGCCAGCAGCAGCGTGGGCAGGCGCGGTCCGGTCTCCCGGGTCACGAGCAGCCGGTAGAGCAGGGCGAAGAACGTGCGCTGCGCGACCTTGAGCTCCGGCGTCGGCTTGGCGTCGGGCTCCAGGCCGGCCATGACCTTGGGCACGCCGTAGACCAGGGTGGTGAGCCCGTCGAGCGACCAGTGCGCGTCGAGCCCGTCGACCAACAGCCGCAGGGACTCGCGCCCCTCCTCGTCCAGCGAGGACAGCAGCTCGGCGTCGGGCTCCTCGCGGACCAGCGTGCGCTGGTCGGCCGGGACCTGGGTGGTGATCCAGTTCTCGGCCCGGTCCAGGCGCGGCCGTACCTCGTCGAGGGAGGTCAGCGGCGACGTCGGGTCCAGGTCGGACAGGATGCGCAGGGTCTGCTCGTCGTGCCCGGCGGTGATGTCGACGACGGACGCGAGCGTCCGGTAGGCCATCGGGCGCGGGGTGCGCGGCAGTTCACCTTCCGCGGTGCGGACGGCGCGGGTGTGCGCCGCCGCGTCGGCCGGCAGCACGGAGCCGTCGGCGACCTTGGACTCCAGCTTGTCCCACTCGTCGTAGAGCCGCTGGATCTCCTGGTCGAAGGCGATCTTGAAGGACTGGTTCGGCTTGCGGCGCGCGTACAGCCAGCGCAGCAGCTGCGGTTCCATGATCTTCAGCGCGTCGGACGGGGTCGGGACGCCGCCCTTCGAGGAGGACATCTTGGCCATGCCGCTGATGCCGACGAACGCGTACATCGGGCCGATCGGCTGCTCGCCGCCGAAGATGTGCACGATCTGCCCGCCGACCTGGAAGGACGAGCCGGGCGAGGAGTGGTCGACGCCCGAGGGCTCGAAGATCACGCCCTCGTACGCCCAGCGCATCGGCCAGTCGACCTTCCAGACGAGCTTGCCGCGGTTGAACTCGCTGAGCTTGACCGTCTCGGTGAACTCGTCCTCGGTGCAGACGTAGGTCAGCTCCGTGGTCTCGTCGTTGTAGGACGTGACCTTGGTGAAGTCCTTGCCGCACTGCGCGCAGTAGGGCTTGTACGGGAAGTACCCGCCCTCGGCGCTGCTGCCGTCGTCCTCGGCGGCCGCGCCGGAGCCCTCGGCGGCCTCCAGCTCGGCCTCGTCGACCTGCTTCTGCTGGGGCTTCTTGCCGCCGGGCTTCTGCTTGGTGCGGTACTGGTCGAGCACGGCGTCGATGTCGCCGCGGTGCTTCATCGCGTGCAGCACCTGCTCGCGGTACACACCGTTGGTGTACTGCTCGGTCTGGCTGATGGGGTCGTACTCGACGCCCATCTCGGCGAGCGCCTCGACCATGGCGGCCTTGAAGTGCTCGGCCCAGCTGCCGTACGCGGACCCGGCCGGGGCGGGGACGGCCGTCAGCGGCTTGCCGATGTGCGCGGCCCACGTCTCGTCGACGCCTGGGACGCCGGCCGGCACCTTCCGGTAGCGGTCGTAGTCGTCCCACGAGATCAGGTGGCGGACCTTGATGCCCCGGCGGCGGATCTCGTCCGCGACCAGGTGCGGGGTCATGACCTCGCGGAGGTTGCCCAGGTGGATCGGGCCGGAAGGGGAGAGTCCGGACGCGACGACGACAGGTTTGCCGGGTGCTCGGCGCTCCGCCTCGGCGATGACCTCGTCCGCGAAACGGGAGACCCAGTCGGTCTCGGTGCTGCTCTGAGCCACGACACGTCCTTCTACTCGAATGCTGGCTTCGCCATTCTCCCAGACGGAACGGGCCGCTCCGAGGTTGCTCCCCACGCCCGATATCCCGCGAAGGCGAAGGGTCGCGCGTGGGATACTCGGCATTTGTCGGAACAACCAAGTGCACCCACCGGCACAACCTCACAGGAACGGCAGCTCATGGCCTCGGTCCCTTCCCTCGCTTCTTCCGTCAATCAGCGCGTCGCGGACGCCCTCGCCTCGGCCCTGCCGGAGGCCGGTGGCGCCGACCCCATGCTGCGACGAAGCGACCGGGCCGACTTCCAGGCCAACGGCATCCTGGCGCTCGCGAAGAAGGCCAAGGCCAACCCGCGCGAGCTGGCGACGACCGTGGTCGAGGGCATCCCCATGGGTGACCTGATCAAGGAGATCGAGGTCTCGGGCCCCGGCTTCCTCAACATCACGATCACCGACCGGGCGATCATCGAGACCCTCGCGGCGCGGGCGAGCGACGACCGCCTCGGCGTGCCGCTCGCCGAGCACCCGGGCACCACGGTGATCGACTACGCCCAGCCGAACGTCGCCAAGGAGATGCACGTCGGTCACCTGCGGTCCGCCGTGATCGGCGCCGCGATGGTCGAGATCCTGGAGTTCACAGGCGAGAAGGTCGTCCGCCGGCACCACATCGGCGACTGGGGCACCCAGTTCGGCATGCTCATCCAGTACCTGATGGAGCACCCGCACGAGCTCGACCACAAGTCGGACGAGGAGGTCTCCGGCGAGGAGGCCATGTCCAACCTGAACCGGCTCTACAAGGCCTCGCGCGCGCTCTTCGACTCCGACGAGGAGTTCAAGACGCGCGCCCGCGCCCGGGTCGTCGACCTCCAGGCCGGCGAGCCGGAGACCCTCGCGCTGTGGCAGCGGTTCGTGGACGAGTCGAAGATCTACTTCTACTCCGTCTTCAACAAGCTGGACATGGACATCCAGGACCCCGACGTGGTCGGCGAGTCCGGCTACAACGACATGCTCGTGGAGACCTGCAAGCTGCTGGAGGAGTCGGGCGTCGCCGTCCGTTCCAACGGCGCGCTCTGCGTCTTCTTCGACGACGTCAAGGGCCCGGACGGCAACCCCACCCCGCTGATCGTCCAGAAGTCGGACGGCGGCTTCGGCTACGCCGCCACCGACCTCTCCGCGATCCGCGACCGGGTGGGCGAGTTGAACGCGACCACCCTGATCTACGTGGTGGACGCGCGGCAGTCCCTGCACTTCAAGATGGTCTTCGAGACGGCCCGCCGCGCCGGCTGGCTGACCGAGGACACCAAGGCCGTACAGCTGGCCTTCGGCACCGTCCTCGGCAAGGACGGCAAGCCGTTCAAGACCCGGGAGGGCGAGACGGTCCGGCTGGTGGACCTGCTGGACGAGGCCGTCGAGCGGGCGACGACCGTCGTGCGGGAGAAGGACGAGCAGCGCGGCCTGCTCACCGAGGAGGAGATCGTCGAGAACGGCCTCCAGGTCGGCATCGGCGCGGTCAAGTACGCGGACCTCTCCACCTCGGCCGCCCGCGACTACAAGTTCGACCTCGACCAGATGGTCTCCCTCACCGGTGACACCTCCGTGTACCTCCAGTACGCGTACGCCCGGATCAAGTCCATCCTGCGCAACGCGGGCGACCGTTCCCCGGCGGCCCACCCGGAGCTGGCGCTGGCGCCGGCCGAGCGCGCGCTGGGCCTGCACCTGGACCAGTTCGGCGCGCTGATCGAGGAGGCCGCCGCGGAGTACGCCCCGCACAAGGTGGCCGCGTACCTCTACCAGCTGTCCTCGCTGTTCACGACCTTCTACACCGAGTGCCCGGTCGTGAAGCCGGAGCCGGAACTCGTCGTGGGCGAGAACCGTCTCTTCCTGTCGGACCTGACCGCCCGCACGCTCTCCAAGGGCATGTCCCTCCTCGGGATCCGAACCCCCGAGAAGCTCTGACACCCCCCGTACGCACGCCGTACGCGCACGACCCCGCCCCCGGTAGTCCGATATCGGGGGCGGGGTCTTTTTTCGGCCATATTGAGAAAGTTGAATGTCGATCAATCGTGATCCGGGAGCCACCCTCGGGACCCCTCCGCGCCCTAATCTGAGCACGTTCAGTCAAGGGGTCGGGGCCGGAACGTCCGTGACCGGCATGGGGGGAATCGAAGTGAAGCTGAAGCGCATGGCCCTGGTGGCGGCTGCCGCCGTCGCGGGTCCGACCGTTCTCGCGGCCACGCCGGCCATGGCCGCCGACCAGCCCGCCGTGATCGTTCCGGACACCGCGCCGAAGGAGGACGCCGCTCCGGCGGCCGACGACGCCCCGGCGGCGCAGCAGCAGAATCAGGCCAAGCCGGCCTCGAAGGCACCCGGGACGCCG
The DNA here is from genome assembly GCF_044766345.1 of Streptomyces sp. NPDC102278. Lineage (NCBI taxonomy): Bacteria > Bacillati > Actinomycetota > Actinomycetes > Kitasatosporales > Streptomycetaceae > Streptomyces > Streptomyces sp. NPDC102278. The sequence continues at coordinate 23,590 of NZ_JBIWLV010000008.1, read as the reverse complement.
AAGGCGCCCCAGGCACCCCAGGCCCCGCAGACCCCCAAGGCCCCGCAGGCCGAGAAGGGGACGAGCGAGACCGGGATCCCGCTGGAGGACGATCTCCTCGACTCGATGCTGATGGGCCCCGAGGTCACTGTCCAGGGCATCCCGAAGGACGGCTTCCAGGCCGGGGGCGGCTGGACCGAGCTGACCGCCAAGGTCGACAACAGCGGCCACATCGCCGTCAAGAACTACGTCCCGCACCTGTCGGTCATGGACCTGGAAGGCCGCTTCAAGGCCTCCCAGGTCGAGGTCGAGTACCGCGCCGCCGGCCAGAGCGGCGCTACCTGGCAGTCCGCCGCGCCGATCCGGAGCGAGGAGACGGGCCCCGGCATCCAGTACGACCTGGGCCGGACCCCCTCGATCGCCGCCGACGCGAAGTACTCCCTCGACGTGCGCGTCAGCTTCGCCGCGGACATCGCCGTCCTGCCCTTCGAGATCTACACGGACGGCTCCAGCACGACCGCCACCGGCGTCGCCCACTCCCCGGCCTCCTGGTACACCACCAAGATCGCCGGCGCCGAGGACGGCGAGGGGTTCCCGATGCCCGCCGAGGGCCCCGCCCTCACCGTGAACGGCGTGCCGAAGGGCGGCTTCACGGCCGGGGCCGACTGGCAGAACCTCTCGATCCACGTCGACAACGCCGGCAAGCAGCGCCTCGAACAGTTCGACCTGGCCCTCATCATGGCGCGCCCCGACTGGGTCTCGATGAAGTCCTCCCAGATCCGGCTGGAGGTCTACAGCAAGGACGCCCACGGCAAGAAGGGCTGGCACGAGGCGGACTTCCACGACGAGGACGGCGTCTTCTTCGGCTTCGAACTCGCCGGCGGTGCGGTCGAGGCGGGCAAGAGCTTCGACGTACAGGTACGCGTCCGCTTCTCCGCCGACGCCCCGACCGGAGACCTGACCCTCGGCGTCGCCGGCTGGGCCACGGTGGACGAGGAGACCGGCGAGTTCGCCGAGTCCCACTCCGACGGCATCCTGACGACGATCAACAAGGCCGGAACGGGCACGAGCATCGGGACCGGGAACGAGCACACCCCCGACGGCGACTCCAAGCCGCTCGACCCGACCACCGACGGCAACGACACCGGCACCGGCACCGGCACCGGCACCGACTCCACCGGCGGCGAACTCGCCGCCACCGGCAGCTCCCCCGCCACCAGTTGGGCCCTCGGCGCCGGCGGCGTGGCCCTGGCGATGGGCGCGGCCCTCGTGGCCGGCACCGGCCGCCGTCGCCGCACCACCGCCTGACCCGCGCGCACCCGCCGTACGGGGAGCCCCCGCCACCCGCCCGGGCGGCGGGGGCTCCTCATGCGTCACACTCGCACCACACCACCTTCCCGGGCACGCGCGGCACCACCCCCCACCGGTCCGCGATCGCCGCGACCAACAGCAGGCCTCGGCCCCGCTCCACGCGCACGTCCCGGTCCTCGATCCGGGGCCGTCCGCCACCGCTGTCGTGCGCCTCGATCCGGACCGCGCCCTCGAAGCGCAGCAACCGCACGCGGTACCCCCGGCCGGGCGGGACTCCGTGCAGCAGGGCATTGGTGGCCAGCTCGCTCACGCAGAGCAACAGGTCGTCCCGGCGGCCCGCCACCTCCCACGCGTCGAGCGTCTCGCCCAGGAACTCCCTTGCCGAACGCACGGTTTGACGACTACGCGGATAGAACCGCTCCCGCACCAGGGCGGGTTGAATATTCACGTTCACGGGGCGATCGTCGCGGTGCGTGACTAGCCTGGCGGAGACGACCGACCCGTACTCCTCGATGAGTACGGGTTGGTACGGCTATCACTCGGGCGCAGGTGGGGAGTTCGGTTGCATGCCACCAAGGAAGAGGCCTCGGCCCAATGCGACCGCGATGAAGATGGTCGGCGAGATGGTCGCCGCCGGCCGACTCGCCAAAGGACTGACCCAGCGCGCACTCGCCCTGGAAGTGCCGATGGACAGCGAGACGCTGGCCTCCATCGAGCAGGGCCGCCGTGTCCTGATGCCCGATGTCGCGGAGCGCATGGACCGGATCCTGGGCCTGCCCGGGATACTGACGGTCGCCGCGAACAAGATGCCGGAGGTCGACAGCATCCCGCCGTGGGCGGAGGAGTACATGGAACGCGAGCTGGAGGCGCTCGCCCTGTCCTGGTACGACACGCTGACCGTGCCGGGGCTGCTCCAGACCGAGGAGTACGCGCGGTCCGTCCTCGGCTGCCGCGTGCCGTACCACGGCGAGGACTGGATCGAGCTCCAGACCGCCCGCCGCATCAAGCGACAGGCGATACTGCGCCGTCCGGCCCCGCCCACGCTCAGCTTCGTGATCTGGGAGGCGGCCCTGCGCGACCGGATCGGCGGTGACGGGGTCTACCGCGAGCAGGTCCGACACCTGCGCGCCTGCGCCGACCGACCGGGCATCGCCCTCCAGGTCCTGCCCCTGGGCATCACCGCCCACGCCGGTCTCGACGGCCCGTTCATCCTGCTGGAGACCCCCGAGCACCAGCACCTCGCGTACTCCGAAACCCAGCGCGGCAGCGTCCTCGTGCGCGACCCGAACGAGGTCAGCATCCTCACCCAGAAGTATGCGATGCTGCGATCCCAGGCCCTCAACTTCGATGAGACGAGAGGCCTGTTGGACAGGCTGCTAGGAGAGCAATGAGCACCACATTGAAGTGGTTCAAGTCCAGCTACAGCAACGACGAGGGCGGCGCCTGCCTCGAAGTCGCCGTCGCCTGGCGCAAGTCCAGCTACAGCGGCAGTGAGGGCGGCGCCTGCGTCGAGGTGGCCACCTGCTCCTGCGCCGCCGGCCAGGTGCACGTGCGGGACTCCAAAGTGCCGCACGGACCCACCCTGTCCCTCGCCCCGCACAGTTGGACCCGCCTGACCGACTGGGTCCGCGGCTAGAACGGGAACGCCCCCGGGCCGCCGCCACCCTGTGACGCGGCCCACAGGAACGTTCCCCTCCTCGGCCTCCTCCTCGGGGTGTTGGCATTCACCACCCCGGGGGAGCACGCATGAACGTCACCACCCGACACCGCACCGGCACCGCGCTGGCCGCCCTGCTGGCCGTCGACGGCCTGGCACACCTGTACTGGGCCACCGGCGCCACCTGGCCCGCCGCCGACGAACGCGCCCTCTCGCTCGCCGTGCTCGGCACGCAGGTGTCCTTCGGACCGCCCGTCGTGCTGCCGCTGGCCGCCGTCACCCTGACCGGCGCCGCTGCCGTCCTCGCGCACGCCCGCGGCCGGGGCGGCCCGGCCACCCGCCTGGTCACCGCCGCCGTCGCCGCCGGGCTCGCCGTACGCGGCCTCGCGGGCCTGGGCTGGGCGACCGGGCTCCTCAACAGCCCCGACGGCCCCTTCCGCACCCTGAACCTCGTCCTTTACACCCCCGCCTGCCTCGGCTTCGGCTGGGCCGCCGCCCGCCTGGCGCGCGCCCGGTGACCCCGGCCGAACGCGATCGGGGGGTCGCGCTCGCCCGGGCCGCCCGCGCCGGGAACACCCTGGCCCTGCACGACCTCCTCGACCACCTCACCCCGTACATCGCCCGGATCTGCGTCCCGATCGCCCTCGCCGACGGCCCCGACGCCACCCAGGAGGCGCTGATCGCCGTCTTCAAGGCCCTGCGCTCGCTGCGGGACCCGGAGACCCTGTACGGCTGGGTGCGGGCCATCGCGGTGCGCGAGGCCGTACGGATCGCCCGGCGGGCCGCCCGTGCGCGCCCCGCCGAACTGGCCGACGTACCCGGGCGCGGCGACCCGCAGCTCGCCGCCGACATCGACGACGTCCTGGCCCGGCTCTCCCCGGACCACCGGGCCGTCCTGGTGCTGCGGGACGTGGAGGGCCTGGACGAGGAATCGGCGGCGGCCCTCCTCGGGGTGCCGCCCGGCACCGCCAAGTCCCGGCTGCACCGGGCCCGTACCAGCTTCCGGAAGGCGTGGTCCTCATGACGGTGGACGAGACGGTGGACGAGGTGGGGCGGCTGCGGATCATGGCCGCCGGGGTGCCCGGGGCGCGGATCGTCGAGCGGGTCCTGCCGGCCGAACCGGCCGCCGTGTGGGCGGTGATGGGCGACCTGGAGGGCGAGTTCGGCCGCTTCCAGCCCGACATGCGCAGCCTGCGCGTGCTGCGGGTGACCGGTGACCGGGTCGAGGCGCTGGCCCGCAGCACGTACGGACCGCGCGCCCACTTCCGCGGGGTGCTGCGCCCCGGGTGGTGCTGGCTCCAGAGCCGGTTCCTGATCATCGGCATGGCCGCCTCGCCCGAACCGGGCGGTGGTACCCGCGTCGCCCTGACCGGCGGCGTACGGGTCCCCGGCCGCGCGGCGATCGTCCCCGTCGGGGCGGCCTCCGAACTCGCCCGCGCGATGGCCCGCCTCGCGGCCCGCGTCGAGGCAACCGGCGGGGACGACGGGATCGGCGAAGTCGAGGAATTCGCCACGGAGTAGGGCCTTCCGCGCAACCTCGGCCCGCGCTTTGCCCTCCCACTCCCCGTGGGAGCGGGTCGAACTCACCGGGCTCGACGCGGCCCGCGGCACGGCCGTCCTCGGCATGTTCGCGGTCCACGTCGGGCCGGCCTGGCGGCGCCGGCCCTCCACTGGTGCTCGGCAGCGCCCTGCGGCGCGGCCCGCTGGAATGCGCGCCGCGCGCCGCGACCCCGTCCCGGCGCGCGTGCCGGGACGGGGTCGCGGTCGAGGGTTGGGCGCGGTCACCGGTTGAGCGGATACGAGTGCCGTCCCGTGGCCTCGTCGATCTCCGCGTGCGCCTTCTGCAACATCTGACCCGCGAGGTCCATCAGCGCCCTGGCCCCGGCGATCTCCTCACCGACCCGCAGCTGGTCCGGATCCGACGGGTGACGCATGGCGTAGCCGTGCGCCCTCATCTCGGAGCCGTCCGCGAGCCTCACCATGGCCGCCGCACCCGTGCGGTGCCCCTCTTCGGTGAACTCCAACTCCACGTGCCATCCGACGAGCGTGGACATGCTGCACCACCTCCAGGATCACCCTGCTTCCAGGGTGCGCCCGTGCGCGCCGGGCCGCGACCCCCGGCCGGCGTGCGTCGCCCTACGCGGTCGCCGGCTCGCGACGGGCGACGCACGATGGAAGAGGGGACCCGGGGACCGGCGACCGGCAGAGCCGCCCGCCACTCCCCCACCCCACCCGATCTCCTCGACTTCCTCGACAGGAGCAGCCCATGTTCCGCACCACTCGACGCGTCCGACGCGTCGCCGTCACCTCGCTCGTCGCGTCCTCGTTCGCCCTCGGCGGCGCCGCCTTCCTCGCGCCCACCGCCGGCGCGGCGGTCCCCGCCGCGAGCTGCACCGTGACGCCCGGGCCGACCGGCTCCGTCGTCATCGCCGGCGAGGGCTTCACGGCCCCCCGCTCGCTCAACGACGGCGAGAGCACGCAGCCCCTGAACGTCGACGCGAGCGGCAACTTCCGGGTGACCCGCTTCCAGAAGAACGTCAACTACACCGTCCTCGCGGTCAACGAGGACCAGAACTTCATCTTCGTCAACTGCAAGGTCCTCGCGAAGCCGAGCCCGAACTCGCCCACGTCCACGCCGAAGGTCCCGCAGAACAGCCAGGAGGAATTCCGGCAGGGCTTCACGGCCGGCTACCGCGACGGCAAGGCGGCCGCCGCCAAGAGCTGCGACACCCGCCCGCAGGCCGACAAGTCCCAGCAGCACGGCGACTCCTACTGGAAGGGCTGGAACCAGGGATCCGCCACCGGCTTCGACCGGGCCTGCAAGGGCTGACCCGCCTCACCCGCCCGCCGGCTCACCGAACCGTCCGCCCGCTCACCGCGCCTCGCGCAGCCACCCCGCGACCTCGGTGGCCCAGTACGTCAGGATCGTGTCCGCGCCCGCCCGCCTGATGCCGAGCAGCGTCTCCAGGATCGCCCGGTCGCGCTCGATCCAGCCCTTCTCCGCGGCGGCCTCGATCATCGCGTACTCACCACTGATCTGGTACGCCGCGACCGGTACGTCCACGGCCTGCGCGACCCGGTACAGGATGTCCAGGTAGGGGCCCGCCGGCTTGACCATGACCATGTCGGCGCCCTCGTCCAGGTCCAGCGCCAGCTCCCGCAGCGACTCGCGGGCGTTCGCCGGATCCTGCTGGTAGGTCTTGCGGTCGCCCTGGAGCGAGGACCCGACGGCCTCCCGGAAGGGGCCGTAGAACGCCGACGAGTACTTCGCCGTGTACGCCAGGATCGAGACGTCCTCGTGGCCCGTCTCGTCCAGCGCGTCACGGATCACGCCGACCTGGCCGTCCATCATCCCGCTCGGCCCCACCACGTGGACGCCCGCGTCCGCCTGGACCTGCGCCATCTCCGCGTACCGCTCCAGCGTCGCGTCGTTGTCCACGCGCCCGTGCTCGTCCAGGACCCCGCAGTGTCCGTGGTCGGTGTACTCGTCCAGACACAGGTCCGACATGATCACCAGGTCGTCGCCGACCTCGGCCCTCACGTCACGGATCGCGAGCTGGAGGATCCCGTCCGGCTCGGTGCCCGCCGTGCCCCGCGCGTCCTTGTTCTCGTCGGCCGGCACCCCGAAGAGCATGATCCCCGCGACCCCCGCCGAAACCGCCTCGACGGCCGCCTTCCGCAGCGTGTCCCGGGTGTGCTGGACGACCCCCGGCATCGCCGCGATCGCGACCGGCTCGCTGATGCCCTCCCGCACGAACGCCGGGAGGATCAGGTCCGAGGGGTGCAGCCGCGTCTCCGCGACCATCCGCCGCATCGCCGGGGTCGTACGCAGCCGGCGGGGCCGCGAACCGGGGAAGGATCCGTACGCGCTCATCTTCAGTCGCCTCTTCGAGCTTCGACAGCAGTCGCCCCAAGCCTAGTGCTGTGGCCGCACACCCTGTGGACGGTGCGCGGCCCGGCCCTTCCCGATCGGCCGCCCGCACACGAACGGGGCCCGGGTGCCTGCGCACCCGGGCCCCGCCCGACCATCCAACCGACCTAACCGACTCACGTCGTACGCCGACGCCGCGCCCCCGGCCGCCGCTCGCTCGGCCGCGCCACCGACTCGCCGGCCTCCTTGGCCGCGTCGCGGCGCGCCGCGCCGTACTCGGCCAGCGCCTCCGCCAGCTTCGACACCGACGGCTCCGGCGACAGCACGTCCACGCGCAGCCCGTGCTCCTCCGCGGTCTTGGCCGTCGCCGGCCCGATGCACGCGATGACGGTCACGTTGTGCGGCTTGCCCGCGATCCCGACCAGGTTGCGGACGGTGCTCGACGACGTGAACATCACTGCGTCGAAACCGCCGCCCTTGATCGCCTCACGCGTGTCCGCCGGCGGCGGCGACGCGCGCACGGTCCGGTAGGCCGTCACGTCGTCGACCTCCCACCCGAGCTCTATCAGGCCCGCGACCAGCGTCTCCGTCGCGATGTCGGCCCGCGGCAGGAAGACACGGTCGATCGGGTCGAAGACCGGGTCGTAGGGCGGCCAGTCCTCCAACAGCCCGGCGGCCGACTGCTCACCGCTCGGCACCAGGTCCGGCTTCACGCCGAACTCCACCAGCGCGGCCGCGGTCTGCTCGCCCACCGCGGCGACCTTGATGCCCGCGAAGGCCCGCGCGTCCAGCCCGTACTCCTCGAACTTCTCGCGCACCGCCTTGACGGCGTTCACCGAGGTGAAGGCGATCCACTCGTAGCGGCCCGTGACCAGGCCCTTGACCGCCCGCTCCATCTGCTGCGGGGTGCGCGGCGGCTCCACGGCGATGGTCGGCACCTCGTGCGGCACCGCGCCGTACGAGCGCAACTGGTCGGAGAGCGAGGCGGCCTGCTCCTTGGTGCGCGGCACGAGCACCCGCCAGCCGAACAGCGGCTTCGACTCGAACCAGGCCAGGTCCTCGTGACGCGCGGCCGCGCCGTGCTCACCGACCACGGCTATGACGGGGCGCGCTCCCTCGGGCGAGGGCAGCACCTTCCCCTGCTTGAACACCTGGGCGATGGTCCCCAGGGTGGCGTTCCAGGTCCGCTGGCGCGTCGTGGTGCCCGCCACCGTCACGGTGAGCGGGGTGTCGGGCTTGCGCCCGGCCGACACCAGTTCGGCGGCGGCCGCGGACACGGTCTCCAGGGTCGCGGAGACCACGAGGATCCCGTCGCTCGCGCCGACCTCGCTCCAGCAGCGCGCCGAGGCGTTGCGCGCGTCGACGAAGCGCACGTCCGTGCCCTTGGAGTCCCGGCCGCCGCTCAGCGGCACACCCGCGTACGCGGGCACGCCGACGGCGGTCGCGACACCGGGCACCACCTCGAAGGGGATGCCCTCGGTCGCGCAGGCCAGCATCTCCTCGGCGGCGTTGCCGTCGAGCCCGGGGTCGCCCGTGACGGCACGGACCACCCGCCTGCCGGACCGCGCGGCCTCCATGACAAGATTGGCCGCATCACGGATCACCGGGACACCGGCGGCTGCTGACACTTCGTCAGCCACCGTCAGCTGCGGCGTGTCGACGCCCGCGCGAGCATGGGTGCGTACGACTTCGAGCACCTCGGGCTCCGCGATCAGCACGTCCGCGGCGCCGAGCGCCTCGACGGCGCGCAGTGTCAGCAGACCCGGGTCGCCGGGGCCGGCACCGAGGAAGGTGACGCGCCCGTGGGCGGCGACCGCCGGAAGAGCGGAGGTGGGGATTGAGGGGTTCAAAGGGATCGCTCCCCCATCAGACCGGCCGCGCCCTTGGCCAGCATCTCGTCCGCGAGTTCGCGTCCGAGCGCCATGGCCTCGTCGTGAGACTGGGGCACGGGACCGGTGGTGGACAGCTGCACAAGCGTCGAGCCGTCGAGCGTTCCGACGACACCCCGCAGGCGCATTTCATTGACAATCTGCCCGTCAACCAACAGGTCGGCGAGCGCGCCCACGGGCGCGCTGCAGCCGGCCTCCAGGGCGGCGAGCAGAGACCTTTCGGCGGTCACGGCGGCTCGGGTGTACGAGTCGTCGAGTTCACCGAGGGCGGCGATGAGGTCCGTGGCGGACGCGAGGCACTCCACGGCCAGGGCTCCCTGGCCGGGTGCGGGAAGCACGTTGTCCACGGACAGCAGGTCGGTCGCCTCGTCACCGCGGCCGATCCGGTTCAGCCCGGCGGCGGCGAGGACCACGGCGTCCAGTTCCCCGTCGCGCACGAAGCCGATCCGGGTGTCGACGTTCCCGCGGATCGGGACCGCCTCGACGACCTTGCCCAGGCTCCGGGCGTACGCGTTGAGCAGCGCCGTGCGCCGCGGCGAACCGGTACCGATCCGCGCGCCATCGGGCAGCTGCTCGAAGGTCAGGCCGTCACGGGCGACGAGCGCGTCGCGCACGTCCTCCCGCCGCGGCATCGCCGCGATGACCAGCTCCTCGGGCTGCGCGGTCGGCAGGTCCTTCAGCGAGTGCACCGCGAAGTCGACCTCGCCCCGCACGAGGGCGTCGCGCAGCGCCGTGACGAACACGCCGGTGCCGCCGATCTGCGCGAGGTGCTCGCGGGACACGTCACCGTAGGTCGTGATCTCCACGAGCTCGACGGGACGGCCGGTGACCGCCCGCACCGCCTCGGCGACGTGCCCGGACTGGGACATGGCCAACTTGCTGCGTCGCGTGCCAAGCCGGAGGGGCTGGTCGGGACGTGTGTTCATGATGCCCGTCCTGGGTCGTCGTTCTTCGGATCGGCCGCGTCCGCCCGGCTGACGGAGGCCACCGTCTGAGGGTCGAGGTCGAAGAGTTCACGCAGCGCCTCGGCGTACCCGGCGCCGCCGGGCTCACTGGCGAGCTGCTTGACGCGCACGGTCGGCGCGTGGAGGAGCTTGTCGACGACGCGGCGCACGGTCTGGGTGACCTCGGCCCGCTGCCGCTCGTCGAGGTCGGGCACCCGGCCGTCGAGCCGGGCCACTTCCATCGCCACCACCTCGGCGGCCATCGCGCGCAGCGCGACGACGGTGGGGGTGATGTGCGCGGCCCGCTGGGCGGCCCCGAACGCGGCCACCTCTTCCGCGACGATCGCGCGCACGGCGTCCACGTCGGCGGCCATCGGCGCGTCGGCGGAGGCCTCGGCGAGCGACTCGATGTCCACGAGGCGCACCCCGGGGACGCGGTGCACGGCGGCGTCGATGTCACGCGGCATGGCCAGGTCGAGGAGCGCGAGCCGTACGGTCGCGCCGTTCACGACGGCCGGCCGGCTCCGGCGGGGCTGCCGCTGGGCGGCCGCCTCCCCCTGATCGGCCCAGGTGCCGTGCAGTTCCAGGGCGTTGGCGTCGACCCCCGTGAGCGCGGAACGCCCGTCGGACGTCGGCGTGTCCAGCCCCAACGGGCACTCGTCGCGTTCGGCGACGGCCGTCAGGGTCCGCGCGGCCCCGGCATCGGCCAGTCGGCGCCCGCCCTCGGCGGCGGCCACCAGCCGCGCCAGGACCTCGGCGCCGGGGAGCCCGTCCCGCGCGGGACCCGGGACGGTGCCCGAGCCCGTCGTCGTACGGGGCGCGGAGACCGGCGCCGGGGCGGAGCCCCGCCCACCGGACCCCGCCGGGGAACCTCCCTGATCCGCCGGCGCCTGCGGCGCGGGGATCGGGGCGGAGCCCTTGGACAGCGCGTCCGCGACGTCGTCGCCGGTCAGCACCAGCCCGGTGGCCCCGGTACAGGACACGACCACGTCAACACGTGTCAGCTCGTCCGCCACACGCGTCATCGGCACCGCGCGAGCCGCCACCCCGGTGCCCGAGGCAACCAGAATCTCGGCCAAACGCTCCGCCCGCTCGACGGTCCGGTTCGCCACCATGATCTCGGCGACCCCGACCCGCGCCAGCGTCGCGGCGGCCAGCGAGGACATCGAGCCGGCGCCGATCACCAGCGCCCGCTTGCCCGCGGCCCAGCGGTCCACCGGCTCGTGGACGGCCAGCTGCTCCAGCCCGAAGGTCACCAGCGACTGCCCGGCCCGGTCGATCCCGGTCTCCGAGTGCGCCCGCTTGCCGACCCGCAGCGCCTGCTGGAACAGATCGTTGATCAGCCGACCGGCGGTGTGCTGCTCCTGCCCCAGCGCCAGCGCGTCCTTGATCTGGCCGAGGATCTGCCCCTCGCCGACGACCATCGAGTCCAGCCCGCACGCCACCGAGAACAGGTGGTGCACCGCCCGGTCCTCGTAGTGCACGTAGAGATAGGGCGTGAGCTCCTCCAGGGCCACCCCGCTGTGCTGCGCGAGCAGCGTCGACAGCTCGGCGACACCGGCGTGGAACTTGTCCACGTCCGCGTACAGCTCGATCCGGTTGCAGGTGGCGAGCACGGCCGCCTCGGTCGCCGGTTCGGCGGCGAGCGTGTCGTGCAGCAGCTTCACCTTGGCATCGGCGGACAGGGAGGCCCGTTCCAGCACGCTGACCGGCGCGCTGCGGTGGCTCAGCCCTACGACGAGCAGACTCATGCCGGCATCACCGCCGGCACGTCACCCTCGGGGTTGCCCTTGCGCGAGGCGGCGGCGGCGCGTCCCGCGGGCGGGACCACGGCGGCTGCGGGAGCGGCGCCCGCTGCGGTGTCCTCGGCGTCCGCCAGGGATCCGGCCGCAGCGGCGGCGGCAGCCCCCTCACCGGCCTTGCGCTGCTCGTGGAAGGCGAGGATCTGCAGCTCGATCGACAGGTCGACCTTGCGCACGTCCACGCCCTCGGGCACCGACAGCACGGTCGGCGCGAAGTTCAGGATGGAGGTGACCCCGGCGGCGATGAGCCGCTCGCTCACCTGCTGCGCGGCGCCGGCCGGGGTCGCGATGACCCCGATCGAGACGCCGTTGTCCTCGATGATCTTCTCCAGCTCGTCGGTGTGCTGCACGGGCATCCCGGCGACCGGCTTTCCGGCCATGGCCGGGTCGGCGTCGATCAGCGCCGCGACGCGGAACCCGCGCGAGGCGAAGCCGCCGTAGTTGGCCAGGGCCGCGCCCAGGTTGCCGATGCCGACGATGACGACGGGCCAGTCCTGCGTCAGGCCGAGCTCGCGGGAGATCTGGTAGACGAGGTACTCGACGTCGTACCCGACACCGCGGGTGCCGTAGGAGCCGAGGTAGGAGAAGTCCTTGCGCAGCTTCGCGGAGTTGACTCCGGCGGCGGCCGCCAGCTCCTCGGAGGACACCGTGGGCACCGATCGCTCGGAGAGCGCGGTGAGGGCGCGCAAGTACAGCGGAAGCCGGGCGACAGTGGCCTCGGGAATACCTCGGCTGCGGGTCGCCGGTCGGTGAGTTCGGCCAGTTGCCACGATGCTCCTGCGGGATGAGCGGGGCTGCAGGCGGCCACTTGTCCCAGGACCGCCCCGTCGAATGCAGGCTATGTCTTTGTGAACGCGTGCACAAAGATTGTGTCCGCTTTGTCCGAGCAAAGTGACCGGGGTCACGCGGGTCGACCCTGTGGTGCGGGAACCCGGAACAGGCCGAACCCGTTCAAATCCCGAGGGGGGCAAAACGGTACACACTCCTCATCGATACGCCCCCGAGTCCCCATAAATCGCCCATGATGGTAACCGCCCGGAGGGTCAGCCCTCCAATGCCCGACGCAGCCGCTCAGGGTTCACCCTCCAGAAGGTGTGCTGTTCACCATCCACCAGCACCACTGGAATCTGCTCCCAATGGCGCCGGTAGAGCTCCTCGTCCTGCGAGATGTCCTTCTTCTCCCACCGCGCCCCGGTCTGCGCGCAGACCGCCTCGATCACCGACTGGGCGTCGTCGCACAGATGGCACCCCGGCTTCCCGACCAGCGTGACCAGCCGCTCCTCGGGACGCTTCTTTTCCTTACGACGCAGCAGAGGACTCATGTCCTCATTGTCCCGCGCCCCCTCGCCCGCCGGGACCCCTCGGCGGCGCCCGCCGGCATGCCGGTATGGAACGACGCCCGCCGCGCACCGCCCCCGCGACCCGACCGCGCGCCCCACAGAGTTCACGCCTCCGTTTCCCATCGGTTCGGGAACTCCCGAACACAATGGCTATGCTCGCGTCATGGCCGCTCTGGGATGGCTCACCCCCCGTAGGCGCTCCGCGACCGCGCGGAGCGTGCTGGCAGGCGAGGCCTCTGCCGAGGCAGCGCGCAAGACCGCTCAGGCCGAGGCGCCACCTTTCGCAGAGGCTCCGGATCCGACGTCGGACGGGCCGGACGCCGCCCGCTCGATCGCGCAAGCGGAAGCCGCGCGGGCGGAAGCCGCCGAAGCGCCGCAGGCTCCCGCCGAGCCCGAGTTCCCGGTGCCGGGCGACGATCTCGCCGCCGCCTTCTTCGACCTCGACAACACCGTCATGCAGGGCGCCGCGATCTTCCACTTCGGACGCGGCCTCTACAAGCGCGAGTTCTTCCAGCGCCGCGAGCTCGCCCGCTTCGCCTGGCAGCAGGCCTGGTTCCGGCTCGCCGGCGTCGAGGACCCCGAGCACATGCAGGACGCCCGCGACAGCGCGCTGTCCATCGTCAAGGGCCACCGGGTGTCCGAGCTCATGTCCATCGGCGAGGAGATCTACGACGAGTACATGGCCGAGCGGATCTGGCCGGGCACCCGCGCCCTGGCCCAGGCCCACCTCGACGCCGGCCAGAAGGTCTGGCTGGTGACCGCCGCCCCCGTCGAGACCGCCACGATCATCGCCCGCCGCCTCGGCCTGACCGGGGCCCTGGGCACCGTCGCCGAATCCGTGGACGGCGTCTACACCGGCCGGCTCGTCGGCGAACCGCTGCACGGCCCCGCCAAGGCCGAGGCCGTGCGCGCCCTGGCCGGCGCCGAGGGCCTGGACCTCGACCGCTGCGCCGCGTACAGCGATTCACACAACGACATCCCGATGCTGTCACTCGTCGGACATCCGTACGCGATCAATCCCGACACAAAACTGCGCAAGCATGCCCGCGCCCACGACTGGCGGCTGCGCGACTATCGGACCGGCCGCAAGGCCGTGAAGGTCGGCGTCCCGGCGGCCGCCGGCGTCGGCGCGATCGCGGGCGGCACCGCCGCCGCCATCGCCCTGCACCGCCGCCGCAGGTAGCCGCCCCGCCCCGGCCCCCTCACCCCGCCTGCGAAAAGCCGCCCGGCCCGTGCCCGGCGGCTTTTCGTCGCCCCGGCGCGGCCCGGCCGACGGCCATTCCCCCAGCCCTACCCCCGCGCCCGGCGAGGCACTCCCGCCCACCCGACTCGGTCGCGAGCCTCTGTGGAAGCTTCCATTCCGCGCATCCAACCGATCAAGAATCGATCACCATCTGCGACCGAATATGCCCTCGACACGCAACAGAAGTGTCGTAACCGGTGATTTGAGCAACTGGGTGTAGCGCTGCCTGTACGAAGCGTTATTCTCCTCAAACGCATGCCACCGCCCATCTGTCGCCACGACGGGTGAACGGTCCCGCACTGCACGTGATGGAAGCTCTGCCTCTGGGAGTCCCGTGTACCCACCTGTCGGGGTTGACGCCTCGGGCCTGGCTACGCTGCGCGCAACGGTCCTCGACCACCTGCGTGGCTTCGTCCCCACCGCGTACGCCGTCCCCGCCTTCGCCGCGATCCCTGCCGGCCTCGGCCCGGCCGGTCCCTGCTATGCCCTGACCGACGGCGGAGCGACGGTGGGCAGACGCGGCCGCTCGGGCGGAAGCTCAAGCGGCACCGCCGCCGGCGCGCCCGCCGCCCGCCGCCCCACGGCGGACAGCGACCAGGCCCGCATGATGGACCTGGTCGAACGAGCCCAGGCCGGCGAGGCCGAGGCCTTCGGCCGGCTCTACGACCAGTACAGCGACACGGTGTACCGCTACATCTACTACCGCGTCGGCGGCAAGGCGACCGCGGAGGATCTCACCAGTGAGACCTTCCTGCGCGCGCTGCGCCGCATCTCCACCTTCACCTGGCAGGGCCGCGACTTCGGGGCCTGGCTCGTGACGATCGCGCGCAACCTGGTGGCCGACCACTTCAAGTCCAGCCGCTTCCGGCTGGAGGTCACCACCGGCGAGATGCTCGACGCCAACGAGGTGGAGCGCAGCCCCGAGGACTCCGTCCTCGAGTCCCTCTCCAACGCGGCCCTCCTGGAGGCCGTACGGAAACTCAACCCGCAACAGCAGGAATGCGTGACCCTGCGCTTCCTCCAAGGCCTGTCCGTCGCCGAGACGGCCAGGGTCATGGGGAAGAACGAGGGCGCCATCAAGACGCTCCAGTACCGGGCGGTCCGCACCCTGGCCCGCCTGCTCCCGGACGACGCCCGCTGACCGCGGCCCTACTCACACCCCGTAACCCTGCCGATGACTCTGATGACGCTGTGGTCCGATCATCCTTCGTCCGTAACCCAAGTGCCGCGCCGCTCGTTGTGCGGAATGCAGGCTCCCTGTGGACACGCCCTGCCCGAAGCCGCTCACTCGAAAGTGTGGATGTGCTCAAGGAAGGCAACCTTCCGGACACCTTGGGGAGTCGATCGTCATGACGAGAGGAGGTGCCGCCAGTGATCGCGAACGTGACTCCGCACCGGCGGGCGAACGCCTTCGCCCAGGCCCTGGAGGATCGGACCCCATCCGACCTTTCGGAACCGGACCCGGCGGCCGAGCAGTCCGAGGCACCTGCCGAACCTGCCGACCACGACCGGTTGTTGGCCCTGGCGAGCGTGCTCGGCGAAATGCCGCGCCCAACGCTGGACCCCGAGGTCAAAGTGGTGCAACGAGCCCAGCTCGTCGCAGCCATGGAGGCCATGGTGATGGAGGAGAGGGCCGGAGGCGCCGCCGCCGACCCTCTGGTGCCCGAACAGCGGACCGGCCGCGGCGCCCACCGGGCGACCTCGCTCCGGAAATTGCGGCCCCGCTCCCGCTGGTCCAAGGGCATCGCAGCAGGTGGCCTCACCGTGGGTGTGGCCGCAGGGGCCTTCAGCGGCGTGGCCGCTGCCAGCACGGACGCCCTACCGGGTGACTCCCTCTACCCGGTCAAACGGGGCATGGAGGATCTGAAGCTGGGGATGGCCGACGAGGATTCGGACCGGGGCGAGCTCTACCTGGACCAGGCCTCGAACCGGCTGTCGGAGGCCCGCAGGCTGATGGAGCGGGGCCGGACGGGCGTACTGGACCACGAGTCCCTGGGCGAGATCCGCCGAGCGCTGGCGGGAATGAAACACGATGCGGCGGAGGGCCACCGGCTCCTCCAGGCGGCGTACGAACGGGACGGTTCCCTCGGACCGATCCAGACGCTCTCGTCGTTCTCCCGCTCCCACCGCGACGCGTGGGGCCGGCTCCGGGAGAAGCTCCCGGCGCAGCTCACCGACGTGGGCGGAGAGGTGGAGTCGGTCTTCCAGGCCATAGACGAGGACGTGGCGCCGCTCCAGGGCCTGCTGCCGAAGCCACCGGCACAGACCCGCGGCTCCACCCCGGGCACCTCGGCCAAGCCGAGCACGCCCGCGGGCAAACAGAAGTCCGCACCCCCGTCGGGTGCCCCGGCGGCGTCTCCCCCGAGCACGCCGGCACCGGGTACCAGCAAGCCCCCGCCCCCCGCCGGCGGACTCCTCGGCGGTACGGGCGATCTGCTCCACCCGCCGTCGCAAGGCCAGTCCACCCCGCCCCCGTCCACCACTCCGGATCTCCCGCAGCCGGACATCACCCTCCCGCCGCTCCTCCCCGGCCTGCTGCCGGGGCTGGGCATCCAGGCGGAGGACACCGAGTGAAAGGCCGGAGGGGACTGCTCGACAGTCCCCTCCGGCCTTCTCTCGAACCGCTCAGAAGAACACGGACCTCCGCTGCACCAGCAGCCGGTACAGCGTGTGCTGGATCTGCTCCCGCACCTGGTCCGTCAGGTTGAACATCAACATGGGATCCTCGGCGGCCTCCGCCGAGTACCCGTCCGTGGGAATCGGCTCCCCGAACTGGATCGTCCACTTCGTCGGCAACGGCACCGCGCCGAGCGGCCCCAACAACGGGAACGTCGGCGTGATCGGGAAGTAGGGGATCCCCAGCAGCCGCGCCAACGTCTTCGCGTTGCCGACCATCGGGTAGATCTCCTCCGCCCCCACGATCGAACAGGGCACGATCGGAGTTCCCGCGCGCAGCGCCGTCGACACGAACCCGCCCCGACCGAAGCGTTGGAGCTTGTACCGGTCCCCGAAGGGCTTGCCCAGCCCCTTGAAGCCCTCCGGCATCACCCCGACCAGTTCCCCGGCCTCCAGCAGCCGTTGCGCGTCCTCCGCGCAGGCGAGCGTGTGACCGGCCTTGCGGGCGAGTTCGTTCACCACCGGCAGCATGAACACCAGATCCGCCGCCAGGAGGCGCAGGTGCCGCTGCGCCGGGTGGTGGTCGTGCACCGCGACCTGGAGCATCAGGCCGTCCAGCGGCAGCGTCCCGGAGTGGTTCGCCACGATCAGCGCGCCACCCTCCTTCGGGATGTTCTCGACGCCCTTGACCTCGACCCGGAAGTACTTGTCGAACAACGGCCGCATCAAGGACATCAGGACCTGGTCCGTCAGTTCCTTGTCGTAGCCGAAGTCGTCGACCTCGTACTCCCCGGTGATCCGCCGCCGCAGGAACGCCAGCCCGCCGGCGATCCGCCGGTCCCACCCCGCCCCGCCCGTCGCGGGCTCGGCCGGAGCCGGCTCCACCACGGGCTCGGGCTCGACCGGTGGCGCGACGCGCACCCGCCGCGGCGGCCGCCGACGCGGCCGGTCCTCGTCGAACGGGATGACTTTCGCGTCCGCCACTATCTCTTCGCTCCCTCGGCCACCGGCTCCACACTCGACAGGTCAGCGTTCAGCATGCCCGCCACCCGGTCCACGGTGCGACCGACCCGCTCCGGCGGCAGCAGCCCGTTCCCCCGACTCCGGGCGAAGTCCGCGAAGGTCTCCGCCGTCGTGTACAGGGGCGCGAACCCGAGGGTGTCCCGCATCTGCGTGGTCTCCACGACCCGCCCGTGCGTCAACAGCCTTATCTGTTCGGGCGAGAAGTCCGTCACCCCGACCGCCCGCAACGCCGAACCCACCCATGTCACCGCGGGCAGCAGCAGCGGCACCGTCGGCCGCCCCAGCCGGCGCGCGCACTGCGACAGCAACAGCACCCCGTCGCCCGCGATGTTGAACGTCCCGCTGTTCAGCGTCCCGCGCCGGGGCTCGCCCGCGGCCAACCGCAACACGTCCACCACGTCGTCCTCGTGGACGAACTGCAACCTCGGGTCGTAACCCAACACGGTCGGCATCACGGGGATCGAGAAGTACTCGGCGAGCGCGGAATCCGCGTACGGACCCAGGATGTTCGCGAAACGCAGCACGCACACGGCCACGTCCGGTCGTCTTCGCGCGAAGCCCCGCACGTACCCCTCGACCTCGGCGGCGTCCTTCGCGAAGCCGACCGCGGGCAGCGACTTCGGCTGCGTGGTCTCGGTGAAGACCGCCGGATCCCGCGAGGTGCCCCCGTACACGCTGGTACTGGACTTCACCACGAGCCGGCGGACCGTCGGCGACTTCTGGCAGGCCCCGAGGAGCTGCATCGTCCCGATGACGTTCGTTTCCTTGACGGCGCTGCGCGCACCGCCCGACCCCGCGGCGCCCCCGGTGACGGCCAGGTGGACCACCGTGTCGACGGCGTGCTCCGCGAGCACCCGGACGATGGCCGACTGTCTGATGTCCGTCCGCACGAACTCGGCCGAACCGAGCCGGTGCGGCGGGCTCACGGCATCCACCGCGATCACCCGCTCGACGTCCGGTTCGTGCTGGATGCGCCGCACGAAGCGGCCTCCCAGCTGCCGGGCAGCCCCGGTGACGAGCACGACCTTCCCCACGAGCTCAGCGCCTCCCTCGAAGAAGTACCCCGGCTGCACCGCAGCCCCTCCACCAGGATGGTGGAGGGGCTGCGGAGAACACGTACAGCTGCCGTTTACTTCTTGTTACGGCGCTGGACGCGGGTGCGCTTGAGCAGCTTGCGGTGCTTCTTCTTAGCCATCCGCTTGCGCCGCTTCTTGATAACAGAGCCCACGACTACCCTCGCTCACTTCTCGGAACATCCCCGCGTTGACGGAGAACGGTGCGGGGCGTCTGGGCCCACACGACCTACGTCGGCCTAGCCTACCCGCCCAAACTCTGAGCCTGTAATCCGAGGGCGATCGCCGGTCATTCTCAGGCCGACTCCACCCCCACATAGGACTCTCGGAGGTACTCGTGAACCGCGTTCTCGGGGACCCGGAAGGACCGGCCCACCCGGATGGCGGGCAGATGACCGTTGTGCACCAGGCGGTACACGGTCATCTTCGACACTCGCATCACCGAGGCGACCTCCGCCACGGTCAGGAACTGAACCTCACTGAGAGGCCTCTCGCCAGCAGCCATGACACACCTTGACCTTCCGCGCATGACGGGCACCGGCTTCCCCTCCGGTTACGCCCCGTCGTCGCACGCTCACTCACCAGAGTAGGGGCGTGTGATACGAGTGGGGAAGAGGAGCTACAGCCACTCCTGGCGCATAGGCAGCCCCGCCCGACCCAACACGTAGCGCGTGAGCGGTCGGTAGTAGTCCGAGCGCACCGCGTCATCAAGCGGAACGGCCACCGAGACCCGCCCCTCGGCCTCGCCGACGAACAGCGCCGGATCGTCCGTATCGGCCAACCCGATCGCGTCCACACCCAGCTGACCTGCACCGCAGACCCACCCGTGGTCCCCGACCACCAGCTCCGGGAGTGGCTCGCCGGCCTCCGCGAGCGCCCCCAGCGCGACCCGAACCGGCAGCGGAGAATGGGTGTGCGCGCCGGTCGCACTCCCCGCCGGCCGCGCGCCGGGTTCCCGCACCAATGCGACTCCCCGTACGTAATCGATGCAGTGCGGGCGTACGCCGAACCGGGTCGCCATGTCGATGCGCACCCCCCGCGCCGGAGTGAGGACAACACATCCCACCGCCGACAGGGCCTCGGCCAAACTGGCGTAGAACCCCAGGAGACGGTGCGGGTGACCGGTCGCGAACAACACGGGCGACCGCGCACCGGCCGCCTCGCCCAACCGCCCCGCGAAGGCCTCCAGCGCGGCCACCGTCCGCTCCGGATCGATCACGTCCGGCCCGCTGACGTGCGCCGGGTCCGCCGAGACCCCGCACTTGTCCGCCATCAGCCCCAGGAGATCACTCTCGCCCCAACCCCGTTCGGGGTCCAGCCCCAGCAGCAGCCGCGGATCCCGCGCCGCGAACAGCCGGTAACTGCGCAGGCTCTCCTCCCGCGACGTGGCGACCGGCCCGGCCAACCGGGAAGCCAGCAGATGTGCACGCAACGCTCCGGTGCTCAACACCCCGCCGATGCTGCCGCACCGAACCTGGCGGAGCCTCAATTCCGGCGAACAGCCCCACAGTTGGCGTAACGATGCATCCCTTGGCCCGCCCGCTACGTCAGCATCCCGCGCAGCGGGAAGACCGCCTTCCGCATGGCCAGCACGGCCTGATCGATCCGGTCGGCCGGATCGTAGCCCGCCTCCCAGTCCTGCCAGGAGACCGTCCGCCCGTCCGTCATCCGGCGCGGCGCGGGCTGCCGGGTCCGCGCGTACACCTCGTCGCGCCACGCGTCCGGCACCGCCGCCGCGGGATCCACGGGCCGGTGCGCCGCGATCCCCACCAGGTGCGTCCAAGACCGCGGCACGACGTCCACCACCGCGTACCCGCCACCGCCCAACGCCAGCCACCGGCCGTCCGCGTGCTCGTGCGCCAACGCGTGACAGGCCTCCTGGACGGCACGCTGCGCGTCCAGCGACACCGCGAGGTGCGCCAACGGGTCCTCGAAGTGCGTGTCCGCCCCGTGCTGGCTCACCAGCACCTGTGGCCGGAAGTCCGCCAACAGCTCCGGCACGCTGGCGTGGAAGGCCCGCAACCAGCCCTCGTCCCCGGTCCCGGCCGGCAGCGCCACGTTCACCGCCGACCCCTCGGCGTCCGGCCCACCCGTCTCCTCGGGCCACCCGGTCTGGGGGAACAGGGTCCGGGGATGCTCGTGGAGCGAGATCGTCAGCACCCGAGGGTCGTCCCAGAACGCCGTCTGCACCCCGTCGCCGTGATGCACGTCCACATCCACGTACGCGACCCGCTCGGCGCCCAGCTCCAACAGCCTCGCGACGGCGAGCGCCGCGTCGTTGTACACACAGAAACCGGCCGCCCCGCCGGGCATCGCGTGATGCAGCCCGCCCGCGAAGTTCACCGCGTGCCCGGCCTCACCGCGCCAGATCGCCTCCGCCGCCGCCACCGACTGCCCGGCGATCAACGCGGACGCCTCGTGCATCCCGTGGAACGCCGGATCGTCCACGGTCCCGAGCCCGTACGAACCGTCCGCCACCCCCGGGTCCGCCGACACCTCGCGCACCGCGGCGACGTAGTCCTCCCGGTGGACGAGCCGCAACGTCGAATCACCGGCCGCGCGCGCCGCCCGTACCTCCATCTCCCGGTCCAGCCCGAAGGCACGCACCAGGCCCATGGTCAGCGCCAGACGCACCGGATCCATCGGATGGCTCGGTCCGAAGTCATACCTCGTTACCGCCTCGTCCCACATCAACAACCCGCGGCCGCTCATGCCCGACACCGTATCGGGCACCGTCCGAGCCGAACGAGCGGGCATGGAACAACGTCACCAACACCAACACCATCGGCACCAGCATCGCGCCCCGATAGCTCCAGGCGTCCCCGATGCCGCCCACGAGCGGCGCCCCGACGAGGAATCCCACGTAGTTGAAGATGTTCAGCCGCGCGATGGCCGTGTCGGCCGAGGCCCCGGGGAACAGCCGGCCCGCCGCCGCGAAGGTCTGCGGCACGATCACGCACAGCCCGATCCCCAACAACGTGAAGCCGAGCATCCCCGTCCACGCCCCCGGCGCGACGGCCACCACCCCGAACCCGAGCGCCGCCACCAGCGTCCCGCCCCGGACGACGGCCACCGCCCCGAGGCGCCGCACTCCCAGGTCACCGACCGACCGACCGATCAGGGTGGTCACCATGTACACGTTGTAGGGGACGGTGGCGAGCTGCTCCGAACTGCCCAGCACGTCCTGGAGGTACTTGGCGCTCCAGTTCGACACCGTCGAGTCCCCGATGTACGCGCACGCCATCACCAGGCAGAGCGGCAGCAGCAGCTTGAACCCGCCGACCCCCAGCCCCTTCTCGGCCCCCGCCTCGGCCGGGGCCTCCTGCGGCCGGTCCACGTAGTACCGGCTCCCGAGCACCACGAGCGGCAGCAGCACCACCACCGCCGGCAGATAGCTGCTGAACAGCCCCAGGTGCCAGTGCGCCCCCGCCCAGGCGGCCGAGGCGCCGACGATCCCGCCCAGGCTGTACGAGGCGTGGAAGCCCAACATGATGCTGCGCCCGTACGTCCGCTGCAGGCTGACTCCGAGCATGTTCATCGAGGCGTCGAGCGCCCCGACGGAGAACCCGAACGCCCCCAGGGCCAGGGCCACGTGCCACATCTGGTCGCCGGCCCCGACGCCGAGCAGCGCCAACAGCACCAGGGGTTGGGCCCACCGCAGCACCACGCTCGGCGCGACCCGCTTCACCAGGTGCTCGGTGGCGACGCTGGCGACGCCGGCGAGGATCGGCACGGCGGCGAGGAAGGCGGGCAACAGCCCGTCGGATATCCCGTACTGGTCCTGGATCGCGGGGATGCGCGTCACGAGGAGCGCGAAGGTCACGCCCTGCACGAAGAAGCTGAACCCCAGGGACCCGCGCCCACGGCGCAGCCGCACGTCTTCTGTCATGGCGGCACAGCGTAGGGGCGCGGACTACCCGTGGGTAGAGAGATCACATACCGATTCGGAACAGTGATCGAACGAGGAACCGGCGGGGGCGGGCGCTGCCCGGACGGTCAGTGGGCGTCCAGGCCGAGCAGCCCGATGAGCTCCTTCATGTCGCCGAAGCAGCTGGTCGCGCCGGGGAGCCGGTCGGCCGGCATCATCCCGGTGAATCCGAGCACGTCCATGCCGGCCGCCGCCGCGGCCTGCACCCCGAGGGGGCTGTCCTCGACGACCACGCACCGCGCGGGGGCGACACCCATCTGGTCGGCCGCGTGCAGGAAGAGATCGGGGGCGGGCTTTCCGCGGCCCACGTCCTGCGAGCTGAAGAGCCACTCCTCCTCGAACCATCCGTCGATCCCGGCCGCCTGATGGCCGGCCCGGATCTTCTCGTGACTCCCGGAGGAGGCCAGGCAGTACGCGACTCCGTGCGCGGTCAAAGCGCCGAGCACGTCCTCGATCCCCTCGACGGGCCGCAGCTCGCGTTCGAAGGCGGTGGTGGTCCGCACGTGCAACGTCTCGTCGAAGTCCTCGGGCAGCCGCTGCCCGGTCCGCTCCTGCACGAGATCGTGCACCCGGTGCACGGCGGCCCCCATGTAGTCGCGCAGCGACTCGTCATAGGAGGTGGGGTGCCCCAGTTCCGTCAGGTACCCGGCGAGGACGCGGTTGGAGATCGGCTCACTGTCCACCAGCACGCCGTCGTTGTCGAAGATCACGAGGTCATAGCCCATACCTTCACACTACGAGCCGCCGGCATGGTTCTCTCCCGAGCCCATGCCGGGCATCCGGGTGTCGAGTGCGGCCGGCACCGCGGTCCTCGGGAACCGATTTGGTCCGGAACGCAGAAAAGCCCCGCACCCTGAAGGGTGCGGGGCTTTCCCACAATGATTGTTCGGCGGCGTCCTACTCTCCCACAGGGT